>CAVPEW010000021.1:0-27552 GCA_963703565.1 uncultured Microthrixaceae bacterium | reverse complement strand
CGGCGACCCATGCGCCGATCAGGCTGGCAGGGGCGTAGAGGCGCTCGCCGTCGAAGCCGGCGATCACGCTGTCGCGGAAAGCGGTGACGATCGGCTCGGTGGGATCGAGGCCGAGGTGGTGGGTGAGGAGCGCTTGGGCGAGGTCGGTCGCCCCGGGGGTGCTGCTCCCCCAGTCGAACCCGTCGGCGCTGCCGGTGCCAGGGTGGAGCAGTGGGCGTCGGTCGCGTGTCTTGGAGGCTTCGATGCGGGCGAGGAGGTTGTGCTTGCGGGCCATCCAGGCGTCGCGGGCGAGCTCCCAGGCGGGGTCGTCGCTCCACGAGTCGCGGAGCGGGCGGAGGTCGGCGAGCAGGTCGGCGATCTCGGCTGGGGTCGGCGGTTCGCGTTCGTCGTCGACCCAGACGCTGGTGGTGCCGTCGGGGTCTCGTTCTCCTCGGTAGACGCGCATGGTCAGACCTCCTCGACGGTGGGCGCGTGGTGCTGCTCTGCAGGGCGGCCCCGGTGCGAGAGGCCGGGGTCGTCGAACCAGGGGCGGAGCCGGACGTGGGCGGGGAGCTCGGCGCCGTAGATCAAGACGCCGTCGCCGGCGGGGATGCGGCGGACGACGTCGGCGGCAGCGGCTCGCCGATAGGTGGTGTGCTCCGACACGCTGCGCCGGTCGCCGGCGAGATCGGTCGACAGGTTTCGCTCGGTCCGGGCCTCGTCGCCGAGGAGCTTGGAGACGTAGTCGAGGGTCTCGGCATCGGCGATGCCGGACCCGAAGAGCTTGGCCCGATGGTTGTTGAGGACGGTGCGGGCCCGGTCGTTGAAGATCGCCTTGATCTGGGCGAGGTCCTGCCAGACGGTCACGAGCGTGATGCCGTGGCTGCGGGCCGTGGACGCGTAGGCGGGGAGGTCGCGCAGCGGGGCGATGTTCCCGGCCTCGTCGAGCATCACCAGCGCCGGGTGCGCGAGTCGGCCCTTGTTGGCGGCGGCGACGTCGTAGCCACGGCGGACCGCCTGCTGGACGAGCACGGTGAGGACTGGCCGGAGCCGGGCCTGTTCGTGGGGGGTGGCGACGACGTAGATGGTGTTATCGCCGGCGAGCCAGGCGTCGAGGTCGATGACGTCCGCGTGGTCGTCGCCGAGGTCGGCGGAGGCGGTGACGGTGGGGTCAGCCCAGCCGGCGAGGACGTTCTCGATGGTGGCGAACACCGATCCCTTGAGGCGTGGCTCCTTGCCCCACAGCGCCTTCGCTGCGTTCAGCGGGGCGAACGGGTCGGCAGGGATGGCGCCGCCGTTGTCGAGCAGCCACTCGCACTGGATGGCGTTCTCGACCTTGTCCCGCCATGGCTGGGGCCACTGGTCGAAGGGCTTGTTGGCCAGGTCGGGGTCGGCGTGCTGGCGGTAGAGGTCGCGGGCGATCTCGATGGAGTGGTGGCGGAGCTCGTCGAGCCGGGCGCCGGGGGTGGCGCTGCGTATCTCGCCGGTGTCGGGGTCGACGCGCGCCGCAGTGTGCAGCGCCTTGGCGACGGCGTCCTCTTCTTGGGTGTCGATCCAGCGGATGACCGTCGCCATCGGCTGGCGGGTGACGGCGGCGGCGTGGAGGTAGGGGGCGAGTCCCTTGCGGGCCTGGGAGTACCAGTAGTCGGCGTCGGCGACGGTGTCGTTGCGGGGCTGGGCCGCTTCGGCCATCCACGCGGCCATGCGCATCGCGCCGGCCCAGGTGCGGCACGCCTGCAGCGGCGACCACCTTGCCGAGGGCAGGCCGGTGCAGCCGGTCGGGTCGTACACCCACACCCGGCCCGCTCCGCGTCGATGGGCGATGGTGGCGTCGATCAGGTCGGCTTTGACCGAGGTGGCGATCACCGGCCCGGACCACTCGAGCAGCGCGGGGATGGCGAAGCCGGCGGTCTTGCCGCAGCCGGACGGCCCGATCACGGCGAGCGAGGCGTCGACCTCAGTGGCGACGAGGTGGCGGCCGCAGCGGCCGACCGTGACGCGCCCGGCGGTCGGCTCCGTGACCATGACGCGGGCGAGGTCCTTGCCGCGCTGCGCGAACCCGGCCTCGGCATCGACCCCGAACGGCCGCGGCCGGTCGGAGCCGACGAAGCGCCACAGCTTCCAGAACCCGAACGCCGAGCCGGCAAGGGCGGCCACGACAAGGGTCTGGCACGCCCAGTAGAGGGCGGGACCGGGCAGCGCCGCGTCGGCCGGCGCGGCCCACGCCGATGCCGGGCGGCTCAGACGGGACGGCAGGCGGAGGAGGGCCTCGCCGGCCATGTCGACACGCACTGCGCTGGCGTCGTGACCGGTGATGGCGGCTGCCGCTGCGGCACCGGCCCACACCGAGACGACGAGGGCGCCGAACACGACGACGGCCCATCCGAAGACGCCGATGCCCACCGGGGCCTGCTGGCGGTCGGCGCCACCGGGGGCGCTCATGCTGCCGCCATCCGCAGGTCGGTGTCGCAGAAGGTCTCTGACCGGCCGATCGTGTGCTGGACGACGGCGGTGCGGCCACCGGTCTTCCAGATGGCCCGCCCTCGGCAGAGCCGACCCAGCACCGCCGCCTCCGTTGTCGTGAGGCCGAGGAGCCGCTGCGCGTCGTCGACCTGGTCGGACGCTTGACGGAACAGGACGCGGGTCTGCGTGTCGGCGAGGAGACCGGCCGCGACCTTGGCGGTGGCGGTGCCGTCGTCGGCTTGGGCGCGCAGGTCGGAGAGGCGGTGGACGACGGCGACGTTGGCGACGCCGTAGGAGCGGCCGAGCTTCCAGCACGATTGCAGGTAGCGGCTGGTCCGCTCCGACGCGAGCAGCGCCCACGCTTCGTCGAGGAGTTGGATGCGCGGCGGTCCATCTGGGCGGGCGAGGGCGGCTTGGAGCCACGCGGTGACGCACACGAGGACGACAGCGAGCGCGTCGGGGTCCTGGTGGACCGCAGACAGGTCGATGACCAGGCCGGGGCCGTCCCAGTCGAGGTCGACGTTGGTCGGCCCGTCGAACATGCCCTTGAGCGAGCGGTCGAGGAGCTTGCCGAGCCCGTAGGTGAGCGGTTGGAGCTGGCGGCCGAGGTCGTCGACGCTGCACCGAGCCCGTTGCCCCATCGTCTCGGTCGGTTGCGCGAGGACGGCGGCGAGGTCGCCGAGGGTCGCCGGCCGGCGACGGTGGCCGTCGTCGAGGTGGGCGCAGGCCCAGCCGAGCGCGGCATCTTCCAGCGGCGACAGGTCCCGGCGGAGCAAGCAGCCGAGGAGAGCGGCGACCATCTGGGCGCGGCGGCGGGCGATCTCGTCGCGGTCAGCGAGCCCTTCGACGGGGCCGGGGTCGAGCGGGTTGAGGCGGACCGTCCCGCCAGGGCGGAGACGGATGTGGTCGAGACCGAGGTGGGCGGCGAGCTCGGCGTACTCGCCCTTGGGGTCGACGACGGCGACCCAGCGGCCGAAGACCCCGCACGCCCGGTTCACGAAGCACTTGGCGGTGGCGGACTTCCCGGTTCCAGGCTCGCCGCAGATGAGCATGTTCGGGTTGGTGATGAGCCCGGCCGCGTAGGCGGTGAACGGGTCGAACCGGAACGCGCTGCCGCCGGCCAGCACGTTCGTGCCCAGGTAGGGGCCGCCGCCCGCGGGCCCAGGTTCGGCGACGAGCGGGAACACCGAGCACAGGTGCGCGGTGGTCGCCTGATGGCGCGGCACGGTCAGGCCGCGCTGCACCAGCCGCGTCAGGAGGCGGCCGGCGCTCACAGGCTGCTCCAGCGGAACGCGATGCCACGGGAGATGGGGAGGGTGCAGGCGACGCCGAGGTCGTGGGAGCCGTCGAGCGGGCGGAGCTGGAGTCCGATCTGGGCGGCGGCCTGCTCGTATTCGGCGCAGCACCGCTCGAGAGCGTCGAGGTCGGCGGCGGTGACGACGACGAAGCCTGCGTACTCGAGCTCGCAGAAGCCGGCGACGAGGTCGGCCTCGCGTTCGGCGACCGCTGACTGGGCGCGGCGGTGGGCGGCGCCGACCCGGAACCCGGCGCGCGAGCGGTGCTC
The DNA here is from genome assembly GCA_963703565.1 of uncultured Microthrixaceae bacterium. Taxonomy (GTDB): domain Bacteria; phylum Actinomycetota; class Acidimicrobiia; order Acidimicrobiales; family VFJN01; genus CAVPEW01. The sequence goes on along the minus strand of CAVPEW010000021.1, from coordinate 23,546 downwards.
CTCGTCGGCGGCGAGCCGGGTCGAGTCCCGGTCGACCTTTCGCTGCGAACGGGACCGAGCGACGGGCTCGTAGTGCAGCGCGAAGGTGCGAACGCCGCCCGCGTGCAGCAGGAGCGGTTCGAGCCAGTTCGGCCCTTGGTCGAGGCGGGGCCATTCGGCGACCCAGTAGGCGCGATGGACCGATCCGTCCGCCCGGAGGTGACGGAGCTCGGTCTCAACGGAGAGCGGTCCCGCGTTCCACGGCGCCAGGCCCGCTGCTTCGGCAAGCGTCCCGGGTCGGCCGTCGCGCTGGAGGACCGTGGGGTCGAGTCGGCTGCGGATCGCCTTGGCGAGCGTGTGCACGTCGAGCGGGCGGCTGCAGTTGAAGCCGGCGGCGTCGAGGCGGCTGGAGAGACCGGCGAGCTCGGCGCGCAGCACGTCGAGGCCGCCGCCGCTGCTCGGGGACCGGCGATTCCCTCGGATGCGGCGGGTGTCGACGCTGACCGAGATGAGGACGTCGTGGCGCACCGCGGTGGGCGCGGCCTCGGCGAGCAGCTCCCGGTAGGCGGCGACGAGCTCGGGGCGGACGCTCGTGGTGCCGTCGGGAAGGGGCTCGTCGAGGTCGAGGGTGCCGGCCGGGCCGGCCCACTCGGTGACCCGGACGCGGCAGATGGCGCCGCGTTCGCGGCAGAAGCCGTTGAGGACCTCGCCCCAGCCATCGAGGATCCGGTCCTGCTCACCTCGCTCGGCGAGGGAGAACTCGCGGCCGGACACGGCGACGGTTCCCGTGAGCAGCCGACCGCGGCGGTCGACGATCACGCCGAGGCCGTCGTGGTCGACGAGGTCGATGCCGGCGAGGAACGGCGGCCACTCCGCCGCCACGGTCGAGGGGTCACCTCGCAGGAGTGGGAGGCGGGCTTGCCAGACGCCGGCGGCGAGGAGGTAGCGGAAGCGGGATGGGAGGAGCTGGTGCAGCGGTGTTCCGGCCCAGGTGGCGAACCCGAGGGTGACCGCGACCAGGATCGGTGCCGCCACCGCTGGCGCGGGGAGCTGCGCTTGGAGAGCGGCGCCGGCGGCGAACACACCGAGTCCGAGCAGGAGGCACTGTGTGGCGCTCAGGCCGAGCAGCACGCCGGTGCGGTCGAGCGGGGCGAGCCGGTAGACGCGCGACGTCGGCCGGGTGTCGGACGCGGGAACCGTCATCGGTCGCCGTCTCCATTGTCTGAGCCGGCGTGCCGGCGGGCGGTGTCGCCCGCCTGGTCGGCTGCGCCGGCGACCTTGGTGGACACGGCGCTGCCGGCCTTCACTGCGGCGGCAGCTCCGACCGCTGGGCTGGCGCCAGCGGTGCCTGCGCCCGCCGCCGCGCTCCCTTTTCCGGCGCCGCCGGCAATGTGACCGGCAGTTCCGGACCCGCCGGCCGCTGCTGCGCCGGTTGACGTCGTCGGTGCCGCGCCCCCGGGGCCCGGGCCCGTGGTGCTCGACGCGCTGTCGCCGTGACCGCCGGCGAGACGGCGAAGGCTGGACGCCGAGTTCACCGTCGACATGCCGGCCTGGGCGCCGCGGGCGGGGGCGTGGGAGATGCCTTGGGCGACGACGGCGGACTCGGCGATCGGGACGACCTTGAGGAGGATGAACGGGGAGAACGCGGCGAGTCCGAGCAGCACCGCGCCGACGAGCAGTCCACCGGCGGATGCGCCTGCGTTCGAGGCGAACCCCTCTCCGCCCGGTGCGCTCGACGTGCCGGCGGTCCCGGCGCCGGACAGGGCGGCGACGCCGATGGCGAGCGCGATGCAGATGAAGAGTTTGGAGAAGACGACGGCCAGGAGCAGCTCGACGGTGCGTCGGAGTGCGTTGCGGGTCGACGGCCACACGATGGCGGCGAACGCCAGTGGGGAGATGGCGACGAGGACGTAGACGAGCGCGGCGCGGACGATGAGCTCGATCCACAAGAACAGCCCGGCAGCGGCGGCCACGAGGCCGAGGAGCACGGCGGCGAAGCCGCCGGTCGCGGAGGTCGCGGTGGCGCCGAAGCCGGAGAGGAAGTGAAGGGCCTGATCGTCGGTGTGGGCGAGGACCGCGTCGGACATGGCGTCCGTCAGGGCGAGGAGGTGCCCGACGACGGTTGTGGTGAGCACCATGCCGGCCACCGCCGCGGGGACGCCGCCGGCGACGCGGCGGATCATGCCGGTGGTGTCGCCGTGGAGCAGGCCTTGGACGACGCCGAGGAAGATGAAGGCGGCGAGGAGCAGTCCGGCGAGGTTGCGGACCGCGGCGTAGGGCGAGTCCGTTCCTGCGAACCAAGCCGCGGTCGGGTTCGGGGTCGACGAGGTGCGGAGGAAGTCGATGGATCCGGTCACGAAGAAGTCGACGGCACCGAGGACCCAGCTGGCGATGCCGTCGGCGACCTTGTCGAAGGCCCAGCCGCCGATCGAGCCGAGCCCGTCGGTGATCACGTTGATCGGGTTGGGTACGTCGGCCAGCACGCCCGGTCGCCCGGTCACGAGCCCGACTCCTGCTGTGGGAGCGGAGTGACGTTGACCGGCTGGAAGCCGTCGAGGGCGCTGACGATGTGATCGGCGGTCGCCGGGACGGCGGAGTCGTCGAGGGCGGGAGCGGGTCCGGGTTCGACGGTCTCGCGGTCGATGTGCCAATCGCCGCGCTCCCACACCAGCTCGAGCCGGGAAGTGCGCCAGCTGGCCTGCGGTGGTGCGATCCCTCGCCGGGTGAGCACGCCGACGCTCCACACCTCGACCGTCGCTGCCACATCGGTCGAGGCGACGAGGCGAGTGGCCAGCACGCCCTGGCGGAACACGATCGGTCCTGAGCCAGAGCGCAATGCCTCGCGCAGGCCCGCCAGGTCCTCCAACGCATCGCCGACCTGGCGATCGGCTCCGGCGATCGACGCCATCTGGCGAACCGCCTTCTCGGCTGCCAACGGGTCGACGTCGAGGAGCGCTTGGCCGGTCGTGACGAACGCTGCCGCCGCTGCCACGGCGCCGTCCGGTGTGCGCACGAAGCCAGCAGGGGCTCCGTCGACCACGGCGGACGGGCCCGGCCGTCGCTCGATGTCGGGCTCATCGGCAGCCGGTGAGGCGTGCGGCACAGCTCGGGCGCTTCCGCCCGGATTGCCTCGGCTGACCGCGAGGCCAGCGAGGAAGGCGACCGCGAGCGCGACGGCCACGACCACCCATGCTCCGCGGAGCCGCCGACGTTCGATGCGCGAGGCGGCGCTCATCACGACGCTGCCCGGAACAGCAGGTTGATGATCGTCGGAGCGAGACCGGCGAGGATCGCGCCGATCGCTCCCGCCGCTGCGAGTTGCTTGCCCCGGTAGGCGTTGGCCGCGTGGTTCGTGTTCTGGCCGATGCCGTAGACCGCGGCGCCGGCGAGGATCGATCCGAGCGAGCCCCACAGGGCCACCTGGGCGAGCCAGTTCAACAGCTGCTGGATCAGCTCGGCTCCGGGCATGCCGTCGCTGGTGGGCGTCACGTCCACATCGCCGAGCAGCCGGAAGACGAGAGCGAAGGTCACTGGAACGCTCCCCGCGGTCGGGGCGACCCATCTGTCGGTGTCGCCAACGCGCCTGATACGGCCACGGAACAACCCCGATCGCGACAACAACCCGAACCGAGGTTCCGCTTGTCGCGAAACCCGATTCGTCGTGGCCGTATCGGGGCGTGGCACCCTGCGCTCTCGTCGCGCCGACGTGCTGAAAGCGCTCGGCGTCGCTGCGACGCTCGTCCTCGGCACCCCCGTCGCGCTGGCTGCCGTCGTCAGCGGACCGATGGCCACCGACTCGGCACCCAGCGCCGCCGCGGTCGCCGAGATCCCGGCCGGCCTCCTGCCCGTCTACACCACGGCGGCCACGACCTGCCCCGGCCTGCCCTGGCAGGTCCTCGCCGGCATCGGATGGGTCGAGTCGCACCACGCCAGCGGGCGAGCCGACCCCGCAACGGGGCAGGTCACCCCGCCCATCATCGGGCCCGCCATCGACGGTCGACCCGGCTTCGCCGGCATCGCCGATCCGACATCATCCGACGGCTGGGCTCACGCCGTCGGGCCCATGCAGTTCCTCACCACGACGTTCGCGGCGTGGGCGGTCCTCGCCCCCGACCGGCCGCCCGGCGCGACGCCCGACCCGAACAACGCGTGGGACGCGATCTTCACCGCCGCCCGCTACCTGTGCGGCGGCGCCGACGAACTCGACGACATCCGCGCCGCGATCCTCCGCTACAACCGCAGCGACGCCTACGTCGACGACGTCGTTCAGAAGGCGACCGAGTACGGGCTCGGCGGACCTTCACCCGACGCGCCGAGTCGCGGCGCCGCCGGTGCCGGGGGGGCCGCAGTCGCTGCCGCACTGACCCAACTCGGCGTCCCCTACCTGTGGGGCGGCACGACCCCCGGCGTCGGACTCGACTGCAGCGGCCTCGTTCAGTGGGCCTACGCGCAAGCCGGGGTGACGCTCCCCCGCACCACCGCCGGACAGATCAACGCCGGCGTCCCCGTCGCCGTCGACCAGCTACGGCCCGGTGACCTCGTGTTCACCCGCAGCATCCGGGGCGGCCAGACCATCGAGATGGGTCACGTCGCCATCTACGCCGGCGCCGGCCACGTCATCGTCGCCCCCCGCACCGGCGACGTCGTCAGCGTCCGCCCGCTGCACCCCGCTCGGGTGCAGGCCGTGCGGCGTGTCGCCGGCTGAGCATCAGACCGTCTGATCCGGGTGGCGACACCGGGGTCTGCCGGGAACAACAGAAGCTCGCCGCCATCCACGCACCGGTCGCTGGACCGTCGATCCAGCCCGCAGTCGGCTGAACGCTGGAGCTCGCCACTTCCCTTTGACCACTGCCGCCTGGGCCCAGATCCGGCGGTTGGGGACGGTCCACGGAACAGGCGACCGTAATCGGAGGAGTTGCACCGTACGCCGACGAACGTGACCTCAGCTCGCCGTGGGTCCCCGTGACGCAGGTGCCGAAGCTAGATGAACGGTCGACGAAACTGCTTCGGGTCGGCCCCAGCCCGGATGCCCAGAGCGAATCTCTTCGCCAGTTCTCGGCCGTCGGCTTCAACGAACTGCTGCATCCGGGAGCGGATCGTGACCGGATCAGGCGAGTGCCCGTTGGGTGCGAGGAGCGGCCAGTGGTCTTCCACGTGGATGTCGGCTGCGGCGTCGCTGAAGGCTCGACGGACGAGGCCCGAGGCTGCCGCATCTGCGTCCCGCTCCATCGGGATGTGTTGGTAGAGCACCCCCGCGCCCTCGACCTCGCCGGCGTGTTCGACTAGGACGTTGATCGCATCTAAGAACAGGTCTCGGGCTGTAGTCCCATGGAGCTCGTACTGGCGCGAGTGCTCAAGTTCGTGCCGGAGGAGTGCTGCGCTCACCTCACGAGGCCGTTCATCGGGCCAGATGGCGACTCGGTGAAGCCCACGTACTTCGCCTGAGTTCGCAGCGTGGATCAGGTCGCCAAAGTCTTCGACCTCATCGTGCGCATCGATTGTCGTGCCGGGCACCCAGGACGAGGCTTCGTTGCCCGTCACCGACCGACCGGGGAAGACGAAGAGGATCGTTCGATGGGCACCAATCGCGGCGTCGTTGAGTGCCAACCTCCACACCTGGCTCGGAAGCAGCTCGGGATTCCCGATCACCCTGGGCCCGTCTGAGAACCACGCATCGCATCCCTCGCTCGTAACCACTTCACAAATCTTGCCGCGCGTGGCTGTAGGCCGTCTCATCCCTCCGGCGATTGAGGACACCTCGGCGTGGGCGGAGGCTTTTGCCTAAGGTCATCCTTCGGGCGGATCGTCCGTTGCCGGTGGCTCGCGACGAGCCTGCATCTCCCGCATTAGACGAAGCTCCTCCTCGCCACGGCGCCAACGCTCGTTGAGTGCCGCGAGCTCGTCGTCGGAGACGAACCATGAGCGGACGTGCGGGACAGTGAGCAGCACCGTCATCACGACGCCGATCACGAGCGAGGCAGCCCGATACTCATCGCCGACTGCGGCGCCGAGCAGGAATAAGGGACCGACTGTCCACAGCGGAAATCGGTGCACACATCGTCTATACCAGCGCGTCGCGCTGAGGTGTCGTCGCCCCCAGGAGAGTCTTGGTCGCCGGGCCGTGCAGGTCCATACGGCGGAGCTGCTTCACGTGTAACCGAGGTCGGTACCCTCAGGGCTGCCGTGCTGCTCACGGCCAGCCCCGCGTGACGAGATGGCCGTGAGTCGGCAGCGTCTGCTGGCCGTCAGGTCGCTTCCGATGCCGACCCCACCCCCCAGCAGTGGCGGACAGCTCGGGCGAGGCGATCGAGAGCGAACCGATCGGTTAGGTCTGCCCCGCGCTCCCCTGTAGTCGTTCGACGAGGGCGGACGCCCGGTAGGCGTGGCCCTCGACGTAGGCCCACTCGAACCCTGGACTGGCAGCGAACGGTTGACCCCGCAGCTCGATGCCGTCGATCGTCGCCCCGGTCGCGGCCGCCTGCTCGAGCAGGATCGCGTCGCACAGCAGGTAGGGGCTGGGCCTGTAGAGGCCCTGGTTGACGTAGCCCACGTAGGGCTGGCCATCGGGTCCGTCGCCGAGCGCCGCTCGGGCACGGGTGACGGTCTGGTTGAACGCCGCTCGGGTCGGCGTGTCGCCGGGCCAGAGGGCGGCGGCGATCTGTTGGTCGGTGACGCCATCGGGATGGAGGGCGAGGTAGACGATGAACTCCTTCACCCGTCGCCGGTTGATCGGCGGTGCCCCGTCGATGACGACCGGGCCGAGGACTCGGACGAGGATGCGTCCTTCGGTCTCGGCGCTGACGACCGCTTCGCCATCGACGTCGGGCGTGGTGACGTACTGGGCCGGTTCGGGGACGCGCAGGTCGATCTCGGGGCCCGGGTCGTCGGTGAGCGCCGTCGCAACCAACTGCTCAACCAGCTCGATGAGCTCGGCGGGGAGGCCTGGGAGCGCGAGGCGAAGCCCAGGGGGGTGGAGGGTGCAACCGTGCTCTTCCACCACCAGCACCCGCTCGTCGGCCTTCGGACGGTCGGCGACTCTGACCACCGTGGCGCCGGGAACGTCGACGGCTTCGTGGTCAGACCCGATGACCACGATGGTTGGCGGCCAGCCGTCGCCGTGGTTGGCGAGCCTGGCCGACCATGCGTCGTCGTAGCCGCTGCTCGTCAGCGCGCGGTCGATGGCAGCGCTCCGGGTGGAGACGGCGTCGCCCGCCGCCGCGATGGTCGACACCGTCTCGATGCGGTCAAGGCCGGCCAGGCCCGCAGGTGGTGCACCGACGTAGAGCACCTCGACGTCGTCAGCCCACGGGCTGGTGGCGAGTTCGGCGGTGATCGACCAGAGGATTCGTTGTGCGGTGGCGCGGTGTCCGGTGATCGTGAGCGAGGCGGTCTCGAGGTCGATGAGGACGTCGGCGTCGTCGAGCCTGCCGACAGTGACGAGGGCCGGCGCGGGTGATGTCCGCCGCGATGCGACCTCCTCGAGGTCGGGGGAAGCGACGCGAGCCGGAAGCGTCCAGGCTCGGCTTCCAACGACGTCGAACGGCCCTGGCGTCGCGTCCGTCGGCTGCGTCAGGAGGATCTCGATCGCCTGCTCGTCGACGCGGACGCTGTCGATTCGTGCGTCGCTGATCGCCGCGTCGGAGAGTTGGTTGGCGAGGAGGCGGAGGGCAAAGTCCAGTCGTGAGGCCGGTTCGGTGGCTGCGGCGGCGCGGAGGAGCCGTTCCGCGTCGGCCGCCGGGGCGGGGGCGGAGGGGATGGTGTGGCCCGGCGGCCGCCGTCGCATCTGACGGCGGCGCAATGCGTCGATCTTCACGACGAGTGCGGCGGCGAGCAGTGTGGCACCGGCAAGTGCGGCAGGGACTGGGAAGTGGTCATCCGCCTCGTCGCCTGAATCGACGGAGTCAGCCGTGGCGTCGCCTGGACGCGGGACGGCGCTGGCCGGGCCGTTGGAAGGCTCGGTCGCAGCCGTCGTCGGTCCGGTCGTCGTAGCCGCAGACTCGGTGGTCGGCGTCGATGACGACGGACCGTCCACCGGTGCCGCCTCGGCACCAGCGGGGACTGCTGCGGGCTCAACCGGTGCGGCGCCGGCGGGGAGGTCGATCGCATCCGGCGGCAGTCGAAGTTTCCAGCCAGGGAGGATGAGGTTGGGGTCGTGGAGGCTACGGCCACCTGGTTGCGGCAGCCCCTGGTTGAGCTCGTAGATCTCGCGCCATCGCATTCCGTCGCCGAGGTGGCGTTCAGCGAGAACCCAGAGCGAGTCGCGGCGCTGCACGACGCAGCTCGGAAGCTCCGGCGCTGGCGTGGCGGTCGGCGCTGCGGTGGTCGGGACATCCTGGGCTGCGACGGCCAGCGCCGTGACGGGAAGCGGGATCGCTGCGGGTGACGCGGTCGGCGTGAGGGTGCGCGCGGTCGTGAGCAGGATGCCGACGCTCAGCACGAGTTGCGCTATGAGCGGTTGGAGCAAGCCGCCAAGCGGGACGTGGCGGGCGACGCGCTGCTGCTTCCAGGCGACCAGTTCGGAGGCGACGCAGGCGAGGGCGTTGCTCCAGCCGATCCACCCGGCGATGGCCAGGGTCTTCAGCAGGACCTGATCCGAGATCGGTGTGCCGCGGAGCGAGTGCGTGATGTCGTCGAGGTTGGGGTTGTGTGGGAGCGGCGAGCCGACGAGGCGAGCGAGAACGATCGGGGGTGCGACAACGAGGACGAGGAGCACGACACCGGCGGCCAGGCTGCGAGCCACCTCGGCGATTCGACTGCGGGTCATGTGTCACCTCCGGCTTGGACGCCCTGGACGGTGCGGGCAGTGCCGTCGGCCTCGACCGTGAGCGGACCGATGCCGATCATCCCGAGGATGGTCATCGGCTGGGTCGTGACGGCGTGGACGGTCACCGCGGTGGCGTTGACGGTCACGGTGCCCGTCATGCCTGCCTCGCTCAGGTGGGTCTCGGCGATTCGCCGAGCCTCTTCGGGGCGCAGGCGCACGTCGCCGGTGCTGCGCAAGGTGGTCTCGTCGATCGCTTGAGCGGCGGCGCGGGCGGCGGAGTTGGCCTCGTTGAAGGCGCGACGCCGGGCGGCGAGGGTGTACCCGCCGTCAATGACCAGGCCGGCGACGACGAGCAGCGTCACGGTCATCGTTGCAACGAAGGCGGTGACCGTTCCGCGCTCGTCTCGGGTCCGCGTGGTCCTGGTCACGGCGCAACACCTCGGAGTGTGTCGACGGTTTCGGCGGCCACAGCGGTGATCGTGCGGCTGCCGGGGACGCCGAGCAGGGTGAGATCGCCGAGATCGACAGTGCACGTGATCGTCGTGGTCACCGTCCCGCCGGGGCGAAAGTCGGTCACGTCGGCCTTGACGTCGAGCGTTCCGCAGGTGACGCCGGCGTCCGCGAGTCGAGCTTCGGCCGCCTTCGTGGCGTCCGCTTGGGCGGCGGCCGCGCTGCGGGCGATGGTTCCGGCGCGGGCGGCGTCGCGGGCCGCGGCGTCGACGCGCTCCCGGGCAAGGACGAGACGCCCGCCGGCGACGACGAAGAGCAGCAGCACGAGGATGGCCGGCGTGATGAGGACGAGCTCCATCGAGGAGCTGCCGCGCTCGGCACGGCGCGGCGCGCTCATGGCTGGTCCGTGTCCGCGACGAAACGTTCGACGGGCGAGGTGGCGGTGGCGTCAACGGAGAGGTGGAGTCCTGGGATGACCGCCACCACGGTTCCGCGGACCGTCACGGTGACCGTGTCGATGGTGCGGGCGGCGTCGACAACGCGGTCCTGAACGATGGTGGGTCCGGCTTGGTCGAGGAACGCCTCGGCTCGAGCCTGCCCAGCGCTGGCGACGCCCTGTTCCGCCCGGGCGGTGCGGGCACCCTCTTCGGCGGCGGCGGTCGCGACGTGTTGCGCGTGGTACCAGAGACCGAACTGGACGACGGTCATCACCAGAAGGAGCAGCACGGGGGTGACGAGCACTGCCTCGGTGGTGGCGATGCCTTCTTCGCCGTGGCAGCGACGTCGCGTCCGGTCGGGTCGGCTCACTGGGTGGGGATGCTGTTGGCCTTGTCGGTGACCTTCACGACGATGATGGCCCCGACGGCGATGGCCAGCGCAGCGAAGACGGCGACGAGGATCACGGTCTCGGTGACCGAGCCGCGTTCGTCGCGGGAGGCGCGCGCGCCGATGGCGCGCGCCCAGGCGACGGCGGCGGCGATGGTGGCTTGGAGCGGCATGGGCGTGGCTTCTCCTTGTGAGGCGGTGTTGCGGTCAGAGGCCGGTGAGGACCTGGTTGAGGGCGGGACAGGCCAGGAAGACGATGAACCCGAGCATCAAGCCGACGACGGGAAGTGACATGCGTTCGCTGGCCGACTGCGCGGCCGTCTCGATCTCGGTGAGTCCGCGCAGTCGCAGGGTGCGGGCCTTGGCCGCAAGCGATGTCCGGACGCGTGCACCTTCGGAGCCGGCAAGGGAAGCGGACGCGGCGAGCTCGCCCAGCTCGGGGACGGCGAGCTCTTCCCCGAGGCGGGCGAGGCCGGCCCAGGGGGTCTCGCCGCGCAGACGTGCTTCGAGCAGGGAGCGACGCAGCTCGGTGAACGCCCAGCCGTGACCGGACTCTGCGCCAGCGTGGATGGCGGACTCGACGCCGCGGCCGCCGGCGAGGCTGACCGACACGATGTCGAGGAACGCGGAGAAGGCGTGGCGGAAGTTGCGGCGCTGCTCGATGGCCTTGGTCCGCAGGGCCATGCCCGGGTAGAGAAACCCGACCGGGGCGAGGGCGAGGGAGATCCACAGCGGGAACACCGCGCCGATGTGAACGCCGCCGGCGGCCATGAGGGTGGCGGTGAGCGGAGCCCACAGCAGGCCGGTGAGACCGAGGGCGACGCGGCTGGCGAGGTGCTCGGCGGGCGTGGTGCCGGTGATGCGCAGGTCGGCGGCGACGCTGCCCGTGAGGCGACGGCCGACCGGCGTGTCGACAAGAGGCCGGCCGACGAGCCGGGCCAGCAGCGACTGAGCCGACGAGGGCGCGGGTGCCATGGCGGGGCGGCGCCGGTGGATCTCGGCCAGGGCGCGGTCGAGCGGGACCGGCGTGGGGGCGAGGCCGGTGGCGAGCAGCCACAGACCGGCGGCGATCCCGGCGCCGAGGAGAAGGGCGATGGTCATGCCGCGGGCTCGGTGGTGCGGGTGGCCAGGAACCTCTCGGGGGTGACGAAGTCGGCCATGCGGCCGAGCCACACCAGCGACGCCGCCCACAGTCCGGCGACGACGGCGAGGACTGCCTGGCCCGCGGGCGTGCCATAGAAGGCGAGATAGGGACGGTTGAGCAGAAGCAGACCGAGCGCGGTGGCCAGGGTGCACCCAGTGATGACCCGCACGGCGGTCCGCAGGCGCGCCCGCGCCGCTTCGACGCGAAGGCGCATGCCGGCTTCGTCGCGGGCCGAGACGGCGAGTGTGCCGAGCAACTCGGCGAGGTCACCGACGGCGCCTTCGGAGGCCAGGCGAAGCGCGGCGACGACGAGATCGGCGGTCGGGTGGGCGAGGTCCTCCGCGAACGCTTCGAGCGAACCCGTGAGCGGTTGGCGTTCGAGCCGGACGGCGAGGTCGACGACCTCCCGGCGGAGAGGCTCGGGAGCGACCGCGGCGGAGGTCATGATCGCCTCCTCCAGGCCGTGGGCGCCGGTGATCGTGTCGCGCAGCATCTCGGTCCACGCTGCGATCGCCTCGGTCCGCGCTGTCTCCCGGTCCCTCATGGCCTTGGAGCCGAAGAGCCTCCGGAGCGAACCAGCCGAGCGCGGCGATCCCGACGGTCGGGACCGGCCATCGAGTGAGCACTGCGGCTGCGAATCCGGCCGCGGCAGCGAACACCAACCGCCGGCGGAGCCCCGCGAGGCGTCGCCGGTCGTAGCGCGTCCGGCGTGAGGTGCGGTCATCCGCGCTCGGGCGCACGGGGATGAGCAGCCACACGCCGACCAGTGCGCCGGCGACGAAGAGGACGACGAGCAGGGTCACGTCCACCACCCCTCCGGGTTCTCGTGCAGGGCCGGGTCGTAGCCCTCGGCGCACAGGTCTTCGAGCAAGCCCCTTGGGATCGGCATGCCGGGCACGGCGCGGCCGTCGGCCGCCGGCCGGTACAGCTCGTTGGTCACCACCTGGCGGCCGTCAGCGGCGACGACCTGGCGGACCGAGGCGACGAATCGGCCGTTGCGGGTCTTGGCGATGTAGACGAGAAGGTCGAGCGCCGACGCGGCCAGAAGGTTGGTGGCCTCCATCGGGAGCCGCTCGGGGGACTGCAGCGCGTAGAGGGCGAGCTTGTTGAACACCGTCCCCGAACCGTCGGCGTGGATGGTGCACATGGAGCCCTCGTTGCCCTGGCTCATGGCGTTGAGCATCGGGATGACCTCGGCGCCGCGGACCTCGCCGACGATGACCCGGTCGGGGTTCATCCGCAGCGACGCCCGTACCAGCTCAGCGGCCGTGACCTCGCCGACACCCTCGACGTTGGCCTCGCGAGCTTCGAGGGCGACGCAGTCTGGGTGGAGCTCGGGGTAGCGGTTCAGACCGAGCTCGAGCTCGGTCTCGATGGTCACGATGCGCTCGCCGGGCGGGATCTCCGAAGCCAGTGCCCGGAGCAGCGTGGTCTTCCCGGCGCCGGTGGCGCCGGCGATCATGAGCTGCTTGCGAGCCCGGACCGCGGCGGCGAGGAAACCGTGCAGGCCGCGGTCGATGGCACCGAGCCCTACGAGGTCGTCGAGGGTGACCTTCATGAACCGGTGACGGCGGATCGACAACGCTGGGCGATCGCACACCCACGCCACTGCGAAGAGACGGGAACCGTCCGGGAGTTGGAGGTTCAGCTGCGGACGGGCCGGGTTGAACTCGCGCTCGGACAGGCCGTAGCGACGTCCGATCTCCCGGAGGAGCTCGATCATCTCGCCATCGGAGCCGGCGATCGGGTCGGCCTCGACCTTCGTACCGTCGGCACGCTCGACGAAGACCTGGTCGCAGCCGTTCGCAGTGATGTTCATGATCCGCTCGTCCTCGATGAGCGGCTGCAGCCGGCCGAGCTGGAAGATCCGGTCGAAGACCGCCTGAGCGACCGCCCCCTCCTCCGCCTCCGACAGCCCCGGATCACCCGCGGCCGCGCGGTCACGAGCGAGCTGTTCGAGCTGGTCGTCGATCAGCTTGCGGGCCAGGACCCCCTGATCGTCCTGGTCCAGACGCCGACCGGCCGATCGCAGGGCCTCGCCGACGTGACGCGACAGCTCGCTGGCGACGACCGTGCGCAGCCGGCGCACCAGCCCTTCGTCGACCAGCCTGGAGGAGTCGTTGACCGCGGTCATGCGGATGCCTCGACGAGCCGTGCCGTCAATGAATCGAGGAGGCTGCGGGCGCCCCGAACGAGATGTGATCGTGCCGGCGACGCCCCGGGCCCTCCGTGAAGTGGCGGCACGGCCCGGTGATCGCGGGGCAGGCGTCCCGCGACGGGGAATCCTGTCGCTGCCGTGATCGCAGCATCTCCGTAGTGGCCGTCGCCGAGCAGGACCAGTTCGATGCGGCTGCCGAGCAGGCCGGTGAGCCACTCCCGGCGGACCGCGACCGCTTCGATTGCCGGCACCGTCTCACGCAGGCAGAGGAGCCCGACATCCGCGCTCTCCGCGAGCGCGCAGGCCGGCGAGCTCGGGGCAAGTCGTCCGGCATCGACGACGACGTCATAGCCCCCGGCGCGCGCGGCGTCGGGTAGGCGCCGAGCCAGCGTGGCCAGGTTGGCCGCAACCTCGATCGGGTCGGTTGATCCCACCAGGACGCTGCCGCCGGTCGGGAGCGGCTGGAGGTGGTGTTCGAGGTCGAGGCGGGAGGCTTCGTGCCGCGATGCGGCGGCGAGGCTGGCCATGCCAGGGTCGATCGGTCGTCCGAGGAGCGGAGGGAGGTCGCCGCCTGCGCCATCGGCTTCGACCAACAGTGCTGGCCGGCTGCCGTGCGTCGCGAGCGCAGCCGACAGCGCGAGTGCGGTGGTCGTCGCGCCAGGCGACCCCTTCACCGAGAAGACGGCGATGGCGGTCATGGCGCCAGCACCAGCGAGAGGCGCGACCGGGCCCCGGCGACGGCGAGATCCGCAGCGTCCGACGGATCGACAGCGAGCGACACCGACACCCCGCCCTGATCCAGGGGACGGATGCCGACCACGGTGGCGTCGATCGGCGCCGACGGCGAGCTCACGTCGCCGGTAGCAGTCTCCGACGGGAGCACCACGACCTGCACCCGGTCACCGGCGACGAGCTCGGCGGGGAACTGGCCGTCTCGGAGGCTCGCTCCGATCACCGCCCTGCCCGTGGCGGAGGCAGGACCGGACGTGACCATCGAAGGCGCCACCAGAGCTCCTGCGGGCAGGTCGACTGACGCTGTTCGACCGACGACACCGTCCCGTCCGCTCGATGCGACGGTCGAGCCCGCTGGCGGTGATCCGACCAGCACCTCGCGGAGGTCTGCGTCGGTGATCTGCTGGCCGGCGCGGACCGTGCTGGCCAGAGCGAGGACTGGCGTGCGTTGTGCGGCATTCGAGAACGCCACGCCGACCCCGAGCGAGCACACCACCAGCAGGACCAGACCGGCGGCTGCGCGGGTGCGATTGCGCCGAGTCCACCGCTGGGTGACACCGGGCGGGAGCGGTGCTCGCTCCGGTGCGCGAGGCGGCTTCACGCCGTTTCCGCTAACCGCTGACGGTGTCCTGGTGGCAACCACGGCGCTTCCTCCGATCGGCTCCTACTGGTTCACGGTCTGGACTTCGGACACCCGTACCGGTGTCGAGGTGGTCCGGCTCAAGGGCCCGAGGGAGCCGCCGGCGGCGATGCCCGACGCCGTCCACGTCACGTCCCAAGTCACGCTCGTCTGCACGACGAACGTGCCCGATGGTGCCGACGCCGACGAACGGCGGTAGGTGTACGAACAGCCAGTCCGCTGATCCTCCGCGGGTCGGGACGTGTCGTAGCGAGTGCCGGGCCCATTGCAGACGACGACGTCGCCGTTGCCCATCGACCAGCGCACGGCCACGGGCGAAGCCGTCACCGTGACCGTCACCGGTCCGGCCGAGGCCGACGCGCCGACCGGGCCGAAGTTCTCGACCCACAACCACGTGGCCATGTTCACGACCAGGTCGTTGGGAGGGCCCGGGTTCATGCCGACGCCGGGCAGCGGCACGTTCGTCTGATCGAACGCCTGCTGCGCCAGCACCCGCGGATCGACCGTTGCCTGCGCGACCCACGCGATCGTGCCCGTGCCGTCCGGACAGATCCGGCGCATCCACGCACCCGGTCCCGTGCCTCGTGACTCACCCCACTCGTGGGCGGCCATGCGATCGGCAATGGCGCTCATTTCGGCGTCGAGCTGCGAGTAGGTGCACGTAGGCCCGCTGGCACGACCTCCGAAACCACCGGCGCCGAGTGCCCGTGCCGGGGTCGCTGCTTCGGCACCGATGTCGCCCGATGATGAATCCAGCCAGCTGTCACCCATACCGCCTCCGTCGGCGGCGGCCGGCGACGGAGCCAACAGCACCACGACGGCGAGCAGCAGCGCCGCAGTGACTCGTCTCATTGCGTGCACCCGTCGCTGACGCGGTTGACGGTCCGCACCTTCCAGACGCCGTCGACATGGGACATCTCGACCCGCATGAGATGGTGGTTGTCGCCGGTCACCGGCTGCTCGGCACCCGTCGTGGCGTTGACCACGCGGGAGTTGTCCACGGCGCAGTCGATGACGGTGGCGGTGTTGGCGGTCGGAGCGCCATCGAGACGCGGGTTGTTCTCGATGCTGCCGCGGATCACCTCGCCCCCAGCCAGGCGCGCGAGGAAGGCACGCTGCACCTGTTCGAGCTCGGGGTTGACCGCGGTGGCCACGAGATCGGGGTGCTCCGGGTTCATCGGGTCCCCGGCGCGCAGGTACGCCGCCCAGAACGAGCGGTAGCCGGAGAGGACCGCGTCCTCGGCTGAGGTCGTGGTGGTGGTCGCCGCCGTAGTGCTCGTGGTCACCGCAGTGCCCATCGCCGCGTCCCCCGACGACTCGTCCTTCGAGCACCCGGGCACGGCGACCGAGACGACCGCGGCGAGACCCAGAACGCACGCGACTCGCAGCACACCCTGATACGGCCACAGCCGAACGCCGATCGCGACAACTTCGTCACGACCATCCCGAGCCTGGGCCGCCAGGATCCGGCTGCTCCCGACGTCTGGGGGGCCGAGCCTCTGCTTCGCCACTGGCCCTCCTCCCGGACCGAGATTCGTGACGGGTTGAGGCGCCACGAACGGACGCGAGACCGAGAGGCCAAATGGACTCGGCCCGCGGCCGCTACCCCGAACGCCCTGGCGACAAACCTCGTCATTGCCGCGATTCGGCGCAGCCGGCACCGACCAGCGTGGTCAGCGCCCTGATCAGGGACTTCGCGCCGTGTCCGGCGATGGTCACTCGGCCAGCAGCGCAGGCCGACCTGACCGTCGGAGAATCTGACCACGCGAACGGGCCCCATGGTCAGCGATATGGATAGAGCCACATCGGAACCTCCTGGTACCGCCACGGCGGCGGCCACACGACCCAGGAGGTGCCCGTATGCCCGACGTCCTCACCGCCATCGACGGCCGGTGGCGCGCGCTCGCTGCCGGCCGCGACGGCCACGACACCCTCACCCGCTGGCACCATGCCGAGCCGGCGCTCCGCCCCTACGCCGGCCTCGACGACCTCGCCGCCGGCGCTCGGGCCATGAGCAGGGCGGGCGCCGAACTCGACCATCGCGACGACGTCCAGCGCGCCATCTACCGGCTCGCCAAGTCCGACCCCGACGCCCAGCTCGCCGCGCTCTGGCTCGTCACGCCGGCGCTGCGACGAGCGGCCGGCGCCTACGTCGGGATCTGGACCTTCGACGAAGCCGCGTCGATCGCGGTCACCGCTGCGCTCGACCGCATCGTCCGGTTCCCTCACGAGACGCTCCGACCCGCGGCGTGCACGGTCCGCTGGGTCCGCCGCGCCCTCGGCCGCGAGGCCATGGTCGCCCGCCGCGACCGCTCCGAGGTTCGGCGCACGGAGATCGACAACGAGCCCGTCGACGACCCCGCCTGCCACCCCGCCGACGAGCTGCTCGACCTCATCGACGGCGCATTGCGCGCCGGGTACCTCCGCCCGGCCGGAGCGCGCCTCATCATCGACCACCGCATCGGCGGCACGAGGACGACGGCGACCGCCGCCGAGCTCGGCTGCCCGGCGGCCACCCTCCGCCAGCGGCGGAACCGAGCCGAGGCACAGCTGGCGACATGGGCACGGCAGGCCGCGTGATGCGCGCCACCACTGCGAAGCGCGACGCGCAGTGCGTGTCCGCCGAGGAGGCCTTCCGCCTGCTCGGCATCGATCGCACCACTGGCTACCGCGCCATCAAGGACGACACGTTCCCGCTCCCGGTCATCCGCGTCGGTCGCCTCCTCAAGGTTCCGACCGCAGCTCTTCACCGTCTCCTCGACCCGGACCACGTCTACGATGACGACACCGACGCCCACGGCCCCGCGGCCTGAGCTCGGCTCGGCCCGACGGCCCTTCTCCATGATCGGCAGCGCCGAGGCGCTGCCAGGAGGGCAGGGCGTCGTGCACGCAACGTTCGATCACGCGGGGCGTGGTTGCTGATGGCCAGCAAGCGCGGCTTCGTCAAGCGGCGAGGTTCAACCTGGACCGCCTACTGGAAGGTCGACACCGCCAATGGTCTGCGGCAGCGCACCAAAGGTGGCTTTGCGACACGCAAGGAAGCGGAGGCGTACCTGACGACGACCGTCGCCAGCATCCAAGGGGGGCGCTTCACCGAGCCGTCCAAGCTCACGCTGACCGACTTCCTCGTCAATCGGTGGCTACCGAGTCGACGCGCTTCCCTCAAGCCGAGCACCTTCGACACCTACGAGCGGGCCGTGCGCCTGCACGTCATCCCGGCGATCGGGCACGTCCGACTGCAGAACATCGGACCCGAACACCTCGACGCGCTCTACGCCGACATGCTCGCGGCGGGCGCCGCCCGCAAGAGCGTCCGGAACGTGCATGCGATCCTTCACAAGGCGCTCCGCGACGCCATGCGAAAGGACCTCGTGATCCGCAACGTCGCCGACGCCGCCGACGCTCCACGCCAGCCCCGGCCCGGTGAGAACGAGATGAAGACCTGGACAGCCGAGCAGGTGAAGGAGTTCTTCGCGGCAATCAAAGACCACCGCCTCGCCGCCGCCTACACGCTCGCCGCGGCGACCGGCATGCGCCGCGGCGAAGTGCTCGGCCTTCGCTGGGGTGACCTCGAGCTCGCCACGCGCCGGCTCGTCGTCGCCCACACGATCTTGTCGGTCAACTACAAGATCACCGAGGGCACGCCGAAGACCGTCCGCGGGCGGCGGAGCATGGTCCTCGACGACGAGACCGTGAAGCTCCTCACCGAGTACCGCAAGCTCCACCCGCCCACCGAGCACCGCACAGCCCTCGGTCGTGACCTGGTGTTCGCCCGAGACGACGGCCGGCCCATCCACCCCGACTACTTCTCCCAGACGTTCGAGCGGACGGTGAAGAAGCTCCACCTGCCGCGCATCCGTCTGCACGACCTTCGACACACGAACGCCACCCTCGGCCTCGCCGCCGGCATCCCCGTGAAGGTCATCTCAGAGCGCCTCGGTCACGCCACGACGTCCTTCACCCAGGACGTCTACATGCACGCCATCCCTGCGCTCGAGGAGGACGCTGCCGACCGACTCGGCAAGCTCCTGTTCGATCCCCCGGCCGGTGAGGGCGATGACGAGGTCCACCCCGACGACGACCCGACGGAGGATTCTTGATGCCCGTGGCTTCGACGACGATGAAGGTGCTCGTCCTCGTCAAGGCGGCACCCGTGCTGACTCGCGACCTCGATGAGACGATGTGCGTCGCCGGCATCCGACTCGAAACCGAGCCGGTCGAGTGGGTGCGCCTCCACCCCGTCCCGTTCCGCGACCTCAACGACGACAGCAAGTTCAAGGAGTACGAGGTAGTCACCGTCGACGTGACCTCGCCGCGCGCGGATCGTCGGCCGGAGACGTGGAGCCCGCTGCACGGCACCATCGTCCGCGGCGACGCGTTGGGAACCGACGCCGGCTGGCCGCAGCGCAGCGCGCTCGTTGAGCAGCTACCCGAGCGCACCATGTGCGAGCTCGTCGAGGCGAACCGCAAGGGCTCCGGCCCCGGTGTGCCGTCGCTGGCGGTCGTCCGCCCGGTCGAGCCGCCGACACTCCGGATCAGTCAGCGGGACGAGGCCCAGCTCGTGAGGTGGCGCACCCGTGCTGCCGGCGCCGCCGCCCGCATCAGCCTGTTCGACGACCCCTCGGTCGAGAAGCCACCGTTCGAGGTCGTCCCGTGGCGTTTCCAGTACCAGTACCGGTGCGTCGCTCCGTCCTGCCGCGGGCACGAACACACGATTGTCGACTGGGAGATCCTCGCCTTCTGGCGACACGTGCGCCGCTTCACCGACTGGCAGGACCGAGTGATCCAGCGCTTCAGCGTCGACCTGTGGGAAGGCCGGGACACCGTGCTGTTCGTGGGGAACCAGGAACAGCACCCGATCAGCTTCCTCGTCTTGGGCGTCTTCTGGCCGCCTGCCGGCGCCAAGCAAGGAGTGCTCGGCCTGTGACCGACCAGTTGGACAGGCTCCCGCTACCGGAGCACGCTTCCACCGTGTCCGGCCGCATCTACAGCCTCGGCTACGAAGGCTTCGACACCGATTCGTTCGTTCGTCGACTCGCCGACGCCCAGGTCTCGTGTCTCGTCGACGTTCGCCTCAACGCCGCGAGCCGGAAGCCGGGCTTCTCGAAGAAGTCCCTCGCCGCCAAGCTCGGGGAGGCTGGCATCAGTTATGTACACGAGCGCGAGCTCGGCAACCCGCCCGAGAACCGCGACTCGTTCCGGACCGGGGATGGCATCGAGGGTCGCCGCCGCATGCGCGAGCTCATCGAGGACCAAGCCGGCCCGGCCCTCCACCGCCTAGCGGCTCTGGCACGCCGCGAGCGGATCGCAGTGCTGTGTGTCGAGCGGGACCGCCACCGCTGTCACCGAGACGTCGTCACTGAGATGGTCCAGGAACTCGACCCGGCGATCGAGGTCCTCCACATCTTGTAGACGGAGCTCGCGGGAGAGAGGAGCCGCTCTCATCGTTTCCGACGCGGGCGATGGGTCCCACACCGCATCGACGTCGAGCTTCGGGAGCGCTTCGCGTATGCGCTGCAAGACCTTGTTGCTGTATCGCTTGTAGTGCTGCGAATCGACCCAGAACTCCTCGTAGCAGTCGTCGTCCTGCTGAAGACCAAGTTCTGCGACGACCGCACCAAACCCTCGCCTCGCTCAACTCCGGAAAGTGCCGGGCAAGCCTCCGGAGGCCCATGTTGTAGTAGCCCGCTCTCGGACACACATCCGGCTCCAGAACATCGGGCCCGAGCACCTCGATGCCCTCTACGCCGACATGCTCGCTGCCGGCGCAGCGCGCAAGAGTGTCCGCAACGTTCACGCCATCATGCACAAGGCGCTCCGCGATGCCATGCGCAAGGACCTCGTGATCCGCAACGTCGCAGACGCCGGCGACGCGCCCCGCCAGCCTCGTCCTGGCGAGAACGACATGAAGACGTGGACCGCCGAGCAGGTCCGGGAGTTCTTCGCCGCCATCAAGGACCACCGTCTCGCCGTGGCCTACACACTCGCAGCGGCGACAGGTATGCGTCGGGGCGAAGTCCTCGGTCTCCGGTGGAGCGACCTCGACCTCCCGAAGCGTCGGCTTGTCGTGGCCACACGATCGTCACCGTCAACTACAAGATCACCGAGGGCACGCCCAAGACCGTCCGCGGCCGACGAAGCATGGTGCTCGACGACGAGACCGTGAAGCTCCTGACCGAGTACCGCAAGGTCCACCCGCCTCCTGAGCACCGCCCGTCGCTCGGCCGAGACCTGGTGTTCACCCGAGAGGACGGCGGTCCCATCCACCCCGACTACTTCTCCCAGACCTTCGAGCGGACGGTGAAGAAGCTCCACCTCCCGCGTATACGCCTGCACGATCTGCGGCACACGAACGCCACGCTGGGCCTCGCTCCGGGCATTCCAGTCAAGGTCATCTCTGAGCGGCTCGGCCACGCGACGACGTCCTTCACGCAGGACGTCTACATGCACGCCATCCCCGCACTCGAGGACGCAGCCGACCGCCTTGGGAAACTGTTGTTCGATCGTCCTTGGCGATCCGGCGCGGAGGAGCGTGACGAGGCAGCTGGTGAGGTTCCGTGGATGACGAGCACGAGTAGGCGCGCCTCTAGCAGCCCTGACACCTATGCGCGACTTGGCAGCCTGCTCCAGACCTCTTCAACGAGCCTCAGCAACTCGTCGGGTCCCTCGTACACGGCCGCGTCGGAGATTGCGGCCACTAGCCGAACTGCGCCAAGGAGCTGTCGCCCGGGCTCGATGTCCAGGCGGTCGAGGAGTTCATCCAACGCGACGGGCAGCGGAGGCGTCGACCATGCAACTAGCTCTTGGAGCACGACGATGCGAGCGCGCTCTGGCGTAGCGATGGAACTTCGACCGACCGCGCGCTGCCATCTCCGGTCGATCATCCGATCCAGGTAGTTCGCGTCACCACCACGAACAACCAGGCCCAGGTCTCCGGCGACCTCTTCGCGGAGGGCGACCAGGTCGATCTCGGTGGCAGCAAAGCAAGCATCCCATTGAGCGGCGAGGTCGGAGTCTGCCTCGAGCGCCCGTGCAATTCCGATGAACTCGCGTGTCGCTCGCTCAAGCTCACCTAGCAACGTGTCAGCGCAGCGTCGCCACTCAGCCTCGGTAGTCGGGCGCTCTGACCCGCAGCCGTTGCGCATCCAGCTCGCCGCGTCGCGCAGTGTTCTGGCGTCGCGTGGCACGGACGGGTCGAGGCGGTGCTCATGCGAGGTACGCAGAACGGTGACGTTTCCATCGGCCAAGCGGAGCTGGTGAGTCGTCTGGCCGACAGCAGCGGCAGCTGAGTTCCGAAAGAAGCTCGTGTGGAGAGCCCAATCCTCGTGGAGCCACACGTAGGCGCTGCTGACCAGACGCCGAAAGGCATCTTCGCTAATGACCTCCTGGGGCCATGCGTCGGTGTCAGGCACCGTCAGCAGTTGCCCAGTGGCGCGCTCGCAAGTCTCCGCTGCGACGCGACTGAGGCGTCCGACGTCCGAAGGTGTCGTCATCGCGATGGCGATTCGCGCGACCTGTTCGGCCGGGATGCCCGCGCCGGATACGCATACGGGCCACGGAAGTTGAACTCGATCACGAACTCCGGCAACGGTTCCCCCCGGTTCACCTCCTCTTGGTTGAAGCGACGAGGCACGAAGGGCAACTCCACCCCGAGCTGATCCACCCAGACGGTGCCTCGGCTCTGGTCCCCTCGGATGCTCTGCACTTGACCCGTGAAGACTCGCGGTGACCCGTCAGGCTGCGACTCGATGAACGAGGTCTGTATGCGCTGCGCGAGCCCGCTCGTCGCGCGGTCCAGTTCAGTGAAGGCAGCATCTGCTTGCTGAAAGCGTCCTAGATGGAACAGAGCGAGAGCGCGGAGAAAGTCGAAGCGGTACGCATCGAACGTTGCGTGCGGCCCGAGCTGGCCCGCGAGCTCCACCGCCTGCTCCCAATCGGTGAGCGCGAGGCTCAGGCTCTGCCCTCGTCCGCTCAAGAACCGCTGCTCCGTCAGGTTGATCCAGAACAGGTCGAGGGTGAGACGAGCGCACCTCCAGTCCGCTCGTACTTCAGCCGACGCGCTCCGAAGCAGATTCAACGCCAGTGCTGCGGACTCCCGAGTGACTTGTCCCGTACCGATGCCCGACCGCCGAAGGGCCAAGAGGTAGAACGCAGATGGGTCGCCGTTCGCCTCCAACCGGGCGAGGTGCTCCTCGGCGGCAGCGGGATCGTTTAGGAGTTCAGCTACCTCAGCGCTCCGGCTGTCGTACTGCGCCATCTGCCGAGGAGTGAGTTGGTCGCGATCAACGCTGGCGAACGAGGCGGCGGCGTCGGCGAGGATCTGAACCCGTTCGGAATCGTCGAGTCCGCCTCGATCAAGAGCCCTTCGCGCCACCCACCCCACGACGTCGACGGGGTAGTAGTTGGTCGGGTCAAGCACGCGCGCCTGCTGGACTGCGTCGAGCACACGGGCAGCGAGGTCCCGCACGACCCGCCCGTCAACGGTCGCGGAGTCAGTCTCCTCATGAAGCTGCGACCCCAGGTTGCTGGCTAGCTCGACGAACAAGTTCAGACGAGTCTGAGGCGCCGGCCGAAGATCGAGGGCGGCATGAAGCGCTGCCTCGGCCTCACGGAAGATCGCAAGCCGCTCGTCCCGCGCCAGCTGGCGCTGCGAACCTTGATTCCACTTCGCGAACTCGCGCGCGAGGTTGGCCTCAGCGAGGAGCAACCGAGGGTGGTCTTGTCCGCCAGAGCCCCGAGCCTCTCGCAAGGCTTCGACGAAGACGAGATAGGCGGACACGTAGCGGTCGCGCTCCTGGGACTGCGGTCCGATCTTCTGGAGGAGGTCGATAGCGAACTGCACTTCAGGTCCACC
>CAVPEW010000020.1:0-64086 GCA_963703565.1 uncultured Microthrixaceae bacterium | reverse complement strand
GGTGAAGAAGTACTTCATCGCCACCAGGCGGCCCTCGCCGAACACGTCGCTGGGAGCCTCCTCGAAGGGAAGGCGGATGCTCACGCCCAGGGCCCTCCCGGAGCCGGCGCCCTCGGTCCCGGCGGCCATGATCCCGGGCCCGGCGCCGGTCACGACCATCCAGCCCTGGCCGGCGAGGTCCGAAGCCACGCGGCGCGCCTGCGCGTAGAGCGGATCTTCGCGCCCGGTGCGGGCCGAGCCGAACATCGTGACCTTCGGGATGGACGCGAATGGGGCGAAGACCTTGAACGCCGCTCGCATCTCGGCCAGCGCGGCCGCGGTGATCTTCAGGTCGAGCCGGTCGGCGCCGTCGCCGGCGAGGGCGAGGGCGCTGCGGAGGATGTCGGCGAGCACGTCGCGGTTCGCCTGCGCTCCGGCCTCGTCGAGCAGTCGGAGCAGGTCGTCATCGCCCATCGGGCCCAGCCTGGCACGTGCGATGGTCGCCGCCCGACCGGTAGCGTCCCAGCCCACACGAGACCCGGAGGTCACCTCTTGCCCAAGGTCCTGGTGGTCGACGACGAGCCCGACGTGCGGCTCATCGCCCGGGTCGTTCTGGGGGCGGCGGACCACGACGTGGTGGAGGTGGGCACCGGAGAGGCCGCTCTGGCCCTGTTCGGGGAGGGCCTTCCGGCCGACGTCGTGCTGCTCGACGTCCGTCTCCCGGGCCTCGACGGCTGGGAGGTGCTGAGGCGCATCCGGGCCGACCCGGCCTCGGCCTCGGTGCCGGTGGTGGTCTTCACCGCCGATCTGTCCGCATCGCGGGATGCGCCCGCCGACCTCGCCGGGGAGGTGGTCCTCACCAAGCCCTTCCAGGCCGACGACCTGGTCGAGGCGGTCCGCCGAGCCGGCCTGGCCGCCATCTGAGCTCGGCTCAGACGGGTAGGGGCTCGGTGTAGAGCGTCGTGCGGCGGCGCAGCGGACGACCCAACGGGGCGACGAGGGCCTCGAAGCCTGCTTCGTCCATGGCCTGGCCGTGCGAGGCGCCGGCGGCTCGCGAGATGTTCTCGTCCATGAGGGTGCCGCCCAGGTCGTTCGCGCCGGCGCTGAGCACCTGGGTCGCTCCGGCGGGGCCCATCTTCACCCACGAGACCTGGATGTTGTCGATGACGCCCCGGTAGGCGATCCGAGCCACTGCGTGCATCAGCAGCGCCTCGCGGAAGGTGGGCCCGCGACGGGCCCGGCCCTGCAGGTAGATCGGTGCCGCCATGTGGACGAACGGCAGTGGCACGAACTCGGTGAACCCGCCGGTCTCGGCCTGCAGGGCGCGTGTGCGCACTAGGTGGCGTGCCCAGGAACGGGGCGACTCGACCGCTCCGAACATGATCGTCACGTTGGAGCGCAGCCCCACCTGGTGGGCGACGCGGTGCGCCTCGAGCCACTGCTCGGTGTCGATCTTGTCGGGGCACAGCACGGCACGGACCTCGTCGTCGAGGATCTCGGCGGCCGTACCGGGCAGGGTCCGCAACCCCGCTTCTCGCAGCCGGGCCAGGTAGGAGCCGAGCGGTTCGCCCAGGCGCCTCGCACCTTCGGTGACCTCCAGGGCGGTGAAGCCGTGGATGTGGATGCCCGGAGCCGCGGCGGCGACCGCGCGGGTCACGTCGAGGTAGTACTCGCCGTCGAAGCTGGGATGGATGCCGCCCTGCAGGCACACCTCGGTCGCTCCCAGCGCTGCGGCCTCCGCGACGCGCTCGGCGATGTCGTCGAGGGTCAGCAGGTAGGGGGTGCCCCGCAGGTTGAGCGAGAGCGGGCCCTTCGAGAACCCGCAGAAGCGGCACTTGAAGGTGCACACGTTCGTGTAGTTGATGTTGCGGTTGGCGACGTAGGTGACGGTGTCGCCGACGGTGGCGCGCCGCAGCTCGTCGGCGACCTCGGCCACGGCCGCCACCTCCGGGCCCCGGGCCGAGAACAGGGTGACGATGTGGTCCTCGTCGACCTGCTGGCCGGCCAGCACGCCGTCGAGCACCTCCGCCACCGCGCCCCGGTCCGGGCGCCGTCGCAGGTGCATGCGCGCCCCCGTGCCATCGACGGGCGCAGCGACGAGCCGAGGCGGCCGATGCGAGCCGCCGGAGCACCATGTCGTGCTCGGGCGCCCCACCGCGAGGACCTCGGCCCCGGAGCCGACCTCTGTGGCGGCGGCGATCCGCTCGGGGAACAGCGCCCCGGGGTCGTCGCGAGCGAGACCCTCGGCGTCGCTGCGGTCCATCACGGCGAAGCGCAGGCCCTCGTCGAGCCAACGGTCGGGCTCCAGAGCCCAGCGGGGGTGCACGGTCAGGCGCGGTGCCAAGGTGAAGCCCCGGGACTCCGTGACGGTGCGAAGCCGCTGCAGGGCCGGCCAGGGGCGCTCCGGGTTGACGTGGTCGGCCGTCACGGGTGACACGCCGCCCCAGTCGTCGATCCCGGCGTCGAGCAGCGACCCGAAGTCCTCCGACAGGTTCGGGGGTGCCTGGACGTGCACCTCGGGGGGCAGGACCAGCCGGGCCAGCGCGATGGCCTCGACGAAGTCCTCGTTCCCGCACGCCGGCGATGCGTGCATGGCGGTCCCGGCCTTGGGCAGGAAGTTCTGCACGATCACCTCCTGCACGTGCCCGTGACGTCGGTGACTGGCGGCGATGGCCTCCAGCGCCGTCAGCCGGTCGGCCCGGCTCTCTCCGATGCCGACCAGGATCCCGGTGGTGAAGGCGATGCCTCGGGCGCCGGCCGCCTCGAGCGTGGCCAGGCGGCGCTCGGGTGCCTTGTCGGGCGCTCCCCGGTGGCATTCCAGCTCGGCGTTGAGCGACTCGAGCATCATCCCCTGGCTGGGTGCCACGCGGCGCAGCGCCGTGAGCTCGTCGGCTCCCAGAGCGCCGGCGTTGGCGTGCGGCAACAGCCCGGTCTCCTCGCGCACCAGGCGCGCCATGGCCACCAGGTAGTCGACGGTGGAGCCGTGACCGTGCTCGGCGAGCCAGGCGCTTGCTGCCGGGTAGCGGGCCTCTGGCGCCTCCCCGAGCGTGAACAACGCCTCGTGGCAGCCGGCGCGGGCGCCGGCGACGGCGAGCGCCAGCACCTGCTCGGGCGCCAGGTAGGGGGCATCGAGTCGTGCCGGGGGTCGGGCGAAGGTGCAGTAGCCGCACCGGTCGCGGCACAGCATGGTCAGCGGGATGAACACCTTGGGCGAGTAGGTGATGCGGTTGCCGTGAGCCTGGTCGCGCACCTGCCGGGCACGGGCGGTGAGCTCGTCGAGGGGCAGGGCGAGCAGGTCGGCGCCTCGGGCCATGCTCGGCACCCTAACGGCGCGCCGGGCCGTGACGGCCGGCCGGGGTGAGGTCACCTCGACGCGGAGCCG
Organism: uncultured Microthrixaceae bacterium; assembly: GCA_963703565.1. GTDB lineage: Bacteria > Actinomycetota > Acidimicrobiia > Acidimicrobiales > VFJN01 > CAVPEW01. The sequence goes on along the minus strand of CAVPEW010000020.1, from coordinate 60,725 downwards.
GCCAGAGCCGGGGGATCGACGATCCAGACCACCCGGTCGGCGCGAATCGCACTGGCGGGGCAGGAGGGGTCGTCGGCGCGGACCCGTGCGAACGCGTCGGCCTTCTCGGCACCGGAGACGGTGACCAGCACCAGTCGAGCCCGCGCGATCCCGGCCAGGGTGAGGGTGAGGCGCTGATGCGGGTTGCGCCCCGTCGGGTCCACGTTGGTGGTGACGAGCCGGCCGGGGTCGGCGTCGAGCGCCGGCGACCCCGGGAACAGCGAGGCAGTGTGGCCGTCGTGGCCCAACCCGAGGTGGACGAGGTCGAAGCGGCCGAGCTCGCCCAGGCGCAGCTGGTAGGCGTCGGGCCCGTCCTCGCAGCGCATGGGGTAGTGGGCGTTCATCGCGCCGACGTGCTCGAGCAGGGCCTCGCGCGCCAGCCGGTAGTTCGAGTCGGGGTGGTCGACGGGCACGCAGCGCTCGTCGCCCCAGTACAGGTCCACCTTCCACCAGTCGATCTGGCTCCCGCTGTCGCTCGCCAGGCGTTCGTAGCAGCGACGAGCGGTGTCACCGCCCGAGAGCGACAACGAGAACGAGTCGTGGGGCCGGGAGTGGAACGCCTCGATGGTGCGCTCGGCGAACTCGGCGCTCACGTCGTCGACGACGACGATCTCGCCGATCACTCAGGCCCTGCCAGATCCGCGCCCGGCCAGGCGCGAGGCCTTGTCGCCGAGCGCCGCGATGCAGCTCGTCGAAGGACCGGGCGAAGGCGGCCACGCCCTCGTCCTCGAGCACCCGGGTGACGTCGTCGAGGTCGACGCCGACCTCGGACACGGCGTCGAGGACGCGGGCGGCCCCGTCGGGGTCGGCGTCGATGGAGCGTGACAGCCTGCCGTGGTCCTCGAACGCGTCGATGGTGGCCTCGGGCATCGTGTTGACGGTGTCGGGCCCGATCAGCGAGTCGACGTAGAGCGTGTCGGGCAGCGCCGGGTCCTTGGCCGATGTCGAGGCCCACAGCGGACGCTGGACGCGCGCCCCGCGTGCTGCCAACGCCTCCCAGCGCGGGCCCGAGAACCTGGCGAGGAACCGCTGGTAGGCGAGCTGTGCCTGGGCGACAGCAGCCCGACCCCTGAGCGCCGCGGCGCCGTGGGTGCCGATCTCGTCCAGCCGGCGCGCCACCTCTGTGTCCACCCGGGACACGAAGAAGCTGGCCACGCCGGCGATGCCGGACAGGTCGCCCTGGTGCGCCTCGAGGCCTCGCAGGTATGCCTCCATCACCTCCTCGTAGCGCTCGAGGGAGAAGATCAGCGTGACGTTGATGCAGCGGCCCGCGGCGACTCCGGCCTCGATCGCCTCGAGTCCCTCCCTGGTGCCGGGGATCTTCACCAACAGGTTGGGCGCCGAGAACCTCTCGGCCAGGCTCCGAGCGGCTGTGGTGGTGCCAGCGGCGTCGTGGGCCAGCGACGGGTCGACCTCGACCGACACGAAGCCGTCGGCGCCGCCGCTGGCGGCGTGCACCGGGGCCAGCACTGCCAGGGCATCCTCGATGTCGGTCGCGACGAGGTCCCAGTACGCGTCCACGACATCGGAACCTCCGGCGACGAGGTCGCCGAACTGCTCGTCGTAGGCGTCACCTCCACCGATCGCCTTGGCGAAGATCGTCGGGTTGGACGTGACTCCCCTCACCCCGGTCGCCACACGTTGGGCCAGGGCGCCGCTGAGCAGGTCCCTGCGAGCGAGGTTGTCGAGCCACGGGCTCTGGCCGTGCTCCTGGTGGAGCCGATCGAGCATGGTCATGCGCCGTCCTCCCGGAGGTCGTCGATCAGAGCGGTTGCCCGCTCGGCCACGTGCTCGGGGGTGAACCCGTACTCGGCCAGGACCCGCTCCCCGGGCGCGGAGGCGCCGAAGCGATCGACGCCGATGACGTCGTCGGCCCAGCGCTCCCACCCCAGCGTCGTGCCCGCCTCCACGGCCAGGGTCGGCACCTCCGGGGGCAGCACGAGGTCCTGAGCTCCCTCCGACCGTGCCGCGAACCGCTCCCAGCACGGCATCGACACGACGCGCGCCGAGACGCCACGCTGGGCGAGCAGGCCCGCAGCGGTGCTGCACAGCGAGACCTCGCTGCCGGTGGCGACGAGCACCACGTCGGCTGCGGCCACGTCGCGCAGCACGTAGGCGCCGTCGGACACGTCCGCCGTGGCCGTGCCCTCCAGCACGGGGAGGTCCTGGCGCGACAGGATCAGCGCCGTGGGGCAGTCGCTGGCCAGGGCGAGGCGCCAGGCCGAGGCGGTCTCGTTGGCGTCGGCCGGGCGGATCACCTGCAGCCCGGGGACCGCCCGCAGGGACATGAGCTGCTCGACGGGTTGGTGGGTCGGACCGTCCTCGCCCACCCCCAACGAGTCGTGCGTGAAGCTGTAGACCACCTTGGCGCCCGACAGGGCGGCGAGGCGGATCGCGCCGCGGGCATAGTCGGAGAACACCAGGAAGGTGCCCCCGACGGGTATGACCCCGCCGTGGAGGGCCATCCCGGTCATGGTGGCGGCCATAGCGTGCTCCCGCACGCCGAAGTGGATCTGGCGCCCCGCGGGTTCGGCGGCCGACTGGACGCCGTGTCCGCCCAGCACCGTGCCGGTGTTGCCGGTCAGGTCGGCACCACCGGCGACCAGCCCGGGCACCACGTCGGCGAGCGCCCCGAGGCAGGCGCCGCTCGCCTTGCGGGTCGCCACCGAGGTTCCCGGCTCCCAGCTGGGCAGCGCGTCCGCCCATCCCGGCAGGCCCGTGGCATCCCAGGCGGCCTGCAGCTCCGGGCCGTCGCGCAGGTGATCGCGCGCCCGGGCCTCCCACGCCTCCCGGACCGCCCTACCGCGCCGCCCCGCCACGCGGTAGAGCTCGAGCACCTCGTCGGCCACGGTGAACGCCTGGTCCGTGGGTAGGCCCAGCACGGCCTTGGTGGCGGCGATGGCCTCGTCGAAGAGCGCATAGCCATGGGCTTCGGGGTCGTCGGTGTGGTCCGGGGACGGGAAGGCGATGTGGGTGCGCAGCACCACCAGCGAGGGGCGGTCCTGCACCGCCGCGGCGGCCTCCAGCGCGGTCTCGATGGCGTCGAGGTCCTCGCCGACCTCGCCCAGCTCCTGCACGTGCCAGCCGTAGGCCGCGAAGCGCGCCCCGGCGGAGTCCGACAGCGCCAGCTCGGTCGGTCCGTCGATCGAGACGTGGTTGTCGTCGTAGACCACCACCAGGCGGCCCAGGCCCAGGTGGCCGGCCAGGCTGGCCGCCTCGTGCGACAGGCCCTCGCTGAGATCGCCGTCGCCGGCGATGCACCAGATGCGGTGGTCGCAGACCTCGGGCCCGAACCGGGACCTGGTCAGGCGCTCCGCGATGGCCATCCCCACGGCGTTGGCCAGCCCCTGCCCGAGCGGGCCGGTGGTGACCTCGACCCCTTCTGTGTGGTGCACCTCGGGGTGCCCCGGGGTCCGGCTGGCCCACTGGCGGAAGTCGCGCAGGTCCTCGAGGCCGAGGTCGTAGCCGGTCAGGTGCAGCATCGAGTAGAGCAGGATGCTGGCGTGGCCCGCCGACAGCACGAAGCGGTCGCGGTCGGGCCAGCGAGGCTCGGACGCGTCGTAGCGCATCACCCGGGTCCACAGCACATGGGCCAGCGGCGCCAACGCCATGGCGGTGCCCTGGTGGCCGGACCGGGCGGCGTGCGGCGCGTCCATGGCCAGGCCGCGGATGGTGGCTATGGCGCGGCTCTCGAGATCGGGATCGGGGGCCGGCACCCCGCCACCCTACAAGTGACGCTACGGGGCCAGGATCGAGTAGGGGACCACCACCGCGGGCCCGGCATCGATGCGGCAGTGGGCCTCGAGCGCGGTCGGAGCCTCCACCTCCAGCTCGGTGCGCACGAGGCGGTAGGAGAAGCGGCCGGGCTCGACGGTCAGCGGCTGGGCGTTGCGGGCGAGGCGCTCGCCGTCGCGCTGGAACTCCACCTCGAGCGCCCCCTGGCCGGGTTCGTCGGACGCGCAGCGAACTATGACCACCAGGTGAGGCGCGACCTGCAGCGGGCCCCGGGCGGGGGCCTCGGTGGAGAAGTGCACGCCGGTCAGGTTGAGGCGGGTGGGTCCGCCCTGGTGCGCTGGGGGCACGACGTCGATGGCGTCGAGGAACAGGGCGGCGACGATCTGCACGAAGGCGAACACTAGGGGGGTGTCGCCGCTACCGTGGCCGTGTGGGCGACTTCGCGGGGGTGGCGGCGCCCGACGAGGTCCCGGTCTCGACTCGCGCTGCCATCTTGGCCGAGGCGTCGCGCTGCTTCGCCGAGCGGGGCTTCGACGGCACCTCGCTCAACGACATCGCCGCCGGCGTGGGCATCCGCCGGCCCAGCCTGCTGTACCACTTCGCATCCAAGGAAGCGATCTACCGGGAGATCTTCGAGAAGCTCGTTGTCGGACTGGATGGCCCGCGTCGAGCGCGCCGTCGACGAGGAGACCGCCGAGGGATGGACCAAGGCGGACCACGTCGTCACCGCCGCCTGGGAGTTCTTCCGGGAGAACCCCGACTTCGTGCGGATAATGCGCCGCGAGGCGCTCGACATGCAGGGCCACCTCGGGATCGACCTGGGTGTCGTGCTCAAGCCGTTCTTCGACCGTGCGGTCGGCTACTTCGAGCGCGAGATGGATGCTGGGCGCTTCCGTCGCCACGACCCTGCACAGCTGATCATCACCGGCATCGGCGCCATCCTCGGCTACTTCAGCGATCAGCCGTTCCTGAGGGGGGTCCTGGCGCGCGACCCGATGGAGCCGGCGCTGCTCGACGCCAGGCTCGCGCACATCCGCGACTTCTTCCGCGCCGCGCTCGAGCCCTAGACGACCGTGGGGACCCTGTCCGAGCACGACTCGAAGGCCTTCCTGGGCCGGTACGGGATCGCCTTCCCCGATGAGATCGTCGTGAGCGACCCGCCCGGCGCGGTGCGGGCCGCAGAGACCCTCGGCGGTCCGGTCGCGCTCAAGCTGGTGGGCGCGCGGCTCGCCCACAAGAGCGATCGCGGACTGGTTCGACTTCGCTTGCGCGACTCTTCGGCCGTGGCGAGGGCCGCCGAGGAGCTCCTCGGGGCGGCCAGGCCCGAGGACGGGAAGGTCGAGCTGCTGGTGGCCGCCTTCCTCGAGGGTCGCCGGGAGCTCATTGCCGGGGTGCTGCAGGACCCGCAGTTCGGCCCCGCGGTGATGGTCGGGATCGGTGGCGTGCTCGCGGAGGCTGTCGCCGACGTGGCCTTCCGCCTGGTGCCCCTCGACGAGCGCGACGCCGCCGAGATGATCGGGGATCTGCGCTCGCGGGCTCTGCTCGGCCCGATCAGGGGCGAACCGGCCGTGGACCGTGATTCGTTGGGGGCGATCCTGCTGGCGCTCTCGCGAGCCGCCGCCGCGGAGCCCTCCCTCGTGTCGGCCGACATCAACCCCCTGATCGTGGTGGACGGTCGTGCGGTGCCGGCCGACGCCCTGGTGGAGCTGAGTTGAGCCTCCACCCCGACCACCCGCAGCGTCGTGCCGGGTTCGACGCCCTGTTCGACCCCAGGGGGGTGCTCGTCGCCGGGGCTTCGACCCACCCGGGCAAGTTCGGCTTCGTGAGCCTGCACAACCTGATCGCCTGCGGGTACCGAGGTCGGATCTTCGCCACGAACCGCGACGGCTCCGAGGTGCTGGGCGTGAGCTGTGCGCGCGACGTGGGCGAGCTGCCCGACGGCGACATCGACCTGGTCCTGGTGTGCACTCCGGCGGAGCTGAACACCGACCTGCTGCGAGCGTGCGCCGCCAAGGGGGTGGGCGCGGCGTTCGTGACCTCGGCCGGCTACGCGGAGTCGGGTCCCGAGGGCGCCCGCCGCCAGGAGGAGCTGGCAGCTCTGGCCGCCGAGGCTCGGGATGCTCGTGGCCGGCCCGAACGGGCAGGGCCTGGTCTCCACGCCGGCGTCGCTGTGCGCGCAGATCGTCGCGCCGTACCCACCGGCGGGCTCGATCGGGGTGGCGAGCCAGTCCGGGAACCTGGTGTCGGCCTTCTTGAACCACTCCCGCCGCACCGGCGTGGGGATCAGCCGGGCGCTGTCGGCGGGCAACGCCGCATCGGTCGAGGTGATCGACGTGCTCGAGTACTTCGCACGGGACCCGGCCACATCGGTGGCCCTGGCCTACGTGGAGGGAGTTGGCGACGGGAGGGCCTTCTTCGAGCGGATCCGGGCGGTGACCGAGCGGATCCCGGTGGTCCTGGTCAAGGGCGGGTCCTCCGAGGCAGGACAGCGCGCGGCGGCCAGCCACACGGGCTCGCTGGCCACCGACGACCGGGTGTTCGAGGGCGTGTGCCGCCAGGCGGGAGTCCTGAGGGCGGTCTCGGTCGAGGCCGCCTTCGAAGCTGCCGCCACCCTGGCCACCCAGCCACGGCCCCGAGGGCCGAGGGTGGCGGTGGTCACCACCGCCGGGGGATGGGGGGTGGTGGCCGCCGACGCCCTGGCCGGCTCCACCCTCAGCCTCGTTCCGCTGCCCCACGATCTGAAGATCGCGCTCGACGAGCGCCTTCCGCCGCGCTGGAGCGGAGCCAACCCCGTCGACCTCGCCGGCGGCGAGACGCGTGACACCGTCCCGGAGATCCTGGATCTGGTGACCGGCCACGTCGACGTCGACGCCGTGATCCACCTCGGCCTGGGCATCCAGTCCAACCAGGCGAGGATGTTCCGCGAGGGACCCTTCTTCCCCGACCACGGGCTGGAACGCATCGTCGCCTACCACGAGCGGCAGGACGCGCGCTTCGCCGAGGCCGCGGCGAAGGCTTCGATCCGTCACGGCAAGCCGGTCCTGTCGGCGACCGAGCTTGCGGTGACCGATCCAGGCAATGCCGGGCCTGCCGCGCTGCGAGCGGCGGGGCGCCTCTGCTATCCCTCGGCCGAACGGGCCGTGGCCGCCCTCGACCTGCTCTGGCGCGACGCCCGACACCGTGGGGCCCGTGGCCGCTGAGAGCGGCGGCACCGGCGGCCGGCGCGCACCGGGGCGCCGGTCCGCCCCACGGGGCCGCGCGCTGGGATGGTGCCTCGCAGCGGTGGCGCTGGCCGCGGCGCTGGGAGCGGCGGGTGTCGAGGCCGCGGCCAGGCGCACGCCGGCGGCCGGGGATGCGGACGGTTCCGCGGTGCTGGCCACGCCGGTGCTGTCCGTGCGGCGCGCTCCAGGCTGGTTGACCGAGCCTGTCGCGGCGCGGCGACTAGCAGGCGACCTCGACAAGTGGATGGCTGCCTCGCCCCCCGACAGCTGCCTGGTCGTGCGCGACCCGTCGGGCGCCACAGTCTACGAGCACAACCCCCGGCTGGCGCTGGTGCCCGCGTCGACCCAGAAGCTGGTGACCGCCACGGCGGCGCTGGCAGTGCTCGGCTCCGAGCACCGGTTCGCGACCACCGCGCGCGCCACTGCGGTGCCATCGGGCGGAGTCCTCGCCGGCGACCTGTTCCTGGTCGGCGGAGGCGATCCGCTGCTGGCCAGCGCCGACTACATGGCCCGCTTCAGCCGCCAGCCTCAGCTCTTCACCGACCTGGCCCGGTTGGCCGACGCCGTGGTCGCGGCCGGTGTGCACCGCATCGAGGGGACGGTGGTCGGCGATGACAGCCGATACGACCGGACCCGCTTCCTGGACGTCTGGCCCCAGCGCTACGCCGCTCAGCGACAGTCGGGCCCTCTTTCCGCGCTCAGCGTCAACGACGGCTACGTCCGCTACCCGGTCCCCGGACAGCTGCGCCCGCTGGAGCCGGCCATCGACCCGGCGGCGTCGGCGGCGTGGGTCATGACGGGCCTGCTGGCATCTCGCGGCGTCGAGATCGTGGGGCTGCCCCGCTCGGGAGCGGCTCCGGCCGGAGCCACGGAGCTGGCGCGGCTGGAGTCGGCGCCGCTGCGCGAGATCGTGGGGGAGATGCTCGCCGAGAGCGACAACCAGACCGCCGAGCTGATGCTCGAGGCGGTGGGCTCGGGCCCCGGCGAGGGCGGGTTCGGCTCTACCGCCGCTGGGCTCACGGTGCTCGAGCGCGTCGTACGGTCCAAGCTCGGACCCGAGGCGGTGGTCCTGGACGGTTCGGGCCTCGCACCCGGGAACCGCTCGACGTGCGAGACGCTGGTAGGACTGCTCGGCGACCCCCGTCACGGACCCACACTGGTGGGAGCGCTGGCAGTGGCCGGTGAGCGAGGGACCCTCGCCGGGCGCTACGTCGGCACCCCGCTGCAGGGTCGACTCCGCGCCAAGACGGGATCGTTGGCGGGCGTCACCGCTCTGGCCGGGGTGCTAGACGGGAAGGCGGGACCACTAGTGTTCGCCTACCTAGCGAATGCCTCGCCGGGCGCGCCGTTGCCGGCCGACCCCGCCGGGTCCCAGGGTCTGCTGGCGGCGATCCTGGCGTCGTATCCGAGCCGGGTCGATGCCGCTGCGGTGGGCCCGGCGCCCGCCCGGGTCGTCCGATGATCGGACCGGGCCGCCCGATGTTCCCGCTCGGCACCGTGCTGGTGCCGGGAGCGCCTCTCCTGCTGCGGGTGTTCGAACCCCGCTACCTGGCGCTCGTGGCCGACTGCCTCGACGGCGACGGCCGCTTCGGGGTGGTGCTGATCGAGCGTGGCAGCGAGGTCGGCGGTGGCGATGTGCGCAGCGCGATCGGGACCCTCGCCCGCATCGAGCGCGCCGAGGCGGTGGGCAGTGGCGGGATCCTCGCCGTGGCGGTGGTGGGAGAGCAGCGATTGCGGGTGACGCGATGGCTCGAGGACGCTCCGTACCCCGAGGCGCTGGTGGAGCCCTGGCCGGACCCGCCCCCCGGGCCGCGGTACGACCAACTGCTCGGTGAAGCGGTCGCCTTGCTGCGACGGTCGCTGGCCCTGCTCGCCGAGGCTCGGTGTGGCGGCGCCCCCGGCCACCGTCTCGCTCGACCCCGAACCTGTGCAGGCTGGCTACGGGGTCCTCGCGGCGGCCCCCATCGCGACGTGGGACCGCCACTGCCTCTTGGGCGCGCCTGATCCCGAGTCGCGGGCGCGGGGGCTGGTGGCGGCGCTGGAAGCCCAGGTCGAGCTGTTCGAGGCGGCGATCCGGGAGGGCTAGCCTGATCCGGCCGTGCCTTCCTCAGCCGATCTGACCGACAGCACTTCCTCCCGGGGCGCCCCGCCGGCATCTTCGGGGCGTCCAGAGGGCCTGGGCACGGTGGTCGGCGAGTTGTGGCAACTCACCGTCACCTACGCCCGCCAGCAGACGGTCGATCCGCTCCGGGGCCTCGGCCGCTTCGTCGCCTACGGCGTCGCCGGAGCCCTGTGCCTGGGGATCGGGGTTGTCGCTCTGGTGCTGGCCGCGCTCCGGGCACTGCAGACCGAGACCGGCTCGACCTTCACCGGCAACCTGTCGTGGTTGCCCTACGTGGCCGTGCTGGTCGCCGGCGCGGGCGTGGCCGGTCTCGCGTTGACCCGCATCTCGCGTCGAGCGGGGCCAGGGCTGTGAGCGCGGCGGCCGGCGGGTCCGTCGGCGTCGACGTCGTCACCCGGGACGACATAGAGGGAAAGCTGCGCCAGCTGCGTGGCGACGTGGCCCAGTCAGCCGATTCGGCTCGTCCGGCCCTGGTGGCTGTGGGCGTGGCCGTCGTCGTCGGTGCGCTCGCGGTCGCGTTCCTGCTCGGATCCCGCCGCGGGCGCCGCCGGCGCACGTTCGTCGAGATCCGGCGGTTCTAGCGTGCTGAGCTGGGCGCGCCGGTACGCGCTGGCCCGAGCCTTCGGACCCGGCGGGCGACGGTGGGGCCCCTTCGCTGCAGCGCTGGTGGGCGCCGGGCTGCTGCGCCGGATCGCCACCCGCCAGGAGCGCCGGGTGCTGCGCGAGGAGCTGGCGCCCGGCGAGTCGATGCTCGTGCGCCACCTCCCGCCCACGCGATGAGGGTGCTCATGCGCAATCCGCGCCGCGAGCTGAGCGTCGAGGGACCGCTGCGGGTGGATGTCCTCCTGCGAGACCTGGCCGTCGAGCGCGAGACCGTGCTGGTCATCCGCGGCGACACCCTCGTGCCCGGCGACGCGCTGCTCGACGACGACGACGTGGTCGAGATCCGCCCGGTCATCTCGGGCGGCTGAGGACGGGTCGGGAGGACCGACGTGAAGTGCACTGTCTGCAAGCAGCCGGCGGTGATCGACGTTCGCCGCCAGAACGCCAAGCTCTGCGAGGCGCACTTCCTGCGCATGTGCCGCGACCAGGTGGCACGTGCCATCTCCGAGCACGACATGCTTCAACCTGGCGACCGGGTGCTGGTGGCGGTGTCGGGAGGCAAGGACTCCCTGGCGCTTTGGGACCTGCTCGTCGAGGCTCGGGTACCGCGCGGATGGGCTGTACGTGGGCCTGGGGATCGGCGACTACAGCGACGGGTCGGCGGGCGCGGCACGAGCCTTCGCGAGCGGGCGGGGCCTGGAGCTGATCGAGGTCGACCTTCCGGCCGAGCACGGCTTCGGGATCCCCGAGGCTTCGCAGGCCGCGCGCCGGGCTCCCTGCTCGGCGTGCGGGCTGTCGAAGCGGCACGTGTTCGACACGACGGCGCGCCAGCGCGGCTACGACGCTCTCGCCACCGGCCACAACCTCGACGACGAGGCCGCCGTGCTGCTCGGCAACGTCTTGCGCTGGCAGGGCGACTACCTCGGGCGGCAGCTACCGGTGCTTCCCGCGCGGGACGGGTTCTGTCGCAAGGTGAAGCCCCTGGTGCGCCTCGGCGAACGAGAGACCGCCGCCTACTGCGTGCTGCGCCGGATCGACTACCTGGTGGAGGAGTGCCCGATGGCCGAGGGGAACCGGCACCTGGGCTACAAGGACGCGTTGAACGCCATCGAGGCACGTTCCCCGGGCACCAAGCACGGGTTCTACTTCGGTTTCCTCGATCGGGCCGCTGAGCGCTTCGCGCCCGATTCGGCCGCCGAGCGCGAGGCGTTGCGGCCGTGCATCGAGTGCGGGTCGCCCACGACCGGCGAGGTGTGCGCCTTCTGCCGGCTGGCGCAGCGGGTCACGCCGGTGCAGCTGTCGGAGACCAGGCGATGAGAGCAGCCCTCGCCGCGGGTGACCAGGTGCTCCTGGTGGACCACAAGCACCGCCGCTACATGGTCACGCTCTCGCCGGGCGGTCAGTTCCACTCGCACGCCGGCGTGGTCCACCACGACGCGCTCATCGGCGCGCTGGAGGGGACGACCCACCGCTCCAGCCACGGCGTGGGCTACCTCGCCCTGCGCCCGACGCTGAGCGACTACGTGCTGGAGATGCCACGCGGGGCGCAGGTGATCTACCCGAAGGACCTGGGCCCGCTGCTCATGCTGGCGGACGTCTTCCCCGGAGCCAGGGTGCTCGAGTCCGGCGTGGGATCGGGTGCTCTGTCGATGACCCTGCTTCGGGCCGGCGCGTCGGTGGTGGGCTACGAGCTGAGGGCCGACTTCGCCGCGCGGGCGGTCAAGAACGTGGTCGGGCTGCTGGGCGAGGCGGTCCTGGCGCGCTACGTGGTGCACGAGCGCGACTGCTACGAGGGCATCGACGAGGTCGACCTGGACAGCGTCGTGCTCGACCTGCCCGAGCCGTGGCAGGTGGTGCCCCACGCCGAGACCGCGCTCAGTCCGGGGGGTCTGATCGTGGCCTACACCCCCACGATCGTGCAGGCGGCGCAGCTGCGCGAGCGGCTGGCGTCGTCGCGCTTCGGGATGGCCGCGACCGTTGAGGTCCTCCAGCGGGGTTGGCACATCGAGGGCCAGTCGGTGCGCCCCGACCACCGGATGGTCGCCCACACCGGGTTCTTGACCCACGCCCGGCTGCTGTCGCGCACCGGTTGAGCAGGCTCCGCGGTGAACGGTCTCGACGTGGTGCTCGTCCTGGTGATGATCAGCGCCGCGATCGGCGGCTACCACATCGGCTTCGTCGCGCGGCTCAGCTCCTGGGTCGGCACAGCGCTGGGCATGGCCGCCGCGGCATGGGCCCTGCCCGGCCTTCTCGAGGGGATCGACGGGGCCTCGCCGCTCACGCTGCTCGCGGTGGCGATGGGGACCGTCTCGGCGGCGGCGTTGGTGGGCCAGGCGGCGGGGTTGCTGATCGGCGGCCGCCTCCACGTGGCCATCCCGGCTGGGCGCGCCCGCCGCGTCGACCAGGGCGCCGGATCGGCGCTGGGCCTGCTCGGCGTGCTCGCCCTGGTCTGGTTGCTCCTGCCGATCATGGCCGACGTTCAGGGCACCATGGCCGAGCAGACCCGGGACTCGGCCCTGGCCCGCTTCGTGGATCGTCGGTTCCCGGATCCTCCCGACACCCTGGCAGCGCTTCGGCGCCTGGTAGGCGGCGACCAGTTCCCACAGGTGTTCGAGGCGCTGCGTCGGACGCCCGAGCTCGGGCCTCCGCCGGCGGCGAGCGGCCTAAGTGCAGAGGTCCAGGCTCGGGCCGCTGCGTCCACGGTGAAGGTCTCCGGCACGGCGTGCCGGCGGACCCAAGAGGGTTCGGGCGTGGTGGTGGGACCCGATCTGGTCGTCACCAACGCCCACGTGGTGGCGGGGGAGCGATCGACCATCGTGCAACGCCTCGACGGCTCCGAGGTCGGGGCGACCATCGTGGCCTTCGACCCGGCGCGCGACGTCGCCGTGCTGCTCGCGCCAGGGCTGGACCTGGTGCCGCTGGAGCTGCTCGACGGTTCGATCGGCCAGATCGGGGCGGTGTTCGGTCACCCGGGCGGGGGGCCGCTGCGCCCGGCGCCGTTCGAGATCGGTGACGAGGTGCGCGCAACGGGACGGGACATCTACGACCGGGCCCGCACCGAGCGCGAGGTGCTGGTCCTGGCGGCTTCGCTCGCCCCCGGCGATTCCGGCGGCGCACTGGTTGACCCGGGCGGCCGTGTGCTGGGCCTCGCGTTCGCCATCGCTCCGGACCGACCGGGAGTCGCCTACGCTCTCGAGACGGCCGAGGTCCGCGCGGTTCTGGCCGGACCGCTCGCAGGCGCCGTGGATACGGGCGGGTGCTTGACCTGACGAGCCGGCCTCCGCCGGTGGCTCAGACGATCCCGAGCAGGGCGATGGCCGCGACGAGGGTCAGAGCCCCGACGAGGTCGACCGTGGAGCTGACCACCGGGATCCCGTAGCTGTCCGGGTCCACGCCCACCCGCACCGCCGCGACCGTGCCGTAGTAGGCGATGACGATGACGACCGCCAGGGCGGCAGCCCCTCCCAGCAGCGATGCCCCGACCATCTGGGCCGGGCCCGGCGACGCCTGGCCGAGCCAGCCGGCCACGACGTGGGCCGCGAGGCCGTTGACGACGTAGGTGGGCACCCCGACAGCGGCGACCAGCACCAGGTCGGCGCGCGCCGCGGGCGAGGGCATCGCGGCCGGCTGGGCGAGACCCAGCAGGAGCTTGCTCGAGAGCCGTCCCGACAAGATGCCGCCCAGGGCGCCGGCGCTGGAAAGTTGGGCCGGCACGAGGATGAGCAGCGCGGGCAGCCCTGAGAACGCTTCCAGCCGGCGCTCGAGGACCACGCCGGCAAGGGTCGACACGATGGCGGCACCTGCCAGGACCGGCAGCGACTGGGCCACGATGCGCCGCAGCAGCGGCAGCTGGGAGCGCACCGCTCCGAGCCCGACCGCCGCCGCCGACGCCACCAGGACCACCGCCAGGGCGGTGCTGAACCAGCCCCGGTCCACCGCGGAGGTGGCCAACCACAGAGCGGGCAGGGTGAGCACATCGCCCAGCGTCGAGACCAGGGGAGCGGTCACGTTGTCGAGGTCCCAACCGAAGCGCGCTGCGCCGGCGGCGAGGCCGAGGGTGGCAGCCAGCACCGGGATGGACGCCACGACCCCGCCGGCCACCGACACCACGGCCAGGTCGGCGAACCCCATGGTCGGCCCGACACCGAGCGCGCCCGCCACGCCCACCGTGACCAGCGCCAGCGCTGCCGACATGAGCACCGTCAGCGCCGAGGCGGCCAGGACGTTCTGGCCGAGCACCGACGAAGCGCGGCGGCTGGCGCGTAGCTCACCCACGTGGATGGCGGTGCTCACCCGGTTCCCGAACGAACCGAATACGTTGCCCCGGAGCCCGATGGCGGCGGGCACCAGCACCAGGAGCCCGGGATGAGTCTCGAAGGTGCCGGTGAGCGAGCCCAGCACCGCGCCGGCGCCGATGCTCGTCGAGCTGTTCAGCGCGAGGGCGACGAGGCTCTGTCGGGCGTCGGGTCCGACGACGCCGCCCACCGCACCGAGCGCGGCGGCAGGCAGGCCGAGGAGCCGACGCAGGCGCGCCAGCCGGTCAGCATGGCCGCGTCGGGGGGTCGCGGTGGCCATGGGGGCCGTCCCCGGCGGGATCGTGTGGCGCTGAGCACCGGGGAACCCTACTGGCCAGGAGCGACGACCCGGGACCGATGCGGGGCCGGGTGGGGGCCCTCCGAGAGCAGGAGCCCTACTCGACCTCGATGAAGATGCACTCCCCCGGGCACTCCTCGGCGGCCTCGATCACCGCCTCTTCCTGACCCCCGGGCACAGGAGCCAGACCTTCCGCGCCGCCGGGATCCGACAACACCTTGGCGCCCTCTTTGACGTAGGCGAGGCCGTCGTCGAGCAGCGTGAACACGTCGGGGGCGATCTCCTCGCACAGCCCGTCGCCGGTGCAGAGATCCTGGTCGATCCAGACCTTCATCGTTGCTCACTCCCAGGGGGTTCGGCTTGTGACGTGATGCTAGCGCGACCGAGAATAAACACGGCAACCACGAGGGAAACCTGTGCGTGCCGCCCCGGGCCGCGGAGGTGCCCGGTGTAGGGTCCGCCGCGGGTCCCCATGCCCGGGAGGTGGTCCCCGTCGACGAGTCCGAGCGCACCGAGGCGAACGAGCTGCGAGAGCAGGTGGAGGCCCTCGAGGAGGAGGTCGGCCTGCTGCGCCGCCGCCTCGCCGACGCGCCCAAGCGGGTACGCACCCTCGAGGAGCGCTTGCTCGAGACGAAGGGCCAGCTCTCCCAGGCGGTCGCCCAGAACGAGAAGCTGACCTACACCCTGCGCGAAGCGCGAGAGCACATCGGAGCCCTGCGCGACGAGGTCGACAAGCTGTCCCAACCTCCGTCGGCCTATGGCACGTTCCTCGCCCGCAACGACGACGGGACCGCTGACGTCTTCAGCGGTGGCCGCAAGGTGCGTGTGGCACTGCACCCGGCCCTCGAGGACATCCAGGTCGCGCAGGGGGCCGAGGTCGTCCTGAACGACAGCTTGAACGTGGTGGCCGCCCGAGGCCACGACCTGACCGGCGAGGTGGTCACCCTCAAGGAGCTGCTCGGCGCCGATCGCGCTCTCGTCGTGGGCCGCGCCGACGACGAGCGGGTCTGTGACGTGGCCGACCGCCTGGCGGGCGAGGTGCTGCGGGCCGGCGACTCGCTGCTCATGGAGCCCCACTCGGGACTGCTGCTCGAGAAGCTCCCGCGCCCCGAGGTCGAAGAGCTCGTCCTCGAAGAGGTGCCCGACATCGGCTACGACGACATCGGCGGCCTCGACGACCAGATAGAGCAGATCGCCGACGCGGTCGAGCTGCCCTTCCTCCACCAGGAGCTCTTCGCCGAGCACCGGCTCCCCGCCCCCAAGGGCATCCTGCTCTACGGGCCCCCGGGCTGTGGCAAGACGCTCATCGCCAAGGCCGTGGCCAACAGCTTGGCCAAGAAGGTGGCCGCGGTGAGTGGAACCGAGACGGCGCGCTCGTACTTCTTGAACATCAAGGGCCCCGAGCTGCTCAACAAGTACGTGGGTGAGACCGAGCGCCAGATCCGCCTGGTGTTCCAGCGGGCCCGGGAGAAGTCCGAGGAGGGCTGGCCCGTGATCGTGTTCTTCGACGAGATGGACTCGATGTTCCGGACCCGCGGGACCGGCATCAGCTCCGACATGGAGTCCACGATCGTGCCCCAACTGCTGGCCGAGATCGACGGCGTCGAGTCCTTGCGCAACGTGATCGTCATCGGAGCCTCGAACCGCGAGGACCTGATCGACCCGGCGATCCTGCGCCCGGGCCGCCTGGACGTGAAGATCAAGATCGAGCGGCCCGGTGAGGCGGCTGCCGCCGCGATCTTCGCCCGCTACCTGACCCCCGACCTGCCCCTGGCCGCCGGCGAGGTCGACGAGCTCGGCGGTGGCGACCCGGCCAAGGCGGTGCAGGCGATGATCGAGCGCACCGTCGAGGAGATGTACCGCACCGACCAGGCCAACCAGTTCCTCGAGGTCACCTACCAGAACGGTGACAAGGAGGTCATGTACTTCAAGGACTTCGCCTCGGGCGCCATGATCGAGAACATCGTGCGTCGAGCGAAGAAGCTCGCCATCAAGCGGCTCCTCGACGGGGGACCCAAGGGGATCTGCAAGGCGGACCTGCTGGCGTCGATCCACCAGGAGTACAAGGAGCACGAGGACCTGCCCAACACGACCAATCCGGACGACTGGGCGAAGATCTCCGGAAAGAAGGGGGAGCGGATCGTGTACGTGCGCACCATCATCCAGCGCGACGCCGATTCCGACCCACAGGGCGGACGCTCCATCGAGCGGGTGGCTACCGGGCAGTACCTCTGAGGAGCCGCTGCGGTGGCCATACGCAAGATCCTCGGCGTCGAGACCGAGTTCGGGATCATGGTCCGGGGCGCGGACTCCAACCCGATCTCGGCCAGCTCGATGCTGATCAACGCCTACCTGGACCAGCTGGCCCGGGACCACTCCCCGGCAAGCCGTCGTCCTCGAGCCTCGGTCGGATGGGACTTCGACGACGAGCAGCCCGGCAACGATGCCCGCGGGTTCAACCAGGGCGTGGCTCCCGAGGTGGAGACCCACCTGGTCAACGCGGTGCTCACCAACGGAGCCCGCTACTACGTCGATCACGCCCACCCGGAGCTCTCGACCCCCGAGTGCGCCGACCCGCGCTCGGTCGTGGTCTACGACCGCGCCGCCGAGGTGATCCTGCAGCGGTCGATGGAGGCCGTGAGGTCCCAGCTGCCACCCGACACCGAGATCGTCGTCTACAAGAACAACTCCGACGGGAAGGGCAACAGCTACGGCTGTCACGAGAACTACCTGATGGACCGCGCCGTGCCCTTCGGCAGGATCGTGAGCGCGGTGACGCCCCACCTCATAACCCGGCAGGTCTTCACCGGTTCGGGCAAGCTCGGCTGCGAGGCGGCTGGCACGAGCTCCGCCGAGGTCGAGTTCCAGCTCACCCAGCGTGCGGACTTCTTCGAGGAGGAGGTTGGCCTCGAGACGACCCTGAAGCGGCCGATCGTGAACACCCGCGACGAACCCCACGCCGATCCCTCCCGCTATCGGCGGTTGCACGTCATCTGCGGCGATGCCAACTGCTCCGAGGTGGCGACGTTCCTCAAGGTGGGCACGACCGCTCTGGTGCTCTGCATGGTCGAGGACGACCGGATCCCGGCCGGGCTGGTGCCGGCAGCGCCGGTGCGGGCCATGCGGGCGGTGTCCTACGACGTGGGCCTGCGCGAACCGATCGAGCTGGCGGACGGCAGGAGGATGACCGCTCTGGAGATCCAGGGTGAGTACCTCGCCGCGGCCCGCGCGTACACCGACGAGGAGGGCCTCGAGGGGATCGGCGGCGAGACCGTCGGCCGGGAGGTGCTCGACCTGTGGGAGCGGGTGCTCGAGGATCTGGCCGCGGACCCCGACCGCCTGGCCACCAGGCTCGACTGGGTAGCCAAGCGGCGGCTCCTCGAGGCCTACCGAGAGCGCCATGGCCTAGGGTGGGGGGATCCTCGCCTGGCGGCGCTCGCCCTGCAGTACCACGACCTGCGCCCGGAGCGCTCGCTGGCCGCCAGGGTCGGCCTGGAGCGGATCAGCGACGACGACGAGGTCGCCCGAGCGGTGTTCGACCCCCCCGAGGACACGCGTGCCTACTTCCGAGGCGAGTGCCTCAAGCGCTGGCCCGACCGCATCGTGACCGCCAACTGGGACTCTATGGTGTTCGACGTCGGCGGGGACCCCCTCCGGCGAGTGCCCATGCTCGAACCGCTCCGTGGAACCCGGGCCCACGTAGGTAGCCTCATCGCCGAGAGCGAGACCGCAGCCCAGCTGCTCGAGCGACTTGGACAGTGAGGACCGACGATGGCTGAGCGTGAGCAGAAGAAGCGGACCCCAGCCCCCCGGGCCAAGGAAGCCCCTGCCGAAGCGGTGCCTGCCGCATCCCCACAGGGCGAGAAGATCAAGGCGGAGCTTCGACGACCTGCTCGACGAGATCGACGACGTGCTCGAGAACAACGCCGAGGACTTCGTCAAGTCGTACGTGCAGAAGGGCGGCGAGTGAACCTGCCTTCGTTCGGGGCCGCCGACGATCCCGGCCCCAGCTTCGTCGAGCTGCTCGCACGCACCGCCGGGTCGCCGGCTCTTCTGGGCGCGCCCGTCCACCCCGTCGTCCCCGGCGAGGGTGGATCGCTCGACGCTGCGTTCGCCGAGTCCGCACTGGCCACCGTGCACGCCACGACGGTGGTGGCAGTGCGCTACGCCGACGGGGTGGTCATGGCCGGAGACAGGCGTGCCACCTCCGGCAACCTCATCTCGCACCGGACGATGGACAAGGTGTTCCCGGCCGACCGTCACAGCGGCGTGGCCATCGCCGGCGCCGCCGGACCGGCCATGGAGATGGTGAAGCTCTTTCAGCTCCAGCTGGAGCACTACGAGAAGGTCGAGGGAACCGCCCTGTCACTGGAGGGCAAGGCCAACCAGCTCTCGGTGATGGTCCGCGGCCATCTGCCGGCGGCCATGCAGGGCCTGGTCGTGGTGCCCGTCTTCGCCGGGTACGACACCCGCCGGGCGGTGGGCCGCCTGTTCCAGTACGACGTGACCGGCGGTCGCTACGAGGAGTACGACCACGCCAGCACGGGGTCGGGCAGCCTGCACGCGGGCACGGTGGTCAAGCTCGGATACCGCGAGGGCCTGGCGCGCGACGAGGCCATCGAACTGGTTCTCAACGCCCTGTGGCAGGCCGCCGACGCCGACTCGGCCACGGGCGGCCCCGACCTGGTCCGGGGGATCTTCCCGGTGCTTGCCACGATCACCGCTGAGGGCTTCGTCCGGGTCGACACCACCGAGGTGCGCGACCGCTTCGAGCGGCTCCTCGATCGGCTGGCGGGCCGGTCCGGCGGCACCGAGCTCGGTGGCGCGTCGGGGGGTGCGTCCCGATGAGCATGCCGTTCTACGTCGCCCCCGAGCAGGTGATGAAGGACCGGGCCGACTACGCCCGCAAGGGGATCGCCCGGGGCCGCTCGGCTGCCGCCTTGCGCTACGCGGACGGCGTGCTCATCGCCGCTGAGAACTCATCGTCGACGCTGCGCAAGGTCTCGGAGATCTACGACCGCATCGCGTTCGCCGGCGTCGGCAAGTACAACGAGTTCGACCAGCTCCGGATCGCCGGCGTTCGACATGCCGACCTGAAGGGCTACTCGTTCTCACGCGAAGACGTCGACGCCAGGAGCCTCGCCAACGCCTACGCCCAGATGCTCGGGCAGATCTTCACCCACGAGATGAAGCCGATGGAGGTGGAGATCCTCGTCGTCGAGATCGGCGCCGCCCCCGACGACGACCAGATCTTCCACATCCTCTACGACGGCTCGGTCGTAGACGAGCAGCGCTTCAGCGCCATCGGAGGCGACGCAGAGGCCGTCAACGGTCGGCTCGACGAGGCCTGGGACGGCCAGGCCGATCTGCCCACAGCGCTCGGCGTGGCGTTGACCGCTCTGGCCGGGCCAGATCGGCAGCTGGGTCCCGACGACCTCGAGGTCGCCGTCCTCGAGCGCGGGCCGAGCCGACGGGCCTTCCGCCGCCTCGACCACCGGGAACTGGGCGCTCTGCTGCCCAGCGCCTGACCAAGCGGTCGAACCGGCTCGACCCTGCCCGGCCAGCATGCGGCGCACCCCGACCGTCTGCCGGCCCGCTCAGGCCAGCAGCGCCACTCGCGCCAGGGTCCAGCCGACCAGAGCGATCAGGATCGCCACGGGCGCCAGCCAGCCGGCGTGACGGGCGGCGGGGCCCGGTTCCCCAGTGGGTTCGCCCTCTTGCTCGGAGGCGTCCTCGAACACGGCCTCCACGGCGTCGGCCAGCAGAAGGGCGCGGACCACCTCGACGTCGCCAGTTCCCACCAGGACCTGGACGGGCCCGATCGGGTACGGACCGTCGACGTTGCCGCGAAGCTCGCACCAGATGCCGTCCGCGCCGAGCCGGGCGGCCAGCAGCCGTGCCTCGAAGACCGTCGTCGTGGTCAGCACCGGCACCAGCGGAGCCATGCCCCCACGATAGGTTGCGAGCGTGGAACGCCGGATCTTCGGGCTGGAGAACGAGTACGGCGTGACCTGTACGTTGCGGGGCCAGCGGAGGCTGAGCCCCGACGAGGTGGCCAGGTACCTGTTCCGGCGGGTGGTCTCGTGGGGGCGCTCGTCCAACGTGTTCCTCGCGAACGGGGCCCGCCTGTACCTCGACGTCGGCTCGCACCCCGAGTACGCCACCCCCGAGTGCGACTCGGTGGCCGACGTGGTCACCCACGACAAGGCGGGGGAGCGGATCCTCGAGCAGCTGCTGGTGTCCGCCGAGGCCCGCCTGCGCGAGGAGGGCATCCGAGGCGTCGTGTACTTGTTCAAGAACAACACCGACTCGGCGGGAAACAGCTACGGCTGCCACGAGAACTACCTCACGTCGCGCCGGGACGACCTGAGCCACTACGCGGAGGTCTTGATCCCCTTCCTGGTCTCGCGCCAGATCTACGCCGGCGCCGGCAAGGTCCTGCACACGGCGCGGGGGGCGGTGTACTGCATCGCCCAGCGCGCCGAGCACATCTGGGAGGGGGTCTCGTCGGCCACGACCCGCAGCCGACCGATCATCAACACCCGCGACGAACCCCACGCGGACGCCGAGCGCTACAGGCGCCTGCACGTGATAGTCGGCGACTCGAACATGAGCGAGTACGCCACCTTCTTGAAGGTCGGGGCCACCGCGATACTGCTGCGCATGCTCGAGGAGCCAGGCCTCGTGTTGCGCGACCTGACTCTGGAGAACCCGATCCGGGCGATCCGGGAGATCAGCCACGACCCGACATGCCGACGCACTGTCCGCCTGGCGAACGGCCGAGAGCTCAGCGCTCTCGACATCCAGCGCGAGTACCTCACCAGGGCGCTCCACTACGCCGCTTCACACGGCCTGAGCCCGGTCGAGAAGCAGGCGTTGCAGATGTGGGAGCACTGCGTCACCACGATCGAGCGCGACCCTCTCGAGCTCGACCGCGAATGCGACTGGGTGGCCAAGTACAAGCTCATCGAGGCCTACCGAGAGCGTCACGACCTGCCGCTGTCGCACCCCCGAGTCGCTCTCGTCGACCTGCAGTACCACGACGTGAGCCGCGAGCGGGGGCTGTTCTACAAGCTGCAGGACCGCGGGGCGATGGAGCGCACCACCACCGACGCCGCGATCGACGAGGCCATGGAGGTCGCGCCGCAGACGACCCGCGCCCGGCTGCGCGGCGAGTTCGTCCGCCGCGCCAAGGAGCGCAAGCGCGATTACACGGTGGACTGGGTGCACCTGAAGCTGAACGACCAGGCGCAGCGGACCGTCCTGTGCAAGGACCCCTTCAAGTCCCACGACGAGCGCGTGGACCGCTTGATCGCCTCGCTCTGAGCCGTGCCCAGCCTGCGCACCGCCACCGTCACCTCCCTGCGCGCCGAGCGGCCCGGCCTGCAGCGCGTGGACACCGACCGGGGACCGGCCTACGCCCTCGTGGATCTGGTCGGTCCCGTGGCCCCCGGGGACCGCGTGATCCTCAACACCACTGCGGTGGAGCTGGGCCTGGGGACCGGCGGATGGCACGTCGTGCACTGGAACCTGTCACGTGAGGAGTGGGTGAAGCCGGGCCAGGGCCACATCATGAAGCTGCGCTACACGAGCCTGCAGGCCGACACCGGAGCGGCCGAGGAGCAGCACCGGGACCTGCCTCGCGACCTGGCAGGGATGCCGGTGGTGGTCGGCGGCCTCCACAGCCAGCTGGGCGTGCTGGCCAGCTGCATCGCCCACCTCCGCCCGGGCACGCGGGTGGCCTACGTGATGACCGACGGCGCGGCGCTGCCACTGGCCATCTCCGATCTGGTGGCCAGCTTGCGCGAGCGCTCCCTGCTGAGCGCGTGCATCACCGCTGGTCACGCCTTCGGAGGCGACCTGGAAGCCGTGTCGGTTCCGTCGGCGCTGACCCTGGCCCGCCACGTCGTGGGCGCCGAGATAGCGGTCGTGGCGATGGGCCCGGGGGTGGTGGGCACGGGCAGCGAGCTGGGCACGACCGCTGTGGAGACCGCGGCCGTCCTCGATGCCGTCGCAGCACTCGGAGGCGTCCCCGTCGCATGCGTGCGCGCTTCGGACGGCGATCACCGCGAACGCCACCGCGGCGTCAGCCACCACACCCTCACCGCCATCGACCTGACACGGTCGCCCGTTCGGGTGCCGGTCCCCCCGGCCCTCGCCGCCGCGACTGTCGCGACGGAGGTGGTCTCACCCCCGGACGTCGGGCAGGTCCTCGCCCGCTTCGGCCTGCAGGTCACGACCATGGGTCGCGGGCCCGATCAGGACCCGCTGTCGTTCTCGGCGGTCGGCGCCGCTGCCGCGCTCGCCGTCGACCTCTTATCCTGCTGAGCCCGTGGCGGCCGCCAAGCTCGAGCGACTCCTGAACCTCACCGCGCTGCTGCTAGACGCGCCCCGACCGCTGGCGCGCGACGACATCCGGGCCAAGGTCCCCGGCTATCCCGAGGGCGACGAGGCCTTCCGCCGCCAGTTCGAGCGCGACAAGGACGACCTGAGGGCCATGGGCATCCCGTTGTCGGTCGAGACCGTGCCCGGCGTCCTGCCCGAGGTGGCCGGCTACCGCATCCCCGCCGACCAGTACTACCTGGCCGATCCCGGTCTGGACCCCGATGAGCTGGCCGCTCTCCACCTGGCCGCGTCCGCCGTTCGGATCGAGGGCCTGTCCGCTGGCGATGGCCTGGCGAAGCTCGGGCCCCGGGGTCGAGGCGATCCGGGCGACCTCGGCGTGGAGGTGGCCGCGCTGCCCGGTGGCACGAACCTCGCGGCTGCCTTCGCTGCCTGCAGCGAACGGCACCCGGTCACCTTCGAGTACAGGGGGCGGAGCCGGCGGATCGACCCCCACCGGCTCGACCTGCGCCGCGGCCGCTGGTACCTGCAGGGCCTCGACCACGACGTGGGCGAGCTTCGGACCTACCGCCTCGACCGGGTGGAGGGTGGCATCACCCTGGACCACTCGCAGACCTTCGAGGTGCCCGAGCCGGCGGTGCCGGGGGCGTGGCGGGAGCCCTGGGAGCTGGGCGAGGAGGCGCCCTTGGTGGCACGCGTCCGCATCGACGGCCCGCCGGCGCCGGCCGTGGCGGCACTGCTGGGACCCGATGCCGTGCGGGAGCACGACGGCGACGCGGTGGTGGTCGAGCTCGAGGTCGCGCACCGCGACGGGTTCCGTTCGTTCGTGCTCGGTCTGCTCGACCACGCCGAGGTCCTCGAACCGCCCGAGCTGCGCGACGAGGTGGTCCACTGGCTCGAGGAGCTGGCGCGGTGAGCGGCGGGAGGCCCGGCGCCGGCGAGCGCCTGGCGCGGGTGCTCGAGCTCGTCCCGTGGGTCGCGGCGGGCGACGGACCGACGCGCGCCGAGATCAGGGAGCGCTTCGAGCTGAGCGACGCCGAACTGGATGCAGACCTCGGGGTGGTCTGGTTCGTCGGGCTGCCCCCCTACACGCCCGACTCGCTGATCGAGGTCGTCAGCGAGGGAGACAGGGTCTGGATCCGCTACCCGGAGGTGTTCCATCATCCCCGACGCCTGACTCCCGAGGCGGGGGTGTCGCTGCTGGCCGCAGCGGCCACCGTCGCGGCGCTGCCGGGCGCAGACCGTTCTGGACCCCTGCGCAGCGGGATGGCGAAGTTGGCCGCGGTGCTCGGCGTCGACGCCGCCGAGACCCTCGACGTAGATCTCGGCGCCGCAGATCCCGCGGTGGTCGCCGTCGTGCGGGAAGCGGTAGCCGGTCGGCGCCGACTGCGCCTGGACCACTACAGCTACGGGCGCGACGAGCGCACCGTACGCGAGGTCGATCCCTACCGCCTCCACGTCGATGCCGGGACCCTCTACCTGGACGCCTACTGCCACCTCGCCGGCGGGCGGCGCTGGTTCCGCGTCGATCGCATCGTGGCTGCCACTGCGCTCGAGGAAGCTGCCGGCGAGCCGGCGGGGGCAGCAGGGCCGCTGTTCGAGCCCGAGCCCGGCGCGGTGCGGGTCACGCTCGACCTGGAGCCCTCCGCTTCATGGGTGGCGTCCAGCTACCCGGTCGAGTCGGTCTCGCCGATGCCTGCAGGGCGCACACGGGTCACCCTGGCAGTGGCGGCGCGGCCCTGGCTCGAGAGGCTCCTGCTCCGCCTCGGGTCGACCGCAGAGGTGGTCGACGCTCCCGAGGGTTGGCGGGACCTCCGCCGGTCAGCGGCTGCCAGGGTGCTCGGGCGCTATAGCGTGCCCCCCCCGTGAGCCCACCCACCGACGCCGCCGAAGCCGGAGACGAGGCGTCGAGGGACGAGCGCGACGTGGTGCGCTCCGTGGTGGAGTGGATAGCCGTCGTCGTCGGCGCGTTGGTCGTTGCCCTGCTCGTCCAGAGCTTCCTGTTCCAGGCCTTCTACATCCCGTCGGAGTCGATGTCGCCCACCCTGGAGAAGGGTGACAGGGTCCTGGTCAACAAGCTCTCCTACGATCTGCACGACGTGCACAGGGGCGACGTGGTCGTGTTCGAGCGGCCCCCGAACGAGCCCCAGAGCACCACCAAGGACCTGATCAAGCGGGTCATCGGCCTCGCCGGTGAGGTCATCGAGGCTCGGTCGGGATCGGTGTACGTCGACGGGGACCGACTCGACGAGGGCTACCTACCCGACGGGACCACCACCGTCGACCTGCCGCGCCAGCGCGTACCGGACGGCCATGTGTTCGTGATGGGCGACAACCGGGGTGCCTCCTTCGACAGCCGGCGCTTCGGTGCCATCGACGAGGACCTGATAGTCGGTCGGGCTTTCGTGCTCTTCTGGCCGCTCAACCACCTCGGGCGCCTCTAGCAGCAGGCGGTCAACCGAGATCGGAGAGCACGTCGACCATGCGATCCACGTGGTCGCTGTAGACGGCGTCGACCCCACAGGCCAACAGCTCGCGCAGCACACGGGAATGTTGGGCGTCCCAGCCGAACGCCAGGCGCTCGAAGCGGTGCACCACGGCGACGTGACCACCGTTCCAGTCGCTGTGGTGCAGGTTGATCGCGTCGATGCCGGCCGCGGTCAAGGACGCGGCTCGCCTCTCGAGGCCCTCGCGGATCCGCCCGAGGCGGGTCGAGTCGACCAGGCGCACCTCCGCGTCGAGGCGGCGCCATGCCGCCACCTGCTGCCAGTCGGGGTGGCACAGCCACAGCCGTGTCGTGGCTCCGAGGCCGGCTGCGCGCGACACAGCCAGCACCCGGTCGAACGCAGCAGGGTCCTTCACGTCCAGCGAGAGCTCGAATGCGGTGCCGCACCGGGCATACAGCTCCTCGAGGGTGGGCACCGACTCGGGCAGGTCGGCGCGGTCGACGGCCGAGATCGGGCGGCTCCGCCAGCGGGGGCCGACCCGGCGGTCGTGGGCGAGAGCCGCCTGCCCGTCGGCGGTGAGCCACACATCGGACTCGAGGCCGGTGGCTCCCAGCCGCAGAGCCAGCTCGAACGCCTCGAGCGTGTTCTCCGGCGCATGGGCGCTCGCGCCGCGGTGGGCGAACCCGATCGGCGGGGTCCGCAGCGAGGCGAGCCGGCTGGTCACAGCGGCTCATTGTGCCAGTTGGTCCTCAAGGGCCTGCAGGTTCGGGCCGATCCATGTCCCATGGCCACCGTGATCCGGGCGAGTTGCGCCGACTGCGGCGATGTCGAGCTGACCACGAGCGACGTGGTGGTGCGGGTGTGCGCCCACGACGACACCAGCACCTACGTGTTCCGCTGCCCGGAGTGTCGCCGGTCGGTCGTCAAGCCCGCCGAGCGACGCATAGTGGATCTGCTGGTGGCTTCGGGGGTGGACCTGCAGACGTGGTCGTTGCCCGCCGAGATGCTCGAACCCCGCCCCTGCATCCCGGTCACCCACGACGACCTGATCGACTTCCACAGCCTCCTCCAGGGGCCGGACTGGTTCGACGAGCTGCTCGCCACCCCGAAGGAGCACCGCACCGGCGAGTAGAGTGCTGGGACCATGTCGGCTTGGTGGATCGTCCCGCCCCTGGCCGGCCTGGTGGCCGCCATCGCCCTGCTGGCCGCGCTGGTCGAGGCAGACGCCGCCGCAGGCGACCTGCGCCGGTCGCTCCGCCGCCTGGCCGAGGTCCGCGCGGCGCTCGCCGGGCTGACCCGCGAGGTCGCCGCCCTGCGGGCACGCTGATCCGCCACAGGGGGTGCGACGTAGAATCCCCGCATGTTCAACGTCGGTGGCGGTGAGATCATCGTGATCGCCTTCATCGCCCTGCTCGTGCTCGGGCCCCAGCGCCTGCCCGAGGCTGCCCGCCAGGCGGGTCGGGCCATGGCCGAGCTGCGCCGGTTCTCCTCGGGCTTCCAGGGCGAGCTGCGCGCCGCGCTCGACGAGCAGCCCGGCGAGCCGTCCGAGCCACCCCGACGGGCGGCCCAGGCCGTCGCCGAGATCGCCGCGTCCAGCGACGCCGTGATGCCCGACGACGTGATGCCCGGCGACGCGGTGCCCGACGACGCGGTGCCCGACGACGTCGCCACCGATCACGGGCCCCGCGCCGAGGGCCCGTCGCGACCGCGGCGGCGCCGGCCGCTCACGGCGCGGGACGGGACCGCCTGAGTGGCGGCGAACCCCGTTGCCATGGGGTCGCCGTCGGACGAAGGCCGCATGACGCTCATAGAGCACCTCACCGAGCTGCGCTCGCGGCTCATCAAGTGCGCGGTGGCCGTCGCCGTCGGGGTCGTCGTGGCGTTCCTGCTCTACGGCCCGATCTTCGGCCTGCTCATCGGGCCGTACGAACGGGCCGTGTCCGACTCCAGTCCCTTCGACGGCAAGCTGCTCCAGACCGATCCGCTGGAGGGCTTCGGCATCCGCATGCAGCTGGCCACCTATTGCGGGATCGGTCTGGCGATGCCGGTGCTGCTCTGGCAGATCTGGCGGTTCGTGACCCCGGGCCTCTACGACAACGAGAAGCGCTACGCCATACCCTTCGTGATCAGCGCTCTGCTTCTCTTCGTCGCCGGAGCGAGCCTGGCGTACTACACGCTTCCCCAGGCGCTGAACTTCCTCATCGACATCGGTGGCGACGACCTCGTCACCGCGTTCGCCCCCGGCAAGTACATCCGGCTCATCACCTACATGATGCTCGCCTTCGGGATCGGCTTCGAGTTCCCGATACTGCTGGTCTTCCTCCAGATGGCGCGCATCGTCGAGCCGCGCAGCCTGGCCAAGGTCCGGCGCTACGCGATCGTCGGCATCTGCGTGCTGGTGGCGGTGATCACCCCGTCAGGCGACCCGATCAGCATGCTGCTGCTGTCGGTCCCCATGGTGGTCTTCTACGAGGTGTCGATCCTCATCGGACGGCTCACGGCCCGCCGCCGGGCCCGTGCCTGACCCGCAGGTCCCCGTCGACAGCGAGAACCTCCCTTTCGCGCTCGACCGCTTCCAGCTGGAGGCGATCGCCGCGCTGGACGCCGACCGGTCGGTGCTGGTGGCGGCACCAACGGGTGCGGGCAAGACCGTCGTGGCGGACCACGCCGTCGCCAAGGCGCTGCGGCAGGGCACCAAGGCCTTCTACACCACGCCCATCAAGGCCCTGTCGAACCAGAAGTACCGTGACCTGGTGGCTAGGTACGGGCCGGCCCGTGTCGGCCTGCTCACCGGCGACACCGCCCGCAACGGTTCCGCTCCGGTGGTGGTGATGACCACCGAGGTGCTGAGAAACATGATCTACGCCGCTTCGCCTGCGCTGTCGGGCCTGCGCTACGTGGTGCTCGACGAGATCCACTTCCTGCAGGACACCTACCGCGGGCCGGTGTGGGAGGAGGTGATCATCCACCTCCCCCCCGAGGTCCGGCTGGTGTGCCTCTCGGCGACGGTTTCCAACGCCGCCGAGCTCGCCGAGTGGATCACGACGGTGCGCGGCCCGGTGGACACCGTGGTCGAGCTGCGCAGACCGGTCGCCCTGGAGAACCGGTACCTGGTCGGGGACCGCAACGACCGCGCGCTGCACCTGCTGCCGATCCTCGTCGACGGCCGACCCAACCCCGACGGGTCCCGGCTGGACGACCCGGGCTCGCAGCGCCACGGCCGCCCGGGGCGGCCACGGCGGCGCTACTACACGCCTCGGCGCCTGGAGGTGATCGACGAGCTCGTCGACGACGCGATGCTGCCGGCGATCGTGTTCATCTTCAGTCGCGCCGCCTGTGACGATGCCCGTGACGAGGTGTTCGACTCCGGCGTTCGACTCACCTCGGTCCACGAGCGGGCCCGGATCCGGGAGATCGTCGACCGCTGCACCGCGGCGCTGTCGGACCGCGATCTGGACGCCTTGGGCTTCGGGCGCTTCCTCGGGGCTCTCGAGGCCGGGATCGCCGCCCACCACGCCGGGATGGTCCCGGCGTTCAAGGAAGCGGTCGAGGCCTGCTTCACCGAGGGCCTCACCAAGGTCGTCTTCGCCACCGAGACCCTCGCTCTGGGAGTCAACATGCCGGCGCGCTCGGTTGTGATCGAGCGTCTCACCAAGTTCGGTGGCGAGCGGCGTGAGGCGCTGACCCCGGCCGAGTACACCCAGCTCACAGGGCGAGCGGGTCGGCGCGGCATCGATCCGATCGGGTACGCCGTGGTGCTGTGGTCACCGTTCGTGTCCTTCGACCAGGTTGCGGCTCTGGCCGCCAGTCGCAGCTTCTCGCTGCGCAGCGCCTTCCGGCCCACCTACAACATGGCCGCCAACCTGGTGGCCCGCCACAGCCCCGAGCAGGCACGGCACCTCCTCGATCTCTCGTTCGCCCAGTTCCAGGTCGACCGCGCCGTCGTGGAGGGCGAGGCCCGCCTCGAACGGGTCCGCGACCGCCTCGAGCGACTCCGCCGAGAGGCGACATGCGAGCACGGCGACGTCGGCGAGTACCGACGACTACTGGCCGACCGCCCTCGGACCCCGACCCCCGCTGGCCTCGGTGCCAGCGCTCGCATCGACGCCTCGATGGCGGAGCTTTCCCCGGGAGACGTCGTCGTCCTCGACGGACGGCCCATGGCCGTGCTGTCGCTGAGCATCCGCCGCGGCCACCCCCGGCTGAGCGCCATCGACGCCGCCGGCGCCGTGGGCACGTTCACCGCCGCCGACCTCGACGAGCCGCTGTGGGCACGGCTGCGCCTGCCGCTCCCCGTGCCTTACGCGCCTCGCGACCGCTCCTTCCGCCAGCGGGTGTCGGCGTCGCTAAGGGAGGCCGGGCTGCGCCCCGGCCCGAAGCGGGGCTCCGGAGGCCCGGCGCGGTCGGCCCGGGTTCCGGTCGGGTCCCTCGACATCCCGGCAACGGCAGCGGACCACCCTGTGGCTCGTTGCCCACGGCGCAGCGAGCACCTCCGCGCAGCCGTGCAGGCCGAACGGGTCCAGCGAGAGCTCGACGACCTCGACGACCGGACGCGCCTGCGCACCGGGGGTCTGTCCAGCCAGTTCGACCGCGTGCTGGCGATCCTGCGCGCCCGGGGTCACGTGGCCGGATGGGAGCTGACCGGCCGGGGACAGCTCCTGGCCCGCACCTACCACGAAGCCGACCTGCTCGTGGCCGAAGCCCTCGCCGACGGCCTGCTCGACGACCTGCGCCCGGCCGAGCTCGCCGGGGTGGCGTCGTGCTTCGGCTACGAGCACCGGGGCCGCGACGCTCCGCCGCCGCCCGTGTTCCCGTCCCCACTCGTCCGGCATCGCTTCGAGGAGCTGGCGCAGCGCTCCGATCGACTCGCCGAGCAGGAGGAGGAAGCCGGGCTTCCTCGAACCCGTGCGCCAGACCCGGGCCTGATCGGGGCACTGCACGCCTGGGCGCAGGGCGCCGAGCTCGAACCCATCCTGCGCGGCGCAGCCCTGTCGGGCGGCGACTTCGTGCGCAACGTGCGCCAGTGCGTCGACCTGCTCGGGCAACTCACCGCCGCGGCTGCGCCCGCCACCTCCCGAACGGCACGCGCCGCCATGGCCGCGCTCGACCGTGGCGTCGTCGCCGCCACTGCGGACCTCGATCCCGATGACGATCCGACGCGGTGAACCCTGGGGCACCCCCGGGGGGCTGCCCGCCGGGGGAGTGGTGGTGGACTCCGACGCCGGGGCTCGTGCCGTGGTCACCGAGGCCAGGCGGAACCGCCGCCCCATCCCACCGATCGGCCTGCTCGGCGGGGACCTGTGCCGGACGCTGGGTGGACCTGGAGACCCCGACCGCATCCGTTCACCGGAGGCGATGCGCCTGCCCGTCGACCTCGGGGCCGTGCTGCTCGACGGTCGCCTGCACTGGTTCGTCGCCCACCTCGTGGCCCGGAGGGGCTGGTGGCGCGGACCGATCCTGGCGGCCATGAACGCGCAGTTCTTCGGCTCATGGGACGTCGCCCCCCGCTCGCACCCCGACGACGGCCGCCTCGACCTGGTGGAGGTCGCCGCCTCCATGAGGCCACTCGAGCGCCTGGCCGCCAGCCGGCGCCTCCCCGCGGGTTCCCACGTCCCGCACCCGTCGATCACCGAGCGCCGGGTGCGGGCCTGGCAGGTGGATCTGGGTCGGGCGACACCAGTGTGGCTCGACGGCGAGCGGTGCGGTGAAGTCCGCCAGCTCTCGATCCGGGTCGAGCCGGATGCGGCCACGGTGGTGGTGTGAACCTGCCAAGGTTGTGCCGTGGCCGTCGACCTCGAGCACCTCAAGGACCGCCTCGGTGAAGAGGTGCAGGCCCGCCGGCGCCTGCTGACGGAGGTCTCCCATCGGATCCACGCCCGGCCAGAGCTCAACTACGAGGAGCACTTCGCGCACGACCTGCTGACCGGGGTGCTCGAGGAGGCGGGACTGACCGTCGAACGCCACCTGGCCGGGATCGCCACTGCGTTCGCTGCCCGAGCGGGTCATGGGGGACCGTGCGTGGCCGTGCTGTGCGAGTACGACGCGCTCCCCGGCATCGGCCACGCGTGCGGTCACAACCTCATCGCTGCCGCCGGGCTGGGTGCGGGTCTCGCCGCGGCCGCCCTCGCGCAGGAGGCCGGAGGGCGGGTCGTCGTGTTGGGAACCCCTGCCGAGGAAGGTGGCGGAGGCAAGGTGTTGCTCGCCCAACGAGGCGTCTTCGACGGCATCGACGCGGCCCTGATGGTCCACCCGGCAGGCTCCGACCTGACGCGCATGGACACGATCGCGATCCAGGAGCTGCACGTCACCTACACCGGGCGCTCCGCCCACGCGGCGGCCGCCCCGGAACGAGGGCGCAACGCCCTCGATGCCGCGGTCCTCGGCTACCTCAACGTGGCCACCCTGCGCCAGCACATCGCCTCCGACGAACGGATCCACGGGATCTTCACCGAGGCCGGCGACAAGGCGAACATCGTGCCTGCCCGCGCCGCCGCTCAGTGGATGGTGCGTTCGGGCACGATCGCCACGCTGGCCCCCTTGGTCGAGCGCGTTCTCGCCTGCCTTCGCGCCGGTGCCGAGGCGGCCGGCTGCGAGATGGAGATGGAAGTACCCAACCCCACCTACGCCGACATGGTCGACAACGCCACGATCGTTGCCCGCTACCGAGCGAACGCCGCCCGACTCGGCCGCGAGGTCCTCGAACCCGACCGATCCCGCTCCGTGGTCGGCAGCACCGACATGGGAAACGTGAGCTACGTGGTGCCCGCGGTGCACCCGATGATCTGCGTGACACCGGGCGCAGCGATCCACACCGCCGAGTTCGAGCAGGCGGCGGGCGGGCCCGCCGGCGACGCCGCGGTGCTGGACGGGGCGACGGCGCTGGCCTGGACCGTCGCCGACCTGTGGGTCGGCGAGGGGGTCCTCGAAGGCGCACGAGCCGAGTTCGAGGCGGCGGTGGGCGGCCGAGGCGAGATGGCGGCACGGTCCGCGCTGGCGGGCTCGCTCCACGCCTAGAGTCGCGCACCGCCCGTCGTGAGGTGACCCCCTTGACCGTCTACATCGCCGAGGAGTTCACGGCGGACGAGGCCGACGTCCTCCGGCGGTACTTCACGAACCTCGACGGTCCCGTGTTCGCCCTGGTCAACCTGCCCGAGGTGGTCAAGGGGGCACTCTTCGCCCGCTACTCGCGCTCGGCCAAGAGCCTGCGCCGGCTCTTCCTGGACGAGTTCGTCGGCGAGCTGGACATCACCGGTGACGTCACCATCGACGCCACCGTGGGCCTGCGCCGCGCCGAAGAGCTCTACGAGCGGGTGTTCTTCGAGTACGGGGACGACTCCGTTGCCCAGCTGGGCGGGGTGCACCTCGCCTGCGAGCAGGCCTCGAACCTGCTCACCAAGGTGCTCGAGTGGGGGCGGCTGATGTCGTACCTCGAGCAGTCGACCCGCTACATCGCCTACGACACGCGCCTGGGGGGACGCTACCGCTACTACCGGGATCCCGAGGTGCTCGGCTCGCCTCTCGGGTTGCGGTACGTGGGCGACATGGACCGCCTCTTCGACACCTACGCCGCGATGGTCCCGGCGATGACCGAGCACTACCGCGCCCGCGTGCCGCGTCAACCCGGCGACAGCGACCTTGCCTACCGCCAGGCTGTGCGCGCCAAGGCCTTCGACGCCGTGCGGGGGATCCTGCCCGCGGCGTCGGTGTCCAACGTGGGGATCTACGGCAGCGGCCAGGCCTACGAGTCGCTCCTGCTGCGCATGCGGGCCCATCCGCTGCCCGAGAGCCGCGCCTACGCGGAGCTGATGCTGCACGAGCTGCGCAAGGTGATCCCCAGCTTCGTGCGCCGAGTGGACCTGGACGACCGCGGCGTGGCCTGGAGCACCTACCTGGCCAGCACCCGCGACGCCGTCGACGAGGTGGCGGCCCGGCTCCTCGACGACGACGGCCACGACGACCAGGACTCCGCGGCCGGGGTGGAGCTGGTGGACTTCGACCCCGACGGTGAGATCAAGCTCGTCACCGCCATCCTCTACTCAGCGACACACCGCAGCGAGACACGGATCGAGGCAGCGGTCCGGTCGATGGGGGTGCAGGATCGCCTCGACGTGCTTCGCGCCTACGTGGGGGAGCGGGCCAACCGCCGCCATCGGCCCGGTCGCGCCTTCGAGCGGCTGTCGTACCGCTTCGACGTCCTGGCCGACTACGGGGCGTTCCGGGACCTCCAGCGGCACCGCATGCTCACCCTCGAGTGGCAGGCGCTCTCGACCCGCCACGGCTACACCCGACCGGGCGCCGTCGTCGACGCCGGCCTCGCAGACCCCTTCGACGAGGCCATGTCCCGGTCGGCGGCTCTGTACGAGGCGATGGTCGAGCGCTTCCCGGGTCAGGCCGCCTACGCGGTCGCTCTGGCCTACCGGGTCCGCTTCTACATCCAGTGCAACGCCCGCGAGGCCATGCACCTCATCGAGCTGCGCAGCAGCCCGCAGGGCCATCCCGCCTACCGGACGATCGCCCAGCAGATGCACCGACTCATCGCCGAGCGCGCTGGCCACCGTGCCGTGGCAGAGGCGATGGTGCACGTGGACCACAGCGCCGAGGCAGACCTGGAGCGCCTGGAGGGCGAACGCCGGGCACAGCGCCGGCGCAGCGGCTCCTGACCCGTGCGGGTGGGCCGAAGCCCTGTCCGACCGGGAAAGGCCCAGTCCTACCTGTGGCTGAAGAGGTTACAGAGGCTGATGAGGCTGAAGCGGATATCGAGGCCTGTGAGGCTCAAGGGGATATCGAGGCTTGTGGGGCTCGATCGCGATCGGTAGCGTGCCTGGCGCTGCGGGCGGAGATCCCCGGGAGGTCCGATCATCCGCGCCCAGCCCCAGCCGCTCATCCGCGATGCGGCCCGCCGCTCCCACCGGACCCTCCCGGCAGTCGCCACCGTCGTGGCCATGGCCTTCCTCGCTCTGGCGGGTTCCGGCACCTACACCGTCCGTGCCGGTGACACGCTGAGTCGCATCGCCGCCCGCCACGGCGTCACCACCGCCGCCTTGGCTCGCGTGAACGGCCTGGCCGACCCGAACCGCATCGTGGCCGGCACGAGCCTGGTGCTGCCCGAGACGACCTCCACCTACGTCGTGCGCTCCGGCGACACGCTCGCCGCGATCGCTCGGCGCTTCGACACCTCGGTCGCATCCCTCGTCAAGACCAACGCGCTGCGTGACGCCAACCTCATCCGGGTCGGCCAACGGCTGGCGGTGCCCGGGGGCACGAGCCCGGCCCCTTCGACCTCCCCTGGCGCGCCAGCGGAGCGGATCCCATCGGTCTCGTCCCACGTGGTGCGCGCGGGGGAGACCTTGGCCGGTGTGGCACGCCGCTACGGCCTCTCCGTCGAGCAGATCGTGGCCGCCAACGGCATCACGCGCGGAGTGATCTACGCCGGCCAGCGCCTGCTGTTGAGCCCGGTGGCGACCGGGGCCAGCGGGCCCTCCACCTACACCGTGGTGGCGGGGGACACCCTCGCAGGCATCGCCCGGCGGCTCGGAACCACCGTGGGGGCGATCGCCCGCGAGAACGCCCTCGCCGATCCGAACCGGATCCGCGCCGGCACCAGGTTGCGGATCCCGGGGCGTTCGGGACCCGGCCCCATCGTGTGTCCCGTGGTCGGGGCCCGCTTCATGAACGACTGGGGCTTCCCACGCTCGGGCGGGCGGTTCCACGAGGGGACCGACCTGTTCGCCCCGCGGGGAACACCGGTGCGGGCGCCAGCGGCGGGCACCGTCACCCAGGTCACCGGCCGCATCGGGGGCCACCAGGTGAAGCTGGTGGGCGGGGACGGCACCGCCTACTACGCCACCCACCTGGACCGCTTCGGCCGCGCCGGATCGGTAGGGGCCGGCGACGTGATCGGCTACGTGGGCAACTCGGGCAACGCCGTGGGCGGACCCACCCATGTCCACTTCGAGCTCCGGCCCGCCCAGGGATCGCCGGTCAACCCGTACCCGACGCTGCTCGCCGCCTGCTGAGCGCCGGAGCGGGGTGGACCCGCCAGGAGCCGATCGGCGTCCGAGAGCCGGACATCACGGAATCGGAGGCAGGAAGCGGCGCGCTCGGCGGCGAAACCCTCCTGCGCCGAGTGCAACGTCCACGGGGAGGACCGAGTTGCCCGAATCCGTCATCTCGTTGCGGGGGGTCACCAAGTCCTTCGGCTCCCACACGGTGCTCCAGGACATCAGCTTCGACATCCCCCAGGGCAAGATCACCTCGGTGATGGGCCCCTCAGGCACCGGGAAGTCCGTCCTGCTCAAGAACATCATCGGCCTGCTGCGCCCCGACGCCGGGGAGATCTGGGTCGACGGCGAGGAGACGGTACGGATGAAGGAGAAGGACCTGTACCGGGTCCGCCGCAAGTTCGGCGTCCTGTTCCAGGACGGGGCCCTGTTCGGCTCCATGACGATCTTCGACAACATCGCCTTCCCGTTGCGCGAGCACACGCGAAAGTCGGAGAAGGAGATCCGAAGCATCGTCCTGGAGAAGGCGTCGATGGTCGGGATGCTCGACCACCTGCGCAAGTTCCCCGGCGAGGTGTCCGGCGGGATGAAGAAGCGCTCCGGGCTGGCTCGCGCCCTGGTCATGGAGCCCGACATCATCCTGTTCGACGAGCCCGACTCGGGTCTCGACCCCGTGCGGGTGTCCTACCTCGACGAGCTGGCCAAGAAGCTCCAGGAGGAGCTCAGCGCCACGTTCGTGATCATCACGCACAACATCGCCTCGGTCATGCGCACCTCCGACTACATCGCTCTGCTCTACAAGTCCGGGCTGGTCAAGTTCGCCTCCAAGAAGGAGATGCGCGAGGACTCCAACCCGATCATCCGCCAGTTCCTGGGCGGGCGAGCCGCCGGACCGATCGGCATGGACGAGATGGCCACCGAGCGCAGCGAGATCGAAAGGGAGCTGATCGCCCGCGAGGAGGCCCGTCTGGCTCTCGACGGCCAGCCCGTAGACGCCCAGGGGATCCTCACCGTCTGACCGCCAGCGCGCCGGCCTCGGGGCGGCTCCGCCATCGGAGCGCACCCCGAGGCGTTCCTGTCGCGCCTGGACACCGGTACCGTGTCGGCCCGGTTCGGGCCCGGCGGTCTGCGTCGCAGGCTCGCCCGAGCGGTTTATGATCCCGCCCGCACCGGGGCGGGCCGCCCCGCGACGCGCAGAAGGAACCCATGGCGAACGACGACGAGATCCTCGAAGACGACCTCGACCTGGACGCGGAGGCCGTCGAGGACGGGCCCGAGGACGTCCTCGACGAAGATCTCGACGACGACCTCGACGCGGGCGATCTCGACGAGGACCCCGAGACCTTCAGCCCCGCGGCCGAGGACGACGACGTCGTCGAGGAGCTGGAGGAGGAAGACGCGGACGAGCAGCCCGTCCCTCACACGACCCGCAGAGCCGAGGGGGAAGACGACGACGAGGACGAAGAGGACGTCGATCCCGACGACGTCGAGGCCGACCTCGACACGATCCTCAAGGATCGCCTCGCTGCCCAGGTCACCGAGGAGGACGACGACGAGGAGGCGGCCGAGCCCGAGGAGCGGTCCGACGGGCCCACCAAGATCCTGCCCCGGCGCCCGGGCGAGTTCGTTTGCCAGTCCTGCTTCCTGGTCAAGCACCCGAGCCAGCTCGCCGACGCCGATGCGATGCTCTGCACCGACTGCGTCTGAGCCGGCCCTGCCGGGCCGTCGACCATGAGCCCGCCCTGTCGCGTGTGCGGCGAGATCCCGCCGCTGGCCGCTCGGTTCTGCCCGGCATGTGGCGAACCGGTGGTGCAGCCTCCCGTCGAGGAGCGCCGGCTGGTGACGGTGCTGTTCGCCGACCTGGCCGGGTTCACGGCCATGGCCGAGGGCCGCGACCCGGAGGCGGTCAAGGTCCTCCTCGACGACTGCTTCGGAGCTCTCCTGCCCGTCATCGAAGCCCACCAGGGAACGGTCGACAAGATCATCGGGGACGAGGTCATGGCGGTGTTCGGCGCGCCCATCGCCCATGAGGACGATCCGGAGCGGGCAGTCAGATCCGGCCTGGCACTGCTCGAGGCCCTCGAGGCGCTCGACCCCTCCCTCGAGATGCGGGTGGGGATCAACACCGGCGAGGTCCTGGCCGGCCCGGTGGGTCCCGGCGGGGCCTACACCGTCACGGGCGACACAGTGAACACCGCCCACCGGCTGGTCAACCTGGCCAACCCGGGGGAGGTGCTCGTAGCGCGGCCCACCTGGGCTCAGACCGAGGCGGCGATCGTGTACGGCGAGCGCCAGGTCCTCAACCTGCGCGGCCGACGCGAGCCCGTCGTGGCCCATGCCGCTCGGCGGGTGCGGCGCGAGCGCGCGCCGCTGATCGACGGCCCGCCCCGCAGCCCGTTGGTCGGACGGCGCGAGGAGGTGGCCGAGCTGACCGGCGCCATCGTTCGCAGCGTCACGGGGTCACGACCGGGGCTGGTGGTCATCCTCGGTGATGCCGGCAGTGGCAAGTCCCGGCTGCTCGTCGAGGTCCCCCGTGCGGCCCACGCCGCCGGCCTGGCCGTGCGGGTGCTGGCCGCTCGCTGCCCCGCCTTCGGCGACAGTCCCGGTCTGGCGGCCATGTCGATGCTCGTAGCGAGCGCCCTCGGCGTCGACCCATCGGCTCCCCCCGACCAGCAGCGGGCCCGGCTCGAGGAGTCCCTCGACGACCTGTCGCACCTGCTGGCCACCGATGCGGGGGTCGTGCGCGAACGTCTCGGGATCCTCCTGGGCCTGGAGGCGGCGCCGAGCCGCGACGCCCTCGATCCGCCCCGCTACAGCCGGCTCA
This sequence comes from uncultured Microthrixaceae bacterium, assembly GCA_963703565.1. Taxonomy (GTDB): domain Bacteria; phylum Actinomycetota; class Acidimicrobiia; order Acidimicrobiales; family VFJN01; genus CAVPEW01. Next base: position 22,797 of record CAVPEW010000020.1, on the reverse strand, counting down.
ACGAGGAGCTCGCGAGCGCGGCCCGCCTCGTGCTGCAGGCCGCGGCCGCGAGCACGCCCCTGGTGCTGCTCGTCGACGATGCCCATTGGGCTGCCGACGAGCTGCTGGATCAGGTGGCGGGTGTCCCGTCCTGGCCCGAGGGCGACCGGGTGACCGTGGTCGTGACCGGCCGCGAGGACCTGGTGGAGCGCCGGCCGCGCCTTCGGGCGCACGACGGCGACCGCCACGTCGTGATCGCCCTGGGGCCGCTGCCGACCCCGGCCGCCCGCACCCTACTGGGCCGGGTCCTCGCCGAGCTGGCTCCGGCGCCGGCGCCGATCCCCGAAGAGCTCGAGGACCAGATCCTCGAGGCCGCCGGGGGAAACCCGCTCCTGCTCGAGCAACTGGTGCGCTACCTGGTCGAGAGTGGTTCGGTCGTCTATGGGTCGGCGGGCTGGAAGGCCACCCGGAGTCTCGAGCAGGCCGGGCTGCCGGACGGCGTGCGGGGGCTGCTCGGCGCCCGCCTGGACCGGCTGGCGCCCGAGGAGCGCTCCTTCCTGCAGCAGGCGGCAGTGGTCGGGCGGGCCTTCGACCCGGCGACAGCGGTCGGCTTGGGCGCCCCGGCCGACCCGGCGGTGATAGCTGCCCTCGTCGAGCGGGGCCTGCTGGTGACAGAGGACAGCCCCGACTCGCTCGGGTTCCGCCACGCTCTCGTGCGCGACGTCGCCTACGCGTCGATCCCCCTGGGCGAGCGCGCCGCCCGTCACGCCCGCACGGCTCGGTGGCTCGAGTCCCGTGCCGGCCCGGGCGAGGACATCGCCTCCATAGCTCACCACTACGGCCGCGCGGTCCGGCTCGGACGCGAGCTCGGCCACGTAGACGACGACCTCGAGCGTGTGGCCGCCCGCTGGCTGGCCCGCGCCGGTCGCGAGGCCATGGCGATCGACGCGCTGGCAGAGGCCGACCGGTGGTACGCCCTGGCCCGGGAGGTCGGCTTCGACGACCCGGTCGAGGCCGCTCGCGTCGGCCTCGAGCACGGCGCTGCCCTGGCCGAGCGCCGTGACTTCGAGCGTGCCCGCACCGTGCTCGAAGAGGTGCGGGGCCTGGTCGAGCTCGACGCCGCCGACCCCGGCGACGTCGAGCTCGGGCCGCTCGTGGCCACCGCCACCGCCCGGCTGGCCGCTGTCGCCCGCCTCACCGGCGAACGGGACCGGGCCGAGATCCTCTTCGACGAGGCACGCCGGCGCTGGCAGGACCTGGGCGATCCCGCCGGGGAGGCCGACGCCCTCGCACTGCACGGCCGGGCCGAGGTGCTCGCCGGGCATCCGAGGGCCGCCACTGACAAGCTCGAGCGCGCACTGGAGCTCGCCGCCGCCAGCCGGGCACCGACAGGGGCGATCCTGCAGGCCCTCGGCTGGGCCGAGTTCCTCGCCGGTGAGGTCGAGGACGCCAGGGCTCACCTGTGGGAGGCGGCGTCACTGCTCTACGCCGCGGACGACCGCCAGGCGGTTGGCTGGTGCTTCGGGATCCTCGGATTCAGCCTCTGGCAGGAGGGTCGCATCGCCCAGGCCAGCGCCATCGGCGAGAGCCTGCGTGCAGGCTCGGTCGACCAGGGTCGGCCCTTCGCCGAGGCCATGTGCACGACCCTGCTGGCCGCGACCACGCTCGAAGCCGGCAACGTGGCAGGTTCCAGGGCGCTCACCGCGGAGGCGGAGCGGGCTCTGGCCGACATCGACGACCCGTGGGCCAAAGCGACCCTGCGCCTCGTGGAGGGCATGACCGAGCGGGTGGCCGGCGACCTGGCGGCGGCCGAATCCTTCCTGCGCCGTGGCCTGTCGGCGGCGGCGCGGGTCGGGGCCATGGGCGAGGAGTGCCGCCTGCGGGCCGAACTGGCTGCCACCCTGCTCGACCAGGGACGCCTGGCTGCTGCCGAGGTCGAGGCCCGCCGGACCATGGGACTGGTGCGGGCCGGCTCCGGTGATCGAGACAGCGAGATCCGCTCGCTGGTGGTACTGGCCAAGCGGGCCCGCCTCGTCGGCGACGAGAGCGGTGCCTGTCGCTTCCTCGAGGAGGCTGCCACACTGGCTCCGGCCACGATCCGCACCAGCGTCTGGCGCAGGGCCGTGGCTCTGCGCGCGATCGAGGCAGCCGACTCGGGCGACGTGGACGGTGCGCATCGGCTTGCTGCCGATGCCAACACCGGGGCCTGGGAGAGTGCCCGGACCTGGATCCTCGCACAGCGCGCCGCGGCCGCCGCCCTGCGCGCCGGGGGCGACTCCGAGGGAGCACGCACGGCGCTCGAGGCCGCGTTGCGTAGATTCGACCAGGTTGCACTGGCGTTCCTCGAGCCGGTCCGCGACGATCTGCGGGCTCTCGAACCTCGGGCACCCCAGCAAACCGGAGGGTGAGGATGACCTACCGAAACCTGGTGGTCGGCACGGACGGGTCGACCACAGCCGCGTCGGCGGTCGATCAGGCGATCGACCTGGCGGTGGCCAACCAGGCGCGGCTCGTGGTGGTCACGGCGTACCGTCCCCACGAGCGCGCCGAGACCGACCAGGCGCCGGCCGAGCTGCAGTGGGCGGTGACCGACCGGGCCCGGGCCGACGACCTGGCTGCTGGCGCGCGCCACGCCGCGGCCGGCAAGGGGCTGACCGACGTCGTGGTGCGCGCGCTCGACGCTGATCCCGCCGAGGCGATCCTCGACGCGGCCGAGGAGTTCTCCGCCGACGCCATCGTGGTCGGCTCCGTCGGGCTCACCAGCCCCGCCCGTTTCGTGCTGGGCTCGGTGGCCGGCTCGATCGCCCACCACGCGCCCTGCGACGTGCTGGTGGTCCACACTGCGTGACGGCAGCGCTCGACTTCCCTCACGGAGACATCGGGAGCCACGATTGAGGCCATGACCGAGAGCGCCGGGGACCGCACACCGATCGACCAGGCGCTCGACGTGCTGGTCTACGCCCCGATCGGGCTGCTCTTGGACGGCAGGTCGGTCGTGCGCGACCTGGCCGAGCGCGGCCGCAGCCACGCCGTCGGCGCGCGCATGGTGGGCCAGTTCGCCCTCGCTCAGGGACAGCGGGAAGCTCGAGCGGATCACCAGCCGTCTCGGCGATCAGGTCACGACCCTGCTCGGTGACCGGCTCGCTGCGGCCCGCACGAGCGCCGACCCCCCTCAAGCGGAGCCCGGGGCCGATGTGGGTGTGCCGCGCGTCGAGGCCCCGGCAGCGCCCGAGCGCCGCGATCGGGCGAGCCGCAGTGAAGGTCCGAAGGCATCGGCGCTCCCCGTCCCCGCTGCTCTGGCCATCCCCGACTACGACGGCCTCTCGGCCTCCCAGGTGGTGAGCCGCCTGCCGGGCCTGGACCCCGCGGAGCTGCACGCCGTGCGCGACTACGAGGTCGCTCACCGTGCGCGCAAGACGATCCTCACCAAGATCGCCCGTCTCGACGGCGCCTGAGGCACCGTGCAGGGCGCCCGTCTCGCCACCGCGCACGACGTGGAGCGCATCGCCGAGCTGGCCACGGCCGCCAAGGCCGAGCTGTCCGCCAACCGGGGTGGGTCGATCTGGGTGCGACGAGAGGCGCGCCGGGAGACGGGCGCGGCGGCGATGACCGACCTGCTGACCGCGTCGGATCGTCTGCTGGCCGTCGGCACGATCGACGGCGTCGTAGTCGGCTACGCCGCGGCCCGCACCGAGACGATGGTCGACGGCACCTCGCTGGGGGTGCTCGAGGACCTCTACGTGGAGCCCGGTGGGCGCGGGGTCGGCGTTGGGGAGGCGCTCATGGCCGAGGTGTTGGCCTGGGCCGGCGGCGCCGGGTGCGTCGGCATCGACTCACTGGTGCTTCCGGGCGACCGCGCTGCGAAGAACTTCTTCGAGTCCTTCGGCCTGGTGGCGCGGGCCATCCTCGTGCACCGAGCCCTGGGGGCAGACCCACAGGGGCGCCGTCGATGAGCTCGCCGGCGCCTCGGCTGTGCATAGGGGCGGTGGCGCGCCGCGGTGAGGAGCTGCTGCTCGTGCGTCGCGGGACCGAACCGGAGCGCGGTCGCTGGAGCGTGCCCGGCGGCCGGGTGGAGCCCGGCGAGACCCTCGCAGAGGCCGTTCTGCGCGAGCTGCGCGAGGAGACCGGCCTCGAGGCCCTGTGCGGCCCGCTGATGGGCTGGGTGGAACGCATAGCCGAGGACCACCACTACGTGATCCTCGACTTCGAGGTGACCGTGGTAGGCGGGGAGCTCCGCCCGGGGGACGACGTGACGGAGGCGGCCTGGGTCCTGCGCAGCGAGGTGACCGAGCGCCCGCTGGTGGCCGGGTTGGCCGAGTTCCTCGCCGACCACGCTGTGATCGACCTGCTGGTCTGACCGTCGCCGGTCAGCGCCCCTTCCACTGGGGCGGGCGCTTCTCGATGAACGCGGCGAGCCCCTCGGCGAGGTCCTCGGATCCCATGATCTTTCCCATGCCCTCGGCCGACATCTTCCAGCCGACGTCGTCGGGGGCGTTGGTCGCGCCGAGCACGATCTCGCGGCTCGCCCTCACCGCGAGCGGGGCGTTGGCGCAGATCTGCTCGGCCAGGGCGATGGCTGCGTCGAGCGCCTCTCCCGGCTGCACGAGGCGGTTCACCAGCCCGAAGGCGTAGGCCCTCTCGGCCTCGATGGGGTCGCCGGTGAGCGCAAGCTCCATGGCGATGTTGAAGGGGATCTTGCGGCCCAGGCGGAAGAGGCCGCCCGCTCCCGCGACGAGGTTCCGCTTCACCTCGGGGATCCCGAATCGAGCGCTGGTCGAGGCTACGACGAGGTCGCACGAGAGCACGATCTCGGTTCCCCCTGCGAGCGCGGGCCCGTCGACCGCGGCGATGATCGGCTTCGATCGCTCGCGCTGGGTGATGCCCGCGAAGCCTCCCTTGGGCGTTGCCAACCCGGCCGCGGTGCCGCTGTTGACCGCCTTGAGGTCGGCGCCGGCGCAGAACACCGGCGGCACGCCGGTCAAGATGCCCAGCCAGATCGCGTCGTCCTGCTCGATGCGGTCGATAGCGGCCTCGATCCCGGACGCGACCTCGCCGTTGACGGCGTTGCGGGCCTCGGGGCGGTTGATGGTGATGACCGCGAACGGTCCACGCTGCTCGTAGTCGACAGACATGGCCGCGGACCCTACCGGTCCTGCCCCGACCCGCGAGTCGGCGAGTCCGCCTCGGCGAGCTCGGCAGTGAGCTCGGCTGGGGGCACCGGGTCCGGCGCCCGTGTCTCGGCCTCCGGAGCGGTGGGCCCGGGCTCGCCTCGTCCGGCCGTGGGCACGCCGGGTCGGGACTCGGTCGCGGCGGACCGAGGCCCTGGACGAGCCCGGGGCCGGCGGCGCTCCGGGCGCGGCCGGCCGGCCGGCGCCGGTTCGATGTCGAAGATGTGGGCCACCTTGGGCAGCAGAGACCCCAGTCGTGCGACCGCCGAGCGCAGATCGTCGTCCACCGTCGTCGGCAACGATGCCGGCACGACCCGGTCGCGAACGGGCGACACGGCGAGGGCTTCGAGCACCGCCACCCAGCGCTCAGAGGTGGCGTCGGCGGTCAGTGCGGCACCGGCTGCCTCCGACAGGCGAGCCGCGACCTCGAGCGGCAGGGGAGCGCCGGCCTTGGGGGGTCTGCTCGAGACCCGCAGGGCTCGTACGACCCGACCTACGTCGAGCGTGGCGTCGAGCTCGGCCAGCCAGGCGGCGTGATCCTGCGTCACCCGTTCGGTCAGCGCGTCTCGCAACTTGGCAGCCAGGGCCCGGCTCGCCTCCGAGCGCGCCGCCCCGTCGGCCTGGGACACCACTGCCCGCAGGTCGCGCAGATCGAGGTCGTCGAGGTGGTCCAGCGCAGCCTCGGCCCGGTCGCGCCACTCGGCCGCACGGACCCGCGGCCAGAGCTGCTCGGCCATCGCGAGGAGGGGCTCCGCAGCGATGGGGCCTTCGCCTCCACGGGCCCGCTCCTCGTTCTGCTTGGCGATGGCGCTGCGCACGGCGGGCAGGCCCCCGGCGAAGAGCTGCTCGGCGACGGGCCGCTGCTCGGCAGCCAGGTCGGAGAGCAGCGCCTCCCTGTGCACCCGGCGCGCCCGGAGCCGCCGGGTCTTGGGGCGCTCGACCGCTGGCATGGGCGGAGGGGCGGGCCGGGATCGGCGGCGCTCGTTCCCACCGGTGTGCTCCCGGCCACCGCGGTCGGCCCCCGACCGCCCGGCGGCGGCACCTACCGGCGTGCCACGGCCGCCGGCGCGCTCGCGGCGGTCCCCGCCACGCTCGCCGCGCCCGGGAAGCTGGCGCTCGTGCTCGGCGGACGGCCTGCCACCCGGATCGCGCCGCTCGGAGCCGGGCCGGCGGTCGCGGGGCCCACGGTCGCGTGAGCCTCCACGCTCCCCGGTGCCGCGCACGTCGGAGGTGACCAGCGGCCCCTGCGGCGCAGTGTCGATCAGCTCGAGCCTGTCGGGGGCGGAGCGAGGAGCCCGCAGCGGCACGACCGAGCTGACGGTGACGCCGTCGACGAACACCTCGGCCTCGACGCGCAGCACGTCGCCTACCTTGGATCCGGGGGGCAGGACGTCGGCGCTCAACGTGCCGCGTGGCTCGCGTGCACCTGCGGCCCGCCAGGTCCAGGTGCCGTCGTCGCGCGCGCTGGTGAGCTGGATGTCAAGGCGGCGGGACATGGCCGAGAGAGCGTAGTCCCAGCTGCGCTGGCCGCACCCTGCCCAGGGCTTCAGGACTGGGCGAAGGCCTCCGGGGGCGGGCAGGAGCACACCAGGTTCCGGTCGCCGTGCGCGCCGTCGATCCGGCCCACCGGTGGCCAGTACTTGCCGGCGCGCAGCCCGGGAACCGGGTACGCCGCCACCTCGCGCCCGTAGGCACGGTCCCAGTCAGCTGCGAGCAGGTCCTGGGCGGTGTGGGGAGCGTGGCGCAGCGCGCTGTCGGCGGCGGCCACCTCGCCACGCTCGACCGCCGCGATCTCCTCGCGGATCGCCAGCATGGCGTCGCAGAACCGGTCGAGCTCGGCCAGGGACTCGGACTCGGTTGGCTCGACCATGAGGGTGCCCGGCACCGGGAAGCTCACCGTGGGGGCGTGGAGGCCGTAGTCCACCAGGCGCTTGGCGACGTCGTCGACGGTGATCCCGCTGGACCGGGTCAGCGGCCGCAGGTCCAGGATGCACTCGTGGGCGACTCGCCCACGGGGCCCGCTGTAGAGCACCGGGTACGCATCACAGAGGCGGGTCGCCAGGTAGTTGGCGTTGGCGATGGCGACCGCGGTGGCCTGGCGCAGACCCTCAGGGCCCATCATGGCCAGGTAGGCCCACGAGATCGGCAGGATCGACGCCGAGCCCCACGGCGCTGCAGCGACGGGACCGGGCCCGGTGGGGGGTCCGGCCTCCGGCACCAGTGGATGGTTCGGCAGGTACGGCGCCAGGTGGGTACGGGCCGCCACCGGCCCCACGCCCGGTCCGCCACCGCCGTGGGGGATGCAGAAGGTCTTGTGCAGGTTCAGGTGGCTGACGTCGCCGCCGAACCAGCCGGGTCGGGCGACGCCGACGAGCGCGTTGAGGTTCGCTCCGTCGACGTAGACCTGCCCGCCGGCGTCGTGCACCGCGTCGCACACCTCGGTGATGCGCACCTCGAACACACCATGGGTCGAGGGGTAGGTGACCATGAGGGCGGCCAGCTCGTCGCGGTGGGCGTCGACGAGGGCCCGCAGGTCGGCCAGGTCGACGTCGCCGCGCTCGTCGCAGGCGACGACCACCACCCGCATGCCGGCCATGACGGCGGATGCGGCGTTCGTACCGTGAGCCGACGAGGGGATCAGGCACACCACGCGCCGGTCGTCGCCGCGGGCGCGGTGGTACGCGCGGATCGCCATCAGCCCGGCCAGCTCGCCCTGGCTGCCGGCGTTGGGCTGCAGGGACACGGCGTCGTAGCCGGTCACCTCGCGCAGAGCAGCCTCGAGCTCGCCGATCAGCTCGAGGGTCCCGGCAGCCTGGTCGAGTGGGGCGAACGGGTGCAGCTCGGCGAGCTCGGGCCAGCCGACGGGCTCCATCTCGGTAGTGGCGTTGAGCTTCATCGTGCACGAGCCGAGCGGGATCATCGACCGGTCCAGAGCGATGTCACGGTCGGCGAGCCGGCGCAGGTACCGCAGCATGTCGGTCTCCGAGCGCGCAGCCGCGAACCTGGGATCGGTGCAGAACGCACTGGTGCGGGCCAGCGAGGGCGGGATGGCGCCGCCGCCGGCAGCGGCGCCAGCGCCGGGAGCCGCGACGCCGAAGGCAGCGGCCACCCGTGCGACGACGTCGTCGCTGGTGGTCTCGTCGAGCGAGATCCCGACCGCGTCGGCGCCCACGCTGCGCAGGTTGACGCCCCGGGCGAGAGCGGCGGCGACTACGTCGCCAGCCCGGCCGGGCACCACAGCGGTGACGGTGTCGAAGAAGGCGTCGTGGGCCAGCCGCACCCCACCGGCGCGCAGCGCCTCGGCCAGGCGCCCGGTGCGGGCGTGCACGTCGCGGGCGATCGCGGTGAGCCCCTCGGGCCCGTGGTACACGGCGTACATGGCAGCCATCACGGCGAGCAGCACCTGCGCCGTGCAGATGTTCGACGTCGCCTTCTCGCGTCGGATGTGCTGCTCGCGCGCCTGCAGGGTGAGGCGGAACGCCGGACGCCCGGCCGAGTCGACCGACACGCCCACGAGGCGTCCGGGCAAGGATCGGATGAGCGCGGCGCGGCAGGCCAGGAACCCGGCGTGGGGCCCCCCGAAGCCCATCGGGACCCCGAAGCGCTGGGCGCTACCGAAGGCTATGTCGGCCCCCTGCTCGCCGGGCGGGGTGACCAGGGTGCACGCCAGCAGGTCCGTGGCCATCGTGACCAGGCCCCCGTGCTCGTGCACCAGCGCTGCAGTGGCCCGATGGTCGACCAAACGACCGCTCGAGCCGGGGGAGGAGAGGAGAACCGCGAAGCAGCGCCGCGGGTCGAGGTCGCGCCCGGGGTCGCCGACGACCACCTCGATGCCGAGCGGCTCGGCCCGCGTTGCGACGACTGCGACGGTCTGGGGATGGGTGTCGGCGTCGACGAAGAACGCCGTGCCCCCGTGACCCCCGGCCCGGCGGGCCATCGTCATGGCCTCGGCCGCGGCGCTGGCCTCGTCGAGCATCGACGCGTTGGCGATGTCGAGGCCGACGAGGTCTCCGACCATGGTCTGGAAGACCAGGAGCGCCTCGAGGCGACCCTGGCTTATCTCCGGCTGGTACGGGGTGTACGCCGTGTACCAACCCGGGGACTCGAACACGTTGCGCCGGATCACGCCGGGGGTGTGCGTGCCGTAGTAGCCCATCCCGATCAGCGAGGTGAGCGGGCGGTTGCGCGCCGCCATCTCCCGCAGACGTGCCAGGGCCTCGGGCTCCGAGCGCGCTGCGGGGACCTCAAGGGGGGCCCGGGACCGGATCGCCTCGGGCACCACCTGGTCCAGCAGCTCGTCGAGCGAGGTCACCTCCAGCGTCTCGAGGACCGCGGCCAGCTCGTGGGGCCGGGGCCCGATGTGGCGGTCGGCGAAGGTGGCTGCGGGGACTGGATCGGCCATGAAACCCTTCTGGGCGACGGTGCTCGGATTCGCTCGGACCACCCACGCCGGCGCTCGGTCAGGGCCGGGCCGGCAGGGCGGCGCGGCCACGCTACCTGTCGTCGGTGGCCGCGCTGATCAGCTCGAAGTCGTTCTCATGGAGGTCCTCGAGCATGCGGCGGTGACGACCCGGGGTCCAGGGCCACAGCTCCGGAAGCCCGTCGGCTCCCAGGTACCAGCTGGTGCAACCCGAGGTCCAGATCGTGTTCGGCATGGCCTCGCGCATCTCGGCGTTGAAGGCGTCGGTGGCCTCCCGGCTGGGAGCGGCCGCCCGGATCTCACCGCGACGGATCCTGTCGAGCCAGCCCACGACGAAGTCAGCCTGGGCCTCGGCGACCGCGATCAGCGAGTGGTTCCCCACCGGGCTGTGGGGCCCCATCATGGTGAACAGGTTGGGGAAGCCCGGCAAGGCGACCGTGCGGTAGCCGCGGGGACCCTCGGCCCACTCCTGTTCGAGCGTGCGACCGCCTGACCCCACGATGCGCATCGGGCGCATGTAGGCATGGGCGTCGAAGCCGGTGGCCAGGGCTATGACGTCTACCTCGAGCAGGCGACCGTCGGCCAGGCGGATGCCCTCGGGCTCGATCCGCTCGATCGCGGTGGTCACCACCTCCACGTCGGAGCGCTGGATCGCCGGGTAGTAGCCCGCCGACATGATCAGGCGGCGGCACATGGGCTCGTGGTCGGGCGTGACCCGGGCCCGCAGCTCCGGGTCCTTCACGCCGAAGCGCAGGTTGGCGCGGCATCCAGCGGAGATGAGCCGCCTGGCCAGCCCCGGTTGAGTGGTCGCACGGGCGAACACCGAGCCGAGCACGAACTGGTAGACGGAGTAGGACAGCCGGTTCAGCACCGGGAACCTGGCCATCGCCTTGCGGCTCAGGGCGGAGTACGGCCGGTTCGCGACCGGCAGGATCCATTGGGCGCTGCGCTGGAGCACGTAGAGCTGCCCGACCTCGCCTGCCAGCGCAGAGGTGATCTGGGCCCCGGTGGACCCGGTGCCGATCACTGCCACCCGCCGGCCGGTGAGTGGCACCGAGTGGTCCCAGCGCGCCGAGTGGAAAAGCGCTCCGCCGAAGCTGTCGAGCCCCTCGATGTCAGGATAGCGAGGATGGTGCAGCACGCCGGTGGCGGTGACGACGGCATCGGCGTGCCAGCGGCGCCCGTCAGCGGTGGCGACCTCCCACTCGCTGCCCGTCCAGCGCGCCTCGCTCACCTCGGCACCCAACTCGAGGCGGTCCCGCAGGCCGAGCTCGTCCGCGGCATGGCGGAAGTAGCCCTGGATCTCGGGCCCGGGGGAGAACACGCTGGTCCACGACGGGTTCGGCAGGAACGAGTACGAGTAGAAGCGTGACGGCACGTCGCAGCTCAGGCCGGGATAGGTGTTCTCCCGCCAGGTCCCGCCGAGATCGTCCGCCTTCTCGAGGATCGTGAAGTCGCGCATCCCGACGGCATCGAGCTTGGCTGCCATGCACAGTCCCGACATGCCCGCCCCGACGATCACCACGCGAGGGTCGTGCCCGAGCCCGAGCCGGCGTGCCAGCCCCGATGCCAGCGCCGCGATCGCATCGTCGGCATCACCGAGCCGCCCGGCGAAGAGGTGGAAGTCGTGCCAGAGCCCGGGGTGGGTCCGAACCTCCAGGTCGGCTCCGGCCGCCGCGGCCACGACCTCGAGGCGCTCCACGTCGTGGCGGAGCGGGTCCAGGCCTGCGCTGTGCACCACCATCGGCGGCAGGCCCTCGAGCGAGCCGAACAGGGGGGACACGGCCGGCTCCCGCCGGTCGGAGGCGTCCGGGACGTACGCGGCGGCCCAGCGCTCGAGCGCACCCGCGTCGAGCACGCCGTCGCTCTCGCCGGGGTCTCGGGGCGAGTCGAGGTCCAGCCAGGGGCACACGAGCCCCAGCACAGCCGGCACCGGGTCGCCAGCGTCACGTTGGGCCATCGCCAACGCCAGGCTCAACCCGCCGCCGGCGGAGTCGCCCACGACGGCGACGGGGACGTCCGGTCGCTCGGCGCGCAACGCGGCGAAGGCGCTCCGGGCGTCGTCGAGCGCAGCGGGGAAGGGGTGCTCGGGAGCGAGGCGGTAGTCGACCACGAAAGCCGGGACCCCGAGTCGGTGCACCAGCGACGCGACCATGGCGCGGTGGCTGACGGAGGAGCCCAGCACGTAGCCGCCGCCGTGCAGGAACAGCAGGACCGCGGGGGTCCGCGCTCGGGCGATCGCCTCTGGCTCCAGCCAGGCGCCGGGTACTCCCCCCAGGGTCGCGCTGCGGTGGGTGACGCCAGCGGGCAGCGCTGCGATCCTGCCCGTGGAGTCGACCAGGCGGCGCTGCACACCCAGCGGGAGGCGCGGCGACCTCAGCAGCGGCCCGCTGGCGGCGAGCGAGCGCCGCAGGACGGAGCGGGAAAGGCGCAGGGGCACGGGGACCCTCCTCCGTGATCGACGACGAAGGACGAACTATGACACAGTGAGCGTCGCCTGTCGCGTGGAGGAGGCCCAGCCATGACCGTGACCACCGCGTCCAGCCCGTCCCTCGAGGGCGCCACCGATCGCATCGAATCGGTCAACCCGGCGACGGGGGAGGTCGTCGGGTCGGTTCCGATGATGGGGGTCGACGACGTGCGCCGGGCGGTCGAGGCCGCGCGCATCGCTGGCCGTTCCTTCGCCGCACTGTCTCTGCGGGAGCGGTCCCGCCACCTCCTGGCGATTCGCCAGGCGCTGGTCGATCGGGCCGACGAGCTGGCTCGAACCGTGGCGGCCGAGACCGGAAAGCCCGCCGCGGACGCATGGATGGAGGTCTTCAGCTCCTGCATGCTGCTCACCTACGCCGCGCGCACCGCGCCGCGGGCCCTGCGACCGAGGTCGGTGCCGACCTTCCCGATGGTGATCAAGAAGGCTCGGGTCCACTACGCCCCCTACGGGGTCATCGGGGTCATCTCGCCGTGGAACTACCCCCTGACCGTGCCCATGCAGGCGATCGCCTCGGTGCTGGGCGCGGGCAACGCCGTGGTGCTCAAGCCCTCCGAGCTGACACCGCTCACCGGGGTCCTGCTGGGCCAGGTCGTGGCGTCGGCCGGCCGGGACCTCGTGGGCGTCGTCACCGGCGACGGTCGGGTGGGTGAGGCCCTGGTGCGATCAGGGGTCGACAAGGTCTCCTTCACCGGCAGCCCCCTCACGGGACGGCGGATCATGGCCGCGGCGGCCGACTCGCTCACGCCCACGGTGATGGAGCTGGGCGGCAAGGACCCGATGATCGTGTGCGAGGGCGCCGACCTGGATCGAGCGGCCGCGGCGGCGGTCGCCGGCGCTTTCTCGAACTCGGGCCAGACCTGCATCGCTGTCGAGCGCGCCCTCGTCGCGGCACCCGTCTACGACGAGTTCGTCGACAAGGTGGTGCGTACGACCAGGTCGCTGCGCCAGGGCCCGGAGCCCGACGCCCACCTCGGCGCCATCACACGGCCACCCCAGATCGAGGTGATCGAGCAGCGGATCGCGGACGCTGTGTCCCGCGGGGCCCGGGTGTTGACCGGCGGCACCCGCCGGGCCGACCTCGAGGGCGCGTTCTTCGCACCCACGGTGATCGCCGACGTGACCACCGACATGGAGCTCGTTCGCGAGGAGACCTTCGGACCGGTACTGCCGGTGATGCGCGTCGCCGACGTCGACGAGGCGGTGGCCGTGGCCAACGACTGCGACTACGGGCTCAACTCCAGCGTGTTCAGCGCGGATCGCACCGACGCCCGCCGCATCGCCGAGGCACTGGTCACCGGTGGGGTCAACCTCAACGACGCCCTGCTCGGGGCGGCGATCCCCTCGCTGCCCTTCGGCGGTGAGAAGTGGTCCGGCTTCGGGCGGGTGCACGGTGAGGAGGGGCTGCGAGAGTTCAGCCGCACCAAGTCGGTCGTCGAGGACCGGTTCCCGATGATGCCGTCGGTGGCGGCCCAGATGGTGCGCGAGAAGCGGCCCGACCCGGCCGTGCTGGCCAAGGCCATCGGCGTCGCCTACTCGACCGGTCTCCGTCGCCGCGTCGACGCGCTCCGCCGCTGAGGCCACCGAGCGGCCCCGACGCCGCCAGCTAGAGTCCGCCGGCGTCGTCGAGCCGAGGGGGACAAGGTGACTTGGGACTGGAAGAGCCGCTACGCGGACCGCGTGGTGTCGGCCTCCGAGGCGGCCAAGGCGATCAACAGCGGCGACCACGTCGTGTTCACCATGTGCGGGCCGCTCATGACTCCGGTGGCGATGGCCAAGGCGGTCGCGGCGCGCGCCGGCGAGCTGCGCGACGTGTCGGTCGAGGCCACCCTCACCCTGGCGGGGGCGTTCGGGGTGCTGTCGCCCGATGCCGCCGACGCGTTCACCGTCACCACCATGTTCGCCTACAACCCCCTGGAGACCGCGGCGCTCAACGAGCGGGCTCCGAGCGTCGACTACGTGCCGATCAACATGGGCTTCACCGGATCGCTGATCGGTCGCCGGCACCGCGACGACGTCGGCCGCCGCTACGGGGGCGACGTGTGCGTCAGCGTCATCTCCCCGCCGACACCGTCGGGAACGGTCACATTCGGGTCGAACCTGTGGAACGGGCGCTCGCAGGTCAAGGCGGCCAAGATCGCAGTCGGCGAGGTCGACCCGAACCTGCCGGTGATCCCGGGCGGGGACAATTGGCTGCCGGTCGAGGCTTTCGACTACCTCGTGGAGGCCGAGCCTCTGGCTCTGCCCGACCTGGCGGGTCTCGCCGAGATCCCCGAGGAGGAGATCGACGCCACGCAGGCCTGCGGGTTCTTCGTCTCCGAGCTGGTCGACGACGGCGACACGATCATGCTGGGGGCCGGGTCCATGCCGATGCGGATGTCGCCCTGGCTCGAGGACAAGAACGATCTGGGCTGCCACACGGAGGTGATCTGCCCCATCGACCTGATCCGGTCGGGGGTCGTGAACGGGAGCCGGCGGAACCTTCTGCCTGGCAAGGTGTCGCTCACCGCCCTGATCCCGGCCACTGCCGACGAGCGTGAGTTCATCGACGGCAACCCCATCTTCGACATCCGGGACATGTCGGTGAACAACGATCCGCGCTACATCGCCCAGAACGACAACCTGGTCGCCATCAACGCCCCCCTCGAGATCAGCCTGTGGGGCGAGATCGGGGCCGAGAGGGTCGGCACCCGGTTCTTCCGTGGCGTGGGCGGTCAGCTCGAGTTCGTCATGGGCGCGCTCATGTCCGAGGGAGGCCGCTCGATCCACGCCACGGTGTCGCGCAAGCTCGACACGGCATCGGGCGAATGGGTGTCGGCGATCGTGCCCGAGATGCGCGCCCCCGGTGTCGCCACGGTGCCCCGCCTGCTCGCCGACATGGTGGTCACCGAGTACGGGGTCGCCAGGCTGCAGGGCCGAACGGAACGTGAGCGGGCCGCCGAGCTGATCCGCGTCGCCCACCCCGACTTCCGGGCCGACCTGGCCGATCGGGCCCAGCACATGCTGGGCCTGGGACGTCGCACGTTCATCCTCGACGGCTGAGCGCGACGGCCCCGGCGGGTCGCGGGGTGGGGGAGGGCTCCTGCTACGGTGCCCCCGTGCTGCGCTACGCTGCGCAGGGGGGAACCGACAGTCCGGGGGCGTCGCGGTGAGCGGCTCGGCACTGTCCCACCTGCGGATCTGTGATTTCACCGGGCAGCTGGCGGGAGCCGGCGCCACGAGGTTCCTGGCCGCGATGGGGGCTCAGGTCATCCGCATCGAGGACCCGGTCCGCGAGGGCCGCTGGGACATCCTGCGGGGGACGCCGCCCTTCGTCGACGAGCGCCGCGGGATCGACCTGGGCGGGGCGTTCAACAACCACAACGTCGGCAAGCTCGGCGTGACCATCAACCTGCGCACCGAGTCGGGGCGCGACCTGGTGCGACGACTCATCGCGGTGTCCGACGTGGTCAGCGAGAACTTCGCGGCGGGGGTGCTGGCTCGTCTGGGCTTCTCCTACCAGGACATGACCGCGATCCGTCCCGACATCATCTACGTGTCGAACTCTGGCTTCGGCACCACCGGCCCGTACCGGACCTTCAAGACATGGGGACCGATCGTGCAGGCGGTGAGTGGGCTCACCTTCTCGTCGGGCCTCAAGGACCAGGGCCCGGCCGGCTGGGGCTACTCCTACATGGACCACCACGGCGGCAACTTCATGGCCATCGCCATCCTGGCCGCGCTGGTGCACCGCCAGCGCACCGGCGAGGGCCAGTGGGTCGACATGTCCTGCACCGAGGCCGGGGCCTCGCTGTGCGGCCCGGCCATACTCGACCACAGCGTCAACGGGCGCCCACTGCGCCGGCCCGGCTCACCCGACTCGAACCGCAGCGACTCGCCCCCTATGGCCCCCCACGGGATCTACCCGGCAGCGGGTGAGGATTCGTGGGTCGCCATCTCTTGCCGCGACGACGCCGACTGGGCAGCCATGGCCAACGTGGTGGGCCAGGCGTGGACGGGCGACACCCGCTTCGCCACCCTCGCTGGCCGACTCGACGCCCAGGACGACCTCGACGCGGCGGTGGCCGGGTGGACCGCGACCCTGGACCGCCACCGCGTGGCCGCCGAGCTGGTCGCGGCCGGCGTGCCGGCCACCATCGTGGCCATGCCGGAGGACCGCATCGAGCACGACCCGGCCACCGCCGAGTGGGGCCTGTGGCCCACCGTGGAGCACGCGCAGATGGGCAAGGTCCGCGTCGACGGCATCCCCCTGCACATGTCCGACACGGACTGGAGCATCGAGCGCGGCGCTCCCTGCCTCGGTCAGGACAACGACCATGTCTTCGGAGAGATCCTGGGCCTGTCCGGCGACGAGATCGCCGCCCTGCGCGAGGACGGAGCGATTTGAGCGCGCCCGAGGCGTCCACCGGCGGGGGACCGGAGGGGGCGCTCACCGGTCTGCTGGTCGTGGAGCTGGCCAGCGAGGCCAGCGCCTTCGCGGGCAAGTTGCTCGGCGACCTGGGCGCAGACGTGGTCCTCGTCGAGCCACCCGGCGGACACGCGACCCGGCTCTACCCGCCCTTCGTGGCAGACGTGGAGGACCCGGAGCGCTCGCTGTGGTTCTGGCACTACAACACCTCGAAGCGCTCGGTGGTGCTCGACTTGGACAGCGACGCCGGCAGGGCCGACCTCGAGCGCCTGCTGGCCGACGCCGACGTCGTCGTCGAGGCGGAGGCGCCCGGCGCGCTCGCGGCACGAGGCATACACGACGAAGCGCTTCGCGAACGCCATCCCCGCCTCGTGTGGGCGTCGGTGACGCCGTTCGGGCGCAGCACCTCGCGCCGCGACGAGCCTGCCACCGACCTGACGGTCCTCGCAGGCGGGGGACCGGTGTGGAGCTGTGGCTACGACGACCACTCGCTGCCTCCGGTGCGCGGTGGCGGGAACCAGGGATGGCAGACCGCCGGGCTGTGGGCGGCGATGGGTGTGCTGACCGCGGTCGTGGCGCGCGAGTTCACCGGGCGAGGCCAGCTCGTGGAGGTGTCGGCCCATGCCGCCGCCAATGTCACCACCGAGGCGGGCACCTACGAGTGGCTCGTGGCCGGGGCCACCGTCCAGCGCCAGACGGCGCGTCACGCAGCGGTGCACATGACGATGGACACCGACGCGATCTGTGCCGACGGCCGACAGGTCAACACCGGGGTCCCGCCGCGCTCGGCCAGCGAGTTCGCCGGCGTGCTCGACTGGCTCGACCGCATCGGCGGGCGTGAGCAGTTCCCCGACTACGTGCTGCTCGAGATGGGTGTGGAGCGTGGGGGGGTGGCGATCCACGAGATCTTCGAGGATCCCGAGGCGGGAGCGATCTTCACCGCCGGGCGGGAGGTGGTCGGGTACCTGGCCGAGCGGGTCTCGGCCTACGACTACTTCTTCAACGCCCAGTCGTTGGGACTGGCCTGCGGGATCATCTACTCGCCCGAAGAGGTGATGGCCGATCCGCACTTCGTGGAGCGCGGGTTCCCGACGCCCGTGCGCCACGAGGAGATGGCACGAGAAGTCCTGTACCCGGGCGCGCCGTACCGGCTGCCCGCCTCGCCGTGGCGGATCTCTCGCCCCGCGCCTCGGGTGGGCGAGCATCAGCGGGAGATCCTCGGAGGCTGAGGGCCGCGCCTCGCTGGCCAGGCTCGCTCGCACGAGTGCTTGCCTGCGCAAGCTCGATCGAACAACCATGACTACTTCAGTCGGCTATTGACAGGAGCGAGGCCATGTCCGAGTGGGGCTTCGACACCCGAGCGATCCACGCCGGCCAGGAGCCGGACGCGGCTACCAACGCCCGCGCCGTGCCCATCTACCAGACCACCAGCTACACGTTCCGCGACTCGGCTCACGCAGCCGCGCTGTTCGGGCTGACCGAGGTGGGCAACATCTACACCCGCATCATGAACCCGACCCAGGGGGTGCTGGAGGCCCGGGTGGCGTCGCTCGAGGGAGCACCCGACACGGCGCTGGGCATCCCCGGTGCTCTCGCCGTCGCCTCGGGCCAGGCAGCCGAGACGCTGGCCATCCTCAATGTGGCCGGCGCGGGTGACCACCTGGTGTCGTCGACCTCGCTCTATGGCGGCACCTACAACCTCTTCCACCACACGCTGGCCAAGCTCGGCATCGAGGCCACCTTCGTGGCCGATCCCGACGACCTCGACGAGTGGGCGGGCGCGGTCAGGCCGAACACGAAGGCGTTCTTCGCCGAGACCATCGGCAACCCGCGCAACGACGTGCTCGACCTCGAGGGCGTCAGCGGTGTCGCTCACCAGAACCAGGTTCCCCTCATCGTCGACAACACCGTGGCCAGTCCGTGGTTGATCCGACCCATCGAGTGGGGAGCGGACATCGTCGTGCACTCGGCCACCAAGTTCCTCGGTGGCCATGGCACCTCGATCGGAGGGGTGATCGTGGACGGCGCCACCTTCGACTTCGCAGCGTCGGGTCGCCATCCCGGCTTCACCGAGCCCGACGAGAGCTACCACGGGCTGAAGTTCTGGGAGGCGCTCGGCCCCGGGGCGTTCATCGTCAAGGCGAGGGTCCAGCTCCTGCGCGACCTGGGGGCGGCGATCAGCCCGTTCAACGCCTTCCTGCTCCTCCAGGGGATCGAGACGCTGGCCCTGCGGATGGAGCGGCACCAGGCGAACGCCGCCCGCGTCGCCGAGCTCCTCGCCGGCCACGCCCAGGTCGAGTCGGTGGCGTGGGCCGGGCTGCCCGACTCGCCCTGGTTCGAGCGGGGCCGCCGCTACAGCGGCGGACGAGGCTTCGGGTCCGTTCCGGCCTTCGTCATCGCCGGAGGTGCCAAGGCGGGCCAGCGCTTCGTGGAGGCCCTCGAGCTGCACAGCCACGTCGCCAACATCGGAGACGTGCGCAGCCTGGCCATCCACCCGGCGACCACCACGCACTCCCAGCTCAGCGATGCCGAGCAGCTCGCCACCGGCGTCGATCCCGGCCTTGTCCGCCTGTCGGTGGGGCTGGAGTCGATCGATGACATCCTCGCAGACCTCGAGGTCGGCTTCGCCGCAGCCCGCCAGGTCTGACTCGGAGAACCCATTACCTTACATAACGAGGATTATCGGCGGGCACAGGAGGCGCGGTCTCGCCCCGCCACGACCGCACGGGTTCTGCCGCTGGCCGCGTCGTAGCATCGGCACCGTGCCCGTCACCTCCATCGACGTCCGCCTGCGCGGGGCGCGCGAGGACGCCCTGCGGTCCCTGCTCGACGCCCAGAACCGCAGGGATGTCGACGCCGCCGTTGCCTGCTTCGCCAAGCCGCGCTACGAGCTGATCGCCACCCGCCGAGTCTTCGACGGACCGGAAGCGGTCCGGCGCTACCTCGCGGCCTCCATGGCGACCTTCAGCGACCTGCGCTTCGAGACCCACACGGTCCACCACGCGGCCGACGCCGTCGTCGCCGAGCTCACCATGTCGGGCACCCACACCGGCGATCGACCCGGTGTGCCCGCTACAGGGCGATCGTTCCGCTGCCCGATGGCCGCCATCTTCGCCTTCGAAGGCACCGACCTGGTCGGCGCCCGCCTCTACTACGACACGGGCACGATCGCTCGTCAGCTCGCCTGAACACATCGCCGGCCCCAAGTAGTCGCCTCGGGAGTGCCCACGCGGGCCTCACGGAGGGTCCTGGCTGCCCGGGCGCACGAAGGGCAGCCTCGTGACGCGCCCCGCAACCAGCTCGCCCCGGACGTCGACCTCGACACCGGCACCGTCGGACACATCCGGGGGCAGGAAGGCCAGCGCGATCCCGCAACCCAACGTGGGCGAGAAGTTCCCGCTCGTCACCTCTCCGACCACCTCACCACCCAGGCGGACCTGCTGGTGCGCCCGCGGCGGGCGCCGACCCTCGAGCACCAAGCCGCGCAGGCGCCGGTGCGGCCCGCGGGCCCGCTCGAGCTCCAGGGCGTTGCGCCCCGGGAAGCCACCCGGCTTGCCCCAGGCCACCACCCAGCCGAGCCCGGCCTGCAATGGGGTGATCCCGGGGCCGAGCTCGTGGCCGTGCAGGGGCAGGCCCGCCTCGAGCCGCAAGGTGTCGCGCGCCCCAGACCGGCAGGCTGCGCGCCCGCGGCGACCAGCGCGTCCCACAGGGAGCCGGCGGCCTGGACCGCCACGGCGATCTCGACCCCGTCCTCGCCGGTGTAGCCCGTACCGGCGACGGTGGCCGGCTCGCCGTACCAGCGCAGCTCCGCGACCTCGAAGCGCCCGACCCCGGCAGCCTCGGGCCAGCAACCTCGCAGGCGCTGGCGCGCCCGCGGGCCCGCCAGCGCGAGCACGGCACGCTGCTCGGTCACGTCCCGGCCCCCCACCGCAGCACGGACCCGGGCGGTGTTCGACGCGTTGGGCATGACGTCGAAGCGCTCGGTGCCGACCCACCACACGATGAGGTCGTCGAGCACCGACCCGTCGGCCGCGTCGAGCAGGTGCGTGTACTGGGCGCGGCCAGGTCCGATGCGGCCCAGGTCGTTCGTGAGGGTGCGCTGCAACACGTCGAAGGCGTCGGTACCCTCGACGCGCACCGTTCCCAGGTGGCTGACGTCGAACACGACGCAGTCGGCGCGACAGGCCCGATGCTCGGCCACGGTGCCGGTCGGATAGCTCAGCGGCATGTCCCACCCGCCGAAGGGCACCATCCGCGCTCCCGCGGCCCGGTGAGCCGCGTCGAGCGGTGATCGCCGGGTGCTCACCGAGCGGCGACTCGAGCCCGCGACTGGCCCTCGGTGGCGCCGCGCAGCTCGGTGATGCCGGCGTCGACCTGACGCCGGACCCCGTCGAGGGCCAGGAGGTTCAGCACCCCCTGGCCGGAGGCGATCACGTCGATCAGGGTCTCGTCGTCCTCGACGAGCACGACGGAGTCGCCAGCGATCACCAGGCGCGCCGAGCTGAGGTCTTCGCCCATCCGCTCCCGCAGGTATCCGAACGCCCGGCGCACGTGCTCGAGCTTCTGGCCGGCGTCGAGCAGGGTCTTGACCATCCGCAGCTCGATCAGGTCGCGGTAGCCGTAGCGACGCCGGCTGCCGCTGCCCTTCGCATCGGCCAGCGACGGGCGGATCAGGTCGGTGCGGGCCCAGTAGTCGAGCTGGCGGTAGGTGATCCCGACGATGTCGGCCGCCTCGCGGCCGCTCCAACCTTGGCTCGACATGGGCTTTCCGATCTGCGCGGTCGACTCGAGCCCGGGCTCGAGGTGGTGGGCTCGAGATGCCACCGGTGGAGTTACACCGATGTCGCGGGCCCCGGACCGTACGACGGGACCCGGCTCCGGTCAAGCGCGCCCCTGGAGCGCGACGTCGTGTCGGGCTCGGGTGCTAGCCCGACACGACGTCGCGCAGCGCGCCCAACTGGCCTTCGGTGCCGATCGCGATGAGAACACGCCCGGCACGCAGCGCCGAGTCGGCTCCCGGGTTGGTCTCGAAGGTCCCGTCCGATGCCCGGATCGCCAGGATCAGTGCCCCGGTCCGCTCCCGCAGGCGCAGCTCTCGCAGCGTGGCGCCGTGCGCCGGTGAACCCTCCGGCACCGGCACCTCGGCCAGGCGGAACTCGAGGGTGCCGTCGTGCATGACGACGTCGAGGAACTCGGCCACCGCTGGCTGGACCGCGAGGGCAGCCATCCGCGCTCCCCCGATGTGCTGGGGGTTCACCACGCGGTCGGCGCCAGCCTGGAAGAGCTTGGCCTCGGAAGCGTCGTCGCGGGCGCGCGCCACGATGAACAGGTCGGGCCGCGCGGAGCGTGCCGACAGCGTCACGTACAGGTTCTCGGCGTCGGAGGCGAGTGCGGCGACCAGCACCGAGGCCCGGGGCAGCCCGGCAGCAACCAGGACGGAATCATCGGTGGCGTCGCCGACGACGTGAGCGACTCCGGTGGATCCCGCTCGAACGGCATCGCGGTCCACCACCACCAGTTCGTGGCCTGCACCGCGGAGGTGATCGATCGCGGTCCGCCCGACCCGGCCGCTCCCGCACACGACGACGTGACCGCCCAGAGCAGAGATCCTGCGCTCCATGCGCCTCCTTCCGAAGCGGTCGCTGACGCGACCCTCGACCAGATCCTCGAGCAGTGCGCCCAGGGTGTACAGCGCGGTGCCGACCCCGGTCACTATCAGAACCAGGGTGAACGCCTTCCAGGCCGCGTCGACCTCGCCGTACTCGCGGAAGCCGACCGTGGCGACGGTCGTCACCGTCTGGTACAGAGCGTCGAGCCAACCCAGGCCCAGCACCCGGGCTG
Source organism: uncultured Microthrixaceae bacterium (assembly GCA_963703565.1). Lineage (GTDB taxonomy): Bacteria > Actinomycetota > Acidimicrobiia > Acidimicrobiales > VFJN01 > CAVPEW01. The sequence goes on along the minus strand of CAVPEW010000020.1, from coordinate 493 downwards.
CGCAAGGCGATCCGGAACCTCCCGGGGATCACCAAGGGGCTCGCCGCCTCGCTGGAAGCCGCTGGCGTTGTCTCAGTTCGCCACCTCGAACAGCGGATAAGTCGGGCGGTCGCCGGCGTCCCGTGGTACAACGGGATCAAGGGGATCGGGAAGAGCCTAAGCACTGACCTGCTGACTGGACGCGATCACTGGCTTTCCGCCGGACGAACCCGGTGCCATCAGTCGAACTCCCGGAGGATGAGCAGCCGGAGATCCACCTGACCGAGGACGATAAGCGGCAGGCTTCCAGTTCGGGGCAGAGGCGGAGGCCGCTGGGAAGCCACTGGAGGACAATCCGTACATGCCGGACGACCCGCTGAACGCCCACTGGGCTCGCGGCTGGACCGCACTGCACGAGCAGACGAGCGTGGCGCCGGACGGGGAGGTCATCGACTCGGGCTGTGACTCAGTCAGTGACTTAGTCACAGGACTCGACTGCACGCAGGAATTGCTG
>CAVPEW010000019.1:0-41723 GCA_963703565.1 uncultured Microthrixaceae bacterium | reverse complement strand
CCGGCGGATACGAGGACTGCGGCCACCTCGCCGAGAGCAACCCGCAAGGCGTCGGTGTAGGGCGCCCGCGCGTAGCGGGCGACCCGCCCGGACGGTCCGGTCGGCGGCGGGACGGGCCGGTCGGGATAGCCGAGGGCGCCGACCACCAACGTGCGGGCACCGGGCAGCGAGCGTCGGGGGTCGCACGCCACCTCCGGCCGGCGGTAGGTGAAGCCCATGCCGGCCCGAAGGCCCCGAGCCGACCGCTCCCGCAGGTCGCCGAGGGTGCGGGTGAACGGCGTGGACCGAGTCGCGCCGAGGGCGTGGATCCCGGCCTCGATCGCCACCCGGCGCAGTTGGTCCAGCCTCGGCGGGACGGGCTGGGCTACCGAGCGCCGGCCGACGGGACCGGTTCGCTCGGTCCGGGGGCGCGACGAGCTGACCACGGTGCATGTTCGCATCTCGTCGGCGGCCTCGGCGACGCCCGGAGCTGGAGGGTCAGCCGAGCGGGCCGCCAGAGCCTGCCGGCCGAAGGCCGCCAGCGGAGCCCACGGGCACCGAGCCGGCGAGGCGGACCAGTCCCGTTCGGAACTGAGGCCCCGTCTCGACGGCCACAGGCTCGGACGAGCGAGGCCACGGGTCGGCGACGGGGCGCCGGGCGGTGCGGACGACAGGTGGTGGCGATCCGTCGACCTGCACGGGCCCGACGGGCACCGCACCGGCCGGCGCCGGCTGCGCGGGCGCGGCGGTGAGGGGGCGGCGGCGCCTCGTCGACCCCTCGCGCTCGGCCATGCCGGGCACGGCCTGGCTCGCCGAGCCCGTCACGGCGGCAGCCCCGGGAGGCGACGCCGGCCGGGGCGATCCACCCGGCGGCCCCGACGCACCGCCTCGTGGGAGCGCTCCGTCGTCGCCGGCGACGCCTCGGGCAACTCGCGAACGGGTCTGAACCCGACGCGCTCTCACCGTCCCGCCAGCACCGGAACTGCGAGACGCTGACCCGGCGTCGGTTCCCTTCACAGCCCTGCCCTTCACAGCCGATCGCGCGACGCGGTCACGGGGCTGCGTCTTCGCCTCCCGCGGTGCCACCGCGGCGCCCGGCTGCCTCTTCGCCCCCTGCTGGGCCCTCGCCCGCTGGGCCTTCACCGGCTGGGCCCGGGTCCCCGACCGCGCCTTCGCGCCCGACCGCACCTCGGCCCCCCGCTGCACCCTCGACTCCGACTGCGCCTTCGTGGCCGCGCGGACGGAGGGCGTGGGGGTCACGTAAGCCCAGCGCCGGGCCGCCTCGTCGGCAGCGAGCACCTCGTTGCCGGCCGGGCTGGTCACCAGTGAGAGCCTCACGGCCCGACCTCGGTACGGGAACGAGCACGCCACCGACCAGCGCCCGTCGCCGAGCTGGTGCGCCCTCCAGCAGTCTTCGAGCTCGTCGGCGCTGATCGGCGCGCCTCGGTCTGCGAGGTTGCGCAGCAGCGCTTCTCCCACCGGCAACGCCGAAGGACCCAATCGCGCCCGCTCCACACGACCCAGACGTGCCCGGTCGACCACCGCCCGCAGCTCGGCGCGCACGGGCGGCGCGAACCGCTCCACCCAGGCCGCGTCCACCCCGGCCTCCGCGGCCACCTGCTTGACCGTTCGACCGCGGCGCAGGCGGGACTGCACCTCGCGCACCGACAGCGAGCTGGCAGATGGGCCGGACGGCGGCGAGGAGCCGCGCGCATCGAGTGCCCGCCGCAGGACCGCGACCGTCTCGTCGTCCAGCGCCATCAAGAAGCCGCCCCGGCTCGCGTCACGCCGCGCAGCCAGGATCAACCCGTCGCCGTCGGTCGTGAACCCCACGGGATGCAGCTTCTTCACGAGTCGCCGGCGGGCGGGTCACCGCCGGACACCGGCACCCTCCACCACCTCCCCGGCCGACCGTAGCAGCGGGGTACCTCGCGCTCACCGGTTCGTCCGGAACGTCCGACTGGCCGCGACCTCTCCCGGCCCGATCAGGCGTGCCCGTCGGCCGGGGCCACAACGGCCCGCTCGGCGCGGCGCAAGGCTCAGCTCCTGCACGAGACGTCCGGCGTCGCCGGCCACGACCGACGACTCGGGCAACCCCTCGACCAGCTCGGTGCCCTCGACCACGCCCAGCACGCCCTGGGTCTCCTCGTGACCCGGCCGGCCGAGATGGACGATGCGATCCCGGGCGACTGCGCGCGCCACGAGCTCCCGGTGCGCCTTGGTCACCAGCGGGCAGGCGGCATCGACCACCATCCCACCTTGTTGAGTGCCAAGTGCCTCTCCTCGCAATGAGGGCCGGGCGGACGCCTCATCCGACGGTGCCGGTGACGCGAGCACGATGCTGCAGGCGGGGTGCCAGCCCGGCGTCGGCCAGCAGCGTCAGTGCCCGGAACTCTTGGGCGTCCACGACCACCGCGTCGCCGGGTTCTCGTCCGCACAGGAAGGTGACCACGCAGTCGCCGCAGGCGCTCGTACCGGCCATGGCGCACTCCTCGCACGAGATCCGCAGCACCTCGGAGGCATCGACGCTGGGGTCCATCGGTTTCTCCCGTTCGCTCGACTGGCGGCCCGCACGGGCCCGGTGCACACGACGCTAAGCACGGGGTGCGACATCGCCGACCGCGGTGCGAGCACTCTCAGCGGCGGATGGCCGCCAGCAGCTGACGGGCCTGGAGGAGGTTGGCACCGCCCCGGCGGGCCCCCTCGCGCACGCGGTTGTCGCTGGTCGCCACGATCACGGGCCGCTGCGGGGGGTACTCCTTCACCAGGGCCAGGATCACGTCGTCGGCCTCGACCGCCGGCGGGCTGTAGCGGACCCGGACCCCCCGCGGCGACATCACCGGTCCCGCGGGACCCACGTCAGCGCCGTCGAAGACCACGTCGAGCTCCACCCCGGTGCGCGCCGCGAGGGTCCCGAGGGCCTGCACGAGCCTGGCGCGCTGCTCGGCCGGGGCGAGCCCGGGCCAGGCCGACTGGCTCACGTTGTAGCCATCCACCAGGCAGACCGCGCCCTGCACCCGCATCAGATGCTCTGTGGCGTCGTCGGAGTCGTCGAGAACGCCTCCCGGCAGCTCGACCGCCGCCCGCGGCGGTTCGCCCGGGCTGGCCGATGCCCCGGGTGACCTGCCCGGCAGGGGCCGCGTGGCGGGACCGGGCGGCGAGGGCTCGGGTGCCTCGGAGGGGCCCTCCACCGGCTCGGACCCCACAGGCACGGCCAGCGCGGCGGCCAGCTCACCCAGTGCGGCGCCCAGCGCGGCGGCGGCGTCGGCGGCCCCCACCAGCGCCCGAGTGGCCCCCTGCGTGTCGATCGGGCCCGGGCCAGCGAGGGCCAGCAGTGTCGACGCGTCGCCGGAGGCACCGGCGCCCGCACGGCGAGGCGGCTGCTCGACCTCTCCGACCGGCCCGGGACCTGCGGTGGGGGGCCCCGGCTCGGGTTGCGACCCGCTGCTCGGCGGCTCGCGCAGCTGGCGGCGCAACTCGTTGCGCTCGGCGGCCACGGCCGCGGCCCGGGCCTCGGCCGCCTTGAGCAGACGGACGGCCTCGGCGCGCTCCTCGCTCAGCTCGTTGCGCTCGGCGACGGCCTGCACCAGAGCCCTCTCCGCCCCGGCCCGGGTACGGCGCTCCTCGTCGAGGCGCCTGGCGAGCTCCTCGATCTCCTCGCGGGCGCGGCGCAGGTCCTCGTCGCGACGGGCCCTTGACGCCTCCTCCCGAGCAGCTCGGCGGCCGTGGCGGGGCGTCGCCTCGACCGGCTCGACCTCGGCGGGAGGAGGCTCGAGCAGTCGGTCCAGCTCTTCCTGCCAGCCCGCCGGGCGGGTCAACCAGAGCTGGCCCGCCCGGCCCACCGCCTCGACGTCGGCCTGGGCCGCGACCCGCTCCCGGAACCCGTCGTCACCGTCGACCGCCCGCCGCACCGCGTCGAGCACGACTGGTGTCAGGCGGCTGAACCGGACCAGCGGTCGCAGCGCGCTCGGAGGGGCAGGGTCGTCGCGGGCGACGGCGAAGGCCAGCTCGAGCGCCCGACGGAGCGGGTCGGGTCCCGCGCCCACGGTCAGGGCTCCGCGTCGGCGAGCTCCACCACGCCAGCGCCGGTCCCGCACCAGCGGCAGCTCACCTCGTCGACGCGCTCCTCGACGACCTCGGACTCCTCGACGCTCAGCTCGCCCCCGACCGTGTAGTGGTGGAAGGCGCGCCAGCGCCGCGTGCCGCTCACGTCGAAGCGGGTGACGTTGCCGCAGGTGGAGCAGCGATACCGGGCCATCGGCCCGAGGGTACCGGGACCGGTCACCCCGTTGAATGTCGAACACCTGTTCGCTATGGTCGGGCCGGTGCAGCGGTCCTTCGACGATCTGGGCACGCCGCTGTCGGAGGTGACCTTCGTGGTGCTCGACCTCGAGACCACCGGCGGTTCGCCCGGCGCCGACGCCATCACCGAGGTGGGGGCGGTCAAGGTACGCGGCGGGGAGCAGCTGGGCACCTTCGCCACGCTGGTCAACCCGGGCGTGGTGGTGCCGCCCTCGATCACCGTGCTGACCGGGATCACCCAGGCCATGGTCCTGCCCGCTCCGCCCATCAGGGCCGTGCTCGCCGCGCTGAGCGAGTTCCTCGACGGCGCGGTCGTTGTGGGCCACAACGTCCGCTTCGACCTGCGCTTCCTCGACGCGGCGCTCGTGCGCGCCGAGCGGCCGCGATTGTCGAACCGTTGGGTCGACACGCTCGCGCTGGCGCGCCGACTGGTGCGCGACGAGGTTCCCGACCTCAAGCTGGGAACCCTCGCGGAGCGACTGCGGCTGCCCAACCGCCCGACGCATCGGGCGCTCGACGACGCTCTCGCCACCGCCGACCTGCTCCACTGCCTGCTGGAACGCACCGGTCGACTCGGGGTCACCGGCCTCGACGACCTGCTGGCGCTGCCCGCCATGGCCCAGCACCCCCAGGCAGCCAAGCTGGCACTGACCGACCGCCTGCCCCGCGCCCCGGGCGTCTACCTGATGCGTGACGCCCGCGGCGAGGTGCTCTACGTGGGCAAGGCGACCGACCTGCGGGCGCGGGTCCGCTCGTACTTCTCGGTCGATTCCCGCCGCAAGGTCGCCGGCCTGTTGCGCGAGACCGCCAGGATCGACCACCACCGCTGCGAGCACCCGCTCGAGGCTGCCGTGCGCGAGGTACGACTCATCCACGCGCACGAGCCAAGGTACAACCGCGAGCATCGGCGATGGCGCTCCTACGCGTACCTCCAGTTGACCGACGAGGCATTCCCCCGCCTCGCGGTCAGCCGCAACCCGCGGCGCTCCTCCACCGGCCCGGTCCTGGGCCCGCTGGCGTCGATGGCGACAGCGCGCCTGGCGGCCGAGGCGATCGAGTCGGTCCTCCCCCTGCGGCGCTGCAGCGCCGATCCCCGGCGGTCCACCCGTTGCGCGCCGTGCGCACCGGCGCAGCTGGGCGTGTCGGCTTGCCCGTGCTCCGGTGGGATCGACCCCGGTCACTACCATCGAGTGGCGGTCGAGCCCGTCGTGACCGCGCTCACCGAGCGCCCTTGCGACATCCTCGACCCGCTGGAGGCCCGCATGGTCGACCTCGCCGCCGCCGGACGCTACGAGGAGGCGGCGTCGACGCGGGACCGGGCCGGCGCGTTGTCAAAGGCGCTGGAGCGGAACCGCCGCTTCGACAAGCTGCGGGCGGCGGGATGCGTGGCGCTCGTCGCCACCGACGGTTCGGGCGTGGTGCTCGAACGGGGCAGCCTCGCGTCGGCGTGGGGGCCACGACCGGGGGGCTCCCTCACCGACAGTGAGGGTCCGGGAGCGCTGAGCGTGCCGGCCGCCGGTGCGCTCCCTCGCGAGCTCGCCGACGAGCTGTCGGTGGTTGGGGCCTGGGTGGAACGTCACGCGGCGCACCTCGAGGTGCGCTTCGGTGACGCCACCGTCACCTCGCGCCCGGAGGCGCTGCACAGCTTCGAGCCAGTGGGTCGCCGAGCCCACCGCCCGAGCCGGCACGAGCCCGGCGCCGCGCCGGTCGGCTCGCACGACCCGCCGATACCGTCGCGCCCATGTTGAGCGCCTTCGTGTTCGTGCAAGCCGAGCCCGCCCGTATAGCCGAGCTGGGCCCGGCCATCGCAGGGATCGAGGGCGTGTCGGAGGTCTACTCGGTCACCGGCGACGAGGACCTGATCGCGGTGGTGCGGGTCCGGCACCACGACGACCTCGCCCGGATCGTGACTGGGATGATCTCGCCGCTGCCGGGAGTGGCCCGCACCCGGACCTCGATCGCCTTCCAGGCCTATTCCCGCCACGACCTCGAGGCGATGTTCGCCCTCGGCGACGACTGAGTCGGTTCAGCCGGCGAGCGAGTTGCTCAGCGTCACCAGGCGCTCCAGCACGGCCGCTGCTCGGCCTTCGTCGATCGAGGTCGCCGCCGCGTCGATCCCCTCCGCCGGGCCTGTCACCAGCCCGGCAGCCACCAGAGCGAGCCCCGCGTTGAGCAGCACGATGTCGCGCCTGGGGCTCCGCTCGCCCGCGAGAACCTCGCGCGCCAGCTTCGCGTTGCGAGCCGGGTCGCCCCCGACGAGGTCGGCCCGCTCCGCGCGGGGTAGGCCCAGCGTCGCCGGATCGAGCTGGTAGCGGCGCCGCGAGCCCCCGTCCAACTCGACCACCTCGGAGGGCCCGGTGGTGGTGGCCTCGTCGAGGCCGTCACCCCCGTGGACCACCAGCACCCGCTCGGCGCCGTTTGCGGCCAGGACCCCCACCATCGTCTCGGCCAGGTCGGGATCCGCGACGCCGATGAGGTAGCGCCGGACCCGGCCCGGGTTCGACAGCGGCCCGAGCACGTTGAAGGCCGTCGGGATGCCCAGCTCCTTGCGGGCAGGACCGGCGTGGCGCATGGCGGGGTGGAAGCGCGGGGCGAAGCAGAAGCCCATCCCGGCGCCATCCACGCAGGCCGCGACCCCGGCGGGGCCCAGGTCGATGCGCACCCCGAGCGCCTCGAGCAGGTCGGCTGCCCCGCACGCAGAGGAGGCGGCCCGGTTCCCGTGCTTGCACACCCTCGCGCCGGCGCCGGCGGCCACCAGCGCCGAGATCGTGGACACGTTGATGGTATGGGCCCGGTCTCCCCCCGTGCCCACCACGTCGATCACAGGACCGGTGGCGTCGAGCGGGACAGGCTCACCGGCAGCCCGCATCGCGTCGACCATGCCGCTCAGCTCCTCGACCGTCTCGCCCTTCATGCGCAGCGCGACCGCGAAGCCGGCGATCTGGGCGGGGGTGGCGTCCCCCGCCAGGATCTCGCCCATCGCTGCGCGCGCACGCGCCCGCTCGAGGTCCCCGCCGCCTGCCAGTGCGCCCAGCACGGCAGGCCAGCCACCCTCGCCGGCGAAGTCCGACCCGCTCTCAGCCATCGTCGCCCCCCGGACGGCCGCAGACCCGATCAGGCCGACTTGCGCCGCTGGCGCAGCAGCCGGCGACGCTCCCGCTCGGTGGCCCCGCCCCAGACGCCTTCCTTCTCACGCACGTTGAGTGCGTGCTCGAGGCACGATCGGCGCACCGGGCACACCTCGCAGACCGCCTTCGCGACGACGGCCTCCTCGTCGAGGTCTGGATAGAAGATCTGTGGGTCCAGGCCATGGCACGCGGCCTGGTGCCGCCAGGAGTGGGTCATGCGGGGGGTGCTCATCGTCGGGTGGCGGCGCATCCTCGCGCCGCAGCGAGTCTCGGCGCACGGTCGCGCCGTAGCGAGTCTCCGCGCCCTGCGCGGCCGGGCGCAAACCGGATCTCCTACTGGCGACCGGTGGCGCGCAGCAGCTCGCGGATCTGCTCGGCGGGGTACCGGCGGTGCCCTCCCGGGGTGCGGACCGAGGGGATGCGGCCCCGGCGCGCCCAGTCGGTGACGGCGCGCTCGGAGACCTGGAACAGCAGAGCCACCTCCCGGGTCCGCAACAGCCGGCCCCGCAGCGCCTCGGGCAGCTCACCATTGCCGACGAGCTCGTCGAGCAACGCGCGTCGCTTGTCCACCCCGTCCACGATCCCTCCCCCGACGCGCGCCTGGCGCACACCTGGGTCGGGAGTGTGCACGAGCACACCTGGGCGGGCAACGGGATCATCCGCCCATCGGACGCCAATGCCCCACCCCAGAGGCTCCGGAGGCCCCGGCGGGCCGGTCGGCCGGTCGGGGGCCGGCAGATCGCAGCACCGAGGCATCCTCGGCCGCGGTCGACGTGCTCGTCGCCTCAGCCGGCGAGATCGGCGAGCAGTTCGGCCCGGGTCGGCTCGGAGAGGTGCACCTCGTGGCGGTACTCGGGGTGCTCGGAGACCAAGAAGAGCTCCGAGCGCACCGCTCGGGCAACGTGTTCCCCCACCTCGAAGCGCACGTAGTGCACTGACGCCGTGGTGTCCTGGCGGGTCAGCTGCCCCGCGTGGGCCTCCTCGGGGCTGCATCGCACCCGGGCGTCGCCGGGCTGCGGACCCAGGCGCAGCACCAGGGCCCTCTCGATGCCGACCAGGCGTGGCAGCCAGTGCCGCAGCTCGGCTTCGGTGGTCAGCTCCAGGAACACCGTGGCCGAGAGCTGGCCCGGTTGGGGGATGAGCGGGTTGTAGACGTCGAGCTCGGCCTGGATGCCCTCGTCGGTGAGGATCCGCTCGGCGCGCGCCATCTCCTGGATCTGGAACCGAACCGTGTCCCGGTTCTCGAACACCAGGCTGAGCAGGGGCCCCAACGCCACGCGGCGGCGCCGCTTCAGCTCGATGATCCGACTGCGGAAGCTCCGAGCGCTCACGCTCGTAGGCCCGTAGGTCGGCGATGTCGGCCAGCTCGAGCCGGCGGGCGGTGGGCACGCTGCTGCCTCCTGGTGATCGTTGCGGGCGATCGGCGGTACCGGTGACGCGACCCGCCGGGCGGGGACGAGGGCCCCGCCCGGCGGTCTCGACGCTCGTGGGCTCGCCGCGAAGGCGACTTCAGGTGAGGCTCTCGAGGCCCTGCTGGAACCGCCCGGCATGGGACTTCTCGGCCCGGGCCAGGGTCTCGAGCCACTCGGCGACCTCTTCGTGGCCCTCGTCGCGGGCGGTCTTGGCGAAGCCCGGGTACATCTCGGTGTACTCGTAGGTCTCGCCGGCGATCGCCGACTTCAGGTTGCTCGAGGTGGGGCCGACGGCCTCGCCGGTGACCGGGTCGCCGACCTCGGCGAGGAAGTCGAAGTGCCCGAAGGCATGGCCCGTCTCGCCCTCCGCGACCGAGCGGAACAGCGCGGCGACGTCGGGGTAACCCTCGACGTCGGCCTTCTGCGCGAAGTACAGGTAGCGCCGGTTCGCCTGGCTCTCGCCGGCGAAGGCCTCCTTGAGGTTCTGTTCGGTCTTGCTTCCCTTGAGCTCAGCCATCGTGGGTTGCGCCTCCTGTGGTTGGAGTTGTGATTGTGGGATCGGCGGGGTCGCCGCACTCGGCGCAGCGTCCCCGGAAGGTGATCTCGACGCCCTCGACCGAGAAGCGCAGGGCCACCTCGTCGGGCACCCCGACGTCGTCGAAGGCGACGTGGAGGTCCTCGATGCGCCCGCAGCCGTCGCACACCAGGTGGTGGTGCGGCGCGAGGTTCGGATCGAAGCGGGTGGCGCCGGTGCCCAGGTCGAGCGCCGCGACCTCCCCCATGGCCGCCAGCTCGTTGAGCGTCTGGTAGACGGTCCGCAGAGATATGGTCGGCATGTCGGCCGACACCGCGCGGTAGACCGCTTCGGCGGTGGGGTGTTCGCGTGCGCCGGCGAGGGCATCGAAGATGCGGCGTCGCTGTGGGGTGACCCGGCGTCCCTGCTGGCGGAACACCCCGGCCAGCTCCTCGACGGTGCGCATCCGGCCACCCTACACAGGCGAAGCCCAACGACAACCGTTGTTGATTGTGCCGCTGAGTCACTTCCTGCCCCACCGGGGCGCAGATGGGGGGCCGGTAACGTGACCACATGGCCCTGGGACGCTTCGAGCGGGCGGTCGCCGCCCGGGCCCTGGGCGACACCTCCTTCGACGTGCTGGTCATCGGGGCCGGGGTCACCGGGGCCGGGGTCGCCCTCGACGCCGCCAGCCGCGGCCTGCGCACGGCGCTGGTGGAGCGGGACGACTTCGCGTCCGGCACCTCGTCACGCAGCTCGAAGCTGGTCCACGGGGGCCTGCGCTACCTGCAGAACGGCGAGACCAGCCTGGTGCGGGAGGCGTTGCGCGAGCGTCAGCGCCTGTTGCGAAACGCCCCTCACCTGGTGCGCCCCCTTCCCTTCCTCATCCCGGTCACCGGCCGTGACGGGGTGGTGGACCCTCGCATCGCCCGAGCGCTCGGCTCGGCCATGTGGGGCTACGACCTGGCCGGGGGCTGGCGGGTCGGCCACCTGCACCGGCGCCTGGGCGCCGACGCGACCCATGACCACATGCCCACCCTCGAGCGCGAGCGGCTCCGGTCTGGCTACCTGTACTGGGACGCGACCGCCGACGACGCCCGGCTGACGCTGTCCCTGGCCCGCACCGCTGCCGTCGACCACGGTGCGGTTGCGCTCAACCACGCCCGAGCGGTCGGCCTGCTCCACGACCGCAGCGGCCGTGCCCGCGGCGCGCTCGTGGTCGTCGACGGTGACGAGATCGAGGTTCGCTCCGCGGTGGTCGTAAACGCCGCCGGCGTGTGGGCCGACGAGATCCGGGCGCTCGACGAGGGGGCGCACCCGGCCATGCTGCGACCGGCCAAGGGCGTGCACGTGACAGTGCCGTGGTCTTTGGTCCGCAACGACATCGCCGTGGTGGTGCCGGTGCCCGGCGACCGCCGTTCGGTGTTCGTGGTGCCCTGGCTCCCCACCGGCGACGGTGGCTTCGCGCTCACCTACGTGGGCACCACCGACACAGCGTACGACGGCCCGCTCGACGAGCCCCGCTGCGAAGCAGCCGACGTGGAGTACCTGCTGGGAGCGCTGAACCGGGCGTTGGGCGCCCGTGGCGGAGCCCCCGGGGTCACTGCCTCCGACGTGACCGGCGCCTGGGCCGGGTTGCGCCCGCTGCTGGCAGCCGAGGCGGGCCGCACCGCCGACCTGTCCCGGCGCCACACCGTGTCGAGGTCCCCCGCGGGCGTGATCACCGTCACCGGCGGCAAGCTCACCACCTACCGGGCGATGGCCCAGGCCACCGTCGACGCCGTGCTCGACGTGGCCGGCGCAGAGGTCAGCCGGCGCGCCCGACGTTGCGGGACCGCCCGCCTCGCGCTGCGCGGAGCGGCCGGCTGGGAAGCGGCGCGCGACCGCGACGCCCACCTGGGCGGCCGCTACGGCGGGGAGGCCGACGCCGTGGAGGCGCTCGTGGCCGCCGACCCCCGCCTCGGCGAGCCGCTCGTCGCCGGCCTTCCCTACAGGCGTGCCGAGGCGGTCCACGCGGTACGCCACGAGATGGCGCGCGACCTCGACGACGTCCTCGCCCGCCGCACCCGGGCACGGCTGCAGGACCGGGCCGCCACCGCCGCCGCCGCCGACGACGTGGCGGCGCTGATCGGGCCTGCACTGGGCTGGGATGCCAGCCGCGCCGAGCACGAGGCGGACCTCTACCGCCGTGCCCTGGCCGACGACGTTCCGGCCGCCGTGGGCTGAAGCGCCGTGACCACGCCGGGATCCGAACCGAGGGCCCGCCGGCCCCGCGCGGCCATCGCCGTGGCCGGCGGCTCCGCGGCGGCCGGCGAGGCGATCGACGCGACCCGCGTGACCCTCGATGCGACCCTGCTGGCCCAGCTGGACGACATCTGCGAGGTAACGACCGATCCCGCCGCGTGCGCCGAGGCCGGGCGCGACTGGTGGCCCCAGGCGATGGCTTGGGCCACCCGGGGCCAGGTCCCTGCTCGGGCGGGGGCAGTGGCTCGACCGAGCGATCCCGCAGCGGTGGCTCGGCTGCTGGCGCTGTGCCAGCGGGAGCGGGTGCCGGTGACCCCGGCGGCAGGGCGCAGCGGGGTGAACGGCGGCTGCGTCCCGGTTCACGGCGGCGTCGTGATCGACCTGTGCGGGCTCTCGGGGGTCCGCGGGGTCGACGAGCGCTCGCTCGTCGTCGACGTCGGCGCGGGCACCTTCGGAGACGACCTCGACGCCACCTTGCGCCGCGACCACGGTCTGACGACCGGCCACTGGCCCCAGTCGGTGGCGCTGTCCACCGTCGGAGGCTGGCTGTCGTGCCGGGGAGCGGGCCAGGCGTCGACCCGATACGGAAAGATCGAGGACATCGTGGTGGGCCTCGATGTCGCCCTGCCCGACGGCACCGAGTTGCGCACCGGAGGCGCACCGAGGGCTGCCGTCGGCCCGGACCTCACCCAGCTCTTCGTGGGAGCGGAGGGCACCCTGGGCATCATCACGGGAGCCCGGCTGAGGGTGCACCCGGTGCCGTCTGTGCAGGCCCGGGCCGCGTACCGCTTCGCCCACTTCGCCGCTGGGCTCGACGCCATGCGCCGCATCCTGCGACGAGGGGCGACCCCGGCGGTTCTGCGCCTCTACGACCCGGTCGAGGCCGACCGCAGCTACCGCACCGGAGATGCGGCGCTCTTGCTGGTCGCCGACGAGGGCGACGAGGGCCTGGTCGGAGCCACCATGGCCGCGGTGGCCGCAGCGGTCGACGAAGGGGCCAGCGACGCGGTGCGCGCCGACGAGGCCCTCGTCGGGCAGTGGTTCGCGCACCGCAACGACGTTTCGGCGCTCGAGTCGCTGATCTCAAAGGGCTACGCCGTGGACACCATGGAGGTGTCAGCTCCGTGGTCGGCCCTGCCACAGGTCTACTCCGCGACGTTGGCCGCCCTTCGGGCGGTGCCCGGCACCCGATCTGCCAGCGCCCACCAGAGCCACAGCTACCTCGACGGTGGGTGCCTCTACTTCAGCTTCGCGGCACGGGTCGCGCCCGAGGACCGTGACCCCTACTACCGAGCGGCGTGGGACGCGGGCCAGCGGGCCGCTCTGGCAGCAGGGGCGGCGTTGTCGCACCATCATGGGGTCGGGCTGAACCGTGCCCGGTTCGCCCCAGAGGCCCTCGGGGCGGGGCTCGGGGTGCTGGCCGCGATCAAGGCGGCGCTCGACCCGGCCGGGATCTGCAACCCCGGCAAGCTCGGCTTGGATTCGCCCTGGGGCGTGGTCGGCTACCCCAAGGACACCGGCCCGGACGCCTAGGTTGGCGCCCGGCGCCCGGCCGAACGGGCGAAGCGCCGGGGAGGGATCCGCACAGCATGACGATCCTCGTCATCGACGTTGGCACCAGCAGTGTGCGCGCCGTGGCGGTGCGGCCCGACGCCACCCTGGGCCCCTCCGCGCGAACGGCGCTGCTACCCGAAACGCCCTTCGCAGGGCTGGTCGAGGTCGACGCCGTCCGGCTGGGCGAGGTGGCCGTGGAGCTGGCCTGCGCGGTGCTGGCCGAGGTGGGCAGGGTCGATGCGATCGGCATCACCAACCAGCGGGCGACCACGATCGTGTGGGACGCCGCCAGCGGTCGACCGGTCGGGCCAGGTCTCGGCTGGCAGGACCTGCGCACCGTGGGCGCCTGCCTGGCGTTGCAGGGCCAGGGGATCCGGGTGGCGCCCAACGCGTCGGCAACGAAGCTCGCCCACCTGCTCGACGAGCACGACCCGCAGCGGCGACGCGACCTGCGCTTCGGGACGGTGGACACCTGGATCGCCCATGTGCTCACCGACGGCGCGCTGCACGTGACCGACCCCTCCAACGCGGCCGTCACCGGCCTGCTCGCGAGCGACGCGTCGGGCTGGGACCCGGTTGTGCTCGAGGCGTTGCGGATCCCCGAGGCGGTGCTTCCCCGGATCGTGGACACCGCCGGGCCGATCGGCGAGGCCAACGCGTTGCCCGGCGCCCCTGCGATCACTGCCCTGGTCGGGGACCAGCAGGCCAGCCTGGCCGGCCAGGGCTGCGTCGTCGCGGGTCAGGCGAAGATCACCTTCGGCACCGGGGCCATGCTCGACGTGAACCTCGGTTCGCAGCGACCGGGGTTCTCCCACCAGGGCGGCTCGGGCTGCTTCCCGATCGTGTCCTGGCGTAGGGGCGGCGAGTTGAGCTGGGGCGCCGAGGCGGTGATGCTCTCGGCGGGCAGCAATGTCGAGTGGTTGCGCGACGACCTGGGCCTGATCGACGACGCCGCCCACAGCCACGACGTGGCGCAGGGATGCGAATCGAGCGACGGCGTCGTGTACGTGCCCGCCCTGCTGGGCCTGGGTGCGCCGTACTGGGACCACGGTGCCCGCAGCGCCCTGTTCGGCCTCACGCGCGGCAGCGGTCGAGCCGAGATCGTGCGGGCGGTGCTCGAGGGCGTGGCACACCGCGGGGCGGACCTGGTCGACGCGGCCCGAGCCGACACAGGGGCATCGATCGACGGGCTGCGCGTAGACGGTGGGATGAGCACCAACGCGACCTTCGTGCAGGCCCTCGCCGACGCGTCCCAGCTGGCGGTGCAGGTCAGCCCGGTGCCCGAGGCAACCTCGTTGGGCGCCGGGTTGCTGGCAGGGCTCGCCGTGGGCACCTGGTCGGGCTGGGACGACGTGGCGGCGACATGGAGCCCGGCGCGCACCGTCGAACCCGGCGTCGCCACGGATCGTCAGCGCTGGGCCGACGCCGTCTCGCGCGCCTCGCGCTGGCATCCGGAGCTGTCGACGCTGTCGTTCTGAGAGGCCTGCGAGGTGGTCTGCCCAACCGCCACCACCGCCGCCAAGCTGTTCCAGAGCAACCATCACGCCCAGGTCGACGCCCGACGCACTCCCAGGCCGTGAGCGACCCACTGCGGTAGCCTTCCGAGGACGGTGAGTCGGCCAGGTGGCCGCGGCGGGGCTCGACCCCGTCGAGGAAGGTCGGGGCTCCGCAGGGCAGGGTGCTGGCGAGAGCCAGGACGGGGTGACCTGTCGGACAAGGGCAACAGAGAGCAGACCGCCGATGGCGCCGGTCCCCGGCGCACAGGCAAGGGTGAAACGGTGCGGTAAGAGCGCACCAGCGTCGGGAGCGATCCCGGCGGCTGGCAACCCCCACCCGGAGCAAGGTCGAAACGGGGAGGGCCGGCCCGGCCGCATCTCCCCAGGTGGACCGCTCAGATGGATGGCCACCACCGGCGAACGCCGGTACAGAACCCCGCCTATCGGCCGGCTCACCGTCACCGATGCCGATGCCGATGGCTTCCGCTACCCGTGACGTGCGAGGCGTGCCGTGGCGTGGCCTGCAAGGGCATCACGCGACCAAGACGCTCACCGCCACCAGCGAACTCGGCGCGACGACCTCCACCTCGTCACGAGTGTCCCGGCCGCCGGACCACTCAGCCGGGCGCCGGAACGTCGAGGCCGTCGAGGTGAGCGGTGACGTTGAAGGCGTGCAGCGAGACCCGGGCACCGGTGGCGATCCGGGTGATCGACGCCGGCGCCACGAAGCTGCGCCATGCGATCGCCGGACCGACCCCCAACGCCCACGCCAGCGCCGCCTTGATCGGAGACACGTGGCTGACCACCACGACCATGCGCTCCGCCGCGTCGGAGGCCAGGGACTCGCAGGCCCGCGCGACCCGGGCGTGCAGCTGTTCGTGGCTCTCGCCGCCGGGGGGAGCGAAGGACGGATCGACCTGCCAGGACCGCCAGAGCTCGGGCGGTACGTCGCCCAGCGGCGTGCCGTCGAGCTCTCCGTAGTCGATCTCGGCCCACCGGTCGTCGCGCTCCACCTCCACGCCGCTGGCCGCCGCCACCACCTCCGCCGTACGCCGAGCCCGTCGCAGCGGGCTAGAGACCACCCGGTCGGCGCGATGTAGCACGGCCGCCACCGCGGCGGCTTGGCTCGCTCCGAGCGGGTCCAGGTCGGGGTCCAGGCGCGAGCCGACCAGCAGGCCCCGCGCGTTGGCCTCGGTGCGACCATGGCGCACAACCACCAGCATCGCTCAGGACCCCGGCACGATGTCGCGCCCGACCCGACCGGTGCGCACGAAGTGGGTCCGGCGGGCGGGCTCGTCGAGAGCGAAGCGTCGGTACCCCCACCAGCAGACGGCGATGCCGACCACCTCGAACACCACGGACCAGGCGCCGCGCCCGAGCTCGGGCAGCTCGTCGTGCGACCAGCCCAGCCCCTGCAGCGGCCACCAGAAGGCACGGCTGTCGGCGAACGCCCCGTCGAGCACCAGGTGCAGCAGCATCCCGATCGGCAGACCCAGCCACCGACGCTGCGCCACCCGTCGTCCCCTGAGCACCAGCATCACCAGGGCCATGACCGCCACCGCCCCCGACAGCGAGTGCGCCAGGCGAGGTTCGCCCGCCGGCAACTCGGCCAGGGGCAGCACGGCTCCGAGCGCCACGACCCGGTAGTCGGCCGAGGGGCTGCGGAACACCCCCCACACGATCAGCACCGACGGGCCGACGAACCAGGCGAGCACGCGGCCTCAGCGCGCCAGGAGGCGCCCGCACTCCTCGCAGTGCACCGCGTCGTCGGGGTCGAGGTGGCGGATCCGATCCAGCTCCACCGCTGGCAGGGTCAGGTGGCATGCCCCGCAACGGCTGTGGTCGAGCTCGGCGATGGCCACGCCACCCAGCCTCGAACGCAAAGCCTCGTACGCGGCGAGGGCCTCGGAGTCGGCCGCCTCCGCAGCGCGGGCCCGCTCGGCGGTCTCGGTCTCGAGCTCGGCGTCGATCTCCACCTCGGCTTCGGCAAGGGTGGCCCGGGCGGCGGCCATCGACTCGTCCAGGGCGTCAACCTGCGCGCCGAGCTCGCCGAGACGAGCCTCGAGCGGCTCGACGAGCTCCATCACCTCCAGCTCGTCGTCCTCGAGCGCTGACGCCCTCCGCCGCAGCGCCACGACCTCGTCCTGCAGGGCAGCGAGCTCCTTGGGGTTGTGCACCGTCCCGTCGTAGAGGCGCGCCTCGCTGCGCTCGGCCCTGGCCACCACCGAGGCGACCTCGTCCTCGATGCGCGCCTGGCGACGGGTCAGCTCCCTGTGCTCGGCCTCGACCTCCCCGACCCTGCGCTCCAGCGCAACCAGCTCCTCGGCGGACCGGTCCAGCTCGGCTCGCTGGGGCAGCGTGGCGCGCCGGTGACGGAGCTGGTCCAGGCGCGTGTCGTGGGCTTGGACCAACACCACCTGATCCCAGCGGCTCATGGGGTGGGCGGGATCGGTAGGGGGCGCGGCACCGGCGCATGCTCGCGCATCACGGGAGTCCCGGCGCCGGCGGGTCCGGCGGGAGCGCCGCGGGTGCTTCGGTGGTGCTCGTGGGGGGCACCGTGGTCGTGGGGGCAGGTGCGGTCGTGGTCGTCGAGGTGGTGGAGCGCCCCGAGGACCGGCGGCCGCTCGGACGCGCCTTGGACGATCCCCGGGGGTCGACGGCGGCGTCGACGCGAAGGAACCTGCCGGACCGGGTCGGGGCAGCGGCTTCGAACGGGAGGCTCTCGCGGCCCTCGTGCCACGGCGCCATGTACCGACGCCAGATCTCGGCGGGCAGGCCACCTCCGGTGATGCCGCGGCCGCCGATGCGCACGCCGAAGTTGTCCTCGGGATCTCCGATCCACACCGCGGTGGCGAGGTGGCGTGTGAAGCCGACGAACCAACCGTTGCTCGAGTCCTGAGCGGTGCCCGTCTTGCCGGCAACGTGTTGGCTGGCGATCCGGGCCCGCGTGCCCGTGCCGGTGAGCACGTTTCGCTCCAGGACGGCGGCCGCGAGGCGGGCGCTCTGCGGGCTGGCCGCTCGCCGCGGGTCCTGACGGTGCGAGAGCAGCTCGTCGCCCTGGGGGTCCAGGACCCTATCCACCAGGTACGGGGGCTCGTAGACGCCGTCGGCCGCGATGCTGGCGTAGGCGGCGGCCATCTCGACGGGCCGGACCTCGACGGTGCCCAGCGGCATCGACACCACCGAGGCGTCCAGGGCTGCGGTCAGGCCCATCTGGCGCGCCTCGTGGACGACCTTGTCGAGCCCGACGATCTGGCCGAGCCGGACGTAGGCGCAGTTCGACGATCGCAGCGTCTGGGAGGTGATGTCAGCTGTACCGCCACGGCTGTTGTCGAAGTTCGAGACCTCGTAGTCGGTGCCGTCCGGAAGGGCGAAGCGGCACGGCCCCGATCCGCTCACGCTGTCACGGGGCACGAACCCGTTCTCGAGCAGGGCCATGAGCACGAAGACCTTGAACGAAGATCCCCCCTGCCTCCCGGGGGAACGGGTGGCGATGTTGACCTTGAACCGGTCGAAGCCGGGTCCGCCGACCATGGCCCGGACCGCTCCCGAGCCGGGCTCGACCGATACGACGACCCCGGTCGCCCAACGGGGCGGGCCGGTGTAGGCATCCATGCCCGCGGCCCGGAGCTCGTCGGCGGTCGGGGGCGCCAGAGGCGTGGTGCCGGGAGCGGTCCCCTCGGGCGACACCTCGGCGAGCACCTGGTTGCGGGAGGCCTCGGCGAGGAACTGGGCGCCGGGGTCCAAGGTGGTGTGGATGCGCAAGCCGCCCCGGAACACGGCGTACTCGCGCTCGTCGCGCGTCGCGCCCAGGCGCGGATCGTCGAGGAGCTGCTGCTTGACCTCCTCGACGAAGTAGGAGTCCGCCGCCGGCAGCGCCTTGGTCACCTCGGTCGGCAACGGCTCTTCGAGCGCGGCACGTGCCTCGTCGGTCGAGAGCAGGCCGACGTCGACCATTCGCGACAGGGCGTGGGCACGCCGCTCGCGAGCCGCCTCGGGACGCTTGACAGGGTCGAAGCGCGACGGGTTGGCCACGAGCCCGGCCAGCATCGCAGCCTGGGCGGGCCCGAGGTCGCGGACCCCGCGGTCGAAGTAGGTCTCGGCCGCGGCCTGGACCCCGTAGGCCCCGTTGCCGAAGTAGACGACGTTGAGGTAACGCTCGAGGATCTCGTCCTTGGACAGCTCGTCCTCGAGGCGCTCTGCGAGCACCGCCTCCTGCACCTTGCGCCGAACGCTGCGCTCGCCGCTGAGCAGCTCGGTCTTGACCAGCTGCTGGGTCAACGTCGAGCCGCCCTGGCTGACGCCACCCGCCTCGACGTTGGTCATCAGTGCCCGCACCATCGCCTCGACGTCAACCCCACCATGGGCGTAGAAGCCAGCGTCCTCCACTGCCAGAACGGCTCCCGACACGATCCGGGGCACTGCGCTCAGCGGCACGGGCTGGCGGTCGATCTCGGCCTGCAGGGTGGCCAACAGGGTCCCGTCGGCGCCGTAGACGTAGGACCGTTGGTCGAGGGGTCCGAGGTCGACGCCGCCCGAGGGGGTGCGCACCGTGGAGCGCAGGCCGGCTCCGGCGGGGACCAGCGCGGCCAGCGAGCCGGCCACCGCGACCCCGGCCACCACCACGATCACGACGAGCCGGTACAACGGAGAGCGCAACGAGAGGTCCTGCATCGACGGAGGGGCCCGGGCGATCCTACGGCGCGTGCCCCGTGGCTCGAACCGCAGGCACCGGGCGACCGCGGGGCGAAGGGGCCCCCGTACGCTGCGCCGATGCGCCTGGCCGGCCCGACGTGTTGAGGATCGCGCTCGCCGGCGCGGGTCCGGGAGCGCAGCTCGTGGCGCTGGCCGCGGCCACGATGCGCGAAGTGTCCATCGTGGCCGTCACCCCGGCACTGGGCGAGTCCACCACCGCAGACCCTCGAGGTGCCGGCGCGGCCGGCACCAACGGTCTGGCTGTCGATGCCGGGGCAGACCTGGCGCGCACCCTGGGGGTGCCCTTCGGACCCCTCGACCCCCCGGTGGCGGCCCACGACGTCGTGCTCGCCACCGCGCCTGCGCCCGGGCGCGTCGACGCCGCCCTCGCGCTGGCGACGCGGCGCCCCGTGGTGCTCGACGGGCCGATCGCCACCAGCCTGGAGGAAGCCGACCGGCTGGTCCGGGCCGCGGCGGGCGGGCTTGCCCTCGGCTACGGCGAGCCGCTGGCGCACGCACCTTGCCTCGACCCCACCCTGGCCGAGCTCGCCGACCTCGGAGCTCTGGCCCACCTCGAGGTGAGCTCCACGTCGGGCCCCGACGACCAGGAGGGCGCAGCCGAGCGCGCTGTGACCCTGTGCCTGCTGGCCGCGGCCCCGTCGCGTGCCGACTCGGTCGCAGTGGAGCGCCCAGGGACCGGCACCGGCTCCGGGGAAGCTCGGCGTGCTGCAGGTCCGCTTCGACTCCGGGCTGTCGGCGCGGGTCTCGTTCGGTCGTTCGGACCCGGCGGTGCTGGCCTTGCAGGCGGCGTCGGCCCGAGGCGCGGTCCGCCTCGAGCTGCTGCCCGAGGTGCTCCTCGAGCGTGACGGCCGACCCCGGCACCTGCCGCGGCCCCTGCGCCGCGTGCCGGAGCGCCTCGAATCCCTGGGGCACCGCGGCCGCCTCGCCGCGCTCACCGGCCCGACCGCCTCGGGTCCCGGTGGCTGGAGGCCCCCGCTGCCGGTGGCGTTCGGGCGAGCCGTGCTCGCGGTCCTCGTCGCCGCCGGGCGAGCGAGGGCGACCGGTGGTACCCAGCCGGTGCCGGTCCCGCGGCCCGGCACACCGGGCGGAGGACTGCGAGGAGGACCCACGAGGTGAGCGAGCCCCGGCGCCGGGGCCTGTCGCTGCGCGGCCTGGGCCTGCTGGTGCGGGTCGTGCGGACGCACCCGTGGCCCTTCGTCGGCTCGGTGATCGGCTCGGCGGTCTACTCGGTGGCCGTCGTGGGCGGCACGGTCGTGCTGGGATGGGTGACCGACGAGGTCATCGTGCCCACCTTCGAGGGCGGCGAGGTGGCGAGCTCGCGCCGTTGGCTGGGCGCGGGGGCGATCGTCGCCTTGTCCCTCGCCCGCCTCCTCGGCGTCGTCGCCCGCCGGTGGTTCGGCAACATGAGCCAGCGGCGCATGCAGCGCACGTGGTTCCTGCGAGTCACCGACCGGTACCTGGCGGTACCGCTGTCGTGGATGCGGGCCCGCCCCGCCGGGCAGCTGCTGGCGCACGCCGACAACGACGCCGAGCGGGCCACCATGGCGATGCAGCCACTGCCGCTGGCGTTGGGAGTGGTCATCATCATCGCCGCTGCCGCCGCGCTGCTGGTGCGGGTCGACCTGCTGCTGGCGCTGGTGGGTCTGGCCATCTTCCCGGCGCTGGCGCTGGCCAACCGAGTCTATGCCCGCACCGTGGAGGCTCCCGCCACCGCGGCCCAGGCGGCGGTGGGGCGCGTCTCGGCGGTTGCCTACGAGAGCTTCGACGGCGGGCTGGTCGTACGCACGGTCGGCCTCGCCGAGCGCGAGGTGCGGCGCCTGACCGAGGCGGCCGCCGATCTGCGGGACCGCCGGCTCGAGGTCGGCGTCCGCCGGGCGGCGTTCGAACCGGCCCTGGACGCGCTGCCCAACCTGGGCACGGTGGCGCTGGTGGCAGTGGGGGCGTGGCGGATCTCGCAGGGCTCGGTCACGCCCGGCGAGCTGGTCCAGGTGATGTCGCTGTTCTCGGTGCTGAGCATGCCGATGCGGGTGCTCGGCTACCTGTTCGAGGAGCTCCCGCGCTCCGTGGTGGCCGAGGAGCGCCTCCGAGGAGTGCTCTCAGCGCCCGGCCGCCCCGCGTCGACCGGGGCCACCCGCTCGCTCCCGGCAGGTCCCCTGGCGGTCGAGCTGCGCGACGTGACCTTCTCCCATGGCGACGCCGCCGTGCTCGACGGCATCGACGTGGAGCTGGCGCCCGGGGAGATGGTCGCCCTCGTCGGCGCGACCGGCGCCGGCAAGTCCACGCTGTGCGACCTGGTCGCCGGGCTCGTCGAGCCGACCGGCGGCACGGTCAGCATCGGAGGCGTCGACCTGCGCAACCTCGATGCCGCGGTCCGCAGCCGGACCGTGGCCCTCGCCTTCCAGGAGCCCTACCTCTTCGCCGACACCGTGCGGGAGAACGTCGCGCCAGCCGGTGGCGTCGACGACGATGAGATCTGGTCGGCGCTCGAGACCGCGCAGGCGGCCCGCTTCGTGCAGGGGCTGCCCGGGGGGCTCGACGGGGTGCTCGGCGAACGCGGCGTGACCCTCTCGGGCGGCCAGCGCCAACGCCTGGCCCTGGCCCGGGCGTTGGTGCGCGAACCGGGCGTGCTGCTCCTCGACGACGCCACCGCCGCGGTCGACCCGCAGGTCGAACGCGCCGTGCTCGACGCGCTGCGGGCCAGCGTGACCGCCACGACCCTCGTCGTCGCCCAGCGCCTCTCCACGATCCGCCTCGCCGACCGGGTCGTGTACCTGGAGCGTGGGCGCATCGCCGGCGCAGGCTCCCACGACGACCTCCTCGCCCTGCCCGGATACGCCGGCCTGGCCCACGCCTACCAGTTCCCCGCCGGCGCGGACCCCGGAGGGGTCGGCCGGTGAGCCGGCGCGGCGAGGGCCCTTCGAGAACCCCCACGGTGGCCGAGCTCGAGCGCGCCGGAGCAGTGGCCGTGTTGAGGACGGCCCTGGCGGCGACACCCGAGCTGCGCCAGGGACTGGTGCTGACCGTCGGCATGGCCGTGGCCACTTCGGTGGGCAAGCTGGCAGTCCCGATCCTGATCCAGCAGATCCTCGACCGTGGCGTGCTGGGCGACGCCGGCTACCGACCCGGTTTCGTGGCCGCGAGCTGCGCGCTGACGGCCATGGTCGTGCTGGCCATGTACGCCTTGTCGCGGGTCACCTTCGTCCGGCTGGTGCGAGCTGCCGAGACCAGCCTGTTCGGCCTGCGGGTGCGCGCCTTCGCCCACGCGCACGCCCTGTCGATCGCCGAGCGCGACTCGCACCGTCGCGGCGAGCTCGTCGCCCGGGTGACCAGCGACGTCGAGACGCTGGCCCAGTTCACCGAGCGGGGGGCGGTGGCCTGGATCGTCAACGTCGTCCTGCTGATCACCACCGTCTCGGTCATGGCCGTGTACGCCTGGCCGCTGGCACTGATCGTGGTGGCGGTGTACCTGCCGCTGCTTCCGCTGCTGCGGCGCGTGCAACGTCGCCAGCTCGCCGCCTACGACGAGGTCCGTGCCGCCGTGGCCGGGACCCTCTCCGAGGTGTCCGAGCTGGTGGGCGGGGCTGCGGTCGTGCAGGCATACGGGCTGGAAGGGCGCTCGCGCCGGCGCCTCCATGGCGCCATCGACCGTCAGTACCGCGCGCAGATGGGCGCCGTCCGCTGGTTCGTGCTGGTGTTCCCCCTCACCGACGTGTTCGGCGCGCTGGCCCTCGGCGCCGTGGTCCTGGCCGGCACCGCCAACGCAGGAGCGTGGGGCCTCGACGCAGGCACCCTGATCGCCTTCGTGTTCCTGGCGAACCTGCTGCTCAGCCCCGTCGCCGAGATGGGCGAGATCCTCGACCAGACCCAGACCGCGTTGGCCGGCTGGCGCAAGATCCTGATCCTGCTCGCCACCCCGGTCGACGTCGTCGAGGCCGACCCCGGACGCTCCCTCGGCAACGGTCCCCTGTCGGTCGAGCTCGAGCGGGTGCGCTTCGCCTACCGTCACGGGCCCGAGGTGCTGCACGGCATCGACCTGCGCATCGACGCCGGCACCAGCGTGGCCGTAGTGGGCGAGACCGGGTCTGGCAAGACCACCATCGCTTCGCTGTTGGCCCGGCTCGCCGATCCCCTCGAGGGGCGGGTCCTCGTAGGGGGCCTCGACCTGCGCGATGTCGGTCGCGAGTCACGCCAGCGTCGGGTCGCACTGGTCCCCCAGGACGGCTTCCTCTTCGACGACACGGTGGGGACCAACATCTGCCTCGGCCGGGCCGGGTCGACCTACGCCGACGCCCGTGGCGCGCTGGAGGACCTGGGGCTGGGCGCCTGGCTCGACGACCTCCCCCTGGGCCTGGACACACCTGTGGGCGAGCGCGGCGGGCTGCTGTCGGTGGGAGAGCGACAGCTCGTGGCGCTCGCACGCGCCCAGCTCGGTGACCCGGGCCTGCTGGTCCTCGACGAGGCCACCAGCGCCGTGGACCCGCACGCCGAGGCGATGCTGGCCGACGCCCTGGGTCGCGTCGCCACGGGGCGCACAGTGGTCAGCATCGCCCACCGGCTGCGCACCGCCGAGCGGGCGGACCTGGTCGTGGTCGTCGACGACGGCCGCATCGAAGCGGTAGGAACCCACGCCGAGCTCGTGGTCGGCGAGGGTCGGTACGCGACGCTGCACCGCAGCTGGCTCGGGAACACGAGCCAGGCACCCGGGTAGGGTCGAGCCGGTGCCGGATCTCGAAGACGTGCGTCGCCTGGTCACCCTCGAGGCCGGCTTGGCCACGGTGGCCACGTCTCGCGCCGACGGCACCATGGCTGCCACGGTCGTCAACGGCGGGGTCGTGGCTGACCCGCGCACCGACCGCCCCGTGGTGGCGTTCCTCGGCCGGGCAGGTACGCGCAAGATCGACAACCTGCGCCAGCGGCCCCCGGCGACCATGACCTGGAGGGCCGGGTGGGCATGGGTCACCGTCGAGGGCACCGCCGAGCTGGTCGGTCCCGATGACGGCACCGCCGGCCTGTCGATCGAGGCCTTCGAGGCCCTTGCGCGCGAGGTCTACCGCTGCTCGGGGGGCGGCGAGCATCCCGACTGGGCCGAGTTCGACCGGGTTGTGCGAGCCGAGCGCCGCATCGCCGTGCTGGTCCACCCGGCGCGGGTATACACCAACCCCTGATCGGTCCTGCCGCCCGGCAGGAGCCACCCTGGCCCGGTAGCGTGGCGGGGTGGACCCCGATCGACCCGGACCCCTGGCCAGCAGCCCCCACGCAGCGGTCCGAGCCGCCGAGGAGAGCGCCCAGCAGCACCTGGCCGCGATCGTGTTCGACAAGACCACCCGCGCCGAGGAGGTCCTGCTGCACGTCGTACACCTCCAGCAGGAGGGCAAGGTCCGCCTGGCCGATGCGGTCATCGTGGTCAAGGGGACCGACGGGCGAAGCCACATCCACCAGACCGTCGACGTGACCGCCGGCAAGGGAGCGATCGCCGGCGGGTGGTGGGGCGTGCTGCTGGGCACCATCCTGGGTGGGCCCGTGGGGGGCATCCTCGCGGGTGCCTTGGCGGCCGGTGGCGGCGCGCTGTACGGCAAGCTCGTCGACGTCGGCCTCGACGACGACTGGATAGGCCAGATGGCCGCCTGGCTGGAGTCGGGAACCTCCGCGCTGCTTATCCTGGTGGCCGAGGTCGACCTGGAGGCCCTGCTCGGCGAGCTGCACCGCTACGAGGGCAAGGTCGTGTCGACGACATTCCCCGACGCGGTGCGGCGCCAGCTCGAGGAGGCTCTCGCCGACCATCTGCGCGACGCCGACATTCCAGCCGGCTGAGCCGCCGGTCGGGCTGATCCAGCCGTCGCCGCGCCGCCGGGGTCCTCAGTCGCCGGTGGCGGGCACGGCCGGCTCTGGCGTCGGCTCCGCCTGCGGCGCGGCGTCGAGCGCGACCCCCAGGAACCGAGCCAGCGCGGCGTTGAAGGTCACGGGGTCCTCGAGGTTCGGCAGGTGGCCCGCCCCGGGGACCACCACGAGCTCGGTGTCGCCGCCCAGCAAGGTTCGCAGCAGGGTGGACTCGGTGATCGGAGTCACCCGGTCGAGCTCCCCGACGAGCACCTGGGCGGCCACATCGCTGCGGCGGAGGGCGTACATGGCGTCGGGTCGCGTGCGCATCGCCTCGAGTGCCGCCAGCCACCCTGCCGAGGTCCCCGTCTCGGCCAGGGCCAGCACGTAGTCGACCAGCTCGGCGCGAGCCGCCGAGCGCGAAGAGAGCAGCCCCTCGACCACCCCCTTGGCGAGCACGGCCGCATCGATGCCCCCGTCGCGGAGCTGGGCCTGCTGCTCGAGCCGGCGAGTGGAGGTGGCGTCGTCATCGGAACGGGCACGGGTGCCGACCAGGGCCATCCGCTGCACCAGCTGCGGGTGCGAGCGCAGCAGCTCGATCGCCAGGTAGCCCCCCATGGACGCCCCGACCACCGCCACCGGCCCGGTTTCCAGCCGTTGCAGCGCACCGGCGACCAGGGCGGCCCAGCCGGCCATGGAGGCGCTCGGCGATGTCGGCTCCGGCGACCCCCCGAAGCCGGGGAGGTCGGGCACCACGCAACGCCTGACAGGGGAGAAGGCCGCCACCTGGTAGTCCCACATGGCACCGCTGAGCGGGAAGGCGTGCAAGAACAGGATCGGATCTCCGGCGCCTTCGTCGATGACGTGCAAGGACTGGCCGGCGACGTCGAGGAGAGGCACCGCGGCTCCAGGGGTCGAGTGGCTCCCCACAACTACCGCCTCTCGCGCCGATTCGCACAATCGGCTCACGAGCTGGGCGGCTCGGCCTCCACATCCCTACCGCGGAGTCGAGCGAGGCGGGCCAGAGCGGACGTCGCCGGGCCGGCCCGCGGCGCGGGGCTCGGCTCGATCCCCCACCGCAGCTGCAGGTACAGCGACTTGGCGGCCCCCACGAAGGGGGTCGCGACGAGCGCACCGGGCACCCCCGCCACGGCTCCGCCGACGAGCGCGGCGAGCATCGTCGAGGGTGGCGACAGGTCCACCGCGTGACCCACGATCGCCGGTGCGATGACGTGGTTCTCGAGGTTCATGTACAGCACGTACAGAACCGCCACGATCAGGCCCGTCTGCACGCCCTGAGTCAATGCGAGCATGGTCAGGAAGCCGCCCGCCAGCAGCCCGCCCACCTGGGGGATGAGGTTCACCACCAGGGTCCACAGCGCCGCGGCCGGGGCCAGGGGCAGACCAAAGGCCAACCCGATGGCCAGGTTCACGGTGGCGGCCAGCACCGCCACGAGCACCGACCCCGAGAAGTAGGCGCCCACGGTCCGGTAGAAGGTCCGCCCGACCGTCACGGCCCGGTCCTCGAGGCGATCCGGGACCGCGGCCCGGGCGCGGCTCACGATCCGATCACCGTCGACGAGCACCGACACGCCGATCACGACCACCACCAGCGCGTTGACCAGCCCGTCGACCACCTCGCCGACGGTGCGGGTCACCGACTCGGTGTCGATGCTGGCCGGCAGGTCCGCCGCCCACTCCCGCACGCGATCGGCTGCGTCGGCGTCGCGCAGGCGGTCGCCCACCAGAGGAAGGTCGTACAGCTCGGCCACCGTCTCGGGAAGCTCCGAGCCGAAGCGGCCCGCCTGGTCGAGAGCGGGCGGGCCGAGCACCAGGGCAAGCACGACCGCCAGCGCGGCCGCACCGGTGCCCACGAGGGCCACAGCCGCCAGCCGGGACAGCCCCGTCGCCGATCGAAGGTGCACCACCAGGGGGTCCAGGGCCAACGCCAGCAGCACCCCGACCCCGATCTGGGTGAGGCTGGAGGGCACGTTGCGCAGGAAGGCCAACCCGACCAGGCCGGCCAGCAGGCCGCCGCCGATCCAAGCGACCGAGGCGGGGTGCAGGTGCAGGGCCGTGCCGGCCGACAGCCCGGACGGCCGAGGGGTGTGGGCTCCCTCGTCGGCCCCCGGCACCCCGGTAGCGTAGGTCGCCGTGGCCGGTGCGCCCGAGGACCCTCGGCTCGTCATCGGCCCCCAGGCGATCGGCGTGGTGCTGGCCGGGATCGGCCTCGCCCTGGTGGTCTTCGCGACGGTCACGGCGGCCAGCCGCACGATCGGCTGGGCGGTGGCCACCACCGTGGTCGCAGCACTGATCGAACCGCTCGTGGCGCGCCTGGACCGATACCTACCCCGCATGGTGGCGGTGCTGGTGGTCCTGGTCGGGCTGGCGGCCCTGGGCGCAGCGCTGGCCGGTGGGGTTCTCGCCGACCTCGGCAACCAGTACGACCGCCTCCAGCGAGAGGCGCCGAGGGCGGCGGAGCGCCTGGAGGAGTCGCCCCGCTTCGGCGACGTCGCAACCGACTTCCGCCTCACCGAACGGGTCGAGGAGATCCTCGACCGGGTCGAGCGACCGACCGATTCGGTCCCGGCGAGCGCGGCGAGCACCGTCAGCACCTACCTGGTGTGCGCCGTGCTGACCATCTTCTTGTTGTCGTGGGGGCCTCGGTTCGCTACCGGGGCGCTGGGCCAGGTAGGCGACCGGGCGCGCCGAGAGGCTCTGCGCCGCACGGTCGGCGTGGCCTACGCCCGCGCCCGCCTGTACGTGGCCATCGCCGCTGTGCTGGGGATCGGCGCCGGCCTGGTCGCGCTGGCCGCCTGCACGGCGACCGACCTGCCGGCACCGATCGTGCTGTCAGCGTTCGTGGCCGGCGCCAGCGTGATCCCCGGCTTCGGGATCCTGCTCGGGTCGTTGCCGGCGCTGCTGCTCGCCGGCGCCTTCTCGGCGGGCACGACCACGGCGGTGCTGGCCTGCGGGGCGGTGGCGCTGCAGGCGGCGCACGAGGTGCTCCAGCGCCGGGCGCTGAGCGGGCGCAGCCTCGTCGTGGGCCCGGCCGCCATCGTGATCGCCCTCAGCATCGGCTTCGAGATCTACGGCTTCGGTGGAGCGGCGGTGGGTGCGGTGCTGGCAGTGTTCGCCATGGCACTGCTCGACGCCGCCGGGGACCTCCCGGAGCCGGACGGCCAGCAGGCGGAGGCGCCGGTGGGCACCCCGGCGGGTGGCGCCTAGGTCGACCGCCCGGGGCCGGCGCCGCGCTACACAGGCAGGGTGACGCGGGTCCTCGTCGTGCACCACACGCCATCGCCGGCGCTGCACTCGCTGCTGGAGGCCGTGCGGTCGGGGGCGTCGGATCCCACCCTGGGAGGCCTCGAGGTCGTGTCGCGCCCCGCGCTCTCGGCGACGGCGAGCGACGTTCTCGGAGCAGACGGCTACATCATCGGCACCCCGGCCAACCTCGGCTACTGCTCCGGCGCGGTGAAGCACTTCTTCGACACCGTCTACTACCCGTGCCTCGACGCCACCGTCGGCCGGCCGTGGGGGCTGTACGTGCACGGCAACGAGGACCTCGACCCGGCGGTGCGGGCCGTGGAGCGCATCGTCGTCGGGTTGCGCTGGCGCCAGGCGCACGACCACGTGCTGGTCCGCGATCGACCGGGGCGCGCCGACCTCGACTCCGCCCGGGACCTCGGCGCGACGCTCGGCGCAACGCTGTGCACGGGCTCGTGAGGGACCCTGGCCAGCCCGGCGCCGCGTCGTGACCTGCCAGGATCGGGGGATCCGCCACCGCGACGACAGCGCCCAACCTGAGCCGACGCCGGACGAACCGGCGACCGCATCCGGGACCGCTCGGCCCCCGGTCTGGCGGCGGACGGTCTCGCTGCTGTTGTTCTTCTTGGTGTTCAACTTCCTCGTCGTCCCCCAGCTGGGAGGGGCGCGGCGAGCAGTCGACGTGCTGGGCGACGTGGAGCCGATCCTCCTGCTGGCGGCGTTGGGCCTGCAGCTCGCCTCGCTGGTGGCATACGGGGAGCTGACCCGCACCGCTCTGCCCGACGACGCCGCGCTACCGCTGCCCACCGTCGTGCGCGTCCAGCTCGCGACCCGCGCCGTCAGCCACCTCGTACCGGGTGGATCCGCCGCTGGCAGCACCCTGGGCCTGCGGCTGCTCACCGACGCCGGAGTGACGCCCACCCACGCCGGCTTCGCGCTCGCTGCCGTGGGACTTGGGTCGGCCGTGGTGCTCAACGCCCTGTTGTGGGTGGCGCTGGCGGTGTCGATCCCCATCAACGGGCTCAGCGCCGCCTACGGCAGCGCGGCGCTGACCGGCCTGGTGCTGCTGGCGCTGGTGGCAGCGCTGATCATGGTCATGTCGCGAGGCGAGGAGAGGGCCGACCGCATCCTTCGGGCCGTGGCAGCACGTCTGCCGTTCGTGGAGCCCGATACGGCGTCGCGCCTGGTGCGCCAGGTCTCGGACCGGGTCAGCGACCTTCGCACCGACCCAGCCCTGGTACGCCGGGGCCTGCGGTGGGCGTCGATCAACTGGGTCCTGGACGCGGCTTCGCTCTGGGTGTTCCTGGCTGCGTTCGGTTCGGTCACCAACCCGGTGAACGTTCTGGTGGCGTTCGGCCTGGCCAACGTGGCCGCCGTGATCCCGCTCACCCCCGGTGGCCTCGGGGTGGTCGAAGCGGTCCTGACGTCGAGCCTGACCGGCTTCGGGGTCGACCGCGGGACCGCCGCGATCGCGGTGGTCACCTACCGCCTGGCGTCGTTCTGGCTGCCGATCCCCCTCGGAGGAGCCGCCCTGGCGAGCCTGCGCTACGGCCCGCGCTCACTGCGCCGGATGCGGATGGGGGACAACCTGCGCACGATCGCCGACGAGGCGGCCTCGGTGCACCGCCACGTTTGGGATGTCGAGGAGGGCAACCCGCCGGACTGATGGTCAGGACGAGGTGCCCTCGGCCTCGGGCTCGCCCAGCTCGAGCAGGTCGGCCGAAGCCGCCAGTGCCAGCGCCAGCTGGGAGGCCCGGTCGACGATCTGCACCAGGTAGGCGGCAGCGACGGGCCCATGGCCGGCCAGAGGTGGCTCGCCCAGGGACAGCACCAGTGCCGTCGGGTCGGCCGGCGGGGCGATCCGCTCGGGCGGTCCGAGGGGCGGCACCGGGCGCCACAGGTCGACCGGCTTGGCGCGGTTGGAGCGGCGGCGCGAGGGCTTGCGGGGCTGGCTCACCGTTCCTCCTCGGTCAGCAGCGACTCCGGGCGCAAGCCGAGGGCGCTGCGGAGCTGGTCGGCGTCGAGGTCCGCCAGCGAGCTCGACCGGGGCAGGACCAGGTCGGCTACGTGGCGCTTGCCGGCGACGACCTCCTCGACGCGCTCGTCGACGGTGCCCGGGCACACCAGGCGGTGCGAGACGACGGTGCGGGTCTGGCCCAGGCGCCAGACCCGGTCACGGGCCTGATCCTCCACCGCGGGGTTCCACCAGCGGTCGTAGAGCACGACGTGGCTGGCGCTGGTGAGGTTAAGGCCCGTCCCGCCTGCCTTAAGCGACAGCACCAGCGCTCCCGCCCCCTGCCCCGCCTGGAACTCCTCGACGATCCTGTCGCGTGCCCCGCGGGCGAGCCCGCCGTGGTAGCAGGCGACCGGCTGGCCGGTGCGGACCGTGAGGTGCTCGGAGAGGCGCTTGCCCCATTCGGCGAAGTGGGTGAACACCAGGACCCGTTCGCGCGCGGCGAAGACCGCGTCGACGATCTCCTCCAGGCGGGCGAGCTTGCCGGAGCGCCCGGCGAGGGGACGCCCGTCGTCCTGGTAGGCAGCGGGGTGGTTGCAGATCTGCTTCAGCGCGGTGATCGCGGCGAGAACGGCACCCTGGCGACGCTCGCCGCCATGCTCGTCGCTCTGCACGGCGACGAGTCCGTCGAGGACGGCCTGGTACAGACCGATCTGCTCCGGGGTCATCGAGCAGCGGTCGAGCTCGTCGATGCGGTCGGGCAGCTCGGCAGCCACCACCGGCTCCGCCTTGGTGCGGCGGAACACCAGCAACCCGTTGAGCGCCTTGAGCGCCGCCTCTCCCTCGCCGGCGAGCTGGGACACGAACACCGATCGGGCACCGACGAGGCCGGGGTTGGTGAAGTCGAGGATCGACCACAGATCGCCCAGGCCGTTCTCGATCGGAGTGCCGGTCAGCGCGATGCGGCTGCGGGCGGGGATCCGCCGCAGCTGCTGGGCGGTCTCGCTGGTGGCGGTCTTGATGGCTTGCGCCTCGTCGAGCACCAGGCGCGCCCAGTCCAACCCGGCCAGCGCCTCCACGTCGCGCACAGCGGTTCCGAAGGTGGTGATGACGACGTCCACCCCGGCGAACGCTCTGGCCATGTCCCGGGCCCCGGCGCGTCCCCCGCCGTGGTGGACCGCGACCGACAGCCCTGGGGTGAAGCGCTCCGCCTCGGCCGCCCAGTTCCCCACGACGGCCGGCGGAGCCACCACCAGGGTCGGACCCTCATGTTGTGTACCTGCCAGGTGGGCCAGCACGGTGGGCGTCTTGCCCAGGCCCATGTCCAGCGCCAGGCAGCCGCCGAGGCCCGCCGCGTCGAGGAACCCGAGCCAACCGAGGGCCTCGGCCTGGTAACCGCGCAGCTCGCCGTGGAACCCCTCCGGTCGCGTAACGGCTTCGAGCGGGGCGCGCCGGGCGGCCTCGAGCAGTTCGGCGGCCCAGCCGGAGCCCTCCACCGACAGCCCACCGCTGAGCGGCGCGCCCTCGAGGCCGACCGCGTGGCGCAGGATCTCCGCACCGGTCAGCGACGTGGTGGAGGCCCGTTCGGCCAGCGTCGCCGCAGCCTCCTTGAGGTCGGCCCGGTCCAGCTCGATCCAGCGACCGCGGGAGCGGACGAGGGGGCGGGCCTCGGAGGCGAGCCGGGCGACGTCGGCGGCGGTCAGCTCGACATCGTCGAAGTAGACCGACCAGCGCACCGACGCGAGCTGGCTGGCACCCACCACGGTGTTGCCGGCAGCCTCGGTGAACAGCCGCAGGGTCGGGCTCGGTCGCCGGCGCGACAGGGCCGGTACCCGAACGTCGAAGCCAGCGGCCTCGAGGGTCGCCCCGGTGACGGTCATGAGCTCCCAGGCCTCCGGCTGGGACAGGTACACCTGGCCGCGCCGGCGCCCCCCGGGGCGCAGCAGCGCCGGCAGCAGGCGCTCGAGCCGATCGAGCTCGTCGGCAATGGGTCGGGTCGAGGGCGAGTCGGTCAGGGCCTGCTCCACGGGCAGCAGGTTCCCCTCCGCCCCGGGGCCCAGGACTGACAGGAACCAGGCGTCGTCGGAGTCGGGTGCCTCGAGCGACACGACCAGGCGGGGCCGGCCGCTGGCGGTGACGGGGCGAGCCCAGCGCTCGAGGCGCTTGGAGACCTCGGCACCGGCGGCGATCGGCGCCTCGAAGCGCTCGCCTCCGAGCAGAGCGGCGAACGCTTCGGCCACGTCCGAGGTGGTCCGGATCACCGGGGGTACCGCCTTGCGTTCGACCCTGGCCGCGGCCTCCGTGGCGATGGCGCCGACCACGGCGCCCAGGACGTCGCCGGTGACCGCCCGGGCGTCGCCGCGGTGGATGGCGATGACCGGACCCGGCATCGCCGAGGCCAGGGTGGCGAGCTCGCCGGAGTCCACCGTGGCCGGGACCCAGCGAACGGCCAGCTCTAGGGTCCGCCCGGCCGGGTTGCGGTTGCCGCGCAGCGTCGGCACGATCGCGCCGCGGGCGACGAGGCGCACGGCGGCGATGGCCACCCGACCCAGCCAGGTCACGCTGGAGCCGACCCCGTCGCCGCCCAGGCCTCCACCGACCGCCACCAGCCATCCCAGGGCCTCGGCCACCGGGATGGCGCGCGCCGCGGCCCGCGCGCCGGTGGGTAGCTGCACGGGGGCGTGCTCGCTCCAGCCGACCGGTGGGCCACCGAGCTCCTCGAGCCGGCGCACCAGCTCGACGGCGTCGGCGGGGGCGGTGTCGGGTCCCGCCGCCCACACCACCACCCTGCCCGCCGACCACGACGCCTGCAGGCGCACCTGCCCGGCGGGGTCGGGCGCGACCACGATCGCGGCCGACGGGTCGGCGGCGCTGGTCAGCCGCTGGTAGGCCTCCTCGAGGCGGGCGAGCTCTGCCTCCACGTCGGCCACGACCTGGGCGCGCTCGGGCGTGGGCAGCTCGCGCACGACCTCGAGGTTGTCCTCCACGTCATCGAGCAGGCGTTCGAGCGTGCGTCGCCAGGCGGGGGCGTCGGACTCGAGTAGGTGCCACTGCTCGTCGGTGGCGATGCCGTCGACAGATGCCCATACGGCATCCTCGACGGCTCGGGAGTGTGCATCCATGGGCGTGCGGCGCTCCTGCGCCGAGCTCGTGAGGTCGGTGCGGCCGGGCGGCACCATCGGGCATTCCACCCAGTGGCACGAGGGACCCGAGCGGAGGGTCCGGGGGTTCGCCGGCGACGCCGGCCCTTGGCGAGGGCTCCGGCGCCGAGACCACCCTATCGGCCGGTGCCGCCGCGATGCCGCATCGCGCCACTCTGCTCGGCGGCGACCGGAACCACCTCGACCCGCGCGTCGAGGTAGGTGTTGCCGCCACCGAGGTCGTTCAGCGCGGCACCGGTCAGCTCGTTGACGAGCCCGCCTCCGCCGTGGTGCGAGCGCCACCATCCGAAGGCCATGGCCACCACACCGTCACGCACCCGGTCCGACACCAACGCGCGCAGCTCGAGCCGTCCGCGCGCGTTGAAGACCCGGACCACGTCGCCGTCGGAGATGCCCCGGGAGGCGGCGTCGCCCGGTGAGAGCTCCACCGTCGGGGGCGTCTCGAGGCCGCCGTGGCGAGCCAGGTGGGAGTACGAGGAGTTGAGGAAGCGAGCGTGGCCCTTGACGCTCAGCAGCACCAGCGGGTGCAGGGCGTCTTCCCCCTCGGGATCGGCGCCGTCACCTGGATCGGGATGGGCCAGGCGGGGCGGGACCACCCCGGGCAACGCGCCGCCGTCGATCGAGGCCCACGCCGAGCCGCCCAGCCGGGCCTTCCCGTCAGCGGTGGCGAAGCCGCCGCTGACGTACGGCGAGGCGGTGTCGATCCCCAGGCGCAGATGGCCCTCACGACGCAGTGCAGCCCGATCGGCCGCGGGGAGCGGCGCCAGCGCCGTGTCGAGCAGCTCCTCGTCGGAACGTGCGAAGACCTCGTCGTGCACCCCCAGCGCGGCGGCCAGGCGCCGGAAGAGCTCGGTGTTGGGCACGGCCTCGCCCAGGGGTTCGGTGGCCGGCTCGTTCCAGCCCAGGTGGAGGTGGCCCCAGGAGGGCACGACGTCGAGCGCCTCGAGGGGGGTGGTTGCGGGCAGTACGACGTCGGCGTGCAGGGCCGTGTCGGTGAGGAACTGCTCGTGCACGACGCAGAACAGGTCCTCACGGGCCAGGCCCGCCCGTACCCGTCCCGCGTCGGGAGCGCTGACGGCGGGATTGCCGTTCCACACCAGCAACGCCTCGACAGGGGGTTCGAGGGCGGGATCGGTGAGCCAGCGGCCGATCTGGTTCACGTTGAGGCGCCGCGCCCGGCGTTCGGGCCGCAGAGCGGGACCCGACGGTGCGTCCAACACGCCGTCGAACCAGGCTGTCGTCGTCCCCGCGATCCCGCCTCCGCGATGTCGCCAGGCTCCGATCAACAGCGGCAAGCTGGCCAGCGCCCGGTAGAGAGCGCCGCCGCCGGAATGGTGTTCGGGTCCGATGAGGGTCCGGATCGCCGCCGGGGCGGTCGTGGCGTACGCGGTGGCGAGCCGCTCGATCTCGGCGGCATCGAGCCCGGTCGCCCGGGCCGCCCGCTCCGGCGTCCAGGAGGCGACGTGGGCGGCGAGGCTGTCGAAGCCCTGGGTGTGGTCGCGCACGTAGCCGCCGTCGACGTGGCCGTCGCGCACCACGACATGGGCGATCGCGAGGGCCAGAGCGACATCGGTGCCGGGCAGCGGCTGCACGAACCAGTCGGCGCGGGCCGCGGTGGCGGTGCGGAGGGGGTCGATCACCACCAGGGTGGCGCCGCGGGCTCGGGCGCGTTCGAGCACCGGCCAGAGGTGCCGGTTGGTGAGCACGGTGTTGGTGCCCCACAGGATCACGAAGCGGCTGTGCTCGAGCTCTTCGGGGTCCATCCCGCGACCGTCGCCGTAGACGGCGCCCAGCCCTGCGGCCGCGGTGCCGCCGCAGAGCGTGCCGCTCTGGCGCGACGCGCCCATCGCCAGGAGGAACCGGTCGGACAACCCGTGTCGGGCCAGCAGGCCCTGGCTGCCGGCGCTGGTCCAGGAGGCGAGCGCCTCGCCACCGTGGCGGGCGACCACCCCACCCACGCGCTGCGCGACGAGCTCGAGCGCGTCGTCCCAGGCGATCGGCTCGAAGCGTCCGGAACCCTTCGGCCCCCGCCGCACCAAGGGCCGCAGCACACGGTCCTCGCTGTGGACGCGGTCGAGGTAGCGGTTGACCTTCGGGCACAGCCCGCCACGCGAGTACGGGTGCGACGGGTTCCCCCGCAGCGCTACGAGTGATCCGTCTCGCACGGTGGCCACCCAGCCGCACGAATCCGGGCAGTCGTGTTGGCAGGTTCCAAGCACGCTCCGTGTGACCACGGCCGCGACGCTAGGCCCCCCGTCCTGTCCTTCTCGCTGCTCTCCAGCAGCCGTGTCAGCCTCGCTGCTCTCCAGCAGTCCTGTCCTTGTCGTCCAGCCTCAGCCCTCGCAGTGCTGCGAGAGGTAGCGGTTGACGCGATCGCTGGCCGCCTGGACCTCCTCTGTGTCGAAGCGGCCGGCCAGCTCAGCCAGCTCGGCTGCGGCATCGGCGTCCACGCCAGCGGGGTCATCCGGGTCGATGCCCCGTTGCGCGATGCCGCGCACGATGGTCCCGTAGGCGTCGGCGATGGTGGCGAAGTCGCCGTGGATCTCCTCGGGCACCTCGGCTGCGGCCTGGTCGAAGAAATCGGCGAAGCGCTCGAGGTCGTCGGCGCCCGAGCCCAGCTCGCCCGACACCCCGAACCTCTCGCTGGCGCCGAGGAACGCCCGGTAGAGGTCACCGCACTCACCCGAGAGCGTGTCGAGCGAACCCGAGTGGTGCTCGGGGGCCTCCCCCGGGGTCTTGGTCGAGGGGTCGGCGCCCGCCTCGTCGGGTGCGGCTGCGACGGGCACTGCATCGTCGCCGTCGCCACCGCAGGCGACCATCGCTGCCGTGCACACGACGGCGACGGCGACGGCAGCCAGATTGCGTCGCAACCGGGCCATGGACGGCCTTCCCTTCGGCGCGGATCCGGCGACCGGGAGGGCCGCGGGCGGGCGGTCCCG
Source organism: uncultured Microthrixaceae bacterium (assembly GCA_963703565.1). Classification (GTDB taxonomy): domain Bacteria; phylum Actinomycetota; class Acidimicrobiia; order Acidimicrobiales; family VFJN01; genus CAVPEW01. Next base: position 5,240 of record CAVPEW010000019.1, on the reverse strand, counting down.
GCTCATGGTCACGGCCAAAGGAGGCGTTGAGCTGCGGCCGTGAGCCTCCGCGGTGGTCGGGGTGGGCCACCGCGATCAGCTCGGCGGCGCGTTGGCGCACGGTCTTGCCCCACAGGCGCGCTATGCCGAACTCGGTCACGATGGTGTCGACCAGGGTACGCGGCACCGTGCCCTGGCTGCCCTCGGGGAGGACCGGCACTATGCGGCTGCGAAGGCCGCCGCGGTCGGTGGAGGGCAGCACCAGGATGGAGCGACCGCCGCGGGACCACAGAGCGCCGATGGTCAACTCGAGCAGGCCGCCCGTACCGCCGTAGAAGGTCGTGCCGACCGTCTCGGCAGTCGCCTGTCCGGTGAGGTCCACCATGATCGCGGTGTTGATGGCGCAGTAGTCGTCGATCGCGGCCACGACGCGCGGGTCGACCACGCGCATGATCTCCCAGCCGGCCACCGCGGGGTTGTGGTCGAGCCACGCCATCCGCTCCCCCGCCACCGCCCACCCGGCCGAGACCGCGACCCGCGGGTGGGACTCCACGCGCCGGGAGGTCATCACACCACCGTCGATGAGGGGCAGGATCCCGGGCGGCGTCGCTTCGGAGTGCCAGCCCAGGTCGACGCGGTCGGCGAGCTCGTCGACGAGGGCCGCTGCCATGGTGAAGGTTGCCGTGCCGGCACCGATCTGCAGGCAGGCCCCGTCGGGAACCAGCTCGGCCACGTAGTGGGCGAAGGCGCGGGTGAGGTCGTCGGGCGCCACGTCGAAGCCCTGGGTGGGCCTGGCCTCTCCCTCGATGATGTGGGTGATGGCCGACAGCGGCACGCTGCCCTCCCCGGGCAGGTGAGGCATGTAGGGTACAACCTCGGCGAGGACCACGTCCGCTCGCTCGACGAAGCTGGGCGCGTCCCACACGAACGGCCCCAGGTTCACCCGACCGCGCTCGTCGGGCGGCGAGCACTGGATGCAGACGATCTCGTAGGGCCGCTGCTCGTCGCGGGGGCGCCCATCGCGCTCGGCCTTGAACCGCAGCGAGAACGGCATGGGCAGGTAGTCGGCGCGCCGCTCGTTCGTCGCCGCCCAGGCCAGCGGCGAGGCCCAGTGCTCATGGACGACGTCGAAGGAGTCCTCGAACCCGGGACCCAACCAGGGGAACGCGGCCCCGACGCCGGTGTGACCGATGGTGACGTTCTCGAGCTCGCCGAGTCGGGCGGCGAGCTGGTCACCCAGCGCCTGGGAGTTGTGGCCCAGCGGGAACCGAACCCGGCTGCCGGATCGGATGGTGGCCACCGCCGTCTCGGGATCGACGAGTCGGCGGTCGTACTCGGCCCGCAAGCGGGCGGGATCGGCTTCCCCCATGGGGACCTTCTAGCGCGTCGCGGGAGCTCTCGCTGGGCAACAGTGGACGATCAGGCCCCGTGGCCGCGCCCTTCACCGGCGGCTCCCTCGGCGGCGGCCGCCTCGTGCCAGGAATCGAGCGCCTCGACCGCCGCTGCACCCGCCACGACCAGAGCGGCGAGCGGGTCGGCCCACCACCAGTCCAGCCCGGCGTTGAGAGCGAGCGCGACCAGGACACCCGAGGCCAGCAGACCGTCGAGGCGGGTCATGGCGGCCTCCGCCAAGAAGGGCTCGCTGCCCAGTGCCGTGCCCACCGTGTGCTTGACGCGCGCCAGCGAGAACATGACCAGCGCCGTGGCAGCCAGGTAGGCGATGCCCAACGGGGAGGAGTCGCTCTCGGAGCCGTTCAGCAGGCTGCGCACCCCGCTGACGCCGAGGGTCACCGCCAGCAGGGCGAAGGCCGCGGCCACCAGGCGCAGAGCCCGGCGATCGCGGGCGGGGCGCCCGGCCGAGTCCCCCTCGGGGCCCGAGCCGGCGCCGAGGTGCCAGATCACCACCAGCGAGGCGAACACCTCCACCAGTGAGTCGAGGCCGAACGCCACCAGGGCCAGCGACCGGGCCGCGATGCCCAACCCGATCGTGACGAACACCTCGATGCTGTTCCAGGCGATCGTGGCCCACTGCAGCCTCCGCCCGAGGCGCTCGGTGTCGGCCGAGTCGCTTGGTGAGCGGTCCATGATCTCCTCCAGTCCGGCCCGGAGGAGGAGGGGAACGCCTCGACCGAACCACCGTGTGCGGTGCCGATCGAAGGTCTCGCCCACCCGCCTGGAAGCGGGCCCGGGGGCCGGGGCTCATCGCCCAGCATGTCGACCGCCCGACGGGGGGCTACTCCCCTTCGCCGCCAGCACCCTAGCTCCTCTGACCGCCCCACCCGAGCTCGACGCCCTGGGCGCCGGAAGGGGCCGCTGTGCCAACATCACCGGGCCACCGGCCGCCGCAGGGAAGGTTCCGCCATGTCGATCGCGATCACGGAAGAGCACAAGGCACTCGCCGACACCGCAGCGGAGCTGCTGCGCAAGCGCGACGCGCTCGGGGCGGCGCGTGCCCTGCTCGAGGCGCCTGCCGAGGAGATGCCGTCCTTCTGGGCCGACCTTTGCGAGCTGGGCTGGCCGGGCCTGCACCTTCCCGAGGACGTCGGCGGTTCGGGCTACGGCCTCGAGGAGCTGGTGGTGGTCGTCGAGGAGCTCGGCCGGGCGGTGACCCCCGGGCCCTTCGTGCCGTCGGTCATCGCCAGCGCGCTCGTCGCCGCCGCCGGCGACGACGCCACACGGTCCGCGCTGCTGCCCGGGCTCGCGGCCGGCACCACCACGGCCGGCGTCGCCCTGAGCGGTTCGGTGAGCGCCGAGGGGGCCACCGCGTCGGGGGCGGCGGTGGTGCTCGGCGGCGGCCTGGCCCAGCTGATGGTGCTGGCCGCCGGCGAGGACGTGGTCGTCGTCGAGACCGGAGCCGGTGGCGTCAAGATCGACACCCCCACGAACCTCGACACCAGCCGCCGCTCCTCGCGGGTGGTCCTGGACGGCGCGCCTGCCACGGTGCTGGCCGGGGCGGGCCCGACCCTGCGCGACCTTGCACGCACGATCCTGTCGGCCGAGGCCGTGGGCATCGCTCGCGCCTGCACCGACATGGCCGCCGGGTACGCCAAGGAGCGGGTGCAGTTCGGGCGGGTCATCGGCACCTTCCAGGGCGTCAAGCACCACTGCGCCAACATGGCCGTCGCCACCGAGATGGCCACCTCCGCGGTGTGGGACGCGGCGCGCGCTGCCGCGAGCGGCGGCGACCAGTTCACGTTCGCGGCAGCCGTGGCGGCGACCCTGGCGGCCCCCGCCGCCGACTTGTGCACCAACCTGAACACCCAGGTGCACGGCGGGATCGCGATCACCTGGGAGCACGACGCCCACCTCTACGTGCGCCGGGCTGCTGCGCTGTCGAGCTTCATCGACGCCGACGCTGCCGCCGTCGACGCCACCGACCTGACGCGACGCGGCGTGGTGCGGGCCAAGGCGATCGAGCTGCCTCCCGAGGCCGAGCCGATCCGGGCAGAGGTCCGAGCCTTCGCCGATTCGATCAAGGACCTCTCCGCCGACGAGCAGCGCGACCGACTCATCGAGACCGGCTACGTCATGCCGCACTGGCCCAAGCCCTACGGGCGCGAGGCCGGGCCCATCGAGCAGCTCGTCATCGAGCAGGAGTTCGCCGATGCCGGTGTGAAGCGGCCCCAGTACGGCATCACCGCGTGGAACATCCTGACCCTCATCCAATACGCCGACCAGGACCAGCTCGACCGCTGGGTGCTGCCCGCGCTGCGCCAGGACGTGATCTGGTGCCAGCTCTTCAGCGAGCCCGACGCCGGCTCCGACGCCGCCGGGGTAAAGACGCGGGGCAGCCGCGTGGACGGCGGGTGGCTGGTGAACGGGCAGAAGGTGTGGACGAGCGGGGCGCACTACTCGGGCTTCGGGTTCGCGACCATCCGCACGAACCCCGACGTGCCCAAGCACCAGGGCATCACCACCATGGTCATCGACATGCACGCCAAGGGCGTGGAGGTACGGCCGCTGAAGATGACAGCGGGGAACTCGGAGTTCAACGAGGTGTTCTTCAACGACGTGTTCGTGCCCGACGACGACGTCGTCGGGCCGATCGACGGCGGATGGACCGTGGCGCGGGCCACGCTGGGCAACGAGAGCGTGAGCATCGGCGGCGGCGGGGGAGGGACGATGTCGACGCCCCCCAGCATGCTGGTGCCACTGCTCGACGAGCACCCCGAGCGGTTGCCAGGTGGCGAAGCGCGCGTGGGTCGCTACATCGCCGAGCATGCCGCTGTGGGCCTGCTCAACCTGCGCAGCGCCAACCGCGCCGTGGCCGCCACCGGCCCCGGACCCGAGGGTGCCATCACCAAGTTGGCCCTGTCGGAGCAGGGCCACGAAGCGGTCGCGATCATGACCGCTCTGCTCGGTCCCGACGCTGTGTTCATGGACGGCACGGCCGGCCTGGCCAACCTCATGGTGCTGATGCACCGGGCGCTGTCGATCGCCGGCGGCACCTCGGAGATCAAGCGCAACCAGATCGGCGAGCGGATCCTGGGCCTACCCCGCGACCCGCTGATCAAGTAGCGCAGGGTCTTCGGGGTGGTCTGCTCGGGCGGACCGTGCCCGGCGCGACCTGGTGCGGGGACCATCGGCCCTGTACGCCCGGGCCATCGGCCCGTACAACGACGGCTGACGTTCCACCGGCCACGACTGTGGCCGGTCCCCCGCAGGGACGGGACACCCGAGCCAGCGACCGAAGGACGAACAGGTGGCCACCATCGGAGATGATGCCGGCAGCATGAAGGTGTCCGCATTGGTGGGCGACCCGGTCGCCCGCATCGCCGCCACGGCAACCCTGCAGGAGGTGGCCGCTGCGCTGACCACCAACGACATCGGCCTCCTCGTCGTCGGCGAGGACGACCGGCCAGGAGCAGTCGTGTCCGAACGCGACGTGGTGCGCGCGCTCGCCGCCGGGCGCGATCCGTCCAGCACCCGAGCTGGCGACGTCGCCCACACCGAGTTGGTGTGGTGCGATGCCGAAGCGTCGGTCGATGCTGTCGCCCGCGAGGCGATGGACCGCTACGTCCGGCACGTGCTGGTGGAGGCCGACGGGCGCCTGGTCGGGGTCGTGTCGGCCCGGGACCTGCTCGGCGTCTACGCCCTCGACGCGCCGGACGACCCGGCGGGCTGAGCGGCGAGCGCAGGTGCACGGCCCGCACCGGGTGTCTCAGCCCCCGTGGGCCGCCACAGCCAAACCTCTCCTGGAGCGACCGATCAGCAGCGCCCGATCCGTTGTGGTCTGGCAGGACGGCGAGCAGCGCGCTCCC
>CAVPEW010000018.1:0-129011 GCA_963703565.1 uncultured Microthrixaceae bacterium | reverse complement strand
TTATGTCGTCTCTTCGTTCAGTTACGTATGGTTCGCGAGACACATGACCACGCACCGTGACCGGCGGGAGGCGTGAGCGTCGACCCCACCATGCGCGCCGCTACGCCCTGCTCTCCTGCGCCATCGCTCTCGCTGGGCCGGGCGGTGGGCCCGATCTGCATCGGCTCTTGCTGGACGAGAGTCTCGCGGGCGAGGGACCTTCGGCCCTGCCCGACTCCCCCCACGGCCCGGCACGGTCACGGGGTGGCGCCGCTTCTACCAGCATCCAGCACACCCCCCCGTCAGTACTAGGCCATGTCCTTCCTGCGCCTGGTCGGACACGAGGTGTGGGTCAAGAAGGCTCGGTCGGCTCTCACCGCTCTGGCCATCGGCATCGGGGTGATGACGGTCGTCGCGCTCGGGATCGTGACCGACAGCGTGCGGACCACCGCGGCTGGCGTACTGGAGGTCGGCGACGCCGACTTCACCATCTCGCAGCGCAACGTGTCCGACATCCTCCAGAGCTCGCTGACCGGAGCCCAGCTCGAACGCGTCCGCGTCGTGCCGGGCGTGGCGAGCGCAGTGGGCGTGCTGCTCGACACCGAACGCCTCGACGACCAGCATCCGCTCGTGATCGAGATCGGCATCCCCCCGGAGGAGCTGACGCCGTTCGGGGTGAGCATCGTCGCCGGACGACCCTTCGACGCCACAGGCGACGACGAGGTCCTGGTGGGGACCCGGCTCGCCCAGGACCTCGACATCCGGCCCGGTCAGGCCATCGAGCTCGCCGGCGGTGACAAGACGGTGACCGGCATCTTCGCCACGGGAAACGTGTTCGGCGACTCGGCGGTGATGTTTCCCCTTGTCCCGTTCCAGGCCTTCGAACGCCAACCCGGTGGCCTGTCCCTGCTGTTCGTGAAGGTGACCCCGGGTAGCGACGTCCCGACCGTCGAACGCCGCGTCGAGGAGTCCAGCCCGATCCTCGTCGGCATCCGCAACCTCATGGAGTTCGGTCGAGCGAACCGTGACTACGAGCTGATCACCGCCGCCGACCGGGCCGCCACCATCGTCGCCGTGCTGATCGGCGCCGTCATCGTGATGAACACGATGCTGCTGTCCCTGGTGGAGCGCTACCGCGAGTTCGGCATCCTCCGGGCCCTTGGTTGGTCACGCAGACGCATCGTGTCCCTGGTGCTCGGCGAGGCCCTCACGATGGGCCTCGGCGGCGCCGGGGCCGGGCTGGCGCTGGCCTACACCTTGACCCGCGTCCTGGCCCGCCTTCCCGAGCTGGAGGGGATCCTGCACCCGACCTACACGCTCGGGGTGTTCCTACGAGCCCTCGTGACCGCGGCAGCCGTCGCGTTCCTCGGCGCGCTCTACCCGGCCCTGCGTGCCGCCCGGCTCACCCCGCTCGAGGCGCTCCGACGTGAGTGACGCAACAGCCGCGCCCGCCGTCGAGGCGATCGACGTCCACAAGCTCTTCGACCGCCGCAGGGTCCGGGCGCTCGACGGGTTGACCCTGACCGTGTCCGTCGGTGAGTACGTGGCGGTGACGGGCCCGTCCGGCTGCGGAAAGTCGACCCTGCTGCACCTGCTGGCGGCTCTGGACCACCCCGATTCGGGCACGCTGCGGGTGGGAGGGATCGACCTGAGCGCGCTCCGGAACCCGGACCACTTCCGCCGCGAGCACGTCGGCCTGGTCTTCCAGCTCCACAACCTCCTGCCGCACCTCAGCGTGCTCGAGAACGTGGAGATCGCGATGTTCGGCACCGGCCGGGACCGTCACGTACGCCGGGCACGCGCTCGCGAGCTGCTCGCCGCGGTCGACCTCGGCGCACTCGAACACCGTCGCCCTCCCGAGCTGTCCGGCGGCGAGCGCCAGAGAGCGGCGATCGCACGCGCCCTGGCCAACGGGCCGAGGCTCCTGCTCGCCGACGAACCGACCGGGAGCCTCGATGCGGGAGCCGTGGAGAGGGTGCTGGGCCTTCTCGACGAGCTGCGGCAGCGAGATGCCATGACCATCGTCGTGGTCACCCACGACCCGTCGGTGGCGTCCGCCGCGGATCGGGTCGTGCGCCTGCGAGCCGGCCGGCTGGACCCAGACGACCCGGCGGCATGACGCCGAGCCCCCGACCGACCCGGGCGATGCCGGAGTCGAGCCGCGCGGCCAAGTAGCGAGCCGCGGCGGTTGCTGTTTCAGCTGCAGCCGCTGGTGCTGCCGCAGCTGGGGCACGCGTGGCATGAGCCGGAGCGGATCATCTGGACCCCACAGGTCATGCAGATGGGTGCGTCGTGGGAGACCGCGCCCGCGGGCTGGATCACCGAGCTGGGCCCCATCGGGCCCGGGTCGGTCACCCCTGCCCGCTCGAGCAGCGAGGGCTCCCGTGGCGCGTCGCGTGCGGCGAGCACGGGCGAGGACGAGTCGAGCGAGGGCGGATCGGCCGGCAGGTCACCCTGGCGGGTCTCGGTCACGGTCTCCTCCACCCCCGGCAGCGTGGGTTGCGTGCGCTCGCCGGTGGTGAGGATGTTCAGTTCCAGGCGCTCCTGGTACGTCAGGTAGTCGACCGCCATCCGTCGGAAGATGTAGTCGAGGATCGAGCTGGCGATCCGCAGGTCGGGATCGTCGGTCATGCCCATCGGCTCGAACCGGGTGTTGGTGAAGGCCTCCACGAAGCTGCGCAGCGGCACGCCGTACTGCAGGCCGTGGCTGACCGAGATGGCGAAGGCGTCCATGATCCCGGCCAGGGTGGAGCCCTGCTTGGACACCTTGAGGAAGATCTCGCCGGGGCGGCCGTCCTCGTACTCGCCCACGGTGACGTAGCCCTTGCAGTCCGCGACGCGGAACTCGAAGGTGCGCGACACCCGGTTGCGGGGCAGCTTGGTGCGGGCGGGGGCGTGCACCACCTTCTCCACGACGCGCTCGACCACCTCTGCCACGAGAGGCGCCTCGGCGACGGCGCGCTTGGCGGTCGCCAGAGGCTGCCCGACCTTGCAGTTGTCGCGGTAGATGGCGATCGCCTTGACGCCCAGCGCCCAGGCGTCGAGGTGGAGCTGCTCGACCTCCTCCACGGTGGCGGTCTCGGGCAGGTTCACCGTCTTGGAGATCGCGCCGGAGATGAACGGCTGCACGGCCGCCATCATCCGTACGTGACCCGAGTGGTGGATCGGGTTGTCGCCCATCGAGCAGGCGAACACCGCGAGGTGCTCGGCGGCGAGGTGCGGAGCACCCACGATGGACTTGTGCTCGTCGACGTAGGCGACGATCTCGCTGACCTGGCCATCGTCGTAGCCGAGGCGGCGCAGGGCTCGTGGCACGGTCTGGTTGACGATGGCCATCGTGCCGCCGCCGACGAGGGTCTTGACCTTGACCAGGCCGAGGTCGGGCTCGATGCCGGTCGTGTCGCAATCCATCATGAGCCCGATGGTGCCGGTGGGAGCCAGCACCGAGGCCTGGGAGTTGCGGACCCCGTAGCGCTCGGCCAGCTCGCAGGCGTCGTCCCAGCAGCGTTGCGCGGCGGCGAGCAGCTCGGCTGGCACCAGCTCCTCGTCGATGCGCGACGCCGCCTCGCGGTGCATGCCGAGCACCTCGAGCATGGGCTCGGCGTTGTCGGCGAAGCCGGCGAACGGGCCCATCCTCGCCGCGGTGCGGGCCGAGGTGGCGTAGGCGTGGCCCGTCATCAGTGAGGTGATCGCGGCGGCGTACGCGCGGCCGGCGTCGCTGTCGTAGGGGAGGCCCAGCGCCATGAGGGTGGCGCCGAGGTTGGCGTAGCCCAGGCCGAGCTGGCGGAACCGGCGGGACGTCTCACCGATCGCCGCCGTGGGGTAGTCGGCCCGCCCCACGAGGATCTCCTGGCCAGTGAACATGACCTCGACGGCATGTTGGAAGCCCTCGACGTCGAAGCGGTCCGCTGTGCCGTCGGCGGACAGCTCCAGGAACTTCAGCAGGTTGAGGCTGGCCAGGTTGCACGCCGAGTCGTCGAGGTGCATGTACTCGCTGCAGGGGTTGGAAGCGTTGATGCGACCGGAGTTGGGAGCCGTGTGCCAGCGGTTGATGGTCGTGTCGAACTGCAGGCCGGGATCGGCGCACTCCCACGCCGCCTGGGCGATCTCGCGGAACAGCTCTCGCGCCCGCACGGTGCGTACGACGGTCGAGTCGGTCACGGCGCGAAGGTGCCAGTCGGCGTCGTCGACCACGGCCTGCATGAACTCGTCGGTGACCCGCACTGAGTTGTTGGCGTTCTGGTACTGCACCGAGGCCATGTCTCGCCCGTCGAGGCTCATGTCGAAGCCGGCGGCGGCCAGCGCTTGTATCTTGCGCTCCTCGCGAGCCTTGACCCAGATGAACTCGCCTACGTCTGGATGCGACACGTCGAGGATGACCATCTTGGCGGCGCGGCGGGTCTTGCCGCCGGACTTGATCGTGCCGGCCGACGCGTCGGCTCCACGCATGAAGCTGACCGGACCCGAGGCGGTGCCCCCGCCCTTGAGCGGTTCGACCGAGGAGCGGATGCGTGACAGGTTGATCCCCGAGCCCGAGCCGCCCTTGAAGATCGTGCCCTCCTGCACGTACCAGTTCAGGATCGAGTCCATGGTGTCCCGGACCGACAGGATGAAGCACGCCGACGCCTGCTGGGGTACTCCCGGGACCCCGATGTTGAACCACACCGGGCTGTTGAACGACGCCTTCTGGGTGACCAGCAGGTGCTTGAGCTCGGCGTTGTAGGTCTCGGCCTCCTCGTCGTCGGCGAAGTAGCCGCCCTCGAGGCCCCAGCGGGTGATGGTGTCCGCGACCCGGTCGACCACGTCGCGCAGGGAGGACTCCCGCTCGGGGGAGCCCAGCGGGCCCCGGAAGTACTTCTGGGCCACGATGTTGGTCGCGTTGAGGGACCACGAGACGGGGAACTCCACCCCGTGTTGCTCGAAGGCCACCGAGCCGTCGCGGTAGTTCGTGAGGCGGGCGTCGCGACGCTCCCAGGCCAGCTCGTCGTAGGGATCGACTCCCCGACGTGTGAAGTGGCGGCGAATGCCGATATCGGCCTGCTCGGGAGCCAGTGCCATCTTGATCCAGGGCCTCCAGACGGATCGCTTCGGTGTCGGGCGAGGCGGCGAGCGCCCCCCAGTCTGCGCATCGGCGGCACGCCGCACTGCGGCGCCCAGAGCCGACAGGACGTCACCCCCATCGGCCCCCACTCGTCACCCACACGCTCTAGCCACAAGGTGTTGTGGCCGAACCGCCTCAGGAGGCTCCCGCACCACAAGATGTGGAGAGGATTACACCACCGTAGTTACAGGGGTGTCAACAGGTCGATGACGGTGCCGGCCCGATGAGTCGGCCGCGGCGCGAACGACCAGGTCGGGGGCACCGCCGACCGGTGTGCACGCGCGCGCACCGGTCGGCGACACCCCACGGAGCCATCCCTGCCCACCACAGACGGGTCGACCACCGAACTTTTCCGGTCGCCCGCGCCGCGTGCCAACCACGGGGAGCAACCTAGAGAAGGTTCCTTGTGGACGACCAGAGGCACTTCCTGTGAATTCGAGGTGGATTTCTGGCCACGATTTCCACAGGCGACCCTCGCTGTCGAGGATCTGACGTGTCGCGGGGTCGATTGGTCAGCCCGCGGCGACCGCCTCGACGTCGAGGTCGATCTTGATCTTCTTGCCGACCAGCACCCCACCGGTCTCGAGCACCTGGTTCCAGGTCAGCCCGAAGTCCTCCCGGTCGATCTCGGCCTCGGCCGAGAACCCCAGGCGAGGATTGCCCCACGGGTCGATGACACCACCTTCGAACTCCACCTCGAGCGCCACCGGACGGCTCACGCCCTTGACCGTCAGGTCGCCTTCGACCGTCCAGGTGCCACCGTCGCCCCGGCGGACCGACTTCGAGCGATAGGTGAGGTCGGGATGGGTCTCGACGTCGAGGAAGTCCGGGCTGCGCAGGTGCCCGTCACGACCCTCGTCGCGGGTGTCGATCGAAGCGGCACCGATCCTGACCTCCACCGAGCTGTCGGCAGGGTCCTCGCCGATGACGATCGTGCCGGACACATCTCCGAAGCGGCCCTTGGTCTTGGCCACCATCGCGTGCCGGACGCTGAACGCGACGCTCGAGTGCACGCCGTCGATCTCGTAACGCCCCGGGGCGGGCACCTCTGCACCCCCGACGCTGCGCACCGGTGCGGACTGGGTGTCGGACATGATGTGCTCCTGTGTGGTTCGGGACCGCGCTCGTGGCGGTGACTTGCATGGACGATCAAGCTACCGGCACATGATTGCATACGCAATCATCGTTCCGTAGGGTGCCCACATGACCCTCCCCGGCGATCAGGCCCCCGCCACGCTCGCTGAGCGATGGCTCGACCTGATGGGCCTAGTCCTCGAGACCGCCGCCGGCGCCGAGCGCACCTTCGGTCGTCGCCTGGAGGAGACCAGTGGCCTGTCCATGCAGTGGTTCGAGATCCTGCTGCGCCTGGAGCGCACCCCGGGCAACCGGCTGCGCATGAGTGACCTCGCCGGCCAGTCGACCCTGAGCCTCTCCGGGCTCACCCGATGCGTCGACCGGCTCGAGGAGGCGGGGCTGGTGCAGCGCGAGGCATGCGACACCGACCGTCGGGTCGCCTACGCCACCCTCACCCCCGCCGGCCACGACCGCATCGCCGCCGCGCTGGGAGTGCACCTGTCGCACCTCGACGAGGTCCTAGGGCCGCTGACCGACCCCGACGAGCTCGACCGCCTCGACACCGCGCTGCACCGCCTGCGTGCCGCGATCAACCCCGAGGCCGCCGAGGCGTCCACATGCCCGGAGTCCGTTCCCGGTCCGGGAGCGGGCTCCGCTCCAGCCGCCCTCGGCTCCGGGCGGACCGCTAGCCGACCGCTGCGCCCACCAGCGACCCGACGAGCGCCGTGAGGCCCATGGCGGCGCCTCCCCCGATCACGACCCGCAGGGCGGGGCGCACCACCGAGCCCACTCGGCCCGCCGCCGCCCCGGCCGCGCCCAGCGCGCCGAGCGCCACCAGCGCCACGACCACCACCGTCCACGCCCGCCAGGAGCCGGGGGCCAGCGCAGCCGCCCCGACGGCGAGCCCGGCGCCGACGGCGAACGAGCCCGCCGAGGCAACCGACGCCAGCACCGGGCTGGCCAGGTTCGAGGGATCGAGGCCGAGCTCCTCGCGGGCGTGGACCTCGAGCACGTCGTGTCGGGCGCTGAGCTCGTCGGCCACCTCGGCCGCGAGGGCCGCCGAGAGTCCGCGGGCCTGGTAGATCGCCGCCAACTCGGCCCGCTCCGCCTCCGGCTCGGTCGCCAGCTCGTCGGCCTCCTTGGCCAGGTCGGCCAGCTCGGCATCGCGCTGGGACGACACCGACACGTACTCGCCCGCGGCCATCGAGCAGGCGCCAGCGACCAGGCCGGCCATCCCGGCGGTCATCACCGCGGCACGGTCGCCACCACCGGCAGCCACCCCGACGAGCAGCGCGGCGGTCGACACGATCCCGTCATCGGCACCGAGCACGGCCGCTCGCAGCCACGCAGTGCGACCGGTCGTGTGGCGCTCCCGACGGCGGTGACGCTGGCGGGCCCGGTGCACGACGTCAGTGGACACCGCCGTAGCCTGCCAGGTGCCGTCACTATGGTGCCGCGCTGTGCGCCTGCTTTGGCCCCCGCCCGAACCTCCCGCCGCCGAGCTCAGCGCCGAATCCGCGGGCAGCGCACCGGGAGAGCCGTCCGGGCTCGACGCGCTCGATGCGCTCGATGAGCTGGTGGCCGCCGAGACACGCCCCTGCGGGGTCGCCCGGCCGTGGGTGGCGGTCAACACCATCTGCTCGCTCGACGGCGCCGTCGCCGTGAGCGGCCGGTCGGGACCGCTGCAGACCGCGGCCGACCTGGCGGTGTTCGGAGCGCTGCGAGCCGCCGCGGACGTCATCGTTGTCGGTGCGGGCACGGCGCGCGCCGAGGGCTACGGGCCGGCGCGACCCTCGCCGAGCCGCCGCGCCGCCCGGCGGGCGCGGGGCCAACCCGAGACCCCGCCCATAGCCGTGGTGAGCCGGTCGCTGGATCTGGACGAGTCCAGCCCGCTGCTCGACTCGGCCGCCGGAACGATCGTGCTCACGTGCGAGGCCTCGCCTCCGTCGCGGCGAGCCCGCCTGTCCCGCAGCGCAGAGGTGATCGTCGCGGGCGACGCCAGGGTCGATCTGGGCGAGGGCCTTGCCGAGCTCGGGCGTCGGGGGCACCGGTTCGCGCTCTGCGAAGGCGGGCCGCGCCTCAACGCCGACCTGATAGCCGCCGACCTGATCGACGAGTGGTGCCTTTCGCTCTCGCCCCTTCTCGTGGGCGGCGACGCCGAGCGGGCATCGGTCGGCCCCGAGCCGATGAGCCCGACCGGCTTCGAGGTGCGCCGGGTGCTGATGGCCGAGGCCATGCTGCTGGTGCGCTTCGTACGTGCCGGGCGCGGCGGCTGACAGGCGAGCGCCGCGCCACGAACGCCGGGGCGCCACCGGATCGACGTTCAGCGAGCCGCTCAGCCGCCAGACGAGGGCGGGTCGACCCGTCCTGCCAGCAGGGTGACCTCACGCTCGAAGTCCGCGAGATCCTCGAAGGCCTTGTAGACGCTCGCGAAGCGGACGGCGGTGACCGCGTCGAGCTCGCGGAGGCGCTCGAGGACGGCTCGCCCCACCTCGGCGGAACCGACCTCCGCGTGGCCCTCCACCCGCAGGGCGTCCTCGACTCCGCAGGCGACCTCCTCGGCGATCTCGGCCGGCAGTGGGCGCCCCTTGGCGGCAGCTCTCACGCCCCGTGCCACCTTGGCGCGGGCGAAGGCCTCACGAGAGGCATCGCGCTTGACGACCACGAGCGGCACCTCCTCGACTCGCTCGAAGGTGGTGAAGCGGCGACCGCAGGCAAGGCATTCCCGTCGACGACGGATGGAGGACCCGTCGTCGGCCTGGCGGGAGTCGACGACCTTGTCGTCGGCTCCGGCACATGCGGGGCAGCGCACCGCGCGCAGGCTACTTCGGGCCCCGGGCGGCCCGCCCCCCGACGCGCCGGTCAGGCGGGCAGGCGGACTCGCTCGCCCACGGCGACGGATTCGGTGCCGTTGAGCCGGACGAGCTCGTGGTAGGCCGCTGCGTCGTCGTCGCCGGGTGCGAGCCCGGCAGCGATGGACCACAGCGTCTCGCCCGCCGCGACCACCCGCCCGGCGGCACCGGCGCCCGGCTCGGCGGAGACGTCGGTTGTCGCTTCCGGCGCTGGCCTCGCTCCAGCGACCAGGCCGGCGAGCACGGAGACGCCCGAGCTAGAAGCCATCGACAGCACCACCAGCAGCACGGCCGCCGCAACACCGACCCGGACCGGGTGACGCTCCACGACGGGGCCTCGGGACGCCCCCCGACCCACGGCATCGACCGGACCGGGCGGAGGAGGGCCCCCAGTGGCGACCCAGCGTGGGAGGGCCGCGCTCGGTTCGGTGTGGAAGGCGATCGCCATGTGAGCACTCTCCCCGATGCGTGTGACATCCGGCGCCGGCGGCTGGACGGAGCCCGACGAGCGAATCCCCCGAACAGGCGTTCTACAGCGTCGCCGAACAGACGTTCGCTGTCAAGCCCCCCACAGCGAACTGTCGTTCGGCGAACGGGTGTTTGCCAGCGAGGGCGACGAACGGTACGGTGACGGGAACACACGTACGCTCCCCTCCGTCGGGAACGACCGATCCCCAGGACGTGCACATGCCGCGGTCACCGTCCAAGTCGTCCTCGAGGCCACTGCCGGGCCCGGATGCCGATCCCGTTGCCGAGGCGCCCACCGCCCGTCAGCGCCAGATCCTCGAGGTGATCGACGAGTTCCAGCGCTCCCGCGGCTTTCCGCCCTCGGTGCGAGAGATCGGCGAGGCCGTCGGCCTCACGTCGCCGTCCACCGTCCACTCGCACCTCGCCTCGCTGCAGCGCCTCGGCTACCTGCGGCGCGACCCAACCAAGCCCCGCGCCATCGAGGTGCGCTTCGATCCCGCCAGCGGCGCGGCCGTGGAGCGCCGCCCGGTGCGCCACGTGCCGCTGGTCGGTGACGTCGCAGCCGGCACCGACGTGCTGGCACAGGAGAACGTCGAGGAGACGCTGCCACTGCCCGCAGACCTCACCGGCGACGGCGACCTGTTCATGCTGCGGGTCCGGGGGGAGTCCATGATCGAGGCCGCCATCCTCGATGGCGACTTCGTGGTCTGCCGGGCGCAGAGCCACGCCGACGACGGCGACATCGTCGCGGCCGGTATCCCCGGCGAGGAGGCCACGGTGAAGACCTTCCGACGGCAGGGCAACACGATTCGGCTGCTGCCGGCCAACGAGCGCTACTCCCCCATCGAGCTCCCCGCCGACGAGGTCACCGTGTTCGGCAAGGTCGTCACGGTCCTGCGTCGGCTCTAGGTTCTCGCCCCGCCTCTACACCAAAGCGGGTCTTTCGCCGACCTGACCGATCCGTCACCATTGGTCGGTGGACGCCGCGGACCGCCGTCGACGCCGAGCGGTCGAGCCAACTGCCCCCGCGGCAGCCCGGAGGCATGCCTCGGTGGCGGCCGTCCTGTGGATCGCGGTCGCGGCGGCCACCGTGGCGACGAGCGCCCCACCGGGCGGCCCCCTGTCCGCGGCGGGGGCTCGGCTTGCCGGCCCTTCAGTGGCCGTCGGGCCAGCCGGCATGTCACTCGAACCCGATGACCCCGCTCTGGTCGAAGGCCTGCTGTGGAACCTCGAGCGGATCCGCGCGCCCGAGGCCTGGGCCCTCAGCACGGGGGCTGGGGTCACCGTGGCCGTGGTGGACTCCGGAGCCGACCTCGACCACGTCGAGCTGAGGGGCCGCATCGTCGGTGCGGCGGACTGCATCGGCGCCGCTGGCGACCCTGGACGCTGCCGCACCGGAGGATCGGCCGGCCAGGACGACAGCGGCCACGGCACGCACGTGGCGGGCATCGTGGCCGCCGCGGCGGGCAACGGCACCGGTGTGGCCGGAGTCGCCCCCGACGCCCGTCTGCTGGTGGTTCGCAGCCTGCACGCCGGGTGCGACGAGTGCCAGGCGACCGGCGACGCGGCCGATGTCGCAGCCGGGATCCGCTGGGCAGTGGCTCACGGGGCGCAGGTCATCAACCTCTCGCTCGGTGGCGGTCAGGTCTCCGGGGTCGATAGCCCGGGATGCGGCTACTGCGACGCGCTCGACGAGGCCTGGCAGGCCGACGTGATCCCAGTGCTGGCGACCGGCAACGACGCCAGCGTGTCGAGCGCGGCATCCACGCGCCACGCAATCATGGTCACCGCCACGGACCGCAACGACCGCGCAGCGTCCTATGTGGCCGGCCCGGCCAGTGCCCAGGCCCAGTGGCGCTGGGTCCTCGCCGCGCCCGGCGGGGAGGGCGAACGAGACGACGCCGACTGCGCGACGGGTGGTGCACCCCGAGGCGTGCTGTCGACCTACTGGCGCGCCGACCACCACGATCTGTATGCCTGCCTGGCCGGCACGTCGATGGCAGCCCCCCACGTGACCGGTGTGCTGGCCCTGCTGCTGGCCCAGGGCCGCTCGCCTGTCGACGCCGTGGAGCGGCTCCTGGCCACGGCCAACGACCTCGGCCGACCAGGACCTGATCCGGTCTACGGCGTGGGCAGGGTCGACGCCGCCCGCGCCGTGGGCTCCGCTCCTGCCACGGCGTCGTCGCCCTCTCCTGTCACCGGGCCCGCCACCGATCCGGCCCTGCCGCCCACGACCACAGCCGCGGCACCGCCCCCCAGCGCGACCAGCCCGCCGCCCGTGCTCGGCGACGAGCTGGCGGCGTCCACCGAGGCCGGCCCCAACGCGCCCAGCAGTGCGGAACCGCCCGCCGGAGTGCTGGCGCTGGCCGCCCTGGTGCTCGTCGGAACCTGGCTCGCCCTGCTCGGAAGGCATCGCCTCCGCAGGCTGGGGTCCCACGACCACTGACCCGCAGCCCGGCCCGGCGGGGCGCCGGGCGGCTCAGGACCCGTGCAGCAGGCCGGCCAGCACGGCGAAGGTGGCTTCGAGCGCGGCCCGGTCGACGCGCTCGGCGGCCGTGTGGGCCAGCAGCGGGTCCCCGGGGCCGAGGTTCAGCGCCGGGATGCCGACCGCGGCGAAGCGGGCGACGTCGGTCCAGCCGAGCTTTGCCCGGCGCTCGAGCCCACGGCGCCGGGCCAGACCCCGCAGCAAGGGGTGGTCCAGCGCCGGGGGCGCCCCCGCGGCGACATCGACGAGCACCACCTCGTCGCCCGGCTCGAGGACCGGCGAGAGCAGCGCCCGCACCGCCGCCTCGGCCTGCTCGGGGCTGCGGTCGGGCGCGAAGCGGTGGTTGACGGTCAGCGTCGCTCGATCGGGCACGACGTTGCCGGCCACGCCTCCCGACACCGACACCGCCTGCAGCGCTTCGCGGAACTCGTAGCCGTCGAGCACCGGGCGGCGCTCCTCGAAGCCCGCCACGGCGCCCAACACCGGCCCCAGCCGATGGACGGCGTTGCGCCCCACCCAGGGCCGTGCCGTGTGCGCCGCGCTGCCGCGCAGGGTGATCTCCATGCGCAAGGTGCCCTGGCAGCCGGCCTCGATGGCACCGCCGGTCGGCTCGCCGAGCACCGCCACGTCTCCCTGGACCAGGTCCGGGCGCTCTCGCAGCAGGCGGGCCAGACCGTTGTGCTCCGCGGCCACCTCCTCGCCCGAGTAGAAGACGTAGGTCACGTCATGGGCAGGTTCGGACGGCGCCTCGGACAGCCCCTCGGCCAGGGCGACCATCACGGCCAGGCCGGCCTTCATGTCGGCGGCCCCCACGCCCCAGCAGACGTCGCCCTCGACCCGGGCGCCGGCGTTGCCCTGCGCCGGAACGGTGTCCGTGTGCCCCGCCAGCACCACCCGCGAGGGCCTGCCGAGCAGCGTGCGCGCCACCAGCTCGTCGCCGATGCGCACAACCTCGAGGCCACGACCCTGCAGACGGGCCTGGAGGTGGTCCACCAGAGCCGTCTCGTGGTGCGACACCGAGGCGATGTCGACCAGCTCGGCGGTCAACGCGAGCAGGTCGGTGCCGGGCACCACGCCACGCTAGGCGTCCGCCGAGATGGACGGCCCACCTAGGGTGGCGTGGTGCCCTCAGCCTTCGTCGCCTCGGGAGCGACCGCCGTCGGCCTGGCCACCCTCGGACCCGACGCGGCGGTGCTCGACGTCTGGTACCCGCGCCCGGTCCTGACCGGCCCGCAAGGCGGGGCGACCGTCGAGGCCGCACCGGGCACCGTCCGCCTCGGCGACCCCGCCACGGGCGACGCAGCCTCCCGCGGCGCCGGCTCCCACGACCCCGGCTTCGATGAGCTCGGCGCAATGGTGGATGCCGCGACCGGGCGAGACGAGGTCCGAGGCGTGGATGTGGTGGCGGTGCGCACGACGCTGGCCCGCCTGGCCGACGCTCCGGTGGACGCTTACGACGCCTGGCTGCGTCTGCACCTCCTGTCGCACCGGCTCGTGGCGCCCCACGGCGCGAACCTCGAGGGCCTGTTCGGCCTGCTCGCCAACGTGGCGTGGACCTCGGCCGGGCCGGTGCCCCTCGACGGCCTCGACCGGGCGCGCCTGGCAGCGCGTGCTGCGGGGCGGTCGCCGCTGGTGGTCCACGGCGTGGACAAGTTCCCCCGCATGACCGACTACGTCGCCCCCTCGGGCGTCCGCATCGCCGACGCCTCCCGGGTGCGCCTCGGTGCCCATCTCGCCGAGGGCACCACCGTCATGCACGAGGGGTTCGTCAACTTCAACGCCGGCACGCTCGGCCCCTCGATGGTCGAGGGCCGCATCTCGGCCGGGGTGGTCGTCGGCCCCGGCTCCGACCTCGGCGGGGGCTCCTCGACGATGGGAACCCTGTCGGGCGGTGGCACCGAGATCGTCTCGGTCGGCGCCCGCTGCCTCCTCGGGGCCAACGCCGGCATCGGGATCAGCCTCGGCGACGACTGCGTGGTCGAGGCCGGGCTCTACCTCACCGCCGGCACGCGCATCCGGCTCCCCGACGGCACGGTGGCCAAGGGACGCGACCTCAGCGGCCACCCGAACCTGCTGTTCTGGCGCAACAGCCTCACCGGCGCCGTGGAGGCACGGTCGCGCGACGGTCGCCAGGTCGAGCTCAACGCCGAGCTGCACGCCAACTGATCCCGCCCGGCGGGGTCCACAGGCTCGCGGGAGGCCACCGGTACGCTCGCGCGCCGATGCCCCACTCCGCGACCTCGACCGACGCGACGGCCGGCACCGCGGTCGTCGACCCGGACCGGACCACCTTGGTCGACCTCGCGGGTGCCGTCGCCGCGCTGCGAGACATCGGTCCCGACCTTCACACCGCGGTGCTCGACGCCGCCCACCGCATCGACGCTCTGGCCGAGGCCGACGCCGCCCTGAGGACCGAGCTGGCCACCTTGGGGATCAAGGTCAACGCTCTGCTCGATCGCCCGACGCCGAGCGCTGTCGACCTGCGAGTCGAGCTGGCGGCCCAGGCGGAGCGGATCGGCGAGCTCCACGAGCTCGTCGATCGGCTCATGGCCGTGGCCCTCGCGCCCGCGACCCCCGGGCCGACCGACGAGGCCGTGCGCGCCGACGTGTCGCTGGCCCTCGACGTGCTGGGCGGCCTCGTGGAGCGCATCGAGGCCCTCGACGCCCGGGTCGCCGGCGTGCCGACCGGCCTGGCCGGCCCGGTGGCGGCCGCGGTGGGCGACGCGGTCGAGGCCCGGGTCGAACGGGTCGCCGGCGAGCACCTGGCCCGCCTGCCGGCCCCTGCCGAGCTGAGCCCGCTCGTCGACGCCGCCGAGGCTCTGCGCGCCAACCTCGCCCGCCTCGGTTCGGACCAGGCGCGCAGCGGCGCGTCGGTGGTACGCATCGGCGCCACCGTCGACCGCATGCAGGCCCGCCTCGACGACCCCCGCGAGCTGATGCGAGCCGTGCGCGATGCCGTGCGCGCCGAGATCGCGGACCAGATCGCCGCGCAGTTCGCGGACCTGGTCGCGACAGAGGTGACCGCGGCGGTCGGTGGCCGCACCGAGCTCGCCCTGGCCGGGCTCCTCCGCCTGCTCGACCGCCGACTGGAGGCCCTCGCCTCCGGTCCGGGCCCGGACGCACCTTCCGATGCCGGCATCGACGTCGACGGAACCGACCTGCTCGCCGGGCTGAGCGGCCAGGTCTCCGCGCTGGGAGTGGCGATCGAAGGGGTGTTGGCAGGCCAGCGCGAGCTCGCCGGCCTGCTCTCGGGTGCCTCCACCGCCGCCAACTGCTCCGAAGGGACCGAAGCCGACCGGGGCGAGGACGCCTTGGAAGGCCTCGAGCACCGCCTCGCCGGACGGCTCGACCTGCTCGGCGACCAGCTCCGGGTCGTGGCCGAGCGCGTCGACGCTGCTCGGGCCGAGCTCGACCGTCGCCAGCCGGCGACGGGCAACGACAGCCTGCGCCGGGCCGCGGCCAGCGTTCGCGAGGCGCTCGGGGGCCGGCGGGGAAGCTGAACCCCCACTGGGGGTTGTTCGACCCCTACGTCCGTTTGCGGTAGTTTGAGATGTGATGCGTTTGATGTCTCATTGCCGCAAGCAACGACGGGGAGAGTCATGACCGAGACCATGCCGAACACCGGGCTGCAGATCCGCGCCGATCGGGTCCAGGAGTACGGCCCCATCACCAACTGGGCCGGCGACTTCGACATCATGGATCCCGACTACGTGGTCGAACCCGAAGCGCGCTGGGCAGAGCAGTTCGACAGGTGCCCGATCGCGTTCACCGAGCGCCGCCAGCGCACCTGGCTCCCGGTGCGCTACAAGGACATAACCGACATCGCGCACGACACCGACAGGTTCTCGTCGCGCGACATCATCGTGATCTCGCCCTTCGACGAGCCGGTGAACGACGTGATGCCGGTGCCGCCGATCAGCTCCGATCCGCCGGTGCACACCTGGGCTCGCCGCCTGCTCCTGCCGGCATTCGGGCCGTCGGCCATCGAGCGGATGACCCCGATCACCCGTGCCCTGGCCGAGCAGCTGATCCAGGAGCACTTCTCCGAAGGCCACGGCGACGCCGCGGCCGATTACGCCCGGCACATCCCGGTGCGGATCATCGCCCAGATGCTGGGGATCCCCCTCGAGGACGAGGAGCTGTTCACGGGCTGGGTCGTGCGCACCCTCCAGAACGGCTTCCAGGAGATCGACTCGGCGATGGACGCCCTGGGCGAGATGACCATGTACTTCATGGGCCAGATCGCCGCCCGGCGCGAGATGGAGCCCGGCACCCGCCCCGACGACCTGCTCACCATGCTGATCGAGGCGGAGACCGACGAGCCCATGTCGGACCAGCACCTCCTCGGCACCTGCTTCCTGCTGTTGGTGGCCGGCATCGACACCACCTGGAGCGGCATCGCGTCGAGCCTGTGGCACCTGGCCACCCACCCCGAGGACCAGCAGCGCCTGCGCGACGACCCCTCCCTCATGCCCTCTGCGGTGGAGGAGTTCCTGCGGGTGTACAGCCCTGTCACGATGGCCCGCTACGTGACCGAGGACGTCGACTTCAACGGCTGCCCCATGAAGGCCGGCGACAAGGTGCTCATGAACTTCCCGGGCGGCAACCGCGACCCCGAGCAGTTCGACTCCGCGGACCAGATCCTCATCGACCGCAAGAAGAACCGGCACTTCGCCTTCGGCTCGGGCATCCACCGCTGCCTCGGCTCGAACCTGGCCCGCATGGAGATGCGGGTCGCCGTCGAGACCTTCCTCGAGAACGTGCCGACCTTCACCCTGTCGGACCCCGACAAGGTGACGTGGACCGGTGGTCAGGTCCGCGGACCCCGCTGCGTCCCCATCTCCTTCTAGCCCCGGGGCCCAGGAGCGGGCCGATACCTGCTGCGTCACTGGCGCTCGCCGATACCCAACCGGGCCTCGGCGAGCGCCAGTGACGCGTCCGGGCACACCATCGCCATCCGCACATGCCCGGCGCCCCCCGGACCGTAGAACTCGCCCGGGGCCACCACCACGCCGGCTCGCGAAGCCAGGGTGCGGGCCAGGGTCCAGGCGTGGCCGCCGGGGGCCGGAGCCCAGAGGTAGAAGCCGCCGCCGGGCATCTCGGCCCTCACGCCGAAGGCGTCGAGCAGGCGCAGGCCCCGCTCGAGGCGCGACCGGTAGCGCTTGGCCTGGAGGGCGACGTGGTCGTCGTCGGCCCAGGCAACCGCTGCCGCGGCCTGCACCGGACCGGGCACCATCAGCCCAGCGTGCTTGCGCAGCTCGCCCAGGTACTGCACCAGGTCGGCGTCGCCGGCGTAGAAGCCCGCCCGGGCTCCGGCCAGGTTGGAGCGCTTCGACAGCGAGTGCAACGCCAGCACGCCCGCGGTGCCGTGCTCGAGGATGCTCGCCGGCGGGCCCGCCCAGGTGAACTCGGTGTAGCACTCGTCGGAGGCCACCGTGACGTCGTGACGACGCCCCCAGTCGGCCGCGGCGCCCAGGTCGGCGAGCGCCCCTGTCGGGTTCGATGGCGAGTTGACCCACACGCACAGCGCCCGCCTGGCGTCGGCGGCGTCGATCTCGTCGAAGCGGCCGTAGGGCACGGCGCGGCAGGCGGGCCAGGGCGGCGCCCATCGCGTAGGTGGGGTAGCTGACCTGCGGGTACAGCACCGTGTCACGCTCGGGGCGACGCAGCGACAGCCACTGGGGCAGCCCCGCCACGAACTCCTTGGTGCCCACGCACGCGGCCAACTCGGTGTCAGCGTCGACGTGCACCCCCAGTCGCCTGGCCAGCCAGCCGGCCGCGGCGCCACGGTACGCGCGACTGCCGACCGAGGCCGGGTAACCGCGCTCGGCCCCCGACGAGGCCAGGGCGGCGACCACGGCCTCGGGCGGCGGGTCGCTCGGAGTGCCCACCGAGAGGTCGATCGCTCCACCGGGCAGGCTCGAAGCCATCTCCTCCAGCTCACCCAGGCCGTCGAAGGGGTACCGCGGCGGGACGAAGGCGGGCGGCGCCCCGGGAGCTGCGCCGGAGCCGCGACCGGTCACGACCGCTGGCCGCGGTAGGGCGCCCAGCGAGAGAGCGCGGCCGGCTCGAGGCGTGCCCGGACCCGCAAGGCATCGTCGTCGGCGATCTCGGCCAGCACCTCGCCCTCGCGGTGCAGGCGCGCCACGAGATCGCCCCGGTCGTAGGGGATCGTCAGCTCGACGATCTCGGTCATCGCCCGAAGCCGGTCCCCGATGCAGCGTACGAGATCATCCACGCCGGCTCCGCTGGCGGCGCTGAGCAACACCGAGCCCGGATGGGCGGCGGCGAGGCGCCGAGCGGCGACGTCGGCGACGTCGGCCTTGTTGAACGCGAGCAGCTCGGGCACCGAATCGGCGTCGATCTCCCGCAGCACGGCGCGCACCGCTTCGATGTTGCCCTCGGGGTCGGGGGCAGCGGCGTCGACCAGGTGGACGAGCAAGTCGGCCTCCGCGGCCACGCGCAGCGTGGAACGGAATGCCTCGACCAGGTCGTGGGGCAGCTTGCGTATGAACCCGACCGTGTCGGTCAGCAGGAGCGCCTCCCCACCGGGCAGGTCGAGTCGGCGGGTCGTGGCGTCGAGCGTTGCGAAGAGGCGATCCTCGACGAGCACGCCGGCGCCGGTCAGCGTGTTGAGCAGGGTCGACTTGCCGGCGTTGGTGTACCCCACGACGGCCACGTTGCGGGTCGCTCCGCGTCGGCGGGCCTTGGCCTGGGTGTCGCGGTGGCGTGCGACGCCTCGCAGGTCGGCTTCGAGCTTGTGGATCCGGCGGACCAGGCGCCGCCGGTCGGTCTCGAGCTGGGTCTCGCCCGGGCCGCGTGAACCGATCCTGGCGCCGCCGGCGGACATGCCGCCCGCCTGCTGGGAGAGCGCCTTGCCCCGGCCTCGCAGGCGGGGCAGCCGGTAGCGCAGCTGAGCCAGCTCCACCTGGGCCTTGCCCTCCTGGCTGGACGCGTTCTGGGCGAAGATGTCGAGGATGACCGCGGTGCGGTCGATGGCGGTTCGCCCGAGCAGCTTCTCGAGGTTGAACTGCTGGGCCGGGTTCAGCTCGTTGTCGAACACCACCGTGTCGCAGTCGGTGCTCAGGGCCAGCTCGCGCAGCTCCTCCGCCTTGCCCCGGCCCACGTAGGTGGGCGGGTCCGGCGCGGCGCGGCGCGACACGATCCTGGCGACCTCGTCGGCCCCGGCGGTGTCGACCAGGCGGGACAGCTCATCCAGGCTGGCGTCGGTCTCGTCGATGTCGGCCGGCGGGATGGTCACCCCCACGAGCACGATCTTCTCGCGGAAGGACCGTTCAATCAGCGACACGCGCCCCCCACGGCGTCCAGGTCGAGCTCGATGGTGGCCACCGCGACCGACGGGCCGCGCAGGCTCACGGTCGCACCCAATCCGACCTGCGCCCGCCCGCCGGGCATGGCCACCTCGATCAGCTCGGGACCGCCGCGCCGGGCGCGCCAGGCCACCGCCGCCGCCCCGGCACCGGTACCGCAAGCCAGCGTCGGTCCGACGCCGCGCTCGTAGACGGTGAGGTACAGCTCGCCCGGCCTCGCACCGGGACACACCAGCTCCACGTTCACCCCACCGGGGACCGCTTCGTTGGCCGCCTCCCCCAGCACCGACACGTCGAGCGCGGCGGCGTCCTCGCCCCCCAGCAGCACCAGGTGCGGGTTGCCCGCGTCGACCCAGACGGCATCGGCGACTCCGTTGCCGCACCACTCGGGGGCCGGTCCGCTCACCACGACCCGCCCCAGGTCGGCGCGCAGGGACCAGCGAGGCCCGGCGGGGGCGTCGAGCACCTCCACCGTTCGCACGCCGACGTCGGTGGCCACAGCCACCACCGGTCCCTCCACGGCGCCGGCGAGCACCGCCGCATGCACCAGGCAGCGGATCCCGTTGCCGCTCATCGCTCCGATCGATCCGTCGGCGTTGTGCAGCACCATCGCGAGGTCGGCCCCGTCTGGACGGTCGGGAGCCGGGAACGCCTCGAGCAGGCCGTCGGCTCCGATCCCCTCGTGGCGGTCGCACACGGCCACGGCGAGCGAGGCCGACGCCGCCAGGCACGGCTCGCCGGCCGGGTGGACAAGCACCAAGAAGTCGTTGCCCAGTCCGTGGTGCTTGGCGAGGCGCATGCGCCGTGCAGCCTACCGAGGGCCCCCATCGGCGGTCGCTGGGCTCGCCACGCCGTCGACTAGGTCCATCAGCTTGGCGAGGACATCGTCACCGCCCGCCGGGAGCTGGCCCGACGTCGCGGTGCGATCGGAAGCCTCCAGCCAAAGCACGCGCGGGTCACGCCCGAACCAGGACCGCTGGCGCCGGGCGAGGCGGCGGGTGCGCCGCACGATCCGGTCGGCGGCCTCGCCCAGCTCCATTTGCCCATCCAGGTGGGACCACAGCTCCTGGTATCCCACCGCTGCCCCAGCCGTCCTCGACAGGGTCGTGTAGCGGGACCGCAGGACGCGGACCTCGTCGAGCCAGCCGGAGGCGAGCTGTGCCAGCGAGCGGCGCTCGATCCGCTCGTCGAGGCGGGCCGGGTCGCGGCGGATCCCGATCTGCAGGACCCGGCTCGGGGGGTAGGAGTCCAGTCCCGTGCCCCAGCTCGAGAACGGGCGGCCCGATCCCAAAGTGACCTCCAGCGCGCGCACGACGCGGCGGCGGTTGGTGGGCTCGGCCCGGGCGGCACCCCGGGGGTCGAGCGCTGCCAGCCGGGCGTGCAGCGCGGCGGTGTCGGGTTCGGCCTCGAGCTCGGCCCGCACCTCGGGGAAGCGGCCGGGGATCTCGAAGCCGTCGACCACCGCCCGGTGGTAAAGGCCGGTACCGCCGACCAGCAGGGCACGCCGGCCCCGAGCCTCGATGTCCGCGATGGCTGACCGGGCCGTGGCCTGGAACCACGCCATCGACGCCTCTTCGTCGGGGTCGAGCAGATCGAGGAGGTGGTGGGGCACCTCGGCCCGCTCCGCGGGACTCGGGGACGCGGTGCCGATGGCCATGCCCCGGTAGAGCTGCATCGAGTCGACCGAGACGATCTCGAACTCCGGTCGCGCTCGGGCGAGCGCGACGGCCAGCGTCGACTTGCCCGAAGCCGTGGGACCGACGAGGGCCACGGGCGGGGCCGGTCCTGACACCACGCGAGCGACCTCAGCCGGCGCTGACGGGTATGCGCGTCCGGTGCGCGGCCTGGGCGACCACCTCGACGAGCTGCACCGCGCAGGTGGTGGGCGCCGGCGCCGTCGATCCCGGCGGTGGCGTAGGTGCCCGGGCGCAGCGGCGACCCGGCCCGCAGGTGCACGAGCTTGTTCTGACGGGTGCGCGCCACGAGACCACGGGGGTCGCGGCGGTCCGGGCCCTCCACGACCACCTCTTCCACGCGGCCGATCCGGGCCCGGTGGGCCGCCAGCGCCGAGCGCTCCACCACCATCCGGAGGCGCTCGAAGCGCTCGGCCACGACCTCAGGGGAGACGAAGCGCTCCACCATCTCGGCGGCTTCGGTGCCGGAGCGGGGGCTGTACACGAAGGTGTAGGCGCTGTCGTAGGCAGCCTCGGCCACTACCTGCAGCGTGGCGACGAAGTCGGCTTCGGTCTCGCCAGGGAAGCCGACGATCACGTCGGTGGTTACTGCCAGGTCGGGGATCGCCCGGCGAGCGGCCGCGAGGCGATCGAGGTAGCGGGCGGCGTCGTAGCCACGGTGCATCGCCGCCAGCACCCGGTCGCTGCCCGACTGCAGGGGCAGGTGGAGGTGCTCGCACACCGATGGGGTCTCGGCCATGGCCGCGATCGTCTCGGCGTGGAGATCCTTGGGGTGCGGGCTGGTGTACCGGACCCGGCGGATGCCCTCCACCGCGCCCACGGCGCGCAACAGGTCGGCGAACCAGGGTCGCAGAGAACCCGACCCGGTCTCACGCCGGGATGCGAGGGCGAGATCCCGGCCGTAGCTGTTCACGTTCTGCCCCAGCAGGGTGACCTCGCTGACGCCCTGAGCCGCCAGGGCTCGCACCTCGGACACGATGTCGCTCGGGGCACGGGAGATCTCGCGACCGCGCACCGCGGGCACGATGCAGAAGGCGCAGCTGTTGTCGCAACCGATCTGGATGGTGACCCAGCTGGCCCACGGCACCGCCCGGCGCGCTGGCAGAGCCGAGGGGAAGGCGGCTTGATCGGCCTCGGCGACCTCGTCGACGATCTCGACCACCGGGGCGCCCGAGCGCCGCGACATCTCGACCAGCTCGGCCGCCCGAGCCACGTTGTGCGTGCCGAAGACCACATCGACGTGCCCGAAGCGCTCCACGATGGACTCGCGGTCCTTCTGGGCCAGGCACCCGCCGACCACGATCTGCACCTCGGGCCGGGCCGCCTTGAGGGTCTTGAGGTGCCCGAGGTGGCCGTAGAGCTTGTTGTCGGCGTTCTCGCGGATGCAGCAGGTGTTGAGCACCACCACGTCGGCGTCGTCGAGGCCATGGGCGGGCTCGAGGCCGTCGGCGGCCAGCAGACCCTCGATGCGCTCCGAGTCGTGCTCGTTCATCTGGCACCCGAAGGTGCGCACGAGGAAGCGGCGTGGCCCGGCCATGCTCGGCAGGTTAGAGGTCGACCGGGTGGACCTAGTTCCTCAAGCTGACGCGTCGGCCCGGCGCGTCAGGGGACGCACCGGTGCGAGGGCCAGAGAGGGGCCGGCCCCCGACTCCGCAGCAACGCCTTCGCCGACCTGGCCCCGCCTCCGGTCCTCGATGGTGAGGCGGATGGCAGTGCGCTGCTCGCCGTCGATCTCGATGTCGGCGAAGCTGGGGAAGCAGACCAGGTCGATACCGCCGGCCGCGACATAGCCCCGCGCGATGGCCACGGCCTTTATCGCCTGGTTCAGCGCGCCGGCACCTACGACTTGTACCTCGACGACGCCCTGTTGGCGCACGACGCCGGCCATGGCCCCCGCGACGGAGTTCGGGTTCGACCTGGTGGAGACCTTCAGCTGCTCCATCGACCTACCTCACCGAACCAGGAACCGAATCGCCCCGGGCCACCGAAGGTTCTACGCCCGCTGGTTCGATACCTTCCTCTTGTTCCTCCGGATTCAGCCCTGGCACGACCTTTCAGCCGGATCCGCGATCCGAACGAGGATGGTCAGTCGAGCGTGATGGGCAGATCGTCGGGGTCGATCTCGCTGGCAGCATCGTCGGGAGCCGCCTCCTGACCGGCGCCGGAACCGATGCCCACAGCGGTACGGACCCGCTCGGAGATCTCCACCATGATCTCGGCGTTCTCGGAAAGGAACTGCTTGGCGTTCTCGCGACCCTGCCCAAGCTGCTCGCCCTCGTAGGTGTACCAGGCCCCCGCCTTCTTCACGATGCCCAGGTCGACGCCAACGTCGATGAGCGAGCCCTCACGGCTGATGCCCCTGCCGTACATGATGTCGAACTCGGCCAGGCGAAACGGCGGGCTGACCTTGTTCTTGACCACCTTGCAGCGGGTGCGGTTGCCGACCACCTCGACGCCGTCCTTGATGGCCTCGATGCGCCGGATGTCGATCCGCACCGAGCTGTAGAACTTGAGCGCCCTTCCTCCAGGTGTGGTCTCGGGCGAGCCGAACATCACCCCGATCTTCTCCCGCAGCTGGTTGATGAAGATGCAGATGGTCTGGGTCTTGTTGAGGTTGGCGGTCAGCTTGCGCAGCGCCTGGGACATGAGCCGGGCCTGCAGGCCGACGTGGGTGTCTCCCATCTCGCCCTCGATCTCCGCCCGCGGGGTCAGCGCGGCCACCGAGTCGATCACGACGACGTCGATGGCGCCCGAGCGAACCAGCATGTCTGTGATCTCGAGGGCCTGCTCGCCGGTGTCGGGCTGGGAGATGAGCAGCTGGTCGATGTCGACCCCGATGGCCTGGGCGTAGACCGGGTCCATTGCGTGCTCGGCGTCGATGTAGGCGCAGATCCCACCGTTGCGCTGGGCCTCGGCCACCACGTGCATGGCCAGGGTGGACTTGCCGGAGGACTCTGGCCCGTAGACCTCCGTGACGCGCCCACGCGGGAGCCCGCCGATCCCCAGGGCGATGTCCAAGCTGAGGGCCCCGGTCGAGATCGACTCGATCGCCATCGATCCCTTCTCCCCCATCTTCATCACCGCCCCCTCGCCGAACTGCTTCTTGATGCCGACCAGGGCCATGTCGAGGGCCTTCTCACGATCCACGAGGATCTCCTTTCGGGACCGACCTGCGGTCCGCGTCCGCTGCGATGGGGGCTGCGCGAGCAGCGATGTGAGAACGAACCTACGGAGGCGGTGTGACACCCTCGTATGGAACGACAGCAGCGTAATTGCGAACACCCGTTCGTTCAAGGAACCCCCTCCCTCATCGATCCTTCACACGGCGATCACCGGAGCAGTGAGCCCGGCGTGCGAGCATCGTCTGGTGACCGCCCCGTCGCCCACGATCGTGGTCGTCGAGGACGACCCCCACATCGCCGACCTCGTCGAGCTCTACCTGCGCCAGGGCGGCTTCGAGGTCCGCCGGGCCGCCGACGGCGAAGCCGGCCTCGCCGCCGTGGCGCGCTACGGGCCAAGACTCGTCGTGCTCGACATCGGCCTGCCCGGCGCCATCGACGGCCTCGAGGTCTGCCGGCGGCTGCAGGCCACCACCTCGGTGGCGGTGGTGCTGCTCACCGCCCGCGACGCCGAGGTGGACCGCATCGTCGGCCTCGAGCTCGGCGCCGACGACTACGTGACCAAGCCGTTCTCCCCCCGTGAGCTGGTGGCGCGGGTCCGGGCCGTGCTGCGGCGCTGTGACGCGGCCCGCGACGGCGCGTCGAACCCGCCCGCAGTGTTCGACCTGGGGGCGGCGCTCCTCGTCGATGGCAGGAGGCGCGAGACGCTCCTGGACGGGCGGCCCGTGGCGTTGACCACCCGAGAAGCTCGACCTACTGCTGTTCCTGGCAGCCAACCGCGGCCTGGCCCTGACCCGCCGGCAGCTCCTCGACGGCGCCTGGGGCGCCGACTGGTACGGCGACGAGCGCACCGTCGACGTGCACGTGCGCCAGCTGCGCAAGAAGCTCGGACCCGCGCTGGCGCTGACCACCGTGTGGGGCGTGGGCTACCGGCTGGACTGACCGGACCGACCTCGACCGACCCACCTGGACCGACCCGAACCGTGCGCCGCCGTCTCCTGGTCTCCATCGTCGGCACCGTGGCCGCCGCCCTGGTGTCTGCCGGGTTGGGCACCCTGGTCCTGGCCCGCCTGGGCGCCCGGGACTACGCCGAGCGCGAGCTTCGCCGAGATGCGCACGCCGTTGCGGAGGCGTTGCCGGTGGTCCCGACCTCGCGCCCGGGCTCGGCACGGGGCCCGTTGCTCCTAGCGCTGCGCGGTGCCCTGAGACTCGAAGGCGTCGCCCTCGTCCCCCTCGACGGCATCGGGCCCGCCGAAGGGGTCCAGGGAGTGGAGTTGACCAGCGGTGAGCTCGACGCCCTCGCGGCCGGGGCCACCCTGAGCGGGCGTGACGGCCAGACAGTGTGGGCGGCGGCCCCCCTCGGGAGCGACGCCCGAAGAGCGGTGCTGGTCTCGGATCGGATCGGCATCGCTCTCGGCGGCACCGCTCCCTGGTTCGTGCTCAGCGCGGCGCTGGTCATCGCCGGTGGCACCGTCGTCGCCGCTCGGTTGGCCCGAGCCCTGGCCGACCCGCTGCGCAACGCCGAGCAGGTCGCCCACCGCATCGCCGCCGGCGACCTGCAGGCCCGGCTACCCGACCCGGGCCCGGAACGCACCGACGAGGTCGCCGACCTGACCCGATCGATCAACGCGATGGCGTCGGCCATAGAGAGGTCGAGGGGGTTGGAGCGCCAGTTCCTGCTGTCGGTCTCCCACGACCTGCGTACCCCGCTCACCTCGATCCGGGGCTATGCCGAGGCCGTTGCCGACGGGACCGCACCCGATCCCGGGCGAGCCGCCGAAGTGATCCTGGCCGAGTCGCAACGCCTCGAACGCCTCGTGGCCGACCTGTTGCAGCTCGCTCGCCTCGAAGCGCGTGCGTTCGACCTGCAGCCCACCGTGGTGCCCGTCGGCCAGGCCGTGGCCGCCACGGTGGACGGCTTCGCCCGCCAGGCAGCCGACGCCGGCGTCCAGCTGCTCGTGCGGTCACCACCCGAGCGATCACCCGCGGCGCTGGTGGACCCCGACCGCCTCGCCCAGGTAGTGGCGAACCTCGTCGAGAACGCGCTGCGCTTCGCCCGCAGCCGCGTCGAGGTCGACGTCGTGTCCGCTCCGTCGCCCGACCAACCGGCGCCCGACCGCGATGCGCCCGGGGCCGCGCTGGTGCGCATCGAGGTCGACGACGATGGCCCCGGCATCGACCCGGCCGACCAGCCCCACGTCTTCGAACGGCTCTACGTGGCCCGCCACAGGCCGGACAGGAGCGAGAGCGGATCCGGACTGGGGCTGGCGATCGTGCGCGAACTGGTGGTCGCCATGGGCGGCACCGTGGGCGCCGGGACCTCACCGCTCGGCGGCGCCAGGTTGTGGGTCTCGCTGCCCGCCCATCGGATGCGACGGTGACCGGGCCGCCCTGGCCGGATCCTGCCGATCCCATCACCGATCCCTCACCGCGGAGGCGCACGCTGGTGGCCATGGACCCCACGTCGAGGCCGAACACGCCCCCTGGCCCGCCCCCGCCCGGCGCCGCCACCACACTCCCACCCGCCGTCGCCTACCTGCGCGCCGCAGGGGCGTTCACCGCCGGCGCCGCTCTGGTCCACGCCGCGGCGGCCGGCACCCACGGTGCAGACGCCGCCCTGGTGTGGCTGTTCTCGACCACCGCCGTGGCTCAGGCATGCCTGGCCGCGTGGGTGGCGATCCGCCCGAGCCGTGCCGCCGCGCTGGCCACGGCCGCGGCGGGCGCCACAGCGGTCGCGGCATGGGCGGCGTCACGCACCGTGGGCCTGGGGGCAGTCGACGCGCTGGCCGGAGCCGAACCCGTCGGTATCCAGGACCTGACAGCGGCCGTGCTGGCCGCCGGGGCGACCGTGGCGGCGGCACGGGCCTGCGTGCCCGAGGTGGCCCGCGCCGCCCGCCGTGGCGCCCGGGCGCTGGCCACCGCCCCCGCGATCGCCCTGGTGGTCACCCTGGTCGGGGTCACTGCCGACCACTCCCACGACGACCACGACCAACTCCACGACGCGGCCGGCATCGGGGCTGCCCACGCCGAAGGGGCGGACCACGTCGACGCTGAGGGACACGACCACGCTGCCAGCACCGACGGCGCCGGCCCCGGGATCGACCCGGGCGCCGGGAGCGACCCGGTCTTCGCAGGTGCCGACACCTCAGGCCTCGACGACGAACAGCTCGAGGCAGCCCGAGACCTCGTGCTCGACACCCGCGCCGCGGTCGAGCACAGCTTCGACGACGTGGCGTCGGTCGAGGCCGCCGGCTACCGATCGATCGGCGACGGCCGCCGTCCCGGGAGCTTCCGTCACTACGTGCACCCCGCCTACCTCGCCGACGGGCACGTGCTCGACCCCGAGCGTCCCGAGTCCCTGGTGTTCCGCAACGACGGCGCCGAGCTTGCGCTGGTGTCGGCCATGTACATCGCCGAGCCGGGCACCACGAGCGACGAGGTACCGGACATCGCGGGTCACCTCACGACCTGGCACGACCACACCAACCTGTGCTGGGCGCCCGACGGCGTCTCCCTCGCCGGGGTGGTCGTCGACGGGCGCTGCGTTCCTGGCGGTGTGGCGCGGGCCACCCCCCCGATGCTCCACGTCTGGCTCGAGGAGCACGAGTGCGGGCCGTTCGCGGGCGTCGAGGCCCACGGCGCCACGGCAGGGCAGGCCTGTGCCGCCCACGGCCACGGGGCCGGCTCGTGATGCGCCGCTGGCTCCGCCGCAGGTGGCTGGGCCCCGCCGGTCTCGTACGGGGTCCCCGCCGCCGGGCGATCCGACGCCGAGCCAGGCGCCGGTCCCGGCGGTGGTGAGGAGGGTCAGCCCTCCTCGGGCTCGATTGCGCCGATGAGCTCGAGGATGCGGGCCGGGGGGAGGTGCTGTTCGTGGACGCGAACCCCGAAGGGTGCCAGCGCATCCTCTATGGCGTTGCACAGCGTGGGTGGCGCCACGATCATCCCGCCCTCGCCCACACCACGGAAGTTGACGTCGGCGTCGAGGGGCACGGTCTCGAGGTGCACGATCTCGATGGTCGGCACCTCCACCGCGGTCGGCAGCAGGTAGTCCATGAAGGTGCCCGCCAGGAACTGGCCGGTCTCGGGGTCGTAAGCGGAACGTTCCAGCAGCACCGCCCCCACTCCCTGCGCCACCCCCCCGCGGACCTGTCCCTCCACGATGGCGGGGTTGATCAGCTCGCCGCAGTCCTCGGCCACCACGTAGCGCTCGATGCTCACCAGCCCGGTCTCCACGTCGACCTCGACGATGGCGCCGTGGGTGCCTCCGGCCCAACCGCCCTCGCCGCCGTCGAAGGTCGTGGAGACCTCCAGGTCGATGTCGGTGCCCTCGGGCAGCCGACCCGGCGTGCGAACCGCTGTCGCGACCTCGGCAAGGCCGATGGCACGTGCCGGCACGCCCCTCACCCCCACCGCGCCGTCGACCAGCTCGAGGTCGTCGACCGCGGCCTCGAGCAGGTGCTGGGCCACCTCGAGCACCTGGGCTCTCAGCGCCCGCCCGGCGTGCAGGGCGGCGCCACCGGCCATCGTGGCCGACCGGCTGCCTCCGGTCCCGAAGCCCAGCGGCACCACCGAGGAGTCCCCGACCACCACCCGCACCGACGACAGCGGCACGCCTACCTGGTCAGCTGCCACCTGGGCCAAGGTGGTCTCGTGACCCTGGCCGTGGGGCATCTGCGGGGTGAACACCGACACGGTGCCGTCGTCCTCGATGCGCATGCGGGACGTCTCGGATCCCAGCGGGCTCCCGCCACCGCCCGGCTCGCGCGGCCCGGGAGCGGCCTCGATGTAGGACGCGACCCCGACGCCCAGGTAGCGACCCTGGGAGCGGGCCTGGGCCTGGCGCGCCCGAAATGCCGGCACGTCGAGACGCTCGGCGACGGCCTCGAGGCTCTCGCGGGTCGTGACCCCCGCCAGGCTCGGCCCGGTCACCAGTGCGGCGGGGCCGCCGTCGCGCGTGGCCACGTTGGCCAGGCGCAGCTCGAGGGGTTCGATGCCGAGCTCGTGCGCCACCAGGTCGATCGTGCGCTCACGCACCCACGTCTCGGCTGCCCACGGACCCCGGTAGGCCACGTAGCTGGCCTTGTTGGTGATGACCGTCGTGCCGGTGAACTCCAGGGCCCGCATCCGGTACGGCCCGGGCAGGAGCCGCTCGATCATCCCCGGCAGCCGCCCGCCCATGCCCGGGTAGGCGCCCGTGTCGAGGACCATCTCGACCCGCAGGCCCAGCAGCTCGCCGGCGTCGGTCACCGCGGCATCGACCTCGAAGCGCTCCTCGCGGGCCTGCCCGGACGCGACCAGGTTCTCGTAGCGGTCCTCGGTCCACTTCACCGGCCTGCCCAGCTGGCGCGAAGCCGCCGCTGCGGCCACCTCCTCGCGGGCCGCTCCGAACTTGAGGCCGAACGAGCCGCCCACGTCCCCTGCGAGCACCCGCACCTGGTCCAGCTCCATGCCCAGCTGGCCGGCCAGAGCCATGCGCGCCAGCTGGACGCCCTGGGTGGCGGCGTGCACGGTGAGCACGCCGGTGGCCGGGTCGAAGTCGGCGACGACGCCGCGGCACTCCATTGGCACGTTCTGGTGACGGTGCTGGGTCAGGCGGGCGTGCACGACCCGGTCAGCGGCGGCGAAGGCGGCCTCCACGTCCCCGTGCACGCGGTGCTCGGGTCCGGTCAACACGTTGGTTCCCAGATCCTCGAACACCGGCACCGACGACGGATCCAGCGCGACGTCCGCTCCGGTCACCGGGTCGAGCTCCTCGTAGTCGACCTCGATCAGCTCGCACGCGTCCTCGGCCAGAGCCCGCGACTCGGCGACCACCATCGCCACCGGGTCGCCCACCAGGCGCACCTTGTCGGTGGCCAGCAGGCTGAACGCGGGGATCGGCCCGGCAGCCATGCCCACCATGGCCATCGCCCCGCCGGTCGCCACGACCAACGGCTCCAGGTCGGCGCCGGTGTAGACGGCCACCACCCCGGGCGCCCGCCGGGCCTCGTCGGCGTCGACGCCGGTGATGCGGGCGTGCGGGGAGGGGCTGCGCAGGAACGCGGCGTGCAGCATGCCCTCGAGGTGCACGTCGTCGACGTAGCGCCCCCGGCCCGTCAGGATCCGAGGGTCCTCGGTGCGGGCAACGCTGGCCCCCGTGTAGCGCTCGGCGGCGAGTTGGGCCATCGGTCGTCAACCTCCCGGCTGTTCGGACCCGGCTAGTGCGACCGGGCGGATCCCCCGACGGCGCGGACCACGCCCTCGACGATGCTCTGGTAGCCCGTGCAGCGGCACAGGTTGCCCGACAGCGACTCGCGCACCGCGTGCTCGTCGGGATCGGGGTCCTGCTCGAGCAGGGCGGTGATCTGCATCAGGAACCCCGGGGTGCAGAACCCGCACTGGAACCCGTGGCTGTCGGCCATGGCCTGCTGCAACACGTTGAGGCGGCCGTCGTCGGCGAGGCCCTCCACCGTGCGCACCTCGCAGTCGCGTGCCTGCACCGCCAGCACGAGGCAGGAGCGGGCGGGATCGCCGTCGACGATCACGGTGCACGCTCCGCACACCCCGTGCTCGCACCCCAGGTGGGTCCCGGTCAGGCCCAGGTCGTGGCGCAGCGTGTCGGCCAGGGTCTGGCGCACCGGTACCCGCACGGAGCGGGCCACGCCGTTCACGTTCAGCTCGATGTCCATCTCGGTGCTCATCAGGCTCCCCCTAGACCGGCGCCGGCCGCGGCCGTAGTCACGGCTCGTCGCACCAGCACGCCAGCGACGTGGCGGCGGTAGGCGCTCGTGCCATGCAGGTCCGACGGTGGGTCGATCGCCCCCGACGCCGCGGCGGCCGCCTCGCCCAACGCGGCGGGGTCCACGCCGGCGGGACCCACGGGCGCGCCCCGCAGGGCGGCTTCGGCGGCGGTCACGCGAACCGGGGTGTCGGCGACGCCGGTCATGGTGAGCGCCACCTCGCCCAGCACGCCGTCCGAGAGGGTGACCATGGCGGCGACCCCGACCATCGCGAAGTCGCCGTGGCGGCGGGCGGCCTCCTCGAAGGCGGAACCGCTACCGGGCAGCGCCACGGGGAACCTCACCGACGTCAACAGCTCGTCGGCCTCCAGGGCGGTGGTGAAGTAGCTGACGAAGAACTCCGCCGCGGGGATCGTCCGGGTGCCCGCTGCGCTGGTCGCGACCATCTCCGCGCCCGTCGCCAACGCCACCGCCGGCAGCTCGGCTGCAGGATCACCGTGGGCGAGGCTTCCCCCCACCGTGCCCCGGCTGCGGATGGCGGGATGTCCGATGAGGGGCAGCGCGGCGGCCAGCAGGGGCACGGAGTCCTTGACGTCGCCGGAGCGCTCGGCGACCGCCTCGCGCACCGTGGCCCCGATCTCCACATGGCCGTCGGTGCGGGATATCCCGTCGAGTCCCCGGACGCGGGCGATGTCGACCAGGACCTCGGGACGGGCGAGGCGCAACGCCAGCAACGGGACGAGGCTCTGGCCCCCCGCGAGGGGGCGTGCCTCGTCACCGTGCTCGGCGAGCAGGGCGAGGGCCTCCTCGAGCGAGTCGGGCGAGCGGTAGTCGAACGGCGGCGGCTTCGTGGGGCGACCGTACCACCGGTCGTCGTGGCCGCAACCGGAAGCGACCCACGTCGGGGCCGCAGTCACCCCTCAGAGAGGGCCGCGCTCCGGCGCGGCCCCTTCAGGAGAGGCCGCG
The DNA here is from genome assembly GCA_963703565.1 of uncultured Microthrixaceae bacterium. Classification (GTDB taxonomy): domain Bacteria; phylum Actinomycetota; class Acidimicrobiia; order Acidimicrobiales; family VFJN01; genus CAVPEW01. The sequence goes on along the minus strand of CAVPEW010000018.1, from coordinate 97,223 downwards.
CCGGAGCGCGGCGGCCATCACCGACTGGTGCAGCCCGCCCGGCAGGCGCGACAGGAGGTCGATGAGCCAGGCGTCGGGACCGACCAGGACCCGGCGCCGGTCGTGCTCGACGGCACGCAGCACCCGGCGGGCGGCACCGGCCGCGCTGGTGCGCGCCACGAGCCTCGAAGAGGCGCTGGGCGCGGTCCGCGTCACCCCCGACCATGGCGGCGACCTGCTCGTCGAGACGGGCCCGCCGCGCGATGTCGGTGCGGATCCCGCCAGGGTGGACCAGTAGTGCACGCACCGAGCTGCGGCGAGCGGCCAGCTCGATCGAGAGCGACTCGGTGAAGCCGCGCACAGCGAACTTGGCCGCGTTGTACATCGACTGGGTCGGCACGCCGATCAGGCCGAACACGCTCGAGAGGTTCACTATGCAGCCCTCGTCGGCGGCGAGCATGTGGGGCAGGAACGCCTTGGTGCCGTGCACCACGCCCCAGAAGTCGATCCCCATGAGCCACTCGGCATCCTCGTAGGAGGTGCACTCCACCGTGGACCCCAGGGCCACCCCGGCGTTGTTGACCACCAGCTGGACCGAGCCGTGGTCGTGCATCGCTGCCTCGGCCCACGCCCGCACCGAGTCGCGCGCCGCCACGTCGACCACCGCCACGGTTGCCACGGCTCCGGCCGAGGCGACCATCTCGGCGGTCGCCTCGAGGCGTTCGGCGTCGACGTCGCACAGCGCGAGCGCACAGCCCCGACGGGCCAGGTCCAGAGCCAGGGCCCGACCGATCCCCGAACCGGCTCCGGTGACCGCCGCGGTGACCTTGTCGTCGAGGCGCATCACGCCCCTGCCGACACGTCGGCGCGGTGGGCCCGCAGGTCGCCGGTGACGGTCGCCGACGCAGGCGCCGGGTTCGACAGGCGGAGGGCCCGGTCGGCCACCGGGCGCAACCGCATGGCCCGGTAGTCGCGCAGGTAGCTCTGGTGGACCTTCCAGGGGAACCGGGAGCCCTGCTTGGGGAACCGGTGCTCGGACCGGCGGATGTAGCCGGAGGCCAGGTCGAGCAGCGGTGCGGGCGTCACCGTCGGGTCGTCGTTGAACGGCGTGGCCTGTCGCAGGCCCTGACGGCGCAGTCGGTTGACGAGGCGGCAGACCTGGCGGCACGTCAGCTCGCACTTGAGCGTCCAGGAGGCGTTCGTGTAGCCGATCGCAACCGCGAGGTTCGGAACGCCCTCGAGCATCATGCCCTTGTAGACCAGCCTGTCCGCCAGCTCGACGGGGTCTCCGTCGACGCTCAGCTCGATCCCGCCCAGGAACAGCAGCTCGAGGCCGGTCGCGGTCACGATCACGTCGGCGGCGATCTCCTCGCCCGATTCCAGTCGGACCCCCGTCGCGGTGACCCGCTCGATGCGACCGGTCACCACCGTCGCATCGCCGCGGCGGATCGCGCGGAACAGGTCGCCGTCGGGGACCAGGCACATCCGCTCGTCCCAGGGGTCGTAGCGGGGTCCGAAGTGGGTGTCGACGTCGAAGCCCTCCGGGAGCTGGCGGCGCACCCCCGCCAGCAGGAGCCGGCGCACCAGACCGGGATGGCGTCTGCTCAACCGATAGAACGCCTGGGTTCCCACCGCGTTGGCCCAGCGCAGGGCTGTGCCGCCGGCGGTGCCGGGCGCGAGTCGCGCCACCGCAGCCGCGACGGGGTTGCGGCCGGGCAGGGAGGCGACGTAGCTGGGCGAGCGCTGCAGCATCGTGACGGTCGCGCCCCCCTCGGCCAGCGCCGGCACCATGGTCACGGCGGTCGCCCCACTGCCGATGACCACCACCCGGCGGCCGGCACAGTCGAGGTCCTCGGGCCAGTTCTGGGGATGAACGACCGGGCCGGAGAAGTCGTCGACACCCACGAGGTCGGGTCGGTGGCCGTGGTCGTACCGGTAGTAGCCACCGCAGCAGAACAGGAACGAGCAGGTCAACGACGACCGTCGCGAGCTGTGCACGTCCTGCAGGGTCAGGTGCCACCGCGCCTCGGGAGTCGACCAGTCCGCGGCAACGACCCGTTGCCCGAAGCGGATTCGCTCGTCGATCCCCTCCGCGCGCGCTGTCTCCCGGACGTATTGCAGGATCGATCCGCCGCTGGCGATGGCGTCGTCGGAGGTCCAGGGCCGGAAGCTGTAGCCGAGGGTGTACATGTCGGAGTCTGAGCGGACCCCGGGGTAGCGGAAGAGGTCCCAGGTGCCGCCGATGGAGTCGCGGGCCTCGACGATGGCGTACCTGGCCCATCCACACTGCTCCTGCAGGTGGTGCCCCGCGGCGATGCCCGACAGGCCTGCGCCCACCACCACCACGTCGAGGTGCTCGGAAGGGAGCGCGTCGGGCGCTGGGGCCGCGGACGGGCCACGTCCCGCCTGCACGCTCAAGCCGCCGCCGTCGGCAGGTCCTTGAGGCGGCCGTTCGAACCGAACAGCTCTTCACGCCAGGCACCCATCAGCGCGGCGGTGTCGCGCTCGTCGGGGTGGAACCCGACCCGGTCGTAGGCCCGCAGGCGCCGCCACACCTCGGCCGAGACCATCGGCGAGCGCCGCAGCCGGCGCCAGCTGGCCCGCAGCGCGCCCCGGCGGTAGGCGGCTCGGTCGTGGGCCAGCGAGTCCGCCACCAGCACGGCGACGCCGACCAGGAACCCGGCCGTGACCAGGTCCATCACCACCCGCCGCATTCGCTCGCCGCCCCCCACGGCGCGGTACACGTCGAAGGCGACGGCCTTGTGCTCGGACTCCTCGAGGGCGTGCCAGAGGAACAGGTCGCGCAAGGCATCCTGGCCGAAGAGCGCCCGGGCGTCCTCGTCGGACAGGAGCACCTCGGCGAGGGTGGCGGTGAAGTGCTCGAGGGCCGCGGTGACCGCCAGGCTCGCCCTTGCGCCCCCGACCTTCTCGACCCCGCCGAGCAGCACCCTGGTCACCGTCTCGAAGCGACCGCTCGGATAGCCGAGGTGGGCAAGATGCCGGTTGAGCGCCCGGTGCTCCCTTCCGTGCATCGCCTCCTGGCCGATGAAGCCCGCAACCTGCCGGCGCAGATCCGGGTCCTCGAGCTCGTCGCGGTAGCGGCGGACCGATCGCACGAAGAAGTCCTCCCCGTCGGGGAACACCGACGACAGGGCAGCGGCGAGATGGCTCTGGAGCAGGTCGCCCCCCGCGGCGAAGTGCCGGGGCAGCCCGGCCAGGGTGGCCTCGAACGAGATGCGTCGGGTGGGCACGGCACGGGCGGGAGGCGCTTGGACGATGGTGGTCACGGCCCCCACTATGAACGATTTGAGTGAAATGATCAATCACTCTGGTCTGCTAGGGTCCCACTATGGCTCCGGGCCGCGCCCGCAAGGGCGAGCAGACGCGGGCCAACGTGCTCGAGGCCGCCATCATCCGCTTCGGCCGAGACGGCTTCCGCTCCACCTCTGTGGCCGACATCGCCCGGCAGGCCGGGGTCGGAGCCACGGTGACCTACGCCTACTTCCCCAACAAGGAAGCCCTGTTCCTGGCCGCCGTCGACGAAGACGCAGCTCGGGTCATCCACGAGGGACTCACCACCGTGGTCAGCCGCCCGGACGTGCGTGACTGGCGCGAGACGCTGGTGTTCAGCCTCGTGGCCGCAGTGCAGGACCATCCCCTTGCGCGCCGGTTGCTCGCCGGGCTCGAGCCCGAGATCACCGAACGCGTGCTCGACGTGCCGGCGCTCACGGAGCTGCGCAGGGCCTGCGCCGAGCGCCTGCGTGACGAGCAGCGCAACGGCACCGTGCGTGCCGACATCGATGCCGACACCATCGCCAACGGCATGGTCACGATCATCCTGTCGCTGCTCATGTCGGTCGTACAGGTCGGAGGCGGCGCGGCGATCGCCTACGGAGACGACGTCGCCGCGGTGTTCACCGCTGCCCTGGCCCCACCGGGCGCTGTCCGAGCAGGCGGCGACGAAGCAGGTCGAGCGCCGAGATCACGCTGAGCTGGCGCACCGTCTCGCGCCCCCCCGGCAGGTTCAGCAACACGGCCGACACGTCGTCGTTCACCGCCGTACCGATCCAGACCGTCCCGGGCGGCTCACCGTCCTGGCGATCCGGGCCGGCCACGCCCGTCATCGCCAAGCCGACCTCGGTTCGCATCAGCCGGGCCACCCCCCGGGCCATGGCCCTTGCCGCCACCTCGCTGACCACGGGCCCATCCGGCACATCGAGCAGGCGGTGCTTCACCTCCGACGCGTACGACACGAGGCCGCCCGCGAACCACTTCGACGAGCCGGGTACCTCGACCACGCGTGACTGGAGCAGCCCGCCGGTGAGCGACTCGGCCACCGCGAGCATCTCGCCCCGCTCTATGAGCAGATCTCCCACGGCGTGCTCCATGGTCTGGTCGTCGACACCGAACACGAGGTCGCCGATGAGCGCGCGCACCTCGGCCTCCTCTGCGTCGACCGCAGCCGCCGCCTCCGCTGCGCTGGCCCCCGAGGCGGTGATGCGGACCTTGATCCCCTCGATGCCGCTGGCCAGCAGCGCCAACGTCGCCGAGGGCGTCTCGTCGAGGGCGGCGACGCGTGGGGCCAGGCGTTCGGCGAGCCCCGACTCGCTCTCACCCCACGTGCGCAGCACCCGGCTGGCGATGGCCCGCCGCGACGATCCCGCACGCGCCACCAGATCGGGCAACACCGACCGCTCGACCATCTCACGCATCTCGACCGGGACGCCGGGCACGGCGTAGAGGACCGAGGGCCCCACCGGGCAGATCAGGCCGGGAGCGCTGCCGATGCGCTGGGGAATGACCATGGCTCCCGCCGGCACATCCGCCTGGCGCAGGTTGCTCGCCGGCATGGCACGTCCCCGGGCTGCGAAGAGCTCGGCGATCACGGCCGCGACCTGCTCGTCGCGCACCAGCTCGACGCCCATCACGTCGGCGATCGCCTCGCGCGTCAGGTCGTCGTGGGTGGGCCCCAGCCCGCCGCACACCACCACGGCGTCCGCCCGCTCCAGCGCCTCGCGCAGCACGGCCGCCAGACGCTCGCGGTTGTCGCCGACCTTGGTCTGGCGGTAGTTGGCGATGCCGGTCAGAGCGAGCTGCTCGCCGATCCAAGCCGAGTTGGTGTCGACGATCTGACCCAGGAGCAGCTCGGTGCCCACGGCGACGACCTCGGCGCACAGCGACGCAGGTCCCTCGGCCGACATCAGCGCAGGAGCCCGGAGCCTCGGGTTCCGCCGGTGGTGGTGGCAGCCCGGCCCTCGAGCACGTACTGGGCGCCCGAGACCAGCGTCAGCACGACCGACACCCACAGGACCGAAGAGGCCAGCGCAGGCAGGTTCTCGTCCACCGGGGGCAACAGGGCCAGCCCGACTGCCAGGTCCTGCACGACGGTCTTGGCCTTGGCCGACGAGCGGGCCGGGATCGCCAGGCCCTGGCGCCCCCAGTACGAGCGCAGGGCCTGCACGCCCACCTCGCGCACGGCGATCAGCGCCACGGGCAACCACCAGAACATCTCGGCGGACACAAGCGCCGCCATGGCTCCAAGCACGAGCACCTTGTCGGCCAACGGGTCGAGGAAGGCGCCCGAACGCGTCGAGCCGTGGCGGCGGGCCAGGTAGCCGTCGACCCCGTCGGTGACCGCCAGAGCGGTCCACAGCGTGAACGCAGGCCAGGTGGCGGAGGCGTCGAGGATCAGCACCAGCAGCGGGGCGGTGACCACGATGCGTGCCACGGTCACGCCGTTGGCGGGCGTGGCGAGCGCGGACGGACCGAACTGGGCGGTCACAGTCGCCCCTCCAGACCCACCCGGACCCGATCCGGCCCGGGGCGGCCGACGGGCCACCCCACCAGGTCGGGCCCGAAGGCCCCGGCGATCGTCACCTCCTCGAACGACCCGACGGCGAGGTCGTCGGGCAGCGAGACGATCCCGTCCATCTCGGGTGCCTCGCGGTGGCTGCGGCCCACGCCCGGAGCGTCGACGAGCACCTCGGCCCTCGACCCCACCAGCGCGTCCCGGCGGCGGGCGGTGATCCCGTCCTGCACAGCGGCCACCTCGGCGAGGCGCTCGGCGACGAGCTCGGAGGGGACCACGCCGTCCTGGGTGGCTGCATGGGTGCCGACCTCTGCCGAGTAGGCGAAGAACCCGCACCAGTCGAGGCCGACCTCCTCGACGAAGGCCAGGAGGCGGTCGTGGTCCCGCTCGGTCTCACCGGGATGGCCGATGATGAAGTTCGAGCGGAACGCCGCCTCGGGAGCACGGTCACGGATGTCGGCGATCCGCCGGGCGAACCGGTCGCCGTCGCCCCAGCGTCGCATCCGGCGCAGCAGCGGTGCCGACACGTGCTGCAGCGACAAGTCGAAGTAGGGCACCCCCGTGTCGAGCACGGCGTCCACCAGGGCTGCGTCGAGCTGGGACGGATACAGGTACAGGAGGCGCACCCTGTCGACCCGCTCGGCCACGGCGCGGGTCAGCACCACCAGCGACCTCTCCCCCACCCCCTGGTCGCGGCCGTAGCTGGCCAGATCCTGGGCCACGAGCACCACCTCGCGCATGCCCGACGCTGCGAGCGAGTCGACCTCGGCCAGGATGCGCTCGAGCGGACGTGAGCGCTGCGGGCCCCGGAACGAGGGGATGGCGCAGAACGAGCAGGCCCGGTCGCACCCCTCGGCGACCTTCAAGTAGGCCCACGGCGCGCTCGCCGGCGGGCGTGGCAGCTCCAACAGGTCGAACGCCGGCACCGCGCGCTCCGTCCCGGCCGTCGACCGTGCCGAAGAGCCACGCGTGAGCCCGAGGGTGACCGGCACCCCGAACCCGGCGACGGCGGCGACCTCGGGGAGCGCCTCGGCCAGCTCTGCTCCGTAGCGCTCGGCCAAGCAACCGGTGACCACCAGTGGGGCACCATCGGCGCGGCCGGCCAGGGAGAGCACCGTGTCGATCGACTCCTGGCGAGCCTCCTCCACGAAGGCGCAGGTGTTGACCACCACGAGGTCGGCGGCGGCCGGGTCGGCGCATCGCTCGAAGCCGTCGGCGACCAGCGTTCCCGTGAGCTTGTCCGAATCGACCTGGTTCTTGGCGCAGCCGAGGGTCTCCAGGTAGAAGCGGCGACCCCCGGGCATCGACCGAGGGTACCCGCGGGGGTCGTGATGACCCGAAACGCTCTGCCGCATGGGTGATGTGCATCCGACCCGGGGGCCAGCCCCTGGCGTCGGCCCTGGCGGTCAACCCCTGGCGTCGCCGGTGAACGTCCAGGATGCGAGGTGCACCGAGGGCACGTGGAAGACGCCACCCTCGTTGGGAACGAGTTGGGCGTCGTCTCCCAGCGAGCGCACCCGCCCGGGCCCGAAGGCGCCGACGATCGACTGGGTGAAGCGCAGGTTGGCGACCGGAGCCACCACCTCGCCGTCCTCGACGAGGTACAACCCGTTCCGGGTCAGGCCCGTCACGACCTGGGTGCGGGGGTCGACGATGCGGTTGTACCAGAGGTCGGTCACGAGCAGGCCCCTGCCCACCCCCGCCACCAGCTCGTCGACGCCCAGTGACCCGGATGCCAGGAACAGGTCGGACGGGAAGGCACCGAACGAGGCGCTGCCCACGGAATGCCCGGTCGGCTCGACCCCTGCCCGCCGGGCGCTGCGCCGGTCGTGTACCAGACCGACCGAACGCCCGGCGCGCACGAGCTCCACCCGGCGCTTGGGGGTGCCCTCCGCGTCGAAGGCAAGGCCCAGTGCCCGGGGGTCGGTGGCGTCGTCGGCGATGTCGATCGATTCGTCCCACTGCTGGTCCCCGAGCCGTACGAACGACGTCCCCTCGGCGTGGGCCTTGCCGTTGAACCCCAGGTAGGCGGGAAAGAGCAGGGCCTCGGCCACCGCCTTGGGCTCGAGCACCACCTCGTAGTCCCCCGGCGCCAGCGCCACAGGGTCACGCGCCGCACGGGCCTTGGTCGCGGCCCGAGCGCCCACGGCCGGCGCGTCCAGGTCGCCGATGCTGACCGAGGTCGCCTGCGCGTAGCCGTCGGCCGGATGACCCCCAGCTGAGCCCGCTCGGGCGATGGCGTCGAGCTGGGCCCTCGACGTGGCACCGCGCACCGCGGCCCCGGCCGTGGTGGCCAACACGGTCACCGCGGCGTCGGTCGAGCAGAACCCGGCGGCGTCGAGCCCACCAACGCCGTCCAAGAACGCGGCCACCAACGCCACCCTGCGTTCCGGCCCCGCGGCCGCCGTGGCCGGGTCGTGGTGCTCGACCGGCAGCAGGGTCGCCGGCGGAGCCATGCCCGGGTGATCGGGATCGGGGGGCACGAGATCGACCGCGGCGCGGGCCCGTTCGACGAGAGAGGCCAGCGCCACGGGCTCGGTGCGGGTCGTGGCAGCCTGGGCGACCCGTCCGCCCACTGCGATGGTCAACGTGACCTCTACGTGCTCCTCGGTCACGTGCTGGTGCACGGCTCGGTTGGCGAAGCGGGTCAGCGCGGACACGCCGGCGGTGGCGGACACCAGCGCCTCCACCTCCTCGGACGCGCCGGGACGGCGGGTCGCGGTGGCGACGTGGTCCAACACGATCTCCGCGCAGCGCTCCGCCACCGCCGCCGGGTCGCGGCCGGCCTCGCCGAGACCCACGCCGCTCACCGCACCCCGACCCGCACGTCGCGGAAGCGGGCCGGTGCGCAGTGGTGGCCGGTGTGACCGACCTGGAGGGGCTGGCCCTTGCCGCAGTGGGGCACTCCGAACACCTGCCACTCGTCGACCCCGCCCACGGCGTCCATGGACGCCCAGAACGTCGGGCCGATGCCGGTGTAGCTGGGGTTGCGGACCATCCGCCCGAGAGCCCCGTCGACGATCTCCCAGCCGATCTCACACCCGAACTGGAAGTTCCGACGGCGATCGTCGATCGACCAGGACCGGTTGGTCTCCATGTAGATGCCACGCTCGACCCCGGCGATCATCTCTGCGAGCGACGAGTCGCCTGGCAACAGGCCGACGTTGGTCATCCGCACCATCGGCAGCCGGGCGGGGCCGTCGGCCCGCACCATGCCACCCGAGGCAAGTCCGACCGCCGGGGCCGAGTCGCGCCCCGACAGCACACCTACCCATCGCCCGTCGCGCACGATGTCGACCGCCGCGGCGGCGACGCCCTCGTCGTCGTAGCCGAAGCTGCCGAGTGCCCCCGGGAGCGTCGCGTCGGCGGTGACGACCATGAGCTCGCTGCCGAAGCGCAACGACCCCAAGCCGGCGGGGTCGAGCCACGACGTGCCGGCGAAGGCCGCCTCCCAGCCCAGGATCCGGTCGAGCTCGACGGCGTGGCCGACCGACTCGTGCAGCTGCAACGCCATCTGATCCGCTCCGAGCACCAGGGTCGTGGTACCCGAAGGGCACTGGGGGGCTCCGCGCAGCGCCAGGGCCTGATCGGCGATCAGCGGGGCGTGGCCAACCAGGTCGAGGCCCTCGACCAGCTCCCAGCCCGCCGTGCCGTACTGACCGCGCACCCCCGGATACGAGCGCCGCTGACTCTCGCCCTGGCCGAGCACGGTCGCCTCCATGCCCGCCCCGCACTCCACGATCCGCTGGGCGATCCGGCTGCCCTCGCTCGACGCGAACCACTTCTCGGTGTCCCACACCTGGTACTCGGCACCGGCGAGCTCCACGCCGGCGTCCACGAGGATCCCCGTCGTCGCGACCAGCAGGTCGCCCTTCTCGCCCAACGACACGTCGTCGAGCGGGTGGCGGACCCATGTGCTGGACCAGTCGTCGACCACCACAGGGGCCGGGGCCAGCCGGACCGGCCCGCCGGGCACCCGGCCCGAGGCGAGAGCCACCGACACGGCTTCTCGCCCCACCGCTGCGGCCCGGCGCGCCGAGGGCTCGAAGGTGGCGGCGAAGCCCCAGGCGTCGCCTACCAGCGCCCGCACTCCGATCCCTGCGGTCTCGGTCTGGACGAGTTGCTCCACTACGCCGTTGCGCGCCGCCATCGACTCCTTGCGCACAACCATCGCCCGGGCGTCCGCGTACCGGGCACCGGCGGCGACTGCGGCGTCGACCGCTTCGGTGGCGAGCTCGATCATCGGGGCGACCGTAGCGCCGGTCCGGCGCGCAGCCGGTCCGATGCATCCCCGTGGGAGTGGGTCACCACCCTGGCGCGGGCGTCGGGCGGCTCAGCTCCGCTCGGAGAGCGCCTCGAGCTCGTCGACGCTCATGAGCACCGAGCGGGCCTTGGACCCCTCGGAGGGCCCGACCACGCCGTGCTGCTCGAGGAGGTCCATGAGGCGGCCGGCGCGAGCGAAGCCGACCTTGAGCTTGCGCTGCAGCATCGAGGTCGACCCGAGCTGGGAGCGCACGACGAGCTCGCGGGCCACGAGCAGCAACTCGTCGTCGTCGCCGGGCGCCCCCGCCGGAGCGTCGCCGCCCTCCGCGGCGTCGCCGCCCCCCTGGACATCGTCTACGTAGGCGACCTCGCGCGCCTGGCGCTTCCACGCCGCGGCCACCTTGCGGACCTCGGTCTCGTCGACCCAGCACCCCTGGATGCGGGCCGGCGCCGAGGACGCCGGGCCGAGCAGGAGCATGTCGCCCTTGCCGATCAGGCGTTCCGCTCCGGCCTGGTCGAGGATCACCCGGCTGTCGGTGAGCGACGAGACCGCAAAGGCCAACCGGGCCGGGATGTTCGCCTTGATGACACCGGTGATCACGTTGACGGACGGCCTCTGGGTGGCTATCACCAGGTGGATCCCGACGGCCCGGGCGAGGGCGGCGATGCGTGAGATCGACTCCTCGACGTCGCGCGCCGCCACCAGCATGAGGTCGGCCAGCTCGTCGATCACCACCAGGATGAACGGCAACCTCGGGTAGGCGCGATCCGAGCCGGGCTCGGCCACCAGCTCCCCACGGTCCCACGCCGCGTTGTACCCGCCGATGTCGCGGAAGCCGACCTCCGCGAGCAGCTCGTAGCGGCGGTCCATCTCCCGCACCGCCCAGGCCAGGGCGTTGGCCGCCTTCTTGGGGTTGGTGACCACCTGGGTGAGCAGGTGCGGGAGCCGGTCGTACTGGCCCATCTCCACCCGCTTGGGGTCCACCAGGATCAGTCGCACCTGCTCGGGGGTCGAACGCATCAGGATCGACGTCAGAAGCGAGTTGATGCAGCTCGACTTGCCCGCCCCCGTGGCACCGGCGATGAGGATGTGGGGCATCTGCGCGAGGTTCAACAGGACCGGCTTGCCGTTGATGTCGCGCCCGATGGCGACCTCGAGGGGGTGCGACGCGCGGCGCGCCTCGGGCGAGGCGAGGATGTCGCCCAGCGCCACGACCCGGCGATCGACGTTGGGAACCTCGACCCCGATGGCCTGGCGGCCGGGGATCGGCGCCAGGATCCGCACGTCGGGCGACGCCATGGCGTAGGCGATGTCACGGTTGAGGCTGGTGACCCGGTTGACCTTCACACCGGGGGCCAACTCGAGCTCGAAGCGCGTCACCGACGGACCCACGACCATGCCCACCAGGCGGGTCTCGACCCCGTGCTGGGCCAGGGCCCGTTCGAGGGTGCGACCGGCCTCCCCGACGGCCTCGGTGTCCACGGACTGCGCAGCGCTACGTGCGAGGAGTCCGGCGGGTGGGAGCGTCCAGCGGGCACCGGCGGCGGCGGGCCCCAGGTCGATGGCGAGTTGGCCCGAGGCGGTCTCCTCGTCGGCATCGCCGTCTCCCTCCGCAGCCTCGAAGCGCCCGGCACGGCCGCGGCGTCGGCGCGAGTCCGTGCCGGTGCCCGTCGCCTTGTCCGGGGCCTCGGCGTCGTCCGCGCCTGGATCGACGACGGCGTCCTGGTCGTAGAGCACGGGCACCACGCCGGAACCGATCGTCACGTCGGGGTCGGCAGCGACATCCGAACCGAGCATGAACAGCCTCGACGCCCAGGAGCGCACGACAGCGGTCGTGGGGCGGAGCCCGGCGGCGGCTCGATCGGCTGCGGCTCTCACCGACACCTGCGTCAGCACGACCAGCCCGGCCAGTGCCACCGCGGCCAGCACCAAACCGGCCCCCACGGGAGCCAGCGCTGCCGCCAGGGGCCCGGCGATCGCGAGGCCTGCCAGGCCGCCGGCACGGGCGAGGTCGTCGACGGGACCGTCGAGGGCGGGTCGTCCGCCGGCGAGGTGGGCCAGGCCGAGCGCGGCCAGCGCCACGGCCAGCCCCCCGACCCAGACGTTCGCGTAGCGGGATCGGGGAGCGTCGGGCACGGAGGCTCCGGACGGGTCGGGCGGGTCGACCGAGTGCTCACCCGGCGGTCCGGCCACGAGAAGCACCCCGGCCGCGACCAGGGCGACGGGCACCACGAGCCGGCCCCGGCCCAGCAGGGCGCCGACCAGGTCAGCGGCCAGACGTCCGGCGGGGCCGGCCCGGTCGGCGTACGCACCGAGGCCCACCACGAGCCCGACGCCGATGCAGGCCAGCCCCGCGACCTCGTCGCGATGGCCGTCCAGGGCGCGCCCGACCATTGCCGCGGCCCGGCGGTGCCAGGGGGGCCGCGGCGGTGGGCGACGGCTGCGACCGGTCGACGGTGAGCGCCGGGTCGTGCTCCGGGCGCGCTGGGTGGTGGCCACGGTGGCCCCAACCTTACCAGTGGCCCCATTCGCCACAGGGGGAACTGCACCCCCATGGCACGGCCCTTCATCCGCGGGGTTGGCAGCCGGGGCAGAAGGTGGTGGCACGACCGTCGTAGACGGCCCGAGCGAGAGTGCTGCCGCAGCGTCGGCAGGGACTGCCGGCGCGGCCGTAGCAGTCGAGAGCATCCTGGTTGCGTCCGGGGGCACCGTCGGGGGTCCGGTAGTCGCGCAGGGTGGTGCCGCCGTTCGCGAGCCCCAGCTCGAGCGCTCCGCGCAGCCCGGCGAGCAGGGCATCGGCCTGGGCCCGAGAGACACGGCGGCGACCGGGGTGCACCTGGGCCCGCCACAGCCCCTCGTCGGCGTAGATGTTGCCGATCCCCGCCAGGGGGCGCTGCGACAGCAGCTGTGTCTTGACCCGGGCGCGGCTTGACCTCAGCGCCCGCCACAACCCGCCCTGGTCGAGGACCGGGTCCCATGGCTCGGGACCCTGGGCGGCCAGGGTGGGCAGCCGGGCGTGATCACCTGGGTCGACCACCGCCACGCGGCCGAAGCGGCGTACGTCGCGCAGCTCGAGCACGGCCCCGTCGTCGAGCTGCCACCAGGCCCGCACGTAGTGGTCCACGGGCCCGGGCGGGCGGACCCGGAGCTGGCCCGTCATGCCCAGATGGACGACCATCTCACGCTCGCCGCGCGCGCCCGACAAGGCAGCCAGCAGGTACTTGCCCCTCCGGGACAGCCCGGCGAAGGTCCCGCCCACGGCGAGCGGGGCCTCGGCGAACTTCGGCGACGGGTGACCCCATCCGTCCGCCACGGTGCGGCCCACGATCAGCGGCGCCAACTGTCGGCGCACGCTCTCCACCTCGGGCAGCTCGGGCACAGCGGGCTCCGCAGACCGAGGCTCTCAGGCCTCCATGACCACCGGCACGATCATGGGCCGGCGGCGCGTGCGCTCGCTGACGAAGCGACCCGCCGCCCGGCGAACGCAGCGTTGGATGGTCTCGATGTCCACGCTCGCGCCCCCGGCGTCGGCGATCGCCTCGCCCACCGCCGCCCGGACCACCTCGGAGCACTCCGTCAGGAGGGGCTCGGCCTCCGGTGCGTAGACCCACCCGCGTGTGATCACCTCCGGCCCGCTGAGGATGGTGCCGGCCTCGACGTCGATCCCGACCACGACGACGACCACGCCCTCTTCGGCCAGCACCCGGCGGTCGCGCAACACGCCTCGGCCGACGTCTCCGACGATCCCGTCGACGTAGAGGTACCCCGCCGGGACGCGACCGCTGCGGTGGACGCCGTCGTCGTCGATGGTGATCTGGTCGCCGTCCTCGCAGACCAGGACGTGATCGGCAGCCACCCCCATCGTGTGCGCCAGGCGGGCATGGCCCACGAGGTGGCGGTACTCGCCGTGAACGGGCACGAACCACTCCGGCCGCAGGATCGACAACAGTGTCTTGAGCTCCTCCTGCTTGGCGTGGCCCGTGGCGTGGACGTCCTCGATGCCCGAGTGCACGACGTCCGCGCCGAGGCGCACCAAGCCGTCGATCACCTTGGACACGTTCATCTCGTTGCCCGGGATGGGGTGCGAGGACAGGATCACCGTGTCGCTCTCACCCACCTCGAGCCAACGGTTCTCCTTGTTGGCCATCAGGGCGAGCGCTGACATCGGCTCGCCCTGGCTGCCCGTGCACACGATGCAGAGCTGACCCGGCTCGTAGGCGTCGATGTCCTCGATGTCGACCAGCGCAGAGTCCGGGATGCTCAGCAGGCCCATCTCGCGGGCCAGGCGCACGTTCTTGCGCATCGACATTCCGATCGTGGCCACCTTGCGTCCCTGCGCCACCGCCGCGTCGGCGATCTGCTGGACGCGGTGCAGGTGACTCGCGAAGCAGGCGGTGACGATGCGGCGCCCCTCGTGGCGGTGGAACAGGTCGTAGAGCGCCTGGCCCACCGAACGCTCGCTGCGCGAGTGCCCCGCCTCGTCCGCGTTGGTGGAGTCGCCCATGTAGAGCCGGACGCCCTCGCCCGCCCCCAGCGCACCCATCCGGGCGAGGTCGGTGAGGCGGCCGTCGACCGGGGTCAGATCCAGCTTCAGGTCACCGGAGTGCACGATCACCCCCTGGGGGGTGTGGAACGCCGTGGCGAAGCCGTGGGGGACCGAGTGGGTGACGGGGATGAACTCGACGTCGAAGGGCCCGATTCGTCGCCGTTCGCCGTCGCGCACAGCGACGAGCTCGGTGCGATCGAGGAGGCCCGCCTCCTCGATCCGTCCCCGGGCGAGGCCCAGCGTGAGCGCCGATCCGTAGATCGGGAACGAGAGCTCGCGCAGCACGAAGGCCAGCCCGCCCACGTGGTCCTCGTGGCCGTGGGTGGCGACGCAGCCAACTATCCGCTCGGCGTTCTCGCGCAGGAACGTGAAGTCGGGTAGCACCAGGTCGATCCCGAGCATGTCGAGATCGGGGAACATCAGCCCGCAGTCGACCAACAGGAGCTGGCCCTCGCACTCGAGAACCATGCAGTTGCGGCCGATCTCGCCGAGGCCACCCAGGTAGCTGATGGTGACGGGAGCGGACACCCTAGACCTCCTCGAGCGCGGCCAGCATCGCCCGCGCCTCGCTCTCGAGGCTGTCGGGTTCGGGTCCGATCGGCAGCCGGCAGGGGCCCGACGGCAGGCCCAGCACCCTCAGCGCCACCTTGACGGCCAACGCGTACTGGGCGATCTCCCGACTCTCGTACGCATAGGAGCCGAACAGGCGCGCGTTGATGGCCCGGGCCCCGGCGAGATCGCCCGACCCGAACGCGGCGACCATCTCCACGACCTGCGGCGTGCACCAGTGGGTGGCGGTACCGATCACGCCGTGGGCGCCGACCGCGAGCAGCGGCAGGGTCATGGCATCGTCGCCGGAGTACACGGTGAAGCTCTCGGGGGCGGCGGCGATCACCCGGGCCGTCTCGGCCGGGTTGCCGGCCGCGTCCTTCAGGCCGGCGACGGTGGGGACCTCGACCGCGAGGCGCACCAGCAGGTCGGTCTCGATCTTGCGCCCCGTCCGGCCGGGAATGTCGTAGAGCACCACTGGCAGGTCGGTGGCCGCGGCGACGGCGCGGAAGTGGGCCTCGATGCCGGCCTGCGAGGGCCGGTTGTAGTACGGCGTCATGACCAACAGGCCGTCGGCGCCGGCCGCTTCGGCCCGGCGGGACAGCTCGACGCTGTGGCGGGTGTCGTTGCTGCCCGAGCCGGCCACGACCGGCACGGCGACCGCGGACCGCACGGCCCTCCAGAGCTCCACCTTCTCGTCGTCGTCGAGGGTGGGCGCCTCCCCGGTCGTGCCCGCCACCACGAGCGCGTCGTTGCCCGCGTCGACGAGCCAGGCTGCCAGGGCGGCCGCGCCGTCCAGGTCGAGCTCACCCTCGGCGGTGAACGGCGTGGCCATCGCGGTCAGCACCGGCCCGAATCGGGCACTCGACGTCATTCAGCGTGCCTCCGACGCTCGTTCGATCCCCAGGGTGGCGAGCAGATCCTCGTGCAGCTCGAACCACACCGTGTGGTAGCTCGGCACCCCTGGCTTGGTGAACAGGTCCAACTCGCCGCTGCGCACCCGCTCGAGCGCCTCGGTCAGTCGCGGCCGGTAGCGACCATAGCGGTCGAGCCCGGCAGCGAGGGCATCGAGCAGCGGAGTGATCCGATGGTGGAACGTACCCAGCTCGGCAACCACGGAGGCGTCGTAGCCGGCGTCGTCATGGCGGTTGGTGCGCAGGCCGTCGGGCCCGGGGCGCAGCTGCCAGCGGGTGCAGAGCTCGAGCAGCTCGTCGTTGGCGGGCCCGAAGCTCCGGTAGGCGGACTCGATGGACTTGCGGGCACCCGTGAGCTCGAGCTCGGTGGCGAGCAGGTCGGCCAGCTCGGCGCGACCGGTCGCCGTGAGCTGCCACCCGGACATCACCCCGTGCCTCTCTCGCACGGCGCCGGCTTCCGCCAGGGCCTCGAGCCTCGCTGGCGACCTGTGCCGCGGTCAGCACGGTCCGCTGCGCCAGAGCGCCGACGCCGGCGAGGCCCTCCAGGCGCAGGCCGTGCAACACCAGGGTCCGTAGCCGGGCTGGATCCACCAGCCTCGACGCTACCGGCCCGGCGTCGAACGGCCCGCGGGGATCATCACGCCGAGGAGCGAAGCAGGTCGGCCAGCTCGCGGTCGAGGCCTTCGAGCCGCTCGTAGGCGCGGTCGGCAGCTTCCTGACGGCCCACCCGGCGCAGGATGAGCGGGTACCCGAGAGCGGCGATGGTCGTGAAGATGAACCACTGCACGGCGTAGGAGAAGTGGGGTCCCTCGCCGAGCTCGGGTGGTTCCAGGGGTACCAGCGTCGCCCGGCCGGCCGCCGGCGGAGCCTCGTCGGGCCGCGACACCTGGCGCTGGACGAGCACGGGGAGGATCCGGTAGTCGAGCTGCTCGCCCAGGCGATCCAGGTCCGCGCGCGCCAGGGTCTCGAGCTTGCCCTCGGACGGGTCCGTGGGGCCGAAGCTTCCCCGCCGCTGGCTGCGCTGGACCAGCCCCCGCACTGTCACCTCCCCGTCGGGCGCATCGGGAGCGCGCAGCTCACCGTCGCGGTCGAAGCCGATGAAGCCGCGGTTGACCACCACCGCGGTGTCCTCGTCGAGTCGCAGGGGCGTGAGGACCCAGCCTCCCGCGGCACCGTTGTAGGTGCGGTTGGCGACCAGGACCGTGTCCTGGTCTCTATAGGTGCCGCTCGCGACGACCTGGCGGTACTCGACGCGCTCGGCGCGCGCCGAGTCCGTTGCGTCGTCGGCGCCGACGAGCGTCCCGACCGGCACGGGATCCTGGGTCTGGCGCGAGGTGACCGCGTCGTTGACCTCGCGACGCTCGTCGAGGCGGCGCAGCTGCCACAGGCCGAGGTTGAACATGCCCACGATCATCGCCAGCACCAACACGTGGCGCAGGATCCACGACGGCCGCCGAGCGAAGCGCCAGCTCACGCCCCGCAGCGTACGGCCGCGACGGCCCCGACGGGCAACGCTCAGCTCGCGGGCAACCGGTGGTCGACGAAGCGGTCTCGCAGGTCCTTTGCGCGTACCGCTCCATGTTCGGCCAGCTCCTGGCCTTCGGCGGCGTGGCTGCCCTGCTCTGACGCTTCGACTCGCCCCCCCCGCTGGCGTAGCCCTCGTGGTCGCCCCAGCGGGGGCCCTAGTCGTTCTAAGCGTCGAGGGTGGCCATCGCCTCGGAGAGCCCCTCGTAGGTGGAGTCCTCGGCCATGATCTTCTCCAGGTCCTTCCTGGCCATTCCCCGCTTCCCCTCCGCCTCGTAGGTCCGGGCACGCTCCAGCAGCGCCCTGTGGCGGATGACGGCCTCCCGCTTCTTGGACTTGAGAGCCTCCTTGAAGGCCTCTCGGGCAGCATCGATGAAACCCTGCTCCCGGAACGCCACCCCACGGAAGACACACAGGAGAGCGGTCGTGTCGTCGTCGTTCGCTATGCCGTTGGTGAGGTCCACGACGTCCTCGTGGCGCCCAGCGGCCGAGTACAGCTCGGCGAGGGACAGCGCTGCGAAGGTCGTGGGCTCAAGGTGCTCCACGACTCGGATAGCAGCGACGAGGTCTCCCGCCTCCTGGTGAAGCTCGGCGAGGGCCAAGCCGATGCCGGAGCGATCGGGGACGAGGTCCGCGGTGACCCCGGCTGCCACCTCCAACGAGAAGCGGGCGGCGACGTACTTCGTCATGAAAGGATGAGCCGCGGGATCTTGGCCGGTCTCAAACGCCCACTTGAGCAGGGCCCTCGCCCGCTCGTCGTCACCTGCCGACATGCTGAGGATTCCTGCCAGCGTGGCCGCGGGAAGGGCGAGGTCTCCGCCCTCCTGTGCGAGGCGGCCCATCTCGGCCACGTTCTTGTCCCGGACGGCCTTGTAGAGGGCTTTCTCCGCCCTCGGGGCCATGAGGCCCGGCTTCGCTGGCTCGGGGGCGGGCGGAGGAGGGGTTAGCCGGCCTCGCCCTCCCCGGCTGCCGCCGGAAGAACTGGAGACGTGACGAATTCCGGTCCCAGGGATCGACGCTGTGCGCGTCACTCGCCCGTTGGGGCCGCGGGAGACCCTGTAGCCCTTGACTCCGCCTGATACGCCAACGCCTGATTTGGAGAAGTTGATCCGGACGCCCGGCATCACCTTCACCGACTTTCGCATCTGAAAGCCCACGGTCCCCGGCCTCCTGTTCGGCCCGTGCAGACACGGTAGGTGGACAGGAACAAGGTTCGCCCCCGCGCGCCGCCGACGCCCGCTACTCCTGCCCGACTGTGTGTACGAACTTGCCTTCACTAGCCATCGTTCGCAGGTCCTTCTTGGAGAACTTGCCCACGCTCGTCTTGGGGATCTCGTCGACGAACACCACCTCGTCGGGCAACCACCACTTGGCCACCCGCGGAGCCAGGAAGGCAATCAGGTCCTCGGCGCCGGCCGATGCCCCCGGTCGCAGCACCACGCAGGCCAGCGGGCGCTCTCCCCAGCGGGGGTGCGTGACGCCGATGACGGCGGCCTCGGCGACCGCCGGATGGGCCATGAGCTCGTTCTCGAGCTCGACCGAGGAGATCCACTCGCCGCCTGACTTGATGACGTCCTTGGTGCGGTCGACCAGGCGCAGGTAGCCGTGGGCGTCGATCACCGCCACGTCGCCGGTGCGCAGCCAGCCGTCAGGCGTGAACGACTCGTCAGAGCGCTCGTCGCGGTAGTACGAGGCGGCGATCCAGGGCCCATGCACCTGCAGCTCACCGGAGCTGGTGCCGTCCCAGGGCAGCTCCTCGGTGCTGCCGGGGCGCACGATGCGCACGTCGACGCCGAGGCTCGGCTGGCCGACCGTGGCCCGCAGGTCGGCCTGCGCCTCCTCGTCGAGCTCGGCCGCCAGGGTAGCGGTGATGCGCCCGATGGAAGCCACCGGGCTGGTCTCCGTCATGCCCCACGCCTGCAGGATCGGGAGCCCGATCCGGGTCCGGTACGCCTCGGACAGGGCCCGCGGCACCGCCGAGCCGCCGCAGGGGATGGCTCGCAGGCTCGAGGTGTCGCGCCCGTCCAGCTCGTCGAGCACACCCATCCAGATCGTGGGGACGCCGGCGGCGACCGTAACGCGCTCGGACTCGATGAGGGCGGCGATGGACCGGGCCGACAGGTCCGCTCCGGGCAGCACGAGAGTGGCGCCCGCCGCCACCCCCGCGTGGGCCAGTCCCCAGGCGTTGGCGTGGAACATCGGCACGACGGGCATGACCCGGTCGGCCTCGGCGATCCCCACTCCGTCGGCGAGCATCGTGGCCATGGTGTGCAGGTACGTGGAGCGGTGCGAGTAGACGACGCCCTTGGGGTTGCCGGTCGTGCCGCTCGTGTAGCACATCGAAGCGGCAGCGCTCTCGTCACTCGCCCACAGCTCAGCGGGCCGGGAGCCCGCCAGGAGCGACTCGTAGTCGTGGACCTCGATGCCCGCCGGTGGATCGGGCACATCGGCGCCGGTGTCGTCCATGACGACCACGTGGCGAACCGTGCGCGTGCGCTCCAGCACGGGCCAGAGCGACCCGGTCAGCGACGCGTCGACGAAGACGACATCGTCCTCGGCGTGGTCGGCGATGTACACGAGCTGGTCGGCGAACAGCCGGATGTTGAGCGTGTGCAGGACCCGTCCCGAGCATGCCGGGGCGAAGTACAGCTCGAGGTGGCGATCCGTGTTCCAGGCGAAGGTCGCCACCCGCGCACCGGTTGGGACGCCCAGCGCGTCGAGGGACCCGGCCAGCAGCCGGGTGCGCTGCGCCCACGCGCCGTAGGTGGTTCGACGTGGCCCCGAGGGCGTCGCGGTGACCAGCGCCTTGTCGTAGTGGAGCCGCTCGGCGCGGTCGAAGAAGTGGGTCAACACCAGCGGCGCGTCCTGCATGAGTCCCTGCACGTGGCCTCCTGCCCCTCCGTGTCTGCCGCGACGCTAAGGCCAGCACGCGCCGGGGCGATGTCAGACTGCGACGCGTGGACCCCGGCGGCACCGAGACGACCGCGGCCCACCGGCCCTCGGGGCGGCCTTCCCGGCGGGTCGTGACAGCCATCTCGGTGCCCCTGGTGCTCGCAACCGTGGCCTCCTACGTCGGCGACGGTTTCATGCCAAGCCTGGTGGACGGACATCCTCTCGCCCTGCTCGCGCTCAACCCGCGCAACCGGAACCTGGTTCTCGTGGCCAACCAGCTCGACGCCTGGAGCTACTACGGGGTCGGGTTCGTCCGCCTCGTGGCAACCGACCCCCTGTGGTTCCTGCTCGGCTACTGGTACGGCGACGCGGCCGTGGCCTGGGCCGAGCGGCGCACCCGCACCTTCGGCGAGGTGCTGCGCTGGGTGGAGTCCTCCTTCGGGCGCGCCGCCTACCCACTCGTTGCCATCGCTCCGAACAACTGGATCTGCCTGTTCGCCGGGTCCACGGGAATGGGGCTCGCAGCCTTCGTGATCCTGAACGTGACGGGCACGTTCGGGCGCCTCTTCCTGGCCCGGGTGCTCGGCGACCGCTTCTCCGAGCCGATCGACGACCTGCTGGGCTTCATCGGCGACCAGAGGGTTCCGCTCCTCGTCGCCTCCCTGGCCGTGGTAGCGGTGTCGGTCATCCTCGAGGTTCGCCGCGGCGACCTCGACGGTGTCACCGACCTGGCCGACGCCGTCGATCCCCCTGCTGTCGAGCCGGATGCCGTGCAGCCGGACGCGGGCGACGACCGAGGCAGTTGACCGGAGGCCACCTCAGCCGGGCGGATCGTCGGGCTGGCCCTCGGGCAATCGGCCCCAGCGTTCGCGCGGCGCCGGCTGGCGGCTCGAGGGGAACTCACGCAACGGGCCGGCGGGCGACGCGTCCCAGCGCTCGAAGGTGAGAGGCGTGCGCAACCATGCACCGATCAGTCGGGCCACGGCCTCCACCGAGCGCAGGTGGCTGCGCTCCCAGCCGTGGGACCCATCCAGACCGAAGCCGACCAGCGCGGCGCGCGTCGCCGCCCCCGATTCCAACGCCGCCGCTATGTCGGAGCGGTACCAGGGGAACGTGTCGCGCACGGCATCGATCCCGCAATCGCGCGCCAGGCGGTGCAGCCGGCGGGACAGGTGGTAGTCGAACGGGCCGGTCATGTCGGCCATGGCGATCGTGACGCCGTGCTCGATGCTGTGCTGGCCCGCAGCGCACACCGCGTTGTCGATGGCCACCATCTCGGCGACGTCGGGTCCCAGCCCGTGGCTGGCGCCCTGGCCGATCTCCTCGGCGATGGTGACCAGCAGGTGCGTGCGGTGCGGCAGGGGCTGGGCCGAGCGCACCACCGAGCGAGCCGCCGCCAGCGCCGCGGCGACGCCCGCCTTGCCGTCGAGGTGGCGCGACACCACGAAGCCCGAGCCCGTCACCTCGGGGTTGGCGTCGAGCGCCACGAAGTCGCCCACCTGGATGCCCAGCGCCGCGAGGTCGTCGCGGCACGAGACCTCCTGGTCGACCCGCACCTCGACGTGATCCCAGCCGATGCCCTGGTCGTCCACCCTGTCACCGAAGGCGTGGCCACTGGCGAGGAGGGGCAACACGGTGCCCGAGTAGGTGCGGTCGGGGTCCTCCACGAAGATCGTGACCCGCGCCCCCTCGGCGAAGCGGGCACTGAAGGTGCCCACCGGGATGACCGCCAAGCGCCCGTCGTCCTTGAGCGAGCGCACCATGCAGCCCACGGTGTCGGCGTGAACGACGATGGCCCGCTCCACCGGAGCCGAGTCCCCGTCGAGCTCTGCCACCAGCGAACCCCGCCGGGTGAGCTCGAAGGGAACACCGACCTCGGCCAGCAGGTCCCCGATGAGCTGCATCACGGCGTCGGTGCGGCCCGCAGGGCTCGGCGTGCGCAGGAGCCGGACAAGCACGTCGGTCATCCATGCTCGGTCGACATCGAGCGGTGGCGGTGGCAGACCCTCGCGGCGGACGCTCACGACGGTCGATCGTGGACGGTGCCGGGCTCGTCGGGCTGCCATGCCCACTCCAGCGCGGTCGTTCCGGGGAACAGCAGGTCGACGAAGGCCCGTGCCGTCGGTTGGGGCTCGTGGTTGGCCAGACCTGGCCGCTCGTTCGCTTCCACGAACACGTAGTCGGGAGCGCCCGGGTCCCTCACCAGCAGGTCGATCCCGGTCACCGGGATGCCGATGGCCTCGGCTGCCCTCACGGCGACCGATGCCAGCTCGGGGTGCAGCTCGGAGGTCACGTCGTGGATCGTTCCTCCCGTGTGAAGGTTCGCGGTGCGGCGCACCACGAGTGGGGTTCCGGGTCGCAGCACGGCATCGAGATCGTGGCCAGCCTCGGCGACCACCGCGCGGGTCGAGTCGTCGAGCGGGATGCTGGACTCGCCTCCCGTGGCTGCCTGCCTGCGGCGGCTGCACGCCCTCACGAGCTCGGCGACCGTGTGGGTGCCGTCGCCCACGACCTGGGGCGGCCGACGCAAGGCCGCGGCCACCACGGCCCCGCCGATCACCACGATGCGCAGGTCGACGCCCTCGACGTGTTGCTCGACGAGGACCTCGCCGCCGATTCCGGCCGCGCGTGCAAGGGCCGCGTCGAGCGCCTCGTGACGGCGCACGTCGACGCTGACCCCGGCTCCCTGCTCACCGCGCACCGGTTTCACCACCACCGCACCGTGAGCGTCGAGGAAGGCATGGTCGGCCTCGTCGAAGGTGGCCGTGCGGCCCTCCGGCACCACGATCCCCGCCGACGACACGACCTGACGGGTGACCCGCTTGTCATCGCAGCGGCTCATCGCCACCGCGTTGGTCAGCTCCGAGAGCGACTCCCGGGTGACCAGGGCGCGACCTCCGTGCTCGAGGCGTAGGTAGCCGCCGGGTCCGTCGAGCACCTGGACCCGGATGCCGCGGCGAAGGGCCTCGTCGGCCACGATCCGTGCATAGGGGTTCAGCTCGTCGAGGGAATCCGGCGCCGAGCCGACGTAGAGCGGCTCGTTGATGGCGTTCTTGCGCTTGACCCCCAGGACCGGCACCCGCTCGAACCCGAGCTTGCGGTACAGGGCGATGGCCGGCGCGTTGTCGTGCATGACCGACAGATCGAGGTAGGCAGCGCCCCTGGTGGCGAAGCGCTCCGCCAGGGTCCGCACCAGAGCCTCGCCGACGCCGGTGGTGGTGGTGGTCGGATCAACGGCCAGGCACCACAGGCTCGATCCCCTTTCGGGATCGTCGAAGAGCCGCCCGTGATCCACTCCGCTGACGGTTCCGATCACCCTGCCGGTGGCGTCCTCGGTGGCGACCAGGTAGGTGACGTGCCGGGTCCGAAGGTGGTTCTCCCAGATCCGTTCCGGCGCTGCCGGCACCATCGCGCGCTGCAGGTACAGCCGGTTCATGGCCTCCACGTCGGAGCGGTCCACGATCGTGCGCACCGTCACACCCGCCAGGGGTTGGCGCCGTGGGCGGTAGAGGTGCATCCAGAGTCGGTACGTGAAGCTCGGATCGATGAAGAGCTCCTGGGGGTGGCCCGCCACCAGCACGTGGGGGTCGCGCAGGTACAGGCAGATGTCGCGGCGCCCGCTGGCCTCGTCGCGCAGCACGGCGACCAGGCGAGCCTGGTCGCTGAAGGTCTGGCCGAACACCAGGCGCCCCCAACCAGCCTCGAGGACGACATCGCGCCGCATGCCCTCCAGCAGGCGCGACGGCGGCTCCTTCCACGGCGTGGTTGTGATTTCCCCAGGCCGCTGCCGGCGAGGGGCGGGTTGAGAGCGGGAACGGCGAGCCACGAGGCTTCAGCCTCCCTCTACGCCGTGGCGCTGGAGCCAGAGCTCCAGAACTGCGATCTGCCACAGGGGGTTGCCCCCGAGGGGGCTGAGCTCGGCGTTGGGTTCCCTCAGCAGCGCTTCGACCGCGTCGGCGCGGAACAACCCCCGCTGCTCGGCCGCGGGGTCGCGCAGGGCGTCGGTCACGAGGTCGAGGTAGGGACCTTGCAGATGGGTCAACGCCGGTACGGGGAAGTAGCCCTTCGGGCGGTCGATGACGGCCGCTGGCAGCACCGCCCGGGCCGCATCCTTGAGAACCCCCTTGCCGCCGCTGGTGGTCTTCAGCTGCGGTGGGCAGGCCGCGGCCAACTCCACCAGGTCGTGATCGAGGAAGGGCACCCGGGCCTCGAGACCGAATGCCATCGTCATGTTGTCCACCCGCTTGACCGGGTCCTCCACGAGCATCACCGTGGTGTCCAGGCGCAGCGCCCTGTCCGTGGCGCAGGCCGCGCCCGGGGCGGCGAAGTGCCGCTCCACGAGGTCGCCGGCCACATCGGCGTCGACCTGCCAGCGCGGCTCCACCAGAGCCTTCAGGTCGCGGTCGGAGCGGTCGAAGAACGACCGGCGGTAGGCGCTCGCCGCGGCCTCGACGTCGGCGTCGGCGACCCGGGCCATGGGTGGGTACCAGTGGTACCCGGCGAACACCTCGTCGGCGCCCTGACCCGACTGCACCACCTTGCGACGGGCGCTGACCTCCTCGCTGAGGAGGTGGAAGGCCACGACGTCGTGGCTCATCATGGGTTCGCTCATCGCGGCCACGGCCTCGTCGAGCGCCGGCAGCAGCCGGTCGGAGGCCACCTCGATGCGGTGGTGGTCGGTGCCGAACTGCTCGGCAACCAGGTCGGACCACGCGAACTCGTCTCCGCAATTGCCCCCGGCGGCTTCGAAGCCGATGCTGAAGGTGGCCAGCGACGACTGGCCCGCCTCGGCCAGCAGCGCCACGATCAAGCTCGAGTCGAGCCCTCCCGAGAGCAGGCAGCCCACCGGGACGTCGGCCACGAGCCGCCGCCGGACCGCGAGCCGCAACGCATCCAGGACCGCTGCGGACCACTCCGAGGGCCCCCAGCGCGAGTGCTCCTCGCGACGTTCGAACACCGGCTCCCAGTAGCGGCGGAGCCGGCGCGTCCCGTCGGGCTCGACGACGAGCGTGTGCCCCGGCTCGAGCTTGCGCACCCCGGCCAGGATCGTGCGGGGGGCCGCCACGACGGAGTGGAAGGTGAGGTACTGCGCCAGCGCCTCGCGGTCGATCGTCGTGTCGACGCCCCCGCCGGCGAGCAGCGCCGGGAGAGTGGAAGCGAAGCGCAGGCGGCCTCCGACCTCTGCCAGGTACAGGGGCTTGACACCCAGGCGGTCACGGCCCAGCACGAGGCGACCCGAATCCCGCTCGGCGAGTGCGAACGCGAACATCCCCTGCAACCGGTCCACGAAGCGCTCACCCCAGCGGTGGTACGCCTTGACCAGCACCTCGGTGTCGCTGCGGGAGAAGAACCTGTAGCCGTGCGCCTCGAGCTTCTGCTCGCAGGTCTCCATGGTTGTAGATGCAGCCGTTGAAGGCGACCGTGAGGCCCAACTGGGGATCGTGCATCGGCTGGTGGCCGGCGGCGGTGAGGTCGATGATCCGCAGGCGTCGGTGGCCCAACGCAAGCCTGTCATCGCTCCACGAGCCGCTCGCGTCGGGGCCGCGGGCCCTCATCGACTCGCTCATGGCGGCGACCGCGGACGCATCGGGGGTGCCCCTGGGCGCGGCTCACCTGCGAATCCACACATGAGCGACAGGTCCTACCCACCGGTGGGCGGTCCTACCGCCCACCGGTGGCCCGCTAGCGTGCCCTGATGGTGGATCACCGGGCGTTGTTCGAGGGGATCGGCGTGGCTCTGGTGACGCTCTTCGACGCCGAGGGGGAGATCGACGCCCCGGCGACCGCCGACCACGCCGCGGCTCTCGTCGAGCGCGGCGTCGACGCTGTGCTCGTCGCCGGATCGACCGGCGAGGCGGCCGCGCTGGCCCCCGACGAGCGCACCGATCTGCTGCTCGCGGTCCGCCACGCCGTCGACGGGAGGGTTCCCGTCCTGGCGGGGACCGGCGCCGCTTCGGCCCGCCAGGCGGTACTGCTCTCGCGGCGAGCCGAGCGCGCCGGTGCCGACGCCGTGCTCGTGCTGTCCCCCCACACGGTGAGCGACCCCCGGCCGTACTACGAGCGCGTGGCCCGGTCCGTGGGAGTTCCGGTCCTCGCTTACCACTACCCCACGATGTCTGCGCCGGGTATTGGTGTGGAGATGCTCGCCGACATGGGGGTCAGCGGCTGCAAAGACTCCAGCGGAGACGCCCAGCGTCTGATCGAGGAGGCCGAGGTGATGCGCAGCGGGCTCTACACCGGCCATGCCTCGCTCGTGCACCTGGCCGGGGCCATCGGGTGCTCGGGAGCCATCCTGGCCCTCGCCAACGTCGATCCCGAAGGCTGCGCCCGGGCCTGGGCGGGCGACGGCGCCGTGCAGCGCGAGCTCATCAGCGGACATCGCAGCGGGGCGCTGGCGGGCACACCGTCACTCAAGCGCACGATGTGCTCGCTCTACGGCACGAGCCCGGTCACCCGCATCGGCTGACGCGCAGCACCGGTCACTCGTCGGGCCAGAGCAGCTCGTCGAGGCCCACGGTCACCCCGGGGCAGGACGCCACCCGCCGCACGGCGAGCAGCACCCCGGGCATGAACGACGTGCGGTCGTAGCTGTCGTGACGGATGGTCAGCGTCTGGCCCGTCGTGCCGAGAAGGACCTCCTGGTGCGCCACCAGCCCTGCCAGACGTACCGAGTGCACCCGGACCCCGCCTGCCCCCAGGCCACCGCGAGCCCCCTCGGCCAGGGTCGTGAGCGTCGGGTCGGGCGACCAGTCCGATGAGGCTCCCGCCAGCCGGGCGGCTGTGGCCATGGCTGTGCCCGACGGCGCATCGCGCTTCGAGTCGTGGTGCAGCTCGATGATCTCTGCCGAATCGAACCAGGGGGCGGCCAGCTCGGCGAAGCGCATCATGAGCACCGCCCCGATGGCGAAGTTCGGCGCCACGATGCAGTTGCTGCGGTCGAACGCCGCCTCGAGCGCGGCCAGATCATCGGCGCCCAAGCCCGTCGTACCGACCACCGCGTGCACTCCGGCCGCCGCGACCTGGGCGAGGGTGGACCGGGCCGACTCGGCCACGGTGAAGTCCACGACCACGTCGGCCCGATCGAGCACCGCACCCAGTTCGTCGTCGATGCGGATGTCGGTGGCCGCACCGGTGCTCTCGGCCAGGCCCTCCCCCCCGTGGCCTGGGTCGACGGCACCGACCAGCTCGAGGTCGGCGGCCTGCGCGACGGCACGACACACGGTCGACCCCATGCGACCGACCGCGCCGATCACAGCCACGTTGATCGGCGCCCTGGAGCCGGATGGGGTGTCGATCCGGCGACCCTAGCCTCGGCTCCCGCCGGTCACGCCAACGTGTCGACCGGGCCCACCGCGGCCAGCACCCGCGGCGTCCCGACGACCTCGGACAACACCCGGCGCACGTCCGCGGCGCTCACTGCGTCCAGCCCGGCCAGGAGCACATCGAGTGGCTCGATGTCGCCCAGCGCCACCAGGTCCGTGCCGAGGCGGTGCATCCGGCCGGCGCTGTCCTCCAGACCTAGCCGCAACGATCCTCCCAGGTACCCGCGGGCGACAGCCAGCTCGCGCTCGGTCGGGCCGTGCGCGGCCAGGTCGCCCACCTCAGCCTCGATGACGGCGAGCGTCTCGCCGACCCGCTCCGGCGCCGTCGCGCCGTAGACGCCGAACGTGCCGGCATCCGCGTAGGCGGACACGTAGGAGTACACCGTGTAGGCGAGGCCGCGCTGCTCGCGCACCTGCTGGAACAGCCGGCTGGCCGTGCCCCCGCCCAGGACCTGGCTGGCCACGGCAAGGACGAAGCGGTCCGGGTGACCCTCGGGCAGCGCGCGCCACCCCAGGCACAGGTGGGCCTGCTCGGCGTCGTCGGGGACCAGCACGGTGCGCTCGGCGCCAGGCCCCGGAGCCGACCGGGCAGGGTGGCTCCCGCCGCCCGGCAGCGCGAAGGCCGCCGTGACCGCATCGAGCACGGCCGCGTGTTCGAGGCGGCCCGCGGCCACGACCGACACGGTGCCGGACCGGTACCAACGGTCGAAGAACCCGACCAGGTCGTCCGGCCTGATGGCCTCGACGGATTCACGCCGGCCCAGCACGTCGCGCCCGAGCGGGTGACCGGCAAAGAGCGCCTCCGACAGAGCCCCGTGCACCCGGTCCTCAGGCGAGTCGGCGTTCATCAGGATCTCCTCGATGATCACCTGACGCTCGGCGTCGACGTCTTCGGGTCGCAGCGCCGGGCCGCTCAACACCTCGCCGAGGACGCCGACCGCCACACCCAGGGCCTCGTAGGGGACGCGGGCGACGTACGCGGTGTGCTCACGGGCGGTGAACGCGTTCATCTCCCCGCCCACGGCGTCGATCGCCTCGGCCACCTCGAGGGCGCTGAGGCGGGCCGTTCCCTTGAACACCAGGTGCTCGAGGAAGTGCGACGCGCCCGAGAGCTCGTCGGGCTCGTCGCGCCCGCCCACGGGGACCCACACCCCCACGCACACCGAGCGGGCCTCGGGCATCGCCTCGGTCACGAGGCGGAGCCCGCTGACCCCCTCGGTGCTCTCGATGCTGCGGTCGAGGGTCAGCGCCGGCGGCGGCGACCGCCGCCGCTACCCTCGCGGCTCTCGCGCCCCTCCCTCGGAGCGCCGGCCGATGGACCTAGATCGCCGAGCTGCTCTCGCAGCTCCGCCTCGAAGCCGTCCTCGAACGACGCGGTGCGCCGGGCAGCGCCGTTGGAGCCCTCACCGGCCGCTCCGGCAGGCGACGAGTCGGGGGGCGGTGGGTTGCTGCCCCCCGCCGACTCGGGAACCTTGAGCGCCGACGCCAGCGACAGTGACACCTTCCCGTTGGGGTCGACGTCGTCGACGCGCACCTCGACCTCGTCGCCCAGCGAGAAGACGTCCTCGACCTTGTCGATGCGCTTGCCGCCACCGATCTTGGAGATGTGCAGAAGGCCGTCGCGCCCAGGGAGGATGTTGACGAAGGCCCCGAACTTGGTGATGTTAACGACCCGGCCGGGGTAGACGGCACCGACCTCGGCGGTCGGCGGGTTCAAGATCAGCTGGATCTGGCGTCGGGCCTCCTCGACGGCGGCCTTGTCGTTGGAGCCGATCGTGACCACCCCGACCATGCCGTCGTCGTCGACACTGATGTCTGCGCCCGTCTCGGCCTGGATGGCGTTGATGACCTTGCCCTTGGGCCCGATCACCTCGCCGATCTTGTCGACCGGGATCTCGAAGCCGACGATCTTGGGGGCCGTCTCGCCCACCTCGTCGCGTGGTTGGTCGATCGCGCCCGCCATCACCTCGAGGATCTGGAGCCGAGCTTCGCGGGCCTGGGCAAGCGCCTGGGCCAACACGTCGGCTGGGATGCCATCGATCTTGGTGTCGAGCTGCAGGGCGGTGACGAAGTCCGCGGTGCCTGCCACCTTGAAGTCCATGTCGCCGAAGGCGTCCTCGGCTCCCA
This sequence comes from uncultured Microthrixaceae bacterium, assembly GCA_963703565.1. Taxonomy (GTDB): domain Bacteria; phylum Actinomycetota; class Acidimicrobiia; order Acidimicrobiales; family VFJN01; genus CAVPEW01. The sequence goes on along the minus strand of CAVPEW010000018.1, from coordinate 67,297 downwards.
AGATGTCGGTCAGGGTGAGGTAGCGACCGTCGTCGTGGATCAGCCCCATCGCGATGCCACCCACCGGAGCCTTGATGGGAACCCCGGCCGCCATGAGCGCCAGCGTGGAGCCGCACACCGATCCCATGGAGGTGGAGCCGTTGGAGCTGAGCACCTCGGAGACCACCCGGATCGTGTAGGCGAACTCATCCTGGGAGGGCACGACCGGAAGCAGCGCCCGCTCGGCCAGCAGGCCGTGGCCGATCTCCCGACGCTTGGGGCTGCCCACCCGGCCGGTCTCGCCGTTGGCGTGGGGCGGCATGTTGTAGTGGTGCATGTACCGCTTGCGAGGCTTGTTGCCGAGGTTGTCGAGCAGCTGGTCCATCTTGGGCATGGCCAGCGTCGCAACCGAGAGCACCTGGGTCTCGCCGCGCTGGAACAGGCCCGAGCCGTGGGCCACGCTGATCACGTCGACCTCGGCCGAGACCGGTCGCAGCTCGGTCGGACCGCGCCCGTCGATGCGGATGCCGTCATCGAGCACGCGGCGACGGATCATCTGCTTCTGAACCGAGCGGGCGGCGGCCCGGATCTCACGGCCGCGGCCCTCGAACTCCCCGGACAGCTCGTCGAGGAGTCGGGCCACCGCTGCGTCGGTCGCGGCGTTGCGCTCCGCCTTGCCTGCGATGGCGCCGGCCGCTCCCAACTCCTCGGCGCCGAGGGCCTCCACCCGTTCCCGCACCTCGGGCGCGTAGTCGAGCTGGGGCTCGAAGGCCAAGGGGGTGATCCCGCCGGCCTCGCCGACCTGTGCCACCAACGCCCGTTGGAGCTGCACCGAGTCGCGGATCGGGGCCTTGGCGACCTCGAGACCCTCCGCGATGACCTCCTCGGTGACCTTGGGGGCTCCCTCGGAGTAGTGCGTCCAGGCCTGCTCGGTCCCGCCGGCCTCGACCATCATGATGGCCACGTCGGCGTCGTCGGAGTCGCCGAGCGTCCGGCCCGCGACGACCAGCTCGAAGGTCGCGGTCTCGATCTGCTCGAAGGTCGGGTGCACCAGCCACTCGCCTTCGGTGCTGTACGCGATGCGCACTGCGCCGATGGGACCCTCGAAGGGGATGCCCGAGACCATCAGCGCCGCAGACGCTCCGTTGATGGCGAGCACGTCGTAGGGGTTCTCGGTGTCGGAGCCGAGCACCGTCACCACGACCTGGGTCTCGTTGCGGTAACCGTCGACGAACGACGGGCGCAGGGGGCGGTCGATCAAGCGGCACGCCAGGATGGCGGCGTCGGTCGGACGGCCCTCACGCCGAAAGAAGCTGCCGGGGATCCGCCCGGCGGCGTACAGGCGCTCCTCCACGTCGACGGTCAGGGGGAAGAAGTCGATGCCCTCGCGTACCGACGACGCGGCGTTGGCGGTGACCAGGATGCTCGTGCCCCCCAGCGACGCCCGTACGGCGCCCTGGCTCTGGAGGGCGAGCCTTCCGGTCTCGAGGACGAGGCTGTTGTCGGCGCCCCTCACGGGCGCCGACACGGTGATGGGTTCGGCCATCTGATGCTCCTTGCGGGCCGGGTGGCCCGGATCTGGCGGCGTCGGGCCAGTTCCCAGTTGGCGCCCACCGGGCCTCTGTCCGGGAGGCGGCAACTGGCAGCTGACCGCCGTGCCGCATGGGTTTCGGGTTCGGCGGCTCCAACCGCCGGCCCGAGGTCGGATGCCTACCGGCGCAGACCGTGCGCGGCGATTATCGAGCGGTAGCGCTCGACGTCGTTGCGCCGGACGTAGTCGAGCAGGCGCCGACGGCGCCCGACGAGCTTGAGCAGGCCACGGCGGGTGTGGTGATCCTTGCGGTGGGTCTGCAGGTGCGCGTTGAGGTGGTTGATGCGCGCTGTGAGCAGCGCGATCTGGACCTCGGGGGAACCGGTGTCGGAGTCGTGGAGGCGGTGGGCCCCGATGATCTCCGGCTTGGCGTTGTCGATCTTCTCGGACATGGTGATTGAGGACTCCGGATCGGAGGTGGGACGGTGGCCCGGCTCCTCCGAGCGCTGGGCGCACGGCGAGCGGCTCACCCGGGCGCGAACCACCGCAGCCCGAGGGACGCCGACACGCTACCAGCCCGGGGCCAAGCACTCGCAGTCGGAGCGCGGCGGTGTGACAGCGATGCGAGCCGGACCCTGGGGTCGGGGCCCGGTCCTGTCATCCGGGGTGGGCGACGGCCCCGGTCCCCAGTCCCGGACCTCCGATCGGACCCGACGCCCCGACGGCGTCGTCGAACAGGATCGCCAGCCGCTCCCCCGGGGGGACCTCGACGCCGGTCAGTTCGACCAGGTTGGCGCGGGACTCGCGGCGCGGCGTCGAACCACCGACGGAGATCGATACCGGCACCGGGGCGGAGTCCGGCGAGGGGACCGCATCGGTTCGTGCAACCCGGCCGCTGTAGCGGCCCGGACCCGGCACGAGGATCTCACCCGGGACCGAAACGGAGGTGGTGCCGGGAACCGCCGGTCCCGGGCCGTCCACCGACACACCTCTCACCTCGTAGGGACGCCCGAGCATCTCTCGTGCCGCCACCACTTCGCCTGCGACGAGCGCTCGGCGGATCCCGGTGGAAGACACCTTGGCCCTGCCCGACGCGTCGATCCCGGCCGAACCCTGCGCTCCCGTCGCCGAGTCGACCGGCGCGCCCGAGGCCGTGCCGTGCCCACCGACCAGGTCGAGGCCGACGGCTTCGAATCCCCACTCGGCTCCGAGCCGTTCGAGCATGGCCACGTCGCCCCGTCGATGGTGCCCGAAGTGGAAGTCGGTCCCCACCACGACCTGGGCTGCGGCGAGGGTGGCGACCAAGACCTCGCGCACGAACTCCTCGGCAGGCTCACGCGCGCGGGCCTGGTCGAACGCCACCACCAGCGCCGCGTCGATCCCGGTGCCGGCCAGCAGCTCGAGCTTCTGGTCCAGGTCGGTGAGCAACGGCGGGGCGGACTCGGGGCGCACCACCGACGCCGGATGACGGTCGAAGGTGACCACCACGCTGCGCAGCCCGAGGGGTGCCGCCCGGCGGCGAACCTCGGCGATCACGGCGCGGTGGCCGAGGTGCACCCCGTCGTACGCGCCCACGGTGAGGACCGATGCCGCGCCCTGCCCTGGCCACGCCCGACGCCCGGTGTCGTGCAGGACCTCCATCGACGGCGAGGCTAACCGGCCGCCCCGCTCGACCCGTCCGCCCCTCCGGTGTCGCGGGGCTACTCCCAGTCAGCTACGAGGCGGCGGCGCAGCAGCTCGGCCTGCACGTTCAGCGCGCCCAGCAGCTCCTCGTCGTTGTCGAGGCCCTCGACACGAACCGACCAGCTCCGCTCCCCCTCCTCGTCGGTGCACGCCACCAGAGCGAACACCCCGAGCGGAGTCCACCCTTCCGGCAAGGGTTCGAGGGACAGGCCGGCCAGAGCCTCTCCCACCGGCACCCGCGGCCCTTGGTCCTCGGTCATCGTGGTGGCCTCCGCGGCGTCGTCAGGGCCCGCCGGGAGACCCCGGAGCGAGCGATCGTGGACGCGATCATGACCCGTCGTCGGCCTTCGCGACCACCATGGTCGGCTTGACGGTGCCCCCTGCGTACCCGTCGTAGACCGCCAGCAGCTCGCCGTCACCACCCAGGACGGCCCAGGGCCCAGGTGCGGCCACGCCCAGCCGCTCGAGCGGCAGCACCTTGCCGTGGGAGACGTCGGTGGCCAGTTCGCCCTCGACGACCACCGCGGCCAGGTGGCCGACCGCGGCGGCCAGAGGTAGAAGCGCACCGGGTGCCAGCTCGTCGAGCGAAACGGCCCCTTCGAGCCCGAACGGTCCTACCTCGAGGCGGCGCAGCTCGTCGAGGTGGGCACCGCCGCCCAACGCCCGACCCAGGTCGGCAGCCAGCGAGCGGACGTAGGTGCCGGACGAGCACGCCACCTCGATCGGGAACCGGCCGGGCCCCACGGCCGGGCCGACCTCGAAGCTGTAGACCTCCACGCTGCGGGGGGGGCGCTCCACCTCGACGCCTTCACGAGCGAGCTCGTGGAGTCGGCGCCCCCCGACCCGGATCGCGGACACCATCGGCGGTATCTGCTCGATGGGGCCGGTCAGCGCCCGGGTCGCTCGACGGATGTCGTCGAGACCGATCCCGGCCATGTCCCAGCTTCCGGTCACCTCGCCGGATGCGTCGAGGGTGGACGTGGCCGTGCCCAGCACCACCGTCGCCCGGTACCGCTTGGGCAGGCCGACCAAGAAGCGCACCAGTCGGGTGGCCCGCCCCACGCCCAGCACCAGCACGCCGCTGGCATCGGGATCCAGCGTGCCGGCGTGACCCACCTTGCGGGTGCCCAGGACCCGTCGAGCCTGGGCCACCACGTCGTGGCTGGTCGGTCCCGCCGGCTTGTCGACCACGGCCACACCGTCGGGCCCGGGCGCCCGGGCCCGACTCACCCCTCTCGCCGCAGGGTCCGCAGGATGTCCTCCACCCGCCCGGCACCGCGGACCACCGGGTCGAAGGTGAACCGCAGCTCGGGCGTGCGCTTGGTGCGGGCCTGGCTCGCGATCGCCCGTTGGAGGCGGACCCTGACCTCGCCCAGCGCAGCGAGCACGGCCGCGTCGGTGGCGGCCGTACCGGCGGTTCCCTCCGTTCCAGCGGTGCCGCCCTCGACGTAGACCACGGCGCGGCGCAGGTCGGGCTCGGTCTCCACGGCCATGACGGTCACCAGCTCCAGCCGCTCGTCGTCGATTCGCTCGAGCTCGTCGGCGACGATCTCGTGCATCAACTGGTTGACCCGCGCCATGCGGGAGAAGCCCCTGCGCCGCGGCCCGGGGCGGAGCTCATCGGGCGGCCTCGCTCATGGAGTGACCTCCTGGTCCGCCGACGGCGAAGCGCCCGCCTGCGAAGCGCTCAGGTGCGCGGTATCTCGCGCTCGTCGAAGGTCTCGATCACGTCACCCTGCTTGAGGTCCTGAAAGTCGGACAGGCCGATGCCGCACTCGAATCCTGCCCGCACCTCGGTGGCATCCTCGCGGAAGCGCCGCAGAGACGAGACGGAGCCCTTCCAGATGACGGTCCCCTCGCGCAGGAACCGGACCTTCGAGCCCCGGGCGATCACACCCTCGCGGACGTAGCAACCGGCGATCTTGCCCACCCGGGGAACCGAGAAGATCTCCCGGACCTCGGCCTCGCCGGTCACCACCTCCTCGAACTCGGGGGCCAACATGCCGACCATCGCCGCCTCGATGTCCTCGAGGAGCTTGTAGATGATCTCGTAGGTACGGATCTCCACGCCGGACTCGACGGCCAGGTCGCGAGCCTTGCGGTCCGGCCGGACGTTGAAGCCGATGATGGTGGCGTTGGAGGTCGCCGCAAGGTTGATGTCGCCCTCGGTGATCGCGCCAACGCCCCGGCTCACGAAGCCGAGCTTGACCTCGTCGCGCTCGAGCTTGCGCAGGCTCTCGGTCACCGCTTCGAGCGAACCGGTCACATCCGCCTTGACCACCAGGTTCAACGTGGCGGTCTCGCCGCGCTGGATCTGCTCGAAGATGTCCTCGAGCTTGGCCCCCCCGCTGGTCACCGAGGCCTCACGGCCCAAATGGGCCAAACGGTGGAAGTGCTCCCGCTTGTCGGCGATCGTGCGAGCCGTCCGGTCGTCCTGGGCGACTACGAACTGGTCGCCCGCGTCGGGGACGTCGGACAGGCCCAGCACCAGCACGGGGGTGGACGGAGTGGCTTCGGACAGCGTCTCGCCCGTGTGGTCGACCAGAGCCCGCACCCGGCCCCAGGCCGCGCCGGCGACCAGCGGGTCACCCACCGAAAGGGTTCCCCGTTGGACCAGCACGGTCGCCACCGGCCCGCGTCCCACATCGAGGTGAGCCTCGAGCACCACGCCAGCGGCACGCCCGTCCGGGTTTGCCCGAAGCTCCTCGAGGTCCGCGACCAGCAGGATCGTCTCGAGCAGGTCGTCGACGCCCTCACCGGTGAGAGCCGAAACCTGGGCCATCTCGGTGTCGCCACCCCAGTCCTGGGGGATCAGCCCCCGCTCGGAGAGCTGCTGGCGGACGCGGTCGGGGTTCGCGTTCTCCCGGTCGATCTTGTTGATGGCCACGACGATGGGGACCTCGGCGGCCCGAGCGTGGTCGAGAGCCTCGACCGTCTGTGGCATCACGCCGTCGTCGGCGGCCACGACCAGCACGACGATGTCGGTCGACTGGGCACCTCTTGCCCGCATGGCGGTGAAGGCCTCGTGACCGGGCGTATCGATGAAGGTGATCTTCCGGCCGTTCTTGTCGACCTGGTAGGCGCCGATGTGCTGCGTGATCCCACCGGCTTCGCCGGCGACGACGTTGGCCGAGCGGATGTGGTCGAGCAGCTTGGTCTTGCCATGGTCGACGTGGCCCATGATCGTGATCACCGGCGGCCGCTCGACGGCATCGGAGTCGCCCTCGTCGAAGAGGTCCTCGACCCCGAGCTGACGCTGCAGCTCGACCTCCTGCTCCTCGCCGGGATCCACGAGGTGCACGGTGGCACCGATCTCTGCGGCGAACAGCTCGATCTGGTCGTCGGCGAGCGACTGCGTAGCCGTGACCATCTCGCCCATCTGCATCAGGAACCGCACGACGTCGGCGGCGGTGCGGTTGACCTTGGACCCGAGGTCCTGGGGCGTCGACGCCCGCTCGACCACGACGGTTCCCTCGGGGACCGGCGCCTCCTTGGGCGTGTAGGTCGGCAGGTCCATCGGTTGCAGCTCCTCGCGGGAGCGACGACGACGACCACCCTTGCGGCGGGGTGGGCGCTGCTGGGGGCCGCCGCGACCACCGGGACGACCGCCCGGGCCGCCGCCGGGACCACCGCCGCCGGGACCACCGCCGCCGGGACCACCGCCGCCGGGACCTCCGCGGAACCCACCTCCCCCGCTGGGTCGACCTCCGCCGGGAGAGGGCGGAGAGCTGCGCCGCCCGCCCAGGCCGGGTGGGGGCGGGATGGGCCTGCCCGACGAGCTGCGGGGTGGAACTCCCCGGCCGCCCATGCCGGGCGGCGGCGGGATCGGCTTGCCCGACGGCGAAGTGGGCCGAGCTCCGCCCGACGGCGGAGCAGGGGGCGTCGGTCGGGCCGGAGCCGGAGCCGCGTCACCAGCCGCTCCGGTCGCGCCCGTGGGCGTGGGTCGGGCCGGAGCCGGAGCCGGAGGAGCAACGTCACCAGCCGCTCCGGTCGGGGGCGTCGGGTGGCCAGCTGCCTGGCGAGCGGAGACGGGCGGCAGGGACGGGCGCGGACCCGGCGGGGGTGGCGGCACCCCTGCGCCGGGGCGCAGCGGAACGTCGTCGCGCCGCGGAGCGAGGGGGCGCTGCGTCCCACTCGAGGTCACCAGGCGACCCGACGCTGCCGGGGCAGCCGGACGCGCCGCGGCCGGGGCCTGCGGTGCCGCTGCCGCCGGGCGCTGGGCCGGCGACTCGCCGGGAGTCGAGCTCGCTGGAGCGGGCACCTCGTGGGACGGAGCCTGCGGCGGGGCGGTCGGAGCCGCGCGCGGCGGCGCCTGCACTGCGGGACGGGGCGGGGCGGGCGGCGCCGAGGTGGGCACGACGACGGGCCCGGAGGCGCCTGCCGAGGTGTCGGAGCGACCGGCACCGGGCCGGTCCTCGCCGGACGGGGGCTCTTCCGGCTGGCTCTCACGTACCAGGCCCTCGCGCTCGGCCTTGCGCCGGACGCGGTCGGCCTGGGCATCCTCGATGCTGGAGGAATGGGTCTTGACGCCGATGCCCAGCGCGATGCTGAGATCCAGCGTCTCCTTGTTGCTCAACCCGAGCTCCTTGGCGAGCTCGTGCACCCGGATCTTGGCTGCCAAGTCGGTGTTCCAGCCTCTCGTGTATCGCGGTCTCGTCGCAGACCGCGCGTCGTTCGCGACCTGCCATGCTCGCGCAGGCCAGGGACCCGGGCGAAAGGCCAGGCTAGCGAGGGTGCCCGGCCGGCCCACCGGCCTGGTCGCCGAGGAGGGCTCGCAGCGCGCCTTCGGGCACCGAGGCCCGCAACGCCCGGCCCACCGCGTGGCGCCGCTCAGCTCGTTCCACGCAGTCCACCGACGCCGCGCACACCCAGGCGCCGCGGCCCGGCAGCTGCCGGCCGACAGCAAGGCGACCGTGATCGTCGAGCCCCAGGCGAACCAGCTCGCCGGGTTCGGCCCGGCGACGGCACCCGATGCAGCTGCGCAGAGGAGCTACGGAGCCTCGCCCCCCTCGGCGGGCACCGCCTCCGCGCCAGTCGGTTCCGCGTCGGGCACGACCGCGTGGGACGCGACCGCGTCGGCCGTCGTGTCCGTGGCCGCCTCGCTGGCGTCGGCCTGCTCCCCCGCCGGGGAGGGTTCCGCCACATCGGGGTCAGCGGCCGCCCACTGCTCGGCGGAGATGGCCTCGCCGCCCTCGGCGGGCTTCCAGACCTGCTCGCCGCTGGCCTCGTCGAGGACCCACTCGCCCTCCGCCCAGTCCTGTGCCGCGTAGGCCTCCTCCTCCGCGATCTGGGTCTCGCTCTTGATGTCGACCCGCCAGCCCGTGAGGCGGGCTGCCAGGCGCGCGTTCTGGCCCTCCTTGCCGATCGCGAGGCTGAGCTGGTAGTCCGGCACGATGACCGTCGCGGTGCCCGATACCTCGTCGATGCGCACTTCCTTCACCTTGGCCGGTGACAGCGCCCGCATCACGAACTCGTAGGGGTCCTCGGAGAACGGCACGATGTCGATCTTCTCGCCGTTGCAGCTCGTTGACCACCTGGCGAACCCGGGCGCCACGGGCACCGACGCAAGCACCGACCGGGTCGACGTTCGGGTCGTTGGACCACACGGCCATCTTCGTGCGATGACCGGGCTCCCGAGCACAGGCCCGCAGCTCGACCACCCCGTCGGCGATCTCGGGCACCTCGAGCTTGAACAGCTCGAGGATGAGCCCGGGATGAGTGCGGGACACCACGATCTGGGGTCCCTTGGCGGTGCGGCGTACCTCGACGATGTAGGCCTTGAGGCGAGTGTTGGGCGCCGGGCGCTCGTAGGGGACCTGCTCGGCCTGGGGCAGCAGGGCCTCGACCCGACCCAGGTCGAGCAGGGTGTAGCGGCTGTCGGTCTGCTGGATGATCCCGGTGACGATGTCACCCTCGCGCCCCGCGTACTCCTCGTACTTCAGCTCCCGCTCCGCCTCGCGTATGCGCTGGGTCATGACCTGGCGAGCGGTCATGGCGGCGATGCGGCCGAAGTCCGACGGGGTCACGTCCAGCTCGGGCCCGTACGGCTCGCCCTCCTCGTCCATGTCCTGGGCGAACACCCGGATGTCGAAGGTGGTCGGGTCGATCGTCACCCATGCGTACTCGTAGGCGTCGGGCATGCGCTTGTAGGCAGACTCGAGAGCGTCGGCCAACGCGCCCAGCAGCGTGTCGACCGAGATCCCCCGGTCCTGGGCCAGTGCGGCCAGCGCCTCACCCATGTCCAGGTTGCTGCTCATCGCGCTCGTTCCTCCTTGGCGGCGGGACCCCAGACGAACACGGTCCGGGCCCGATCGATCTCTTCGAGCTCGACGCGACGGTCTCCACCGCCGTCGAGGTCGATCCGGATCCCCCCGTCATGGACTGCGCCCAGCGTTCCCGCCACCCGGCGGTCTCCTTCCACACCGGGACGCAGCTTGACCTTCACCCGCTCCCCCACGGCGGCGGCGAAGTGCTCGGCGGTGCGGAGGGGCCGCTCGAGCCCTGGTGTCGTGACCTCGAGGGTGTAGGCGCCTGCGATCGGGTCGACCTCGTCGAGCGCACGCGAGATGGCTCGCGTGGCGGCCGCGACCTCGTCGAGCGCCACTCCCCCCGGGCGGTCCACCGCCACGCGCAGCACACCCCCCTCGAGCTCGAGGTCGTACAGGTCGAGCCCGGCGTCCACGACGATGGGCGCCACCAGGGCGCGGACGCGGTCGATCGTGGACATGGGCTCACCTCCTGCTGACATGGCAACGGCGCGGGCCCGAGCCCACGCCGTTCACGAAACACAGAACGATCGAGTAAGCCGACAATGCTACCAGGCTGGTGCGGTCATCCGGTCGGTGGGCCCGCCGGGGCCGGGTCAATAGGACCGGGCCACGTAGGCGACGACGCCGGGGACATCCTCGCTGTCGGGCAGACCACCGTCGGCGCTCTGCAGGCAGCGCACCGAGAGGGCCTCCTGCGCGAGCCGCGCCTCGCCGCCGTGGGCGAGAAGATCCCACCGAAGCCGTGCGAAGCCTTCCTTGCCGGCCTCCAGGGCATCCTCGACGGTCGCTGCCTCGACGGTGCGCTCGTCGCGGCGGGCCGTGGCCGCGGCCAGGAGATCGGCCTGGATGACGGTCAACAGGTTCGTGACCATGTGACCGACCTCGCCCAGTGGCACCTCCCGCTTCTCGCCTGTGTCACGTCGCACGAGCGTGACGATGCCCTCGGCCAGGTCACGGGGGCCGACCTCGATGCGCACCGGGACGCCCTTGAGCTCCCAGTCGGTGGCCCGGCGCCCGAAGCTCGTGGCCACCTGGGCGTCGAGCCTCGCCCGCACGCCGTCGGCGACCAGAGCGCTCACCAGGGATGCTGCCGAGTCACCGGCACCGTCCTCGTCACGCACGAGCAGCACCACCGCCTGGATCGGCGCGAGCACGGGGGGCACGACCAGGCCCCGATCGTCGCCGTGGCCCATGATCAACCCTCCCACCATCCGGGTCGACACTCCCCACGAGGTGGTCCAGCACAGCTCGGTCTCGCCGTGGGCGTCGAGGTAGGTGATGCCGAACGCCTTGGAGAAGTTCTGACCGAGGTCGTGGCTGGTGCCCATCTGCAGGGCCTTGCCATCGCCCATCATGGCCTCCACGGTCAACGTGTTGACCGCTCCGGGGAACCTCTCGCGGGCGGTCTTGCGACCGGGCAGCACCGGCAAGGCGAGCACGTCGACCATGAAATCGCAGTAGACGTCGCGCAGGATGCCCGCCGCGTAGTCGGCGGCGTCGCGTGCTGTTGCATGGGCGGTGTGACCCTCCTGCCAGAGGAACTCGGTGGTTCGCAGGAAGAGCCGGGGGCGCAGCTCCCAGCGCACCACGTTCGCCCACTGGTTGAGCAGCAGGGGCAGGTCGCGGTAGCTCTGCACCCACTTGGCCATGTACTCGCCGATGACCGTCTCGCTGGTCGGGCGCACGACCAGTGGCTCCTCGAGGTCCTTGCCGCCGGCGTGGCCGACCACCGCCAGCTCCGGGCTGAAACCCTCGACGTGCTCGGCCTCCCGGCGCAGGTAGCTCTCGGGGATGAACAGGGGGAAGTAGGCGTTCTGAGCGCCCGCAGCCTTGATGCGTCGGTCCACCTCCGCCTGCATGCGCTCCCAGATGGCGTACCCGTAGGGACGGATCACCATCGTGCCCCGCACCGGGCCGTTCTCGGCGAGCTCCGCCTTGGCCACCACGTCCTGGTACCAGCGCGGGAAATCCTGGCCCCGGGGGGTCAGCACAGGGGGCTTGGCCATGGGCGGCGATGGTAGGGCGCCGCCGCGGGCGGCCCCCGCCGGCGCTTCGGCTCAGGCCTGGATGCGCCGCTGCACCAGCTCCACCCGAGCCTCGCTGGAGTTGGCGTCCGGACCCTGGGTCGCGAGAAGCACCTGCCGGTCGCGCTCCGCCTCACGGCGCGCCTCGGCCCGTGTGCTGCCGGCCCTCTCGAGAGCGGCGTCGACGCCGTGCTCGTCGATGAAGGTGGCCCACTCGACCAGGGCCGCCACCATCTCGTCCTCGGGCACTACGGCCACGTTGGCCCCACGGACGAACAGGTGGCCACGCTTGTTGCCCGCGGCGATGCCCAGGTCGGCGCCGCGAGCCTCGCCTGGCCCGTTCACGACGCAACCCATGACCGCCACCTGCAGTGGGATCTCCCGGTCGGCGAACGCCGCCATGGCCTGCTCGGCCACGGCGATCACGTCGATCTCGGCCCGCCCGCAGCTCGGACAGGCGATCAGGTCGACGTTCGTGCGCTGGCGCAACCCGAGCGCCTCGAGCAGCTGGCGCCCGGCTCGGGCCTCGGAGACGGGGTCCGCCGTCAGGCTGTAGCGGATGGTGTCGCCGATCCCCTCCGCCAGCAGGGTGGCGATCCCCGCCGTCGCCTTGATCAGCCCAGCCGGCGGTGGGCCCGCCTCGGTCACACCCAGGTGCAGGGGATGGTCGGTCACCTCGGCCAGCTGGCGGTACGCCTCGATCATCAGCGGCACCGACGACGCCTTGACCGAGATCTTGATCAGGTCGAAGCCCACCTCCTCGAAATAGGCCAGCTCGCGCTGGGCGGACTCCACCATGGCCTCGGGAGTGACCCGGCCGCCGTGGCGCTCGTAGAGGTCGGGGTCCAGGCTCCCGCCGTTGACCCCGATCCGGATGGGTACCCCCCGGTCCTTCGCCTCGCGGGCCACGAGCTTGATCTGGTCGGGCTTGCGGATGTTGCCCGGGTTCAGGCGCAGGCAGGCCACGCCGGCCTCCAGGGCGGCGAGCGCCATGCGGTACTGGTGGTGGATGTCGGCCACGATCGGCACCGGCGACCGGGGCACGATGCGGGCCAGGCCCTCGGCCGCCTCGCTCTCGTTGCAGGTGCAGCGAACGATGTCGGCTCCAGCAGCGGCCAAGGAGTAGATCTGCGCCAGGGTGGCCTCGACGTCCGCCGTCTTGGTCACGGTCATGGACTGCACCGGAATGGGCGTTCCCCCGCCGACAGGTACCCCGCCGACGTCGATCCGACGGGTGGTCCGCCGCGGGTGGGAGGACAGCCCCAGCTCCACCTCAGCCCAGCTTCACGGGGTCGGTGATGTCGAGGTAGAGGCTAGACAGCCCCAGCAGCACCAGGATCAGCACCGTCGCGTACGCGACCGGCATCAGCTTGGACACGTCGGCCATGTAGTGCCCACCCCGGCGCGACCGGACGCGCTCGTAGACCGCCACCACCACATGCCCTCCGTCGAGCGGCAGCAGCGGTATGAGGTTCAGCACGCCGATCGACAGGTTGAGCAGGGCGAGGAAGAGCAGGAAACCGGCCAGGTCCGTCTCGAACAGGTCGGCCCCGATCCGACCTGCCCCGAAGATCGAGATGACCCGGTTGTCTGAGCCGTCGTCGACCGTCGCCGAGGACGGCGCCGAGCTCCCCCCACCCGAACTGCCCTCGACCGCCGGTGAGCCGGCATCGTTGGCGTGGATGACCTGGTCGGCGAAGTCGCCCACACCGCCGGTGAAGAAGCGGCCCAGGCCCTCGATGGTGAGCCCGATCCCCCCGATCGTCTCACGACCGGCCAGCACGGCGGACTCGACCGGGTTGCCCCGCACCGCCGGCGAGGCGAAGGCCGCGCCGACGCCGAGGTAGCCGGCCTCGCGGTCGTCGGGACGGTGCCCGAGGGTCGCATCGAGGGTCAGCTCGCGGCCGTCTCGCTCGACCACGAGGGCCACCGTGTCGCCGGCCCGATCGGCGATGAGCGGCCCGATCTCGGTGAAGGCCTCGATCCGGTGACCGTCGATGGCCCGGATGCGGTCGCCGTCGTCCAAACCGGCCCGGTCGGCCGCGGAGCCGGGCTGAACGCCGCCGACGCTCCAGTCGGACAGGTCGAGCCCCCGGCCCCCCAGGCGCTCCGCGAACAGGGTGCCGCCCGGCGCGCCGAGGACCGCGAACACGACGAAGAACAGCACGAGCGCCTGCAGGAAGTGCATCCCCGATCCGGCCGAGGCCACCAGGAGCCGCTTGGGGAAGGACTGCTGGCGGTAGGTGCGCGGTTCGTCGGCGGGGTCGACCTCGTCGAGGTTGTTCATGCCGATGATCCGCACGTAGGCCCCGGCAGGGATGAGCTTGAGCCCGTACTCGGTCTCGCCCCGCCTCGTCGACCACAGCCGGGGGCCGAAGCCCACGAAGAACTCGGTGACCTTCATGCCCGACCACTTGGCGGTCAGGAAGTGGCCCAGCTCGTGAAGGGTGATCATCACGGCGATGGCGAGGACCACCACGATGACGCCCAGGCCGAGCAGCACCCCCAGCACAGCGGTGACCGCTGCCATGGCCACGAGTCGCCACGTGCCGCCGGCGAGCTCGCCGCGGGGCGACCCAGAGCCCGGCTCAGCTGACCCCGCCGAGCGTGACGGGGGACGCGGAGGCGGGGGTCGATCGCCTCGCTGGGCGAAATCGGTCATGCTGCTCGTTCCTCCAGGACGGCCCGGGCAGCATGCCTGGCCCGTCGATCGGCCTCGATCACCGCGCCCACGCTGTCGGCGGGAGCCGCGTCGTGGCGAGCGAGGGCCTCGTGGAGGGTAGCGGCGATGCCCAGCCAGGAGATCTCACCCCGTAGGAAGGCCTCGACCGCCACCTCGTTGGCCGCGTTGAGCCACGCCGGGGCCGTGCCCCCGATTCGACCCGCCTCGTAGGCGAGGCCGAGGCACTCGAACGCCTCCCGATCCGGTGCCTCGAAGCGCAAGCTGCCCAGCTCGGCCCAGTCGATGCGCCCGTAGGCGGCGTCCAGCCGCCGCGGGTAGCCCAACGCGTAGCCGATGGGCAGGCGCATGTCGGGAAGGGACAGTTGAGCCACGGTCGACCCGTCGGTGAACTCCACCATCGAGTGCACGACGGACTCGGGGTGCACCACCACCTCGATGCGGTCGTAGTCGACATCGAACAGCTCGTGAGCCTCTATGACCTCGAGGCCCTTGTTCATCAACGTCGAGGAGTCGACGGTGATCTTGGGGCCCATCGACCAGGTTGGATGCACCAGCGCCTCGTCCAGCGTCACCGAGGCCAGCGAGGCGCGGCTGCGGCCTCGGAACGGACCGCCCGACGCCGTCAGGACCAGCCGCGCCACCTGGTCCCCCGCGGCGCCGGGCGGCGTCTGGGCCCGGAGGCACTGATGGATGGCGCCGTGCTCGCTGTCGACGGGCACGAGCTCGGCGCCCGGCGTGCCGCGGACCGCGCGCACCAGCGGCCCTGCGGCCACGAGGGACTCCTTGTTGGCCAGCGCCAGGCGACGCCCGGCGGCCAGGGCAGACAGCGTCACCCCCAGCCCGGCGAAGCCGACCACACCGTTCACGCACACCTCGGCGGTCGCGGCGGCATCGGCCAGGGCGTCGGGCCCGGCCAGCAGCTCCACACCCACCGGGAGCAGTTCGGCAAGCGCATGGGCGCGGCCCTCGTCGGCGATCGCCACCACCTCGGGGCGCCATCGCCGAGCCTGGCGCGCCAACAGCTCGACCGACGACCCGGCCCCTAGCGCGACCACGTCGAACCGGCCCTGCTGCGCGGCCACCACATCGAGGGTCTGGGTCCCGATGGAACCGGTCGAGCCGAGCACGGCGACGCTGGTGCCCATCACTGCGATCCTAACGACGAGGGGTGGAATGGCCCCCGACTCGCTCCCCTGGCCAGCGCCAGCGGAGCGAGTACCCGAGGAGCGCTCAGACGAAGAAGTCCTTCACGCTCGCGAGCATCCACACCGAGGGCAGCACGAACAACAGTGCGTCGAAGCGGTCCAGCAGCCCGCCGTGGCCCGGCAGCGAGCCACCCATGTCCTTGACCCCGATGTCCCGCTTCACCAGCGACTCGCACAGGTCTCCCACCGGAGCCGCTATGGCGACGACCAGACCGACCAGCAGGCCCTCGGCTAGGGAGTCGACCGGTCCGTAGCCGAACGCCGCCGCGCCGAGTGCTGCGACCCCCAGAGCCGACCCGCTGCCCCCGATGAGACCCTCGACGGTCTTGTTCGGGCTGGCGGCCGACAGGGGGGACCGCCCGAAGCGCCGACCGGCGGCGAGGCCACCGACGTCGTATGCGATCGTCGGCGCCACGGCGGCCAGCAAGAGGCCGACCCCGTCGTCGCCGAGACCGAGCATCAGGGCCGCGAACGACCCGAACATGCCCACCCAGAGCACACCGGCGAGGGTGACGCCCACGTTGAGCACGGGCGACTCCACCGCAGCGCCGACCAGGTACCAGAGCAGGCACACCGCGGTGGTCAGGAACAACACCGTCGGCAGCGCCTGCGCGCCGTAGTTGTAAGCGCCGATGACCGCACCGGCCGAGCCCGCGATCCCGGGCAGCGCCAGCGGGTGGAATCCGCCGTGGCGCAGGGCGCCGAAGAGCTCGGCCGCAGCGGTGGCGACCACCACGGTGACCAGCAGCATCGCGGCGGTCGGACCGATGGCGAACAGGACCAGCGCCACCGCGGCGAGCGCCCCGCCGACCGCCGTCGCCTGGCCGAGGTTCCGGTCGGGGCCACCCGCGCCTCCGGCGCCACCCGCCGGCACCCGGCGCCGGCGCTCCGGCGCGACGGGCCGGCGCGAACCACGGCGGGCGGGCTCGGTCCCTCTCGAACCACCGGAGGAGACATCGGCGCCGGCCCCGCCGGAATCGGCCCACTCCTGGAGCCGGAGGTCCCACGGATCCTCACCGGCCCCGGTCGAGGACGACGACGGATCCGGAGCGGCACCCGAGGGCCCGCCCGAGAAGGCAGTGCCCACGGTGGGGTCCTGGTCCGCCTCGGCGAAGACCGACCGGCCGGGCCGGGGCTGGTCGAGGTCGGCGAACGACAGGTACTCGTCGTAGTGCGGACGCTCCGACTCGTCGAGCGCCCCGCCGGGCTCACCCGAGCCCGGGCTCGAGAGGAACTCGAACCCTCCTTCGCCCAGGTCGTAGCCGGTGCTGTCGTCTCGCCAACGGGGCGCGCCGCTGGTGAAAGCGGTCCAGTCGTCGAGATCGTCGGAGGCCTCGTCGGCCTCGCCCACGATGCGGGGGACCTGGCCGCTGGGCGGTTCGGTCCAGTGCGGCAGCTCAGCGGCCTCGGGCGGTGCGGAGGGCGCCACGGGTGCCCGCTGGATGTCGTGCACGTCGTCGCTCGACGCCAGCGGGAAGCGCAGCACCGGTCGTGGGCCGTCGACGGGAGGGGTGGTCGGCCTGTCCCCGTAGCGGGGCTGGTCGGTGCCGCGGCGCTGGGCCACGTCGCCGCGCTCGAGAGCCTCGGCGGCCTCTTCGGCGCCGATGATCCGCACCCCCTCGGCGGGCGGATCACTGGGGCGCTCCTCGCGGTCTGGGCGATCGTCGGCCATGGCTGTCCTCCACTGTTGGCGCCCGCGTCGGGCGGGTCAAACCTCGAGCAGTTCGCGTTCCTTCTGGTCGAGCGCTCGATCGATCTCAGCCTCGTGGGCGTGGGTGACCCGGTCGACCTCCTTGGCGGCACGACCGACCTCGTCCTCGGAGGCGTCCCCGTCGCGCGACAGCTCGTCGAGATCGGCCCTGGTGGCTCGACGCAGGTTGCGGATGGCGACCCGGCCTTCCTCGGCCATGGCCTTGACCACCCGGACCAGCTCCTTGCGGCGCTCCTGGGTCAGCGGCGGGAACACGAGACGTAGGAGCTGGCCGTCGCTGGACGGGTTCAGGCCGAGGTCCGAGCTTCCGGATCGCCTTCTCGATCGCACCCAGCGCCGACTTGTCGTAGGGGTTGATCACCAGCACCCGTGCCTCGGGCACGCTGAACCCGGCCAGCTGCTGCAGCGGGACCTCAGTGCCGTAGTAGTCGACCGGCAGCTTCTCGACCAGCGCTGGCGCTGCGCGCCCGGTGCGCACGCCGGCGAACTCGGCGCGGGCGTGCTCGACGGCCTTGGCCATCCTCTCGGAGGCGTCGTCGAGCAACGCCTGGATCAGTTCGTCGGCACTCACGGATAGGGACCCTTCTGGCGCACGCCCGACACGCGGACGGCCGACGGTTCGGCAGGGCGAGATGCAGTCGGGCGCATCACCCGTCGGTCACCAGCGTACCGACCGGCCGACCCTCGAGAATGGACCGCACGTTGCCCTTGCCGAGCAGGTCGAACATCACGATCGGCAACCGGTTGTCCATGCAGAGCGTGATGGCGGTCGAATCCATGGCCCGAAGGCCGCGGTTGAGCACCTCGAGGTAGCTCACCCGCTCCAGGCGGGTCGCGGAAGGGTCGCTGCGTGGATCGGCCGTGTACAGCCCGTCGACGCCGGAGTGGGTCCCGCGCAGCATCACGTCTGCCTCTACCTCGACAGCGCGCAGAGCGGCTGCGGTGTCGGTCGTGAAGAACGGGTTGCCGGTGCCGGCCGCGAAGATCACGACCCGTCCCTTCTCGAGGTGGCGGATGGCGCGACGACGGATGTAGGGCTCGGCTACCTGGGCCATCTGCACCGCGCTCTGCACGCGGGTGGGCTGGCCGAGTCGCTCCAGGGTGTCCTGCAGCGCCAGCGCGTTGATGACCGTCGCCAGCATGCCCATGTAGTCCGCCTGGGCGCGGTCCATCCCAGCGCCGGCGCCGGTCATGCCCCGCCAGATGTTGCCGCCGCCGACCACGACCGCAACGTCCACGCCGGCCCCGGCGCGGGCATCGACGATCTCGCCGGCGATGTAGTCGGCGACGGCGCCGTCGATTCCGAAGCCGACGTCGCCTGCGAAGGCCTCGCCCGAGAGCTTCAACAGGATGCGGCGATAGGCGGGCCCGGGCACGGAGGAGCTCAGGACCCGATGTAGACCTGAGCGAAGTCGACCAGCTCGACCCCGCCCAGCAGGTCGGCCACCGTGCGCTTGTCGTCGCGCACAAAGGGCTGCTCGAGCAGCACCCGCTCGCGGTACCACGCGTTGAGGCGACCCTCGACGATCTTGGGCCAGGCCTGTTCCGGCTTGCCCTCCGCCCGGGTGATGCCTTCGAGGGTGGCACGCTCCTCGGCCACCACGTCGGCCGGGACCTCCTCGCGCCGCAGGTACGACGGCTTGGTGAACGCCGCGTGCACGGCGACGTCGTGAGCGAGAGCCTGGTCGCCGCCGTCCAGCACGACCACGACGCCGTTGACACCCCGGCCGTCCTGACGGTGCAGGTAGGTGTCGCACACGGCGCCTGCCGGCACCTCGATCGCACGGACCCGGCCGAGCACGATGTTCTCCTTGAGCGTCATCTTCATGTCGTCCATGGCGTCGGCGTGCGCATCGGTGCCCTCGCCCGCCGCGACGGAGACGGCCAGGCGCTCCACCAGGGCGACGAACTGGTCGGACTTGGCCACGAAGTCGGTCTCGCACTTGAGCTCGACCACCGCGACGCGCCCCCCGGCGGTCGCCACCGCCACCGCGCCCTGGCTGTTCTCACGGTCGGAACGCTCGGCGGACTTGGCGAGGCCCTTCTCACGCAGCCACTTGCCCGCCGCGTCGAAGTCTCCCTCGCTGGCCTCGAGAGCCTTCTTGGCGTCCATCATCCCGGCGCCGGTCGCCCGTCGCAGCTCCTGGACGTCCTTGGCAGTGAACGGCATCGGTGGCTCCAGCTCCTCGTTCTCGGGTTCTCGGGTGGAGGCCGTGCCTCCAGGGTGGCGCAGGCTCCGGGCCCGGTGCCGACTGGTCCTTGGCGGCTCAGGCACCGGGCTCGGCGGCGCCGGCCTCCGAGGCGTTCGGCGCGCCGCCTGTCTCGGTCGGCCCCGGCTCGGACGACATGTCCGCGACCTCCGACACGGCGGCCGGCGACGGCACGGATGCGGCGGGCCCCTGACCGGCGGCGATGCGTTGCTCGCGGGCCTGCTGGGCCGCCAGAGCCTGGCGCCGGGCCTCGGCCTGCTCGGCGGCGACGCGGGCCTCCTCGTCCTCGCTGCGGCGAACCTGCACGGCTGCGTCGCTTCGACGCGCGGCGATGTAGCGCCCCTCTTCGACCGCGTCCGCGACGATGCGGCACATCAAGGTGCCGGATCGGATGGCATCGTCGTTGCCCGGGATCACGTACTCGATGATGTCGGGGTCGCAGTTGGTGTCGACCACGGCGACGACCGGCAGGCCCAACTTGTTGGCCTCGGTTACCGCGATGTGCTCCTTCTTGGTGTCGAGCACGAACACCGCCGCGGGGAGCTTGTCCATCCGAGCGATGCCGCCCAGGTTGCGCTCGAGCTTGTCGAGCTCGCGTGTCAGGAGCAGGGCCTCCTTCTTGGGCATGGCATCGAACTCGCCCGACGCCCTCATCCGGCGGTACTCCTGCATCTTCGCGACCCGCTTGGAGATCGTCTCGAAGTTGGTGAGCATGCCTCCCAGCCATCGCTGGTTGATGTACGGCATGCCCACCTTCTCGGCGTAGGACTGGATCGGGTCCTGTGCCTGCTTCTTGGTGCCGATGAAGAGGATCTCGCCCCCGTCGGCCACCAGGTCGCGGACGAACGCGTACGCCGTCTCGATGCGACCCAGCGTCTGCTCCAGATCGATGATGTAGATGCCGTTGCGCTCGCCGAAGATGAAGCGCTTCATCTTCGGGTTCCAGCGCCGGGTCTGGTGCCCGAAGTGGACGCCCGCCTCGAGCAGCTGCTTCATGGTGACGACGGCCAAGGCCGCCTCCTTCCCTCGGTTGAGTGGGGCTCGGCCCAGCGCCGCTCGTGCGGCGACCGTGGGAGGGTCCGGGCCAGGTCGTGTGCGGTCGGATCGGCCCACCGATCGGCGGGCCGGCGGGCGATGCTATCGGCTCGGACCGGGACCCGACCAAGGGGAGCCCGCGGCGCCCTTCACGGTCGACTGGTCAGCCCCCACGCCAGCGAACCCAGGGCGTCTTCGGCGGCGCCGATGACCTCACCGGCGGCGCCGTCGAGGAGGGCCTCACCGAAGCTCTCGCAGCTCGGCGGTTCGCCGGCCAGGGCAAGAGCCACCTCCCGGCGGGCCTCGGTCGAGCCCGGCAACCGGTCGTGGGCCGTGGGGCCGGCCAGGCCCACCAGCACCTCGGGCGCGCCAGCGAGATCGACCCGCGGCGAGGGCACCACCAGGTCACCGCGGGCCCCGATCGAGATCGCGTCGACCCCGGGCGGAATGGGGTGCCGGTCCAGCAGGTCGATGAGAGGGGACGTCTCGGCCAGCTGGCTCACCGCCTCGGAGCCCGGGTCCAGCCCGAGCGGGGCGGCGTCGCCGGCCACATCGGTGACGACGCGGCCGAGCCGGTTCGACCGGGTGGCCGCCAGGGCGGTGGCGAGGTCCGCTCCCCGGTGCGGAGTTCCCAGGGTGGCCAGCACGCCGATGCGATCGAGCCAGCCGAGGCCGTGCCGCCGCTCGAGCTCGACCAGGGCCAAGCGGGCCACCAGCCCGCCCTGGGAGTGGGCGAGCACGTCCACCGGAACCCCGGGCCGGCGGCGGGCCACCTCTTCGACCAGATCCGCCAGTCGCCGACCGGCTACCCGCAGGTCGCCCTGGGTGTCCGCTGCGCGATAGGGCCGGGCTGTGATGTCCTTCAGACTCCCGGCGGTGCCGCCTGATGAAGAGCCGGACCGTTCGGGCACCCTGCCCCCTGCGTAGGAGAAGCGCGCAACGTCGCCCGACGAGTAGCCGAGCCGGTCGGTGCCGAGATCGTCGATCGCGGCGCTCTGCGAGCTGGAACCCAACCCACCCACCAGTACCGCCACCCGGGTCCCGGGCCACACGGGCGGTGGCGACGACGAACTCGAGGTGCACTCGCGATGGGAACGACCCCAGGCGCCGTGGACCACCTCCATGGCGCGCAGCACCCGTACCGCGCTCGAGCCGGGCAGGCCGTTTACGAGCACATGTGCAACGGGACCATCGGGGCGCAGCACCTCACGCACACCGCCGGCCGCACGGTCCAGGGTTGCCGCGCCTCCCGCCGCCAGGACCCGACCGGTGCCCCGCACCACGCGCGACGCGCCGCCGATGAGCTGCGAGAGCGCAGAGCGCTCCCCGCTCCCGCCCTCGCCCACCGGGTCGTCGAATGGCACCAGCCGCACTCGCGGCCGCGACGTCTCGAACAGCGACGCCGGGTCGAAGTACGCGGAGCCGCGCCGGGCGCCGAGGTGGAGGACCTCGCCCGCCCGCCCCACCACCTGTCCGGCCTGCACCCGCTCGCCGAGGTGCACGGCCACCTCGTCGAGGAACGAGTACGAGGTGCGCACCCCGTCGGGGTGGAGCACGGTGACGTGCAGGGTCCCCGCCACGGGCCCCACGAAGCTGACCTCCCCGCCGGCGGCTGCGTGCACCGGCTGGCCGGGCTCCGTGTCGTACTCGATGCCCCGGTTGCCGGCGGAGTAGGGCCCCGCCGGGAGTCGAAACCCGTCGAGCACCTGGGCCTCGACGGGGGGACGGTAAGGCCCTGGCGGGCCTTGCGCCCCGGCGGGCCGGACCACGGCGGTGACCGAGCCGACCACGACGGACATCAGGACCGTGAGCACCACCGGCGCTCGGGCTGGTTCAGACACGGGCTCTCCCCGGACGCGACGCGGTCACGAGGGGGAAGATCGGGCGCAGGGCCCGGCACGGCGGCGGCTCAGGGCCGCTAGGTCAAGGCGAGGTCGATGTCAGGCGGGCTCGCGCTCGGACGCCGCCATGCGAGAGCGCAGTTGGAGCACGGCCTTGGTGTGGATCTGGCAGACGCGGCTCTCGGTCACTCCGAGGACCGAGCCGATCTCGGCAAGGGTCAGGCCCTCGTAGTAGTAGAGCGTCAGCACGACCTTCTCGCGCTCGGGGAGTCGGGCTATGGCGTCGCCGAGGATGCTCCGCATCTCCTCGACCTCGTATGCGTCGACCGGGCCAGCACCCTGGTCGGCGATGGTGTCGCCCAGGGTGATGCCGTCACCCCGATCGCCGGAGGACAGCATCTCGTCGAGCGCCACGATGCCCACGAAGGAGATCTGCGACAGCGCGCTCTGCAGCTGGGAGTCGGTCAGGTCCAGCTCCGCGGCGAGCTCGTGCTCGGAAGGCGTGCGGTGCAGCTGGCCTTCGAGCTTGGAGTAGGCCTTCTCGATCGAACGGGCCTTGGCACGCACCGAACGGGGCACCCAGTCGATGGAGCGCAGCTCGTCGAGGATGTTGCCCTTGATTCGAGCGATCGCATAGGTCTCGAACTTGAAGCCGCGGGCTGGGTCGAACTTCTCGATGGCGTCGATCAGGCCGAAGATCCCGTAGCTGACCAGGTCGGCTTGGTCCACGCTCTGGGGCAGACCCACCGCCACCCGGCCGGCGACGAACTTGACCAGGGGCGCGTAGTGCACGATCAGGCGGTCGCGGAAGCTCCTGAGTCGCCTCACGCTTGTAGTCGCTCCAGAGCGCATCGAGGTCGGGCTCGGCGTTATTGGTCACGACATCATCCCCGCGCCCGTGGGTGTGCGCCGTCGTAAACGGCCCGGAGGCGCTCCCGGCTGACGTGAGTGTACCGCTGGGTCGTCGACAGGTCGGTGTGACCGAGCAGCTCCTGGACCACGCGCAGGTCGGCACCACCGTCGAGCAGGTGCGTGGCGAACGTGTGCCGTAGGGCGTGCGGGTGCGTGGGGTTGGGCGCGCGGCGGTCGAGCAGGCGGCGCACGTCGCGTGGCGACATGGGTCGGCCCCGCCGATTGCGGAAGACCAGCGCCTGGTCGGACGGCTCGAGCGGCCGGTCCGGGGCGGGGACCCTGGCCCTCGCCCAGCCCATCCAGCGATCGAGCGCGGCAACGGCCGGCGCGCTGAGCGGCACCAGGCGGGACTTGCCCCCCTTGCCCCGCACGACCAGGCGCGCGCGCCCCAGGTCGACCTCGTCGAGACGGAGCCCGCAGAGCTCACCCACCCGCAGGCCGCTGCCGTAGAGCACCTCGAGCACGGCGTCGTCACGGGCCCGCCATACCGGGTCGGCACGAGCGTCGGGCCGAGGGTCGTCGAGCAGGCCGACCAGCTCGTCGGCGTGCAGCACCCGGGGCAGCCGGCCTGCGCCAGCAGACACGGACAGCGTCGCCGTCGGGTCTCCCGGCACAAGGCCGCGTCGCGTGGCCCAGGCGAAGTAGCGCCGCAGGGTCGAGGTCTTTCGAGCCATCGATCGCCGAGCCATGCCGGCCGCGGTGCAGCTCGGCCAGGTAGCGACGTAGCAGCGAGCGGTCGACTTCGACCGGATCGGCGACGCCGACCGAGCCGGCCCAGGATACGAACGCTTCGATGTCCCCGCGGTACGCGACCACGGTACGGGCCGACAAGGCCGTGAGCGACGCCACGAACTCGTCGATCGACCAGCCCATCGGGCCGACGGTAGCCACCGGGCGGCCCGCGGCGATCGACCCTCACCGAACACGGCAGTACCAGGCACCATCGACGTGCACCACTCCGGCGTCGACCAGGCGGTCGAGAGCACCGGTGATCTCTGCCAGGGCCAAGGTGCAGCGCAGCGCGAGGTCGTCGATGGTCGCCGACTCCCCGGCGAGCGCGTCGAGCACCGCGCGAGCGGCAGCGTCGAGCGTCGGGCCATGAGGCGCTCGGGCCGTCGCCGCCGGGTCGACACCGCCCTCCAGCCCGAGAGCGACGAGAACATCGAGAGCGTCGCGGGCCGGTCCGGCACCGGCGTGGAGCAGGTCGTTCGTGCCCGCCGAGGCCGGGTTGCGCACCGAGCCGGGCACTGCCAGCACCGGAATGCCCCGATCTGCGGCCTCGGCGGCGGTGTGCAACGACCCGCCAGCGGCCGGCGATTCGACCACCACGACAACGGCCGATAGCCCGGCGATGATGCGGTTGCGCGCCGGGAACCGCCACGGGAGCGGCCTGGCCCCCGCAGGGGCCTCCGACACCACGACGCCTCGTTCGGCGACCTGGGCCCACAGCGAGGCGTTGGCGTTCGGGTACACGACGTCGAGGCCGCTGCCCACCACCGCGACGGGCGTGGCGCCGCTCACTCCGAGCGCACCGCGGTGCGCGGCGGCGTCGATGCCCAGCGCCAGGCCCGAGACCACGCTCACCCCGGCCGCTGCGAGCGACCCGCCCATCTCCCGGGCGACGGCCTCGCCCGTGGGTGTACAGCGTCGCGTCCCGACGACGGCGACCCTCGCCCGCTCGTCGAGCACGCCCAGCTCGCCGAGCCAGAACAGCACCGACGGTGGCTCGGGGTCGCCTGCCAGCGCAGCGGGATATCCGGGCTCGCCCCGGCGGACCACCCCGATCCCCAGCGACCGATGACGCGACCAGAGCTCGATCGGATCGACCCCGGACGCGGCGCCACGCCACGCCGCGCGCAGCCCGGCCGGATCAGGCCCCAAGGCCCTGTCGTCGCCGGCGCCGCAGCATGGCAGACCGGTCCGGACCGCCGCCCACGCCTGCGAGGGGGACCGGCCCTCGAGCACGAAGCGGAGTCGGGCCGGTCCCATGCCCGGAAGGCCGGCGAGGGCCACGGCTGCCGCGTCGTCGACGGGCGCGATCACCCGGCCACCGGGAGCGACTCGGCGGGCGTGGGCGCGCGCAGCGCGAGCGCCAGGGAGACGTCGTCGGCGCCCAGGGGACCCTCGCGCCCGGCCAGGTCTGCGATGGTGCGCGCTACCCGCCGCACACGGTGCAGACCCCGCGCGGAGAGCCGGCCACGCCCCAGCGCGGTCCGCAGGGCCGCCGCGGCGGCGGCGTCGAGCGGGGCCGTGGCCTCGAGCTGAGAGGAGGTCAGGGCCGCGTTGGTGACCACGCCGCGCCCGGCGGCCAGCGCCCGAGCCGAGGCCACCCGAGCCGAGACCACAGCGGATGCCTCGGCTGTGCCAGCTCCCAGCAGATCGGCGACGGGTGGGCGCGGCACCTCGACCCTCAGGTCGAAGCGATCGAGCAGCGGCCCCGACAGCCGGCGGCGGTAGCGGGCCAACGTGCCCGGAGGGCACGAGCACGCCCCGGGGCGGCTCCCCTGGCCGCACGGGCACGGATTGGTGGCGCCCACGAGCAGGAAGCGGGCGGGGAGGGTCACCGTCGCCGCGGCACGTGCAACCCTCACCACACCCTCTTCGAGCGGCTGGCGCAGCGCGTCGAGCACTGCCGCGGGAAACTCGCCCAGCTCGTCGAGGAACAGGACGCCGTTGGTCGCCAGGCTGATCTCGCCCGGCCGCAGAGCTGGGCCGCCTCCACCCACCAGCGCCGGGGCCGACGCGCCGTGGTGCGGCGCCCGGAACGGTGGCTGGCGAACGACACCACCCTCAGGCAGGGAGAGCCCGGCGGCGGAGTGGATCCGGGTCGTCTCGAGGGCCTCGGCCGCCGACAGGGCGGGCAGGATGCCCGGGAGCCGGGCCGCCAACATCGTCTTGCCGGCGCCGGGCGGACCCGAGAGCAACAGGTGGTGGCCCCCGGCTGCGGCGACCTCCAGCGCCAGGCGACCCAGCGGCTGTCCCCGCACGTCTGCCAGGTCGAGCCCGGAGGGCCGACCGGGTGGCGCAGGTGCCTCGCGCACCGGCTCCCAGGCCTGCTCGCCGCGCAGGCAGCGCACCACCTGGGCCAGATCTCGGGCCACGAGGACCCGCGCATGACCGGTGGCGGCAGCTTCGCTCCCGCGCTCGGCGGGCACGACGACCAGCGGGGTGCGCACCGCCCCCACCCGGCACACGACGCCGGGCACCGATCGCAGGGTGCCGTCGAGGCCCAGCTCGCCGATGAAGGCGACACCGTCGGGAGCGGGCAGCTCCCCCATGGCCACGAGCAGCGCCACCGCGATGGGCAGATCGAGGCCGGACCCCAGCTTGCGCAAGGTGGGCGGGGCAAGGTTCACCGTGGCCCTGCGCTGCGGCCAAGGCAACCCCGACGACACCAGCGCCGAGCGGACCCGGTCGCGTGCTTCGCGGCAGGCTGCGTCGGGCAGCCCGACGATGCTCACGCCCGGCAGGCCAGGACTGACCTGCGCCTCGACGGTGACGGCATGGCCGTCCACTCCGAGCAGGGACGCCGAAGCGATGGCAGCGATCACGAGGTCCTCCGTGGTACGAGGCGTTCGGGAGGGGCCACAGCAGCCACCGAGGACTGCTCGGATGCTAGGCGAGACCGGTGACGGCGAGAAGGGCCGGGGCGCGAGAATCAGCCGATGGGTCTCAACCCGTTCCGTCCGCACCGCACCTCGAACGGCGACTACGTGCTGGTCGCCTCGGCGCTGGTGGTGTGCGCCCTGCTGGTGCTGTGGGCGCTGCTGGGCTGACGCGCTCAGCCGGATCCGGCGCCTAGAAGGCGTGCTCGACGACTTCGACGCGCGCACCGAGCACGGCGGCCACGTCGAAGCGGATCTCGGCGGCGCGCCACCCGCGCTCCTGCAAGAACTGCACGGCCAGGGCCCTCACCCGGCGCTGCTTGGCCGGGCCGACCGCCTCGGCCGGAGCTCCGAAGCCGGTGCCCGATCGGGACTTCACCTCGACGAAGACCAACAGGTCGCCGCGCTGCACCACCAGGTCGAGCTCGCCCAGGCGGCACCGCCAGTTCCGGGCCACCACCCGGTAGCCGTGGGACTCGTACCACCGCGCCGCCTTCAGCTCCCCGGCGATCCCGGTCTGGCGGCGACGGGCGCCCGGGGTCACAGGTCCTTGCGGGGAAGCTCCTCGACGTTGACGTCCTTGAACGTCACCACCGACACGTGCGACACGAACCGCGATGTGCGGTACATGTCCCAAACCCAGGCGTCGCGCAGCTCGAGCTCGACGTAGGTGCGACCCTCGGAGTGGTGCACCTGCTGGTTGACCTCGTTGGCCAGGTAGAAGCGCCGCTCGGTCTCCACCACGTAGGTGAACATCGGTGCGACGTCCTTGTACTCCCGGTAGAGCTGGAGCTCGATCTCGGCCTCGTAGCGCTCCAGGTCCTCGGTAGACACGGCGCCCAGGCTACGCCGGTGCTGCGACACGGGGGAGCGACATCCGACGAGGGCGCCGGCACGAGCTCAGCGCTCGCGCTTCTCCTTGACCTTGGCGGCCTTCCCCACCCGGTCGCGCAGGTAATACAGCTTCGCCCGGCGCACGTCGCCCCGGGTGACCAGCTCAATGCGAGCGACCGAGGGCGTGTGCAGGGGGAACGTCCTCTCAACGCCGACCCCGTAGCTGACCTTGCGCACGGTGAAGGTCTCCTGCAGACCGCCACCCGAGCGGCGGATCACCACGCCCTGGAAGACCTGCACCCGCTCCTTGGCGCCCTCCACCACCCGCACGTGCACCTTGAGGGTGTCGCCGGGGGAGAAGTCGGGGAGGTCGGCTCGAAGTCGGCTCTTGTCGACGAGGTCGGTGGGGCGCATGGCGGAGCTCCGGGCTGGGGCGGGGAACGGCGCAGGTTAGGCGCGACCCGCCAGAGGGTCCAACGCTCACGCGGAGGGGCGATCCGCTCCGGGGGGGTGCGGGGGATCGAGGCCCTCGGAGCGCAGCAGGGCCAGGTCGTCGTCGTCGAGCCCGCCCCGAGCCTGCACGAGATCGGGACGGACGGCCAGGGTTCGCGCCAGGGCGTGGGCCCGGCGCCAGCGGGCGATGCGCCCGTGGTCACCCGAACGCAGCACCTCGGGCACTTGCCAACCCCTGAAGGTGGCCGGCCGGGTGTATTGCGGATACTCGAGCAGACCCTCGGCGAACGACTCGTCCTCGGCCGAGACCTCGTTGCCCATCACACCCGGCACCAACCGTCCGACGGCCTCGAGCACGGCCATCGCCGCGACCTCGCCCCCACCCAGCACGAAGTCGCCCAGGGACAGCTCGCCGTCGACCAGATGCCGCCTCACCCGCTCGTCTACGCCCTCGTAGCGTCCGCAGAGCAAGCTGAAGCCCTCCCCCGCCGCGAGCTGCCGGGCGAGGGACTGGTCGAAGCGCTCCCCAGCTGGGCTCAGGTACAGCAGGGGGCGGGGAGGCGCCACCCGCTCGACCACCGTGAATATCGGCTCGGGTCGCAGCAGCATCCCGGCCCCGCCCCCGAATGGAGAGTCGTCCACCGAACGGTGGACGTCGCTGGTCCCCGATCGCAGGTCGTGCACCCCCAACTCGATGAGCCCCGCCCGGCGCGCCCGTCCGAGCAGGCTCTCTCGTGCGAAGCCCTCGACCAGGTCGGGGAAGATGGTGAACACATCGATGCGCACAGCGCGGCGGACGCTTGCACAGCGCGCGGCAGCGCTCAAGCGCCCCCGCACGGCTCACAGATCGAGCAGACCCTCGGGGAGCTCGACCACCAGGCCCACCAGGCGCCCACCGTCGCGTCGCTCGTCGACCACGAAGGCCACCGGAACCAACTCCCCTCCGTCGAGCACGAGCAGGTCCGAAGCGGGGTTCGCCTGGACCGCGTTCACGGACCCGATCGAGGTGCCGTCGGCAAGGGCCACGGGCACTCCGACCACCTCGTGGACCCACAGCTCACCCGCTTCGGAGGGTTCGGCCTCCGCTAGCAGCACCGTGCCCCGCAGGGCCTCGGCAGCGGCGCGGTCCTCGACGCCCTCGAAGCGCACGAGCCACCCGCGCTGGTGCGGCCTGGCCGAGGCGACCCGGAGCGAACCACGCTCGCTGGAGAGCTCCGTGCCCGGGGCCAGGCGCGACACCCGATCGGTGAGCAGAGTTACGGACACCTCTCCCCGCACTCCGTGGGCTCGGCCGACGCGGCCGATCTCGAGCTCCACGCGACGAGCCCGGGCTGCGGACGCAGAGCGCCCGGTCAGTCCTCGAACTCGACGTCGACCTCGACGCCGTCCTTGACCGCCGCGGCGCGCACCACGGTCCGGATAGCCGCAGCAACGCGTCCCCGCTTGCCGATCACCCGGCCCATCTCGCCAGGCGCGACCCGCACCTCGAGACGCACTCGGCCACGGCGCTCGGCGGCGTCCACCCGGACGGCGTCGGCATCGTCGACGAGTGCAGCGACGATGACGTCGAGCACGTCGGCGGCGACGGGCGCCGGGTCGTCCTCGGTCGCCGGGTCGTCCTCGACGGGCACTTGCTGCTCGCTCACGAGTCGGTGTCGAGCGCTGCGGCGGCCTCGGCCGGCTGGGACTCCGCTATCTCGAGAAGGCGCCGGACCGTGTCGGTCGGCTGGGCTCCGTTGCGGATCCACTCCCGGGCCCGACCGGCGTCGAGCCGGACCACCGAAGGATCCTGGCGGGGGTCGTAGGTACCGAGGATCTCGATGAAGCGTCCGTCGCGAGGCGACCGGGCGTCGGCGGCCACGACGCGGTATGTCGGCTGCTTCTTCTTGCCCATCCGCATCAGGCGGAGCTTCACGGCCACGTTGGAGTCCTCTCGGTCGACGTCACGGCACCAGCGGCCTGAGACGGAGCCGGGCGGCTGACCATGGTGCGCCACGTCGGTCGGTCACTGCAAGCCCGGCAGCGTGAAGGGCCTCTTGGGCTCGGGCGCCGAACCCTTGGGGGCGGTGACCCGACCGCCGCCCTTGCGACCCTTCTTGGCCTTGCCCTTCGAACCGCCGCGCTTGCCACCGGCGAAGCCGGGGAGGCGCTGCATCATCTTCTGCATCTCCTTGAACTGCTTGCACAGCTGGGACACCTCGGCGGTGTCGGTCCCCGAGCCGCGAGCGATGCGGGCACGCCGCGAGCCGTCGATGCGGTCGGGATCGGCCCGTTCCGCGGGCGTCATCGAACGGATGATCGCCTCGACCCGGGCGAGCTGGTCCTCACCGATCTCGGCGTTGCGCAGCTCCCTGGGCATCCCCGGGAGCATGCCGACGAGGTTCTGCAGCGGACCCATCTTCTTGAGCTGCTGCATCTGGTCCAGGAAGTCCTCGAGGGTGAAGCGGCCCTCGAGCATCCTCGCCGCCGCCGCTTCGGCCTCCTCGGTCTCGTAGACCTGCTCGGCCTTCTCGATCAGGGTCAGCACGTCGCCCATCCCCAGGATCCGCCCGGCGAGGCGGTCCGGGTGGAACAGGTCGAAGTCGGCGAGCTTCTCCCCCGTGGAGGCGAAGGCGATGGGCTTGCCCACCACCTCCTTGACCGACAGGGCGGCGCCACCGCGGGCATCGCCGTCGAGCTTGGTCAGGATCACCCCGTCGAGAGCCAGAGCCTCGTTGAAGGACTCGGCGACGGTGACCGCGTCCTGACCGGTCATGGCGTCGACGACGAGGAACGTGTAGTCGGGCTCCACGGCATCGGAGATCTGGCGGACCTGGTCCATCAACTCGACGTCGATGGCCAGCCGGCCAGCGGTGTCGACGATGCACACGTCACGCCCCAACCGGCGCGCCTCGTCGAGGCCCGCACGGGCGGTGTCGACGGGGTCGCCGGGCTGACTGAACACCGGGACGCCTACCTGGTCACCCAGGGTGCGCAGCTGCTCGACCGCCGCCGGTCTCTGGAGGTCGGCGCCGACCATGACCGGGTTGCGGCCCTGCTGCTTGAACCAGCGGGCCAGCTTCGCCGCGTTGGTCGTCTTGCCAGAGCCCTGCAGGCCAGCCATGAGCACCACGGTGGGAGGGCGCGAGGCGTAGGTGACGCGGATCGCTTCGCCGCCCAGGGCCTGCACGAGCTCGTTGTGGACGATCTTGACGACCTGCTCGGCGGGGTTGAGGACGGCCGACAGGTCGGCGGCGGCGGCCGCCTCGCGGATGCGGCCGAGCACGGTGCGCACGACCGTGAGGTTGACGTCGGCCTCGAGCAGCGCGACGCGGATCTCGCGCAGCACCTCCTCGATGTCGGCCTCTCGCAGCTTGCCCCGTCCGCGCAGCCGCTTGAAGATCCCGTCGAACCGGTCGGAGAGCGCCTCGAACATGCGGGCGGCGATGCTACCGGAGCCGTCGGCCAGTCAGCTCAGACGCTCCCGTTGGCCTCCGCCAACGACGCGACCGACACCAGGTTGTCGACGCCAACCACGCCGGAAACAGCGGCGGCCGCTCGACCGAGCTCGGCTCGGCCCTCGGCGTGGGGCACCTCGCCGCGCAGCACCGCGGTGCCGGCGATCACCTCGACGGCGGGTTGGGGTAGGTGCCACGTCCGCGGGGAGTGCGACAGCTCGAAGCGGACTCGCTCGGCCAGGGTGCCATCGTCGGAGGGACGAACCTGGTCGACCATGCGCGACAGGCGGGCTCTCAGCGCGCGGCCCGGCATCGGCGCCACCAACAGGCCCGCGACGACACCGGTACCGAAGACGAAGATCCTCCGGTAGCCCAGCAGCCGGCCTGTCCGGTAGCCGGCCTTGGCGGCGCCGGTGGTGAGACGAAACGGCAGCAGCAGCAAGCTGAACATGGGGGTTCTCCGGTCCTTCGGTGCGCGGCGCCACCAGGCTAGCTCCAGGCGGGCCGACGCTAACCGGGGCGGATCAGGCCTCGAAGAGGGCCTCGACGAATTCCTCGGGTTCGAAGGGCACGAGGTCTTCGACACCCTCGCCCAGGCCTACGAGCTTGATGGGGATGCCCAGCTCGGCTTGGATCGCCAGCACGATCCCACCTTTCGCGGACCCGTCGAGCTTGGTGAGGACCACCCCCGTCAGATCGACCGCTTCGGTGAACTGGCGGGCCTGCACCAAGCCGTTCTGCCCGGTGGTGGCGTCGAGCACCAGGAGCACCTCGCGCACCCGCCCGGGACCGCGATCGGCCACCCGGCGGACCTTGCGCAGCTCCTCCATCAGGTTGACCTTGGTGTGCAGGCGCCCTGCCGTGTCGGCGAGCACGAGGTCGCGGGACCGTGCCGCGGCCCGCTGCACGGCGTCGAAGATGATCGACGAAGGGTCGCCGCCCTCGGCTCCGCGCACCAGCTCGGCGCCCGTGCGCTCCGCCCAGGTCCCCAGCTGCTCTGCAGCGGCCGCCCGGAACGTGTCGCCGGCGGCCATGACCACACGCAGGCCGGCGTCGATCTGCTGGCGGGCCACCTTGCCTATCGTGGTGGTCTTGCCCACCCCGTTCACCCCCACGAACAACCACACGTCGGGTGCTCCGCCGGGGTCGACGTGCAGGGCGCGGTCACCTGGGGCGAGGTCGGCCTTGAGCTGCTCCTTGAGCGCGTCGAGCAGCACGTCGGGGTCGGTGATGCCCTCGGCGGATGCCGTGGCCCTCAGCCTTTCGAGGATGGTGGTGGTGGTGGTGACACCGACATCGGCGCGGATCAGTGCCTCTTCGAGCTCGTCCCAGGTCTCCGTGTCGATCGACGCGCGCGAGCGGATGGATCCCACGTAGCCGGCCAGCGCGCCCCGCGCCTTGGCCAACCGGGCGCGCAGCGTCGGCTGCTCGGTGGCCGGCGGCTCGGGGGCGGGTTCCTCCGTCGGCGGCGCCGGAGCCTCGATGCCGACGTCGGCGAGAGCCCGGTCGATCTCCTCGACGAGGTCATCGGGGACGGCTTCGACGCCGGGGCCGCTGTGGGGCACAGCGGACCGGGGGGGATCGGGTGGGGTGCGGCGCGTGGGCGGCTCGAGGTCGAGCCCGCGCCGGCGAGAGGCGACGAGCGCCAAGCCGGCACCGCCGGCCACCGCCACGACCACGAGGACCACGAGGACCACGAGGACCACGATGAGCACTTCCATGACGGTCGGGCAGCGTAACGGGCAACCGGCGTGGCCTCCGACCGGCCGGCGCCTAGCCTGGCGCCGCGATGGCCCCCCCGAGCGAGGATCCTGTGGCAGCAGCCGCCGTCGAGCTCGAGCGGGTCATCCTCGAGACGCGCAAGGTCATCGTGGGCCAGGACCGGCTCGTCGAGCGGCTGCTGGTCTGCCTGCTGGCGCGCGGCCACTGCCTGCTCGAAGGCGTCCCGGGCCTGGCCAAGACCCTCGCAGCGGAGACCCTCTCCCGGGTGGTCGGTGGAAGCTTCGCCCGCATCCAGTTCACGCCCGACCTCCTGCCCGCCGACATCACCGGCACCCGGATATACCGCGCCTCGACGGAGAGCTTCGACGTCGAGCTCGGCCCGGTCTTCGTGAACTTCCTGCTCGCCGACGAGATCAACCGGGCGCCGGCGAAGGTGCAGTCGGCGCTGCTCGAGGTGATGGCGGAGCACCAGGTCTCCATCGGTGGCACCACCTTCGAGGTGCCCCAACCCTTCCTCGTCCTGGCCACTCAGAACCCGATCGAGTCCGAGGGCGTGTACCCGCTGCCCGACGCCCAGCGCGACCGGTTCCTGATGAAGGTGGTCGTCGGCTACCCGACGATCGCCGAGGAGGCCGAGATCGTTCGCCGCATGGGGGTGCACCCGCCCTGCGCGACCGAGGTGCTCGGCCTGGACCGCTTGATCGCGCTACAGGGGGCCGCCGACGACGTCTATGTGGATGCCGCCGTGATCGACTATGCGGTGAGCCTCGTCAGCGCCACCCGCGAGCCCCGACGCTATGCCCTGGGCGACCTCGAAGGCCTCATCGCCTATGGCGCGTCGCCGAGAGCCAGCCTCGGCCTGGTCTCTGGCGGCCGCGCCCTCGCGCTGTTGCGGGGCCGGGGCTATGTGCTGCCCCAAGACGTCTTCGACGTGGCACCGGACGTGCTGCGCCACCGCCTGGCTCTGTCCTACGAGGCGCTGGCCCAGGGCCTCGAGGCCGACCACCTCCTGGCCAGGGTTCTCTCCACCGTCCCCGCCCCGAGGGTCGTTCCCGCGCAGGACCCCACCGCAGCGCACGCGCCCAGCTCGGTCTGAGCGGCCCCGGCGCGCCCGGCAGGCTCGTGTGCAGGGTCGACGAGGTGCTGGGTCGGTCCGAGCTTCCCAGCCATCCAAGTGCCCGGAGCCGCCACTGGCAGAGACGCCATGGTGGGAGGAGCAACGGAGCACGAGGGCAGGCGGTCTCTTGCGCACGCTCGACCACCTCGGTTCCCTCCCGTCGCCGCCCCCGATCGTCGTCGACAACGGCTCGGTGGACGGGACCGGCGCCGCGGGGCGTCGCATCCCGGGGTCGACGTGGTCACCCCTCGGACGCAACATCGGCGCGCCGGGCCGGAACATCGGCGTCCGCCGCGCCGCCACGCCCTAGGTGGTCCTCGCCATCGGCATGGACGACGTGCTCGCCGCACTCGACCGCCTCCCCTCCGCCCGGGCGCGCGGCATCGAGGGTCACACGGCGCGCGGACGAGCGGGCGACGCCATGTCGAGGCAGAGGCTCCAGGGCCAGCCCCGAGGTACCGGTGCAACGACGCGGGCGGTCGTCATCGATCGCTGGGAAGGGGCGGCCGTTGCCAGGGCAGGACAACCGATGCCTCACAGCGAATCAGGCGACGCTGACCACCCTCTCGCTCACCACACGACTGGAACCGCCCGGTGCCATGGTCACGCCGTAGAGGACGTCGGCCGCCTCCATCGTGCGCTTCTGGTGGCTCACGATGATCAACTGCGCCTCGCGTCGGAACTCGGCGACCAGGTCCAAGAAGCGGTGCAGGTTCACGTCGTCCAGGGCCGCCTCCACCTCGTCCATCACGTAGAAGGGCGAGGGACGGCTGCGGAACACCGCGAACAGGAACGCCATCGCCGTCAGCGAGCGCTCCCCGCCCGACAGCAGCGAGAGCTTGCGGACGTTCTTGCCCGAGGGTCGGGCCTCGACCTCGATGCCGGTGGCGAGCAGGTCGTCGGGATCAGTGAGGCGCAACGAACCCTGGCCGCCGGGGAACAACGTCTCGAACAGCGCTGAGAAGTTGGCGGCGACGTCGGCGAACGCGGCCGAGAACACGGCCATGATCTCGGCGTCCACCGCCCGGATCACCTTGGACAGCTCGCGCCGTGCCCCGCGCACGTCGTCGAGTTGGGCCTCGAGGAACTCGTGGCGCTCCGAGAGGGCGGTGAACTCCTCGAGCGCCAGGGGGTTGATCGGCCCCATCAACCGCAGCTCCCGCTCGAGCTCGCGCGCCCGGGCCGCCGGGGTGACCCCGACGGGCAGCTCGGGCGCTGTGGCCCCCACCGCGGCTTCAGGTTCGGCGTCGAGCTCCGCCCGCAACGCAGCCACGGTCGCCTCGCGACGGAGGTCTGCCTCGGAGCGCTCCAGCTCGGCGCGGGTGGCACGATCACGGATCTCCTCGAGCCGGCGCTCGGTCGCGACGCGCTCGGCCCGGTGGGAGTCGAGCGCCGAGCGAACGGCGCGGTCGGCCTCGGCCCGGGCCCGGCGGGCGCCTGCGAGCTCCGCAGCGGTGGACCGGAGCTCGTCGTCGCAGCGCTGAACCACCTCGGACAACGACGCGAGCGCAGCCGCGGCACGTTCGAGGCGAGCCCGCCTAGCCGCGGCGCCGACGCGCTGGTCGGCGAGATCGGCCAGGCGGGCCTCGATCGCGCGCTGGCGCTCGGTCAGGAATTGGCGCCGCCCCTCGATGGCGGCGGCGCGCCGCTCGAGGTCAGCTCGCATGGCACCCACCTCCGCCGCCTGTTCCTGGATCCGACGCTCGGCCGCGGCTCGCTCGGCCCCACGGCGGGCCTCGGCCGCCTCCCTGGCCTCCAGGACCGGCACCAGCTCCTCGAGCTCGCGGACCCGGGCTGCTTCGCGCTCTCGCTCGGCCGCAGCAGTGGCAAGGCGTTCGCGGGCGTCGGCCAGAGCGCCGGTCGTGTCGGCGATCCAGCGCGCCGCCCGCTCGCGCTCGATACCTCCGGCCGACAGCCGGCGCCCGAGCTCGTCGAGCAAGATGGCCACCTCGAGCTGGCGCGCCGACGCCTGCTGCATGCGAGCCTCGGCGGCACTCATCACCTCGGCCGCCTCCGACGCGCCTGCCACCGCCTCTCGCTGCTGACGGCGGGCATCGTCGAGCGCGGCCGCCGTCACCCCTCTGGCGCGCCCTCCGACTCTCCAGCCATGGGTCGAGAAGCGGTCCCCCTCACGTGTCACCACGACCGATCCGGGCGACCCGACGGCTGCCTCGAGGGCCGCTCGCCACGCACCCCCGACGCAGGTCGCGCCGCCGACCAGCGCGTCGAGCAGGCGGTCTACAGCGGCGTCGTCGCTGCGGACATGGTGGCGCACCGGTGTGCCCGCCGCTGCCGGCGCATGGGGCGGGTGCGGGCCTCCGAGCGCCAGTACGACCCCGGCGACGGCGGAGGCCCGGTCGGTGCCCGCGGCACCACCGGCGAGCATCGCCAGCGCCTCCAGGGCGGTCCCGGTCGAGTCGACCACTACTGCATCGAGCGCCTCACCGACCGCCGCCTCGACCGCCGCCTCCCACCCCACGTCGATCACCACCAGATCGAGCAAGGTGCCCACGACGCCCGCCAGCCCGGCCAGGCGCTGCGTGCCGGCACGGCGGTGGACGTCGTCGAGAGCCTGGGCGAGGGTCTCGGCCCGCGCCGTCGCCGCCGCCCGGGATGCCTGGGCCGAACCGTGTGCGGCCTGCGCGGCGCCCGAGTCGGCGGTCGCGGCGCGCAGATCGGCCTCGGCGGCCGTCGCCTCGGCGGCTGCCTCGACTGCGCGGCCCTCCAGCCCGGAGAAGCCTCGACTTCGAGACGTTCGAGATAGGTCCTCGCTGCGTCCAGCTCGCCGGAGAGGCGCTCCGCCACATCGACGCTGCGGCGCTCGTCCGCCGCTGCCCGCTCGACGGTGCCGCGTCGCGCCGCCAGCTCGCCCCGGATCTCGGCCGCACGTGCGACTGCGTCGACTCCGTCCGACTCCGGCTCGGGCGCCGTGCCAGGTGCGTCGAGCGCGCTTCGGCGGGCGTCCTCCAGCGCCTGCTGGGCCCGGTCGAGCTCCTCGGCTGCCGGGGCGAGATCCACCTCGGCCGCGCTCAACTCGACGAGCTCGTCGGCCAGCCTGGCGGCTTCGGCCTCGAGGGTGGCGACCACGGTCGCGTCGATCGCGGCCGCCTGCTCGCGCGCGACGCCCCTGCTGCGCTCGGCCAGGAGCGCTCCCTGACCCCGGGCCCGTTCGCGCAGGGCGTCGAGCCGGGCGGCCAACGCGGCGAGATCATCGACCTCACTTCGGCCCAGCCGGGACTCGGCGTCGATCACGGCGGCGTCGAGCTCGACGAGCCGGCGTCGGGCGATCGTGGCCTCGGCATCCGCCTCGCCGCGGGCTGCGGCGGCGTCGGCCCGACGCCGATCGAGGGTCGTCAGCTCCCGACCCACCAGGAACAACCGCAGGCCACGCAGTTCCGCGGCCACGTCGCCGTGGCGCCGCGCCGCCTCCGCCTGGCGCTCCAGGGGGCGCAGCTGGCTGCGGACCTCGCGCAGCAGATCGGCCAGCCGATGCAGGTTCGCCTCGGTGGCAGCCATGCGTCGCTCCGCCTTCTCCTTGCGCTTGCGGTACTTGAGGACCCCTGCCGCCTCCTCGATGATCAGCCGCCTGTCCTCGGGGCGGGCGTTGAGCACGGCGTCGATCTGGCCCTGGCCTACGATCACGTGCTGCTGGCGGCCCACCCCGGAGTCCGACAGGAGCTCCTGCACGTCGAGGAGCCGGCACGGAGAACCGTTGATCGCGTACTCGCTGTCGCCCCTGCGAAACAGCGTGCGGGTCACGGTCACCTCGGAGAACTCGATCGGCAGCAAGCCGGCGCTGTTGTCGATCGTGAGGCTCACCTCGGCCCGGCCGAGCGCGGCCCGTTTGGCCGTACCGGCGAAGATGACGTCGTCCATCTTCTGGCTGCGCACGCTCGAAGGCGCCTGGGCACCGAGCACCCACCCGATCGCGTCCACCACGTTGGACTTGCCCGACCCGTTCGGTCCCACGACCACGGTCACGCCCGGTTCGAGGTCGAGCACCGTTGTCTCGGCGAACGACTTGAAGCCCTTCAGGGTCAGCGACTTGAGGAACATCCCGCGGCGAAGGCTAGGAGCTGTGCCCGCGGCGTTCGGGCATGCCCGGCGAGCGACGGGCTGGGGTCGCCGGCGTGGTCAGACCTGGCAGGAAGGGCAGTGGAAGACAGGCCGGTTGGCGAAGCGACCCTTGGCCACTGCCGCCCGGCAGCGCGGGCAGGGCTGCCCGTCGCGCCCGTACACCCGCAGAGCGTCCTGGTAGGCGCCGGGCTTGCCGTACAGATCCACGAAGCCGTCGTCGCCGAGGCTGGTCCCGCGGTGCTTGATGGCTTCATGGAGGGTCTCGACCAGAGCGCGGTACAGGCGGCGGATCTCCTGGGAGGACAGCTCGTCGGACATCCGGTCGAAGCGCAGGCCCGCCTCCCAGAGGATCTCGTCGCTGTAGACCGCACCGATCCCCGACACCACCT
Organism: uncultured Microthrixaceae bacterium; assembly: GCA_963703565.1. Classification (GTDB taxonomy): domain Bacteria; phylum Actinomycetota; class Acidimicrobiia; order Acidimicrobiales; family VFJN01; genus CAVPEW01. Next base: position 28,580 of record CAVPEW010000018.1, on the reverse strand, counting down.
CGGGGTCGAGCAGAGACGCCTTGAGCTTGGCCGGACGCCCCAGGATGACCCGGGCGAACGCCGTCCAGGACACCGCGTCGGCCACGGGGTCGAGCCCGGGTGCGGCAGTCGTGGGGACCGCCACGCCCAGCTCGGCCGCAGGCACGGCGACCACCCGGGTCTGCCCGCCGGGATCGACCAGTCGGATAGAGCCTCCCTGGGTGAAAGCGAGCGTCAGAGCCGTCCCCGGCACAGCAGCTTCTTTGGGGGTGACCTTGAAAAGGCGGGCCTCGTCACCCAAGGTGAACGCCAGGACAGCGGCGTTGTCGAGGACCATCACGAGGGATCCGCCACGGCGGTCCACGCCCTTGACCTTGGCACCCTCGACGGCGGCGGCCAGCTCGGTCGCCGAGTCCGGGCGTTCCAGCACGGACGCCGCCGCGACCTCCGGGGCGCGGAGCCGCTTGCCCACGGTCTCCTTCTCGAGCTCGCGGCGCAAGGTCTCGAGCTCGGGGAGCTCAACCATGGACGGGTCCTCCGGGGGGTTCGGGTGATGCAGGCGGCGCCGCGTCGGCGGGTGCGGCGACGGACAGGGCGGCGACGGCCTCGCGGGCGGCCGCCTGCTCGGCCTGCTTCTTCGAGCGCCCAGTGCCCTTGCCGTACGCGACACCGTGCACGCTGACGGTCACCTCAAACTGGCGCGCGTGGTCGGGACCCGAGGCGTCGACCTCGTAGTGGGGGGCGCTGGCGAAGCGGCGGGCGACGAGCTCCTGGAGCCTGCTCTTGTGGTCGACATGGCCGTCGGTGCCCAGCGCGAGGGTGGGCCCCAGGAGGCGGTCGACCAGGGAGCAGGCGGCATCGAAGCCAGAGTGGAGGTAGGTGGCACCGATGATCGCCTCGACCGCGTCGGCCAGGATGCTCGGCTTGCCGCGCCCACCGGAGAAGCTCCTCGCCCTTGCCGAGAACCAGGTGCCCGCCCAGCTCGAGGCGCGCCGCCACCTCGGCAAGGGTCACGGCGTTGACCGCTGACTTGCGCAGATCGGTCAGCACCCCTTCGTCGAGTCCGGGGTGGTCCCGATAGATGCGGTCGGTGACGGCGAGGCCGAGGACGGCGTCGCCGAGGAACTCCAGGCGCTCGTTGGAGCTGTAACCGGCATGCTCCGCGCACCAAGAACGGTGGACCAGAGCTGCGCCCAGCAGCTCGGTCGGCAGGTTCTCGAGGCCGAGGCGAGCCGCCAGCGCGTCCAGATCGGCCCCCGGCGGAACCGGTCCGGCCTCAGAGCCGCGAGACGACGTAGTCGACGGCATCGCGGACGGTCTTGAGGTCCTCGAGGTCCTCGTCCTCGATGCGGAAGCCCACCGACCGCTCGCCCACCTCCTCCTCGATCGCCTCGACCAGCTCGATCAAGGCCAACGAGTCCGCCTCGAGATCGTCGGAGAAGCTAGCCCCCTCTGCGATGCTGGCCGGGTCGATCTCGAGGATGTCGGCCAGGCGGTCGCGGATCAGCTCGAACACCTGCTGGCGGTCCATGGGTCCTCGCTCGACGTGGGTCTCGGCGGGCACGGGCTCTCCTGCACGCTCGGTTTGATGAGGCGGGCCGGGAGCATACCGACCCGGTCATTCGTGCGCTTGTGATCGAATCCGAACGGGACCGGGCTACGGGCTCAGGCGACGGCGGCCCGGAGCGCTCCGAGCAGATCGGCTTCGACGAGCTCACTGGCCACGCGCACCGCGTTGAACATCGCAGTGGCGCTCGACGAGCCGTGCGAGATCAGGCACAGCCCCTCCACGCCCAGCAGCAGGGCCCCACCGGTCGACTCGGGGTCGAGGGTCGCGTAGAGCGGGGCGAGTGCCGGCCCGAGCACCTCGGCAGCACGGCGGGTGGAGTCGTCGGCGTCGAAGGCCCCCAGCACCGCTCCCATCAGGGTGCGCATCCCGCCCTCGAGCGTCTTGAGCACGACGTTGCCGGTGAAGCCGTCGGTGACCACGACATCGGCGGCGTCGGTCATCACGTCACGGCCCTCCACGTTGCCCACGAACGTCGCCCCCGCGGCGCGCAGCGCCCTCGGGTCGTCCATCAGCGGATAGGTCGCCTTGACCAGGGAGTTGCCCTTAGCGGCCTCCTCGCCAATCGAGAGGAGCCCCACCCGGGGTCGGGCGATGCCGTACCGCTCCCGGGCGAAGGCGGCGCCCATCTGGGCGAACTGCACCAACCACTCGGGCTGGCACTCGGCGTTCGCGCCGGCATCGAGCAGCACGGTGGGCGTCGAGCCGGGCACGGGAATGGGCGTGGCGATGGCGGGCCGGGCCACACCTTTGAGGCGACCCATGCGCAGGAGGGCCGACGCCATCGTCGCCCCGGTGTTGCCGGCCGAGACCATCGCCGAGCCGGTCCCGTCGCGCACGGCCTCGGCGGCCCGCACGAGGGAGGAGTCCTTCATGCGCCTGACGCTCGAGCCAGCCTCGGCGTCCATGGCGATCACCTGCGATGCCGCCAGGATCGGCAGGTCACCGGCCAGGCCCTCGAGATCCTCGGGCCGACCGACCAGACGAACGGGGATGCCGAGCTCGCCCGCAGCTCGCCGGGCCCCGGCAACTATCTCGGCCGGCGCCTTGTCGCCGCCCATGGCGTCGACGATGACGGGGCGCATCGTGCCGTCGCCTCAGTCGACCTCGACCGCCTGGCGGCCTCGGTACCAGCCGCACGTCGCGCACACCACGTGGGGCACCTTGGCCGAACCGCACCTGGGGCACACGCTGCGCGCCGGCACATCGAGCCGCCAGGCACTCGCCCGGCGGCTGCGGCTCTTGGCCTTGGAGGTCTTCTTCTTGGGGACGGCCATCGGTGGACCTCGGATCTGGTCGTGGTGCTGCGCCGGAAGGCGACCGCGAGGGATCGGACGCCGCTCGGGCCGGCACGGCGGCCCGACACGGTAGCGATCGGGCCCGGTCCGCCGCCAGCGCCGGGCTTCCCCGGAGTCAGGTCGTGTGGTGCCGCGCCTGCCCGTGGTTCCCCGCGGGCTCGTCCCCACCCACCAGCAGAGCGTCCAGGACGGCCCACCGAGGGTCACCCGAAGCGCCGCCGTGACCGGACCTACCACCTACGCCGCCTTCGCCGGGCACGCCCCGGGAATCGGTGCCGGTGGGGTAGGCGTCCGGGGCGGGCCCGGCACAGCCGGGGTCGCACAGCGGAGCGATCGGCAAGGCGAGCAGGACGGCGTCGTGCAGGACCGGAGCCAGCTCGAGGTGGTCGCCGTCGAGCGGGTAGGCGTCCTCGTCGGCTCCCGCAGCAGGGTCGAACAGCTCCGACACGACCACCTCGAGCGGGCCGCTCACCTCCTCGAGGCACCGGCGGCACGGGCCGTGCCAGGTGGTGGTCGCCCTGCCGCTGACGGTGACCTGGCCCGCCTCGATCGCTTCGACCTCGCCCTCGAAGCGGATCTCGGCGTCGTCGTCGACTCGTGCGGCGGAGGTGGACAGCGACGCCAGCGTGCCGGTCAGCGACACTGCCCGGCGCGAGCCCACCCGGCGCCGGAGGCTCGCTCAACGCGACGTCGAACGGACCGGGCACGCTCAACGGTCCTGGTCGAACACCCCGGCGCCGTCGGCAGCCGGAGACGGCACCGGCCCTGCAGCGCCACCCTCGCGCTCGCCGCCTTCACCGACGTCGAAGCTGCCCTGGAGCTTCGCGCGTCCGGCGGCAACCATCTTCAGGGTTCGCTCCAGCACGATCTCGAAGCTCCCCAGCCGCTGGTCGCAGTAGTCCTCGCACTCGTTGCGCAGGCGGCTCGCCTCGGCGGTGGCGGCCTCCACGATACGAACGCCTCGCTGCTCGGCGGCCTTGACGACCTCGGTGCGTTGCACCATGCGCTCGGCCCGCGCCCGGGCCTGAGCGAGGATCTCCTCCCCCTCCCGCTTCACCCGGGCCAGGTACTCCTCGCGCTCCTTGAGCAACCAGCGGGCGGCGCGCAGCTCGTCGGGCAGCCGGTCGATCGCCCCCTCGACCAGATCGAGCAGCTCGTCGCGGTTGACCATGACCGACGTCGACAGCGGCATGGGCCGAGCAGACGAGACCACGTCGTGCACACGCCTCAGCAGGTGCTCCACGTCGGCGCCGTGATGCCGGACCGGACGCTCGGGCGGGATCTCGGGGTCGTCGTCGCTCACCGGGGATACCTCTCCGAGAGGCGCTTGGCCACGGGTGCGGGAACCATCGAGGAGACGTCGCCACCGAAGCGGGCGACTTCACGGATCAGCCGAGACGCCAAGAACGACACTGGTGGCCCGCAGGGGATCAGAAGCGTGTCGACTCCCGAGATCGTCTTGTTCATGTGGGCCATCTGGAGCTCGGCCTCGAAGTCGGACACCGCCCGCAGGCCCTTGACGATGAAGTCGGCCCCCACCTCGCGCGCCAGGTCCACGACCAGGCTCGAGAACATCGTGACCGACACGTTGTCCAGGTGCGAGAGGGACTCCTCGAGCATCGCCTGGCGGTCGGCCAGATCGAAGAGGGTGCCGCCCTTCTGCGGGTTGCGAACCGCCGCCACGACAACCCGGTCGAACAGCTTGGAAGCCACCTCGATGATCTCGAGGTGGCCGTTGTGGAGCGGGTCGAACGAGCCCGGGTAGAGGACCGTGGTCACGGTGCGGCAGCGCCTCCTGTCGGGTGCTCTCGGTCCGTCAACGCTAGCCCCACGCGAACCGACCGGCGGCGGAGTCGCCCGACTCCGCCCCGCAGACCCTGCGCAGCTCAGATCCGCGAGAGCAGGGTCACCGCCGCTGCGCCGTAGCGACGGGAGCGCACCACCTCCCAACCCTCCACCTCGTCGACCCACGCCGGCCCGCTCGCGCCGGCCTCGACCACAGCAGTGCCGGCGGGCAACCGGCCCAGCAGCTCGGGCAAACTGACGCTGCCGTAGGGTGGATCGAGCAGGCCCAGGTCCCAGCGGCGCCCCTCCCGGCCGGCGCGCGCCAGATGGGACTCGACCGACCCGGCGACCACGGTCGCGCGCGCCGCGAGGTCCGTGTGGGCGAGGTTCGACCGCAGCGCCTCAAGCGCAGCCCGGTCACGCTCGACGAAGGTGGCGTGCACGGCTCCCCGGGACAAGGCCTCGATACCCAGCGCGCCACTGCCGGCATAGAGGTCGATCACCGTCGCCCCCTCGACCCATCCCAAGCTGCCGAGCGCAGCGAAGACGGCCTCGCGGACGCGATCTCCGGTGGGGCGGGTGTTGCGTCCCGGCGGCGCCGCCAGGCGTCGACCTCCCACCGTTCCGGCCACGACCCGCACCCCCGCGACGCTAGCGATCACGAGCCGGAGCGCCCGCGGCTCCGTGGGCTGCTCTGTCCGCTGCCGCCAGGGCGTGAGAGGCTCGGACTGTGGTGGCGGCGACGATCGTCTGCGTGGACTGCGGCGGCACCTGCCACCGGCTTCGACCCGAGGATCCCGAGCTCGGCTGGGAGGTGGGCGACGTGGTCGCCTACCGCTGCGCCGACTGTGCCGACGTCTGGTACCTGGAGCTGACGACCGAGGACCTCGCTTCGTGAGCGCCGTCAGCTCTTGAAGAGGAACTCGGCGTCGGCCGGATCCCCCAGCAGCTCCAGCTCGTCGCGCAGCTCCGGCGAAGCGGCGAGCCCCGGGTCGGCGTCGAGGATGCCGGCCGCCTCCCGGCGGGCCGTGGCCACCCACTCGCGATCACGCCGCAGCGACGCCAACCGCAGATCCGACCGACCTTTCTGGCGCTCGCCGAACACCGTGCCCTCGCCGCGCAGGTCGAGGTCGATCTCGGCCAGTTCGAAGCCGTCGTCACTGGCCTCGAGCGCCTGGAGCCGACGCGAGTCGACATCGGGGTCGAGTCTGCCGACCAGGTAGCACCACGACTGGTCCGGCCCGCGACCCACCCGGCCCCGGAGCTGGTGCAGCTGGGCGATCCCGAAGCGATCGGCGTCGAGGACCACCATCACCGTCGCGTCGGGCACGTCGACGCCCACCTCGATCACCGTCGTGGCGACGAGGACGTCGAGCAGGCCACCGCGAAACGCGTCCATCACCTCGGTCTTGCGCGCCGCTGGCAACCGCCCGTGGAGCAGGCCGAGGCGGAGCCCCGCCAGCTCGCCGCCCGCCAGCTCGTCGTGGGTCTCGACCGCCGATCGCACCTCGACCTTGTCCGAACCCTCGACCAGCGGCACCACGACGTAGGCGCGGCGACCGGCCGCCACCTCGGCGCGCACACGATCCCACGCCGCAGCCTGGGCCGACTCGTCGCGAACCCACACAGTCTCGATCGGCCGACGCTGCGCCGGCTTGCCGCGGATCACCGACACGTCCAGGTCGCCGTACACCGTCATCGCCGCCGTGCGAGGGATGGGCGTCGCCGTCATCACCAGCACGTCGGGCACGGCACCCGACCCGGACTTGTGGCGCAGCGCCGCCCGCTGCTCGACGCCGAAGCGGTGCTGCTCGTCGATGACGACGGCACCCAGCGAGGCGAACCGCACCGCCTCCTGGATCAGCGCATGTGTCCCGACGACCATGTCGATCGACCCGTCGGCCAGACCAGCGAGAACGCGTTCGCGGGCCGCACCGGTCACCGAGTTGGTCAGCAGCTCGACGCGCAGCGGCCGCTCCCCGAACAGGCTCGTGCCGCCATCGGCGACGGCGAGGCCCTCCAGCAGGGCGGCGATCCCGCGGTGATGCTGCTCGGCCAGCACCTCCGTGGGAGCCATGAACGCCGCCTGGTGGGAACCTTCGACCGCCATCAGCAACGAGGCCACGGCCACGACCGTCTTCCCGCTGCCGACGTCACCCTGAAGGAGCCGGTGCATCGGTACCGGACGGGCCATGTCCGAGGCGATCTCGGCCAGTACCCGGTCCTGGTCCGGCGTCAGCTCGAAGCCCAGCCGAGCCCGTAGCGCGGCCACCAGGGATCCGGGAGGACCATGTCGGAACCCCACGCTGGAGCGCTCGAGGTACGCCTTGCGCGACAGCAGCGCGAGCTGGATGACGAGCAGCTCGTCGAACACCAACCGACGGCGCGCCTCTTCCTTGGCGGCCATGGACTCGGGCCGGTGGATGCCCGCGAAGGCAGCCGTGCGCCCGATGAGGCCGTGGCGCTCGCGCACGGCCTCCGGCACCGGGTCGACCAACGACCCGGCCCGCGCCAGCGCCTCGGCCACCCACCGGTCCACCTCCGCGGAGGTGAGGCGGACCTTTTCGGACTGGGGGTACACGGCGATGATCCGCCCGGTCCGGTCACCAACGAGATCGACCACGGGGTTGGTCATCTGCCGGCGACCACCGAAGTCTCCCACCCGGCCGAAGAACACCGCTTCGGTGCCCTCGGGCAGCTGGCGCAGCCGCCACGCCTGGTTGAAGAAGCTCACCCGGAGCCGCCCGGTTCCGTCGGTGATCTCGATGCTCACCAGCGCCCGGCCCCCGCGGGTCCGACGTGTCGACGCGGACACGACCCGGCCCAGCACCATGGCCTCGTCATCGGTGCGCAGGTCGGAGATGGACTCCTGACGGGTGCGGTCCAGGTATCGCCGGGGGTAGAAGGTCACCAGGTCCAGCACGCTGGAGATGCCGAAATGGGCCAGGGCCTCTGCACGCTCCCCACCGACGCCGTCGAGCACTTGGACGGGCAGGTCCGCCAGCTGGCGCAGTCGCCGGGCCATCCCTCCCCTCACTCCACGCCGAACAGGTACGGGTAGAGCGGTTGGCCACCGTGGTGGACGTCGGCCTGCGTACCGGGGCGGTGCTCGGCGAGCCAGGACACGAGCTCCCGGGTGACCGCCCCGCCGGAGCCCTCCCCTTCCACGATGGTGACCACCTCGTGGTGCTCCCCCACCAGGGCTCTCAGCAGGCCGACGGCGGCGTCGTACAGCGCTGTCTCGACCGCCACGATCTCGTCCTGCCCGTCGATGCCGAGCCAGTCGCCCTCGGCGATCGTGCCCGCGGAGCAGCGCGAGGGGCGGACGGCGCGGGTCACCTGGCCACCTAGCACCGCCGCCGCTGCTGCGGTCATCGCCTCGACGTTGGAGTGGGCGCTGGCGTCAGGGTCGAACGCCACCAGGGCCGCGAAGCCCTCGGTGACCGACCGCGTCGGCACGACCCGCACGACCTTGTCGGTGTGGGCGTCGACCTGCCCGGCCACGGCCACGACGTTCTTGTTGTCGGGCAGCAGGACCACCTCGTCGGATGGAGCCGCCTCGACCGCCTCCAACAGCTCCGCTGTCGACGGGTTCATCGACTGGCCGCCCACGACCACCTCTGCTGCGCCCAGCGACCGCAGGATCCGCTCCACTCCCGCCCCGGCTCCGACGGCCACCGCAGCGCAGCGGGTGCGGGCCCGATCGACCGGGACCGCGCGCACCCAGGCCTGCTCGTCGTTCTGCTCGCGCAGGTCCGTGACGCGGATGCGGTGTGGACGCCCGGCCTCGAGGCCTGCCTCGATCGCGGCGCCGATGTCGTCGGTGTGCACGTGGCAGTTCCACAACCGGCCGCCACCCACCACGACGATCGACTCGCCCAGGGCGTCCCAGGCGGCCTTGAACCTCTCGATGGCCGCTTCGGGCGCGTCGAGCAGGAACATCACCTCGTAGCGATTGGCGTCCGGCCCCTCGGCCGGTCCCCCGTCCCCGAAGGGGGAGGCCACGCCTGGCGCCCCATCGGGGGGCGCTGCCGGCAGGGCACGCCCGTCTGCGACGGTCAGCAACGCATCGAGCATCAAGACGAAGCCTCGGCCTCCCGCGTCGACGACGCCGGCCTCGGCGAGCACGGGGAGCTGCTCGGGTGTCCGTGCCAGTGCCTCCGCCGCCCCCAGGCGCGCCGCTTCGAGCACGTCGACCAGCCCGCCGCCGTGGCCGCGGCCGGCCGCGCCGAGCGCTGCCCCCCTGGCGACCGACAGGATCGTGCCCTCCACGGGGTGCAGCACTGCGGCGTAGGCGGCATCCGCGGCCGCCGCCAGTGCTGACGCGACGTCCTGCGCGCCTAGGCCTCCCGCGGTGAGCGCGGCGTCGGACAGCGCCCGCAGGATCTGGGAGAGGATCACGCCCGAGTTCCCCCGCGCCCCCATCAACGAGCCACGCGCCATGGCGTCACATACCGCTGCCAGATCCGCGCCGCTCCCGCTGCCGGCCACCTCGGCGCACACGGCCTCCACGGTCGAGGCCATGTTGGTACCCGTGTCGCCATCGGGCACGGGGTAGACGTTCGAGCGGTTGATCGACTCCCGGTGGGCGGCGAGAACGTCCCGGAAGGCCGCCATCGCGGTCCCCAGCTCGACGGGCCCGAGGTGCTCCAGGGCTGGCATCGGGCGGCGATCATAGGCTCGCCTGTCCCCGGGCCCCGAGCCCGCTTGTCGCCCCGTGGGGTCGTCGCTAGGCTGCACGGTCCCTGTGATGGGCCGGTGAGACCGGCGTAGCGAGAGGTTCCGATCGATGGCAGCGACCTGCGAGGTGTGCGGCAAGCACCCGTCGTTCGGCATGAGCGTCAGTCACTCGCATCGCCGTACCAAGCGCCGCTGGAACCCCAACATCCAGCGAGTGCGGGCCGTGGTCGACGGCAGAACACGTCGGGTCCAGGTCTGCACCCGCTGCATCAAGGCCGGCAAGATCGCCAAAGCCGTCCGATAGGCGGCTCAACAGCCCAGCCGTCCGTCGCGCTGCTATCCCAGAGCGGCACGCGCCAACCGCCTGGCCAGCGAGCCCGTGGCCCACTGCACCGGGCGCGACCACGGGCGGTGCTCCCCCAGGGCGGCGTAAGCGGCGTTGGCGCCCGGTGCGCCGTGGACCGCGTTGCCCGGATGCGCGCTGGCCGAGGCCAGGTAGAGGCCCCGCACCGGAGTCTCCGGGCGGGCCAGGCCCACCGTCGGGCGCAGCACGAGCTGCTGGTGCAAGGCTGCGCTCCCGCCCGAGAGGTCGCCACCTACCAGGTTGGCGTCGGCGGCCTCCATCGACGGAGGCGACTGGACGTGCCTGGCGACGATCCGCTGGGAGAAGCCGGGTGCATGCCGTTCGACGACCTCCTCGATCCGGCGCACCATGGCCGAGACCTCCGCTCCGTCCCATCGTCCGGTGAGCTCGCCGCCGCGGTCGCCCAGGATCCGGTGGGGCACGTGCGTGTAGGCCCAGGCGGCCTCGGTGCCCGGTGGGGAGCGGGTCGGATCGGTCGTGGTCATCTGGCCCACCAGCAGGAAGGGCTCCGACGGCACCAGCCCGGCGGCGATCTCGGCGGCGCTGATCGTGAGGGCGGCGGTCGAGGGGGCGAGGTGCACGGTCCCGGCACGGGCCGCAGCCGATGCCAGCCACGGGATCGGGCTCGACAGAGCCCAGTCGAGCTTGAAGGTGGCGGGGCCACGAGCCATCGAGCGGGCCATACGGTCCCCCAGGCCATCGGGAAGGTGCTCGGCTGGCACGAGCCGGCGGTACAGCGAGACGACGTCGACGTCGGCGAGCACGGCGCGCCCCGCGGCGACCACGTCGCCCTGCTCGGTGCGCACGGCGACCGCCCGTCCGCCGCTCACCTCGATCTGGGTCACCCCCCGACCGCAGTGCACTAGCCCCCCGCCGGCGCGCAAACGCGCAACCAGTGCCGCAGTGAGGGCCCCCGCGCCGCCACGGGGCACTGGGTAGCCGACGTCCTGGCCGGCGCCACAGAGCAGGAATCCGAACAGGGCCGATCCGGCGGACTCCGGGGCGACATCGGCATGCTGTGACGCCCCAGTGAACAAGAGCCTCGCGGCCTCGCCCGCGAAGCGCTCCTCCACGAGGTCGCGGGCGCTCTGCAGGACGAGGCGGGCCAGCTCGGCGAGCCCCTGTGCGCCGCCGGCTCGGGCGAGGGCGGCGACGGCTCGCACCGGCGGGACCGGTGACAGCACTGTCTCGACGAGCTCGCCGCCCACCCGGTCCCAAAGTCCCTGGAGGCGCAGCCACGCCGCGCCGTCGCCGCCGCTCAACAGGTCCAGGCCCTCCGCGGTGGCGACGGGGTCGTCTTCGACCACGGCGGCCCGCCCGTCGGGCAGCGGGTGCGCGAGCACCGCAGGGGCCCGCACCCAGCGCAGGCCGTACGCCCCCAGGTCCAGGGAGCCCAACGCCGGAGATGCGAACCCGAGGGGATAGAAGGAGCTGAACCGGTCGGTGACGAAGCCGGGCGCGGTCAGCTCGGCGCTGCGCACCGCACCGCCGGGCTCGTCGGCGGCCTCCAGCACCTCGACCGACCACCCGTGGTCGCACAGCACGTTGGCCGCCACCAACCCGTTGGGCCCGGCGCCGATGACCACCGCGTCAGCCACGACGGCGAACCCTACGGGACAGCCGAAGTTCACGCGAGTTTCCCCCTCCGCGAACCGGACGATACCGTTGCCGCCCACCGCCGCTGATCCCACCGCCGGGGAGTGCTGTGATGCAGGGAGTCGTGAAGTCCTACGATCCTGGCACCGGTGATGGCGTCGTGCTCTGCGACAGCGACCTGCGCGAATACGACCTGGCGGCCGGTGCCCTGAGCGGTTCCGTGTTCCGGATGCTGCGCCAAGGCCAGCGGGTGATCTACGACCTCGACGCGGACGGGCTGGCCACGAGGCTCCGCCTGGGCTCGGAGCGAGACATGGACACGCCCGGGTTCCCCTCCGCGGTCGATCCCCGCGGCGCCCAACCGGACCCCTGAGCACCCCCACCGGAAGGAACTCCCCCAAGATGGCTTCCACCACCAACCGACGGTTGCGGGACTGGGTCGACGAGTGGACGGCCGTCCTGGGGCCCGACCGGGTCCAGTGGTGCGACGGGTCGTCGCAGGAGTGGGAGCACCTGACCACCGAGCTGGTGCAGGAGGGGACCTTCACTCGGCTCGACGCCGATCTGCGGCCCAACAGCTTCCTTGCCCTGTCCGACCCGGGGGACGTGGCACGAGTCGAGGACCGCACGTTCATCTGCAGCGCCACCCAGGGCGAGGCGGGCCCGACGAACAACTGGCGCGAGCCCGGGGAGATGCGGGCCGAGATGCGAGCACTGTTCGACGGCGCGATGCGGGGACGCACCCTCTACGTGGTCCCGTTCTCCATGGGGCCGCTCGACAGCCCGATCGCCCACATCGGTGTCCAGCTGACGGACTCTCCCTACGTGGTGGTCAGCATGCGGATCATGACGAGGATGGGCCAGCCGGCGCTCGACGTGCTCGGTGCCGATGGTGCCTTCGTGCCCTGCGTTCACTCGGTGGGCTACCCGCTCGTCGACGCCGCCGGGAAGAGGCGGGCCGACGTCGCCTGGCCCTGCGACACCGACAACAAGTACATCGTGCACTTCCCCGAGACCCGGGAGATCTGGTCGTACGGCTCGGGCTACGGCGGCAACGCCCTGCTCGGCAAGAAGTGCTTCGCCCTGCGCATCGCCTCCACGATGGCCCGCCAGGACGGATGGATGGCCGAGCACATGCTCGTCCTCGGCGTGACGCCCCCGGGAGGCGAGAAGCGCTACGTGGCGGCGGCGTTCCCGTCGGCGTGCGGCAAGACGAACATGGCGATGATGATCCCCACCCTGGAGGGTTGGACGGTCGAGACCATCGGGGACGACATCGCCTGGATGAAGTTCGACGACGAAGGACGCCTACGGGCCATCAACCCCGAGGCCGGGTTCTTCGGCGTGGCGCCCGGCACGGGCCCGGACACGAACCCGAACGCTGTGGAGACCCTCGGGGCGAACTCCATCTTCACCAACGTCGCACGCACCGACGACGGCGACGTGTGGTGGGAGGGCCTGTCGGAGCCGCCGGCCCACGCCACCGATTGGAAGGGCCGGGACTGGACCCCGTCGTCGAGCGCCCCCGCCGCGCACCCCAACGCCCGCTTCACCGCTCCTGCGCACCAGTGCCCCTCCATCGCACCGGAATGGCAGGACCCGGCCGGCGTTCCGATCTCGGCGATCCTGTTCGGAGGTCGCCGAGCCACCAACGTGCCCCTGGTGACCGAGGCCGACAGCTGGGACCACGGAGTGTTCCTGGGCTCGATCATGAGCTCCGAGACCACCGCCGCCCAGGCGGGAGCGGTGGGCAAGCTCCGCTTCGACCCCTTCGCCATGCTGCCCTTCTGCGGCTACAACATGGGCGACTACTTCGCCCACTGGCTCGAGATCGGCCAACGCCCGGGCGCGCAGCTTCCCAAGCTGTTCTGGGTCAACTGGTTCCGCCGGGCAGAGGACGGCTCGTTCCTCTGGCCGGGATTCGGTGAGAACAGCCGGGTGCTCAAGTGGATCATCGAGCGGGTAGACGACGCCGCCGACGCGGTGCAGACCCCGATCGGCCAGGTGCCGACCCCGGAGGCGCTGGACCTCGACGGCCTCGAGCTCGACGATGCCACCGTGGCCGAGCTCCTGACGGTCGACCCGGATTCGTGGCGGGCGGAGATCCCCCAGCTCGAGCAGCACTACGCCACCTTCGGCGATCGGCTGCCCGAGACCCTGCGCGATCAGCTCGCTGAGCTCGAGAAGCTGCTCACTGACTGACCTGCGGTCCCAGGGCCCGCTCCCTCACGAGCGAGGTCGAAGCAGCCCCGCCCTCGCACATCGGGCTACCAGCGAGCCCACCTCGTCGAGATACTGGTCGTTGTCGAGCTGGTCGTTGTGCAACCGCGCCCTCGCGTCGACGAAGAGAGCCTCCACGAGCAGGTCGACCAGGTCTTCGAAGAGGTGGTCGAGCAGCGCGGGCTCACCCGCGACGAGCTGGAGCGCGGCCAGCACATCGTCGACCTCCCGGTCAAGCTGATCGGCGAGACGGCTGTGGGAGGACTCCATCGGAGACTCAGTTCGCCGCCGCCGCCCCACGGTCCTCCCAGGCCCCGACCGGGCTCGGCAGGACCTCCAATGGCACTTGCCTCATGAAACATGAGTGGCTACCACTCAGTTTTCTGCTATCGTGCTGTTCACGGGCCAAGGGGCTCGGGACCATCACCTGGAGGATTGCACCATGATCATGCGCTTCGATCCCTTCCGCGACACCGACCGCCTCTGGGACGAGGTCTTCGGTCGCCAGTACGCGTCACGGGTTCCGATGGATGCCGTGCGCCGAGGCGACCACGTCGAGGTCAGCCTGGACCTCCCCGGAGTGGACCCCTCCTCCATCGACCTGACCGTGGAGCGCAACGTGCTGTCCGTACGAGCCGAGCGACGGGACGCTCGCCGCGACGGAGATGAGGTCATAGCCGCGGAGCGTCGCCACGGCACCTACAGCCGCCAGATCTTCCTGGGCGACACCCTCGACGCAGCCAACATCGGTGCCCACTACGCCGGCGGTGTGCTGGTACTCGACATCCCGGTTTCCGACGCCGCCAAGCCCCGCAAGGTCGCCGTGACCGCTGGCGTGGAGCAGCCTCAGGAGATCACCGAGGTCCCAGCCTCCGACTGATCTGCCAGAACCGCTCCGCCGACCCCACATCGCCCGCCTGGGATGTGGGGTCGGAGCTCGGATCCCTCGCGGTCGGGGCGTCTACGCTGTCGGCATGCCGGCGCGCGAGTGCCTCCCGTGACGGTGCAGGCCTACGTCCTGATCCAGACCGAGGTGGGTCAGGCCGCCCGGGTGACCGCGGAGGTGGCCGCAATCGGCGGCGTCACCGGCGCCGACGACGTCACCGGGCCCTACGACGTGATCGCACGCGCGGAGGCGGACACGGTCGACGAGCTCGGCAAGTTGGTGGTGAGCCGGATCCAGCTCATCGACGGCATAACCCGCACCCTCACGTGCCCGATCGTGCGGCTCTGAGGAGCCGGGCGGGCGACCGCACCACGACCGCCACAGCACGGTCAGCCGCGCGTCATCGCCAGCGCGTAGGTGGATAGCCCGAACACCCCCACCCCGAGCGGCACGTGCCAGGAGAGCAGCTCGGGATTGTCCCTGGTCGAATAGCCCAGTCCGATCTGGACGAAAAGCAGCACCACGATCGCCACCGCGACGAGCCGCACCGACAGCGGAGAGCGGCGCGCCCACGCGAGCGCCACATTGCCGATGCCGGCCACGAACGCGACCGTGCCGAGCACACCGTGGAGGGAGATGCTGGCCCCCTCGCCGAGGCGACGACCGGCCAACCATGCCTGGATGAGCACCAGCACGGGGATGGCGACCATGACCGCCTGGTGAGCGGCCGCCTGCCCGACTCGCTCGAACACTGAGGG
Source organism: uncultured Microthrixaceae bacterium (assembly GCA_963703565.1). Lineage (GTDB taxonomy): Bacteria > Actinomycetota > Acidimicrobiia > Acidimicrobiales > VFJN01 > CAVPEW01. The sequence goes on along the minus strand of CAVPEW010000018.1, from coordinate 13,447 downwards.
TCGGTCGGTCTCGTCGCTCATCGGCTGGCCTCCGGCAGCGTTCGCCGTGCGCGTTCAGCGCACCACCATCGCCCGGATCGCCAGCCCCATCAGGAACAGCTCCCCGAACCCGTACAACAGGTAGCGTTGCTCGCGCACCTGCTGGCGGTAACTGTGGATGATCGCCACCGTGATCAGGGTCAGGAACCCGTAGAAGGTGTGGATCTCCGGCGCCTCGATGTCGTCGACCTGCATGTGGGCCACCCCGAGGATCACCTGTGCGAACACGGCAACCTGGGCCACCGCCACCAGGACCCAAAGAGCCCGACTCCGCAGCGCCTCACGCCAGTGGGCGCCCAGCGACCATCCTCCGGCAACGCCGTTGGTGACCACCACCACCCACGCCATCACCGCGTGGATGTCGGCGAGCACTCGAGCGTCTCAGCCCTCGGAGGCGCCCTGCGAGCCGCCCGCCACCTCATAGCTCCACAGCTCCGAGGACATCGACACCGCAGCGGGCGCCCCGCCGTGGGCACCGCCCGGGTGCCCACCCGGATGGCCACCGCCGTGGGCGTCGCCGCCGGTGTGGCCCTGGCCGAAGGCGGGGCTGTTGACCCAGGCCTCGAACGACGCCTCGTCGCGCCAGCGCGTCACGACAAGCCAGGTCGTGCGCTCGTCGGTCGGTCGCAGCAGCTCGAAGCCCTCGAAGCCCTCCTGATCGTCGACGGCGCCAGCTCGGGCGGCGAACCGCCGGGCCAGCTCGTCGCCGCTCTCGGCGGGCACGGTGATGGCGTTGATCTTGATGACGCTCACATCTGCGAGCTTGGCCGCGCCCGCCGAGCCGGTCCAGTCGAACGCCGCAGCGTCGGGGGTCGGCAGGCTCACTCGCCGCAGGGCATGCCGGCTTCGATGCTGGTGATGACCCCGGCGTCGTCGAGGAAGCCGATCAGGCGACCCCCTTCGACCTGCACCTCGAGCACGGGCCCACCGACCAGCTCGTCCTCGTAGGTCGTCACCTCGTCGTAGAGGGCCTCGGCGTCAGTCCGGGTGGCCCCGGCACCCAGGCCCCTGACGGTGGCCACGGGCGGGGCGCCCGGCATCTGGCGCCACTGGAAGAAGTGCTCCCCGGAGCCGAAGTCCGAGGCGCCATCGGTGAACAGGACGGTCAGGCCGCCCCAGCGCACGACCCGGACCCGAGACCCCGGGCACGTGCCGAAGGCCCCCGCCGCGGGTTGCCAACCGGTGTCCTCGTCAGGTTCTCCCAGCGTGGAGGTCAAGGCGCGCACCGCCCCGGCGGGAGGGTCACCGAACGAGGCCGATCCCAGCCCGTCGCCTCGTAGAGCGAGCTCGACGAGCGGGACCTCGGCGGGGCTGGCGGTGGTCGGTGGCGGCGAGCCCGTCGTCGATACCTCCGGCGCAGCCGTCGAGGAGGCATCGACGTCACCTGAAGGTCGCCTCGACGAGGGAGATGCGTCGCCGTCGTCGTCGCTGCACGCCACCGGTGCCAGCACCAAGGTGGCGGCCACCACCAGCCACGCCAAACGTCGCCCGGTCGTTCGAGCCCACGGCACCGTGCTCAGGCGACGGCCCCGACGTCTCGAAGCTTGGCGATCTGCTCGCCGCCCAGGCCCAGCTCGGCCAGGATCTCGTCGGTGTGCTGGCCGGCGTGGGGCGCCGGTCGCTGGATGGCCACCGGAGTGGCCGAGAAGCGGGGCGCGGGAGCGGGCTGAACGACCCCGTCGCGCTCGACGAAAGTCTGGCGCAACACGTTGTGGGGGTGCTGGGGAGCCTCGGCCAGCGACAGCACCGGCGCGAAGCACACATCGGTGCCCTCCATGATCGAGCACCACTCGTCGCGGGTCTTCGACTTGAACACCGCGGCCACCTTGACCTTCATCTCGCCCCAGTGGGTCCGGTCGTGCTGGGCGGGAAGGTCCTCGGCGTCGAGGCCGGTCAGGCGCAGCAGCTCGGCGTAGAACTGGGGCTCGATCGAACCGATGGACACGTACTTGCCGTCCGCGGTCTCGTAGGCGTCGTAGAAGTGAGAGCCGGTGTCGAGCAGGTTCGTGCCCCGTTCGTCGTTCCACATCCCCATCGCGCGCATCCCGTGGAACATCCCGGTCAGCAGGGCGGAGCCGTCGACCATGGCCGCGTCGACGACCTGGCCGCCGTTGCCCGCGCGGGCGTTGATGATGCCGCAGGCCAGGCCGAACGCCAGCAGCATGCCCCCACCGCCGAAGTCGCCCACGAAGTTGAGCGGTGGGACAGGGGCCTGGCCAGCGCGGCCGATCGGATGCAGAGCGCCCGCGAGGGCGATGTAGTTGATGTCATGGCCGGCGGTGGGCGCGTACGGGCCCTCCTGGCCCCACCCGGTCATCCGCCCGTAGACGAGGTTCGGGTTGCGGGCCAGGCAGACGTCCGGGCCGAGCCCCAACCGCTCCGTCACACCCGGCCGGAACCCCTCGAGGAGGGCGTCGGCCCACTCCACCAGGGAGAGCACCGTCTCCACCCCGTCTGGGCTCTTGAGGTCGACACCGATCGATCGGCGACCCCTGCCGAGCAGATCGACCGGCGGCGTAGCCGGGTCACCACCGTGCACGTTCTGGGCCCGATCGACGCGGATCACGTCGGCCCCCATGTCGGCCAGCATCATGGCGCAGAACGGCCCAGGGCCGATCCCGGCCAGTTCGACGACCTTGACACCCGCGAGCGGTCCGGACATGGCTGGTACTCCTCTGCGTTGGCGGCGGTGCCGACCGGGGCGCTCTCACCCGACGCTCGGCGGCGCGCTGCATCCTCGCCGTGCGCCCGCCGGACGGTCAAGGTGCGCACATGCGACACGCGACCGTAGCGAACCGCGCTCACATGCGGCGGAGCAGCTCCGCCTTCTTGACCTCGAACTCCGCCACGCTCAGGATGCCGCGTTGGCGCAGGTCGTCGAGGGCGGCGATCTGCTCGGGGATCGTCGCGCCGGGCGCCGCCACACGGCCGATCCGGTCGAACTTGCGGTTCTCGTTGTCCTCCATCTGGCGGTAGATCTCGTTCTGGACGCTCGCAGGTCTGCGGACGTTGGAGAACGCCTGCCGCCCCATCTCCCCGGCCGACTCGATCACCAGGTCGCCCGAGCCCAGTACGCGCTCGAAGAGGCGCTGGGAGAAGAACACCGTGTTCACGCGCTCGAGGGGTATCTCGATCCCGTGCTTGGCCAGAACCCCGTGGCGGTACACGAGACGGTCGGTGGTGACCACGAAGTTGGTCGTCGCCCAGCGGGCGTAGGCGATGCCGAAGTAGGCGAGGGCGGCCAGCACGCCCAGGGCGACCAGCACGTCGAGCGCCCCGGGCAGGTCGTTGGCCAGCGCCAGCACGCCCAGCACCAGCGCCAGGACGAGCACCGCCCCCGGTCTGGCCAGGGAGAACCAGTGCTCGTTCAGGTCGAGCACCTTTCGCTCGTTGTCGTTGAGCAGCCGATCGGGGAAGCCCACGGCGTCAGCGTAGGCGCCACCGCGGGCGCGGGCGGGCGAGACGGCCCCGCTCATCGGTAGCGGCGGCGGGGGAAGACCCGGTCCGGGGACACGACGCGATCGAGGAACACCGCGCCGTCCAAGTGGTCGAGCTCGTGCTGCAGGACACGGGCCTCGAACCCGCCGCAGTCGAGCACGACCACCTCCCCGGACCCAGCACGGCCCCGCACCACCAGCCGCGTGGCGCGGGCCACGTCACCGGTTAGGTCCGGGACGCTCATGCAGCCCTCCCGGGACAGCTCGGAGCCTTCGGCCAGGACCACCTCGGGGTCGATGAGCACGACGAGGCCGTGGTTGTCGCGGGCCTTGGCGTTCCCCGTCACGTCGGCACACAGCACCCGCATGCCGACGCCGATCTGGGGCGCGGCCACTCCGACCGAGTGACCCGCGGCCCGCATGGTGTCGACCAGGTCCCGCGCCGTCGCCTCCGCGAGCCGCAGTGAAGCGGGATCGTCTCCCACGCGTCGCGCCGGCGTGGACAGGACCGGATCGCCCAGCTGCACGACCGCACGTACCGTCACCGCCGGGCAGAACGCTTCACAGCTCGTCCCCCTCACTGGGGTAGAGCCGCCACGCGACCCCCAGCCGCTCAGCCGCCTCGGCGAGCTCGAAGCGCACGGCATCGACATCCACGCCGGCGGGCACGTCCAGCTCGAGCAGCATCACGTACACGTCGTCGTCGGTGCCCACCACTCGGGTCGTCAACCCGACGATGTTGACCTGATGCCCCGCCAGTACGGCGGTGACAGCGGCCACGATCCCGGGCCGGTCGGCTCCGTGCACCGACAACGCCCAGCGAGACGCGGAGGCCCGCTCACGCACCCCTTCGGAGTGACCTAGGTCGGGCCCGGTGGAGAGGACCTCCACGTGGGTGACCAGGCCCCTCGGCGCGAGTCGCGCCGACAGCGCCACCTCCACCTCGGAGGCGGCCACCGCGACCGGCAAGGCCACCACGAGAACCATCGCGAAGCGGCCCCGCAACAGGGTCATCGCCGAGTCCTCCACGTCGGCGCCGTGAGCCACCAGCTCCGCCGCGACCTCGGCCACGATCCCGGGCCGGTCCGCTCCCACGACCGAGATGGCCACCCGTGCCCCCGCGAGCGCGCTCAGCGGTAGCCCAGCTCGTCGAGACGCCGGTCGCCGATTCCGAAGTGGTGAGCCACCTCGTGCAGCACCGTGACGCGGACCTGCTCACGCACCTCGTCGTCGCTGGCGCAACGGGCCAGGATCGGCAAGCGGAAGATGGTGATCCGGTCAGGAGCCACGGAGGTGTAACCGGCGTCGCGGCTCGGCAACGGGACCCCCTCGTAGCGCCCGAGCAGGCCCGAGCGTGGCGTGCCGTCGAGCACGACGACGGCCACGTTGTCCATGCGGCGCGCAAGCTCGGGCGGGATCGAATCTAGGGCCTCGCCCACCAGCACCTCGAAGGGCGCCAGGTCCATCTCCACCATGGCCGCACGGTATCGGGCTCGCCGCGGCGCGACCCGTCGTCACCCCCGGCGCGTAGCGTTGCGCGGGTGGACGCCGAGCGGCTCCTCGACGACCTCGACGACGACCAGCGGCGCGCGGTGACGACCGCGGCCGCTCCGCTGTGCATCGTGGCACCGGCCGGATCGGGAAAGACACGGGTGCTGACCCGCCGGATCGCCCGGAGGGTCGCCGACGGCGATGCCGATCCGCGCCGTGTCCTGGCCCTGACCTTCACCCGCCAGGCTGCCGCCGAGTTGGGCGCGCGCCTCGCACGCGCGGGTCTGCGGGACCCGGTCACGGCCGGCACGTTCCACGCCGTGGCCTACGCCACGCTCCGGGCCCGTTGGGCGGATCGCCGGCAATCGCCACCCGTGCTGCTGGAGCGAAGCACCCAGTTGCTCACCGATATCGTGCCCTCCGGCGGCCGGGGTTCCCGAGCGGCGATCTTGCGGGCTGTCGCGGGTGAGATCGAGTGGGCCCAGGCCCGCATGATCGCTCCCGATGCCTACCCCGATGCCGCCTTCAGGGCGCGGCGCCGGACTGGCCTGCCGGCGGCGACCGTGGCCCAGGCCTTCGCGGGCTATCTGCGAGCCAAGCACGACTCCGGCCTGGTCGACTTCGATGACCTACTGGCGCTGTGTGCCCACGCACTCGAGCAGGACGAGCGGTTCGCCGCGGCGCAACGATGGCGCTTCCGGCACCTCTTCGTCGACGAGCTCCAGGACGCGAACCCGCTGCAGCTGCGGCTGCTGGAGGCCTGGCGGGCCGGGCGAGACGACGTCTGCGGGGTGGGCGACCCGCGCCAGGCGATCTATGGCTTCAACGGCTCGGATCCCGGCTTCCTGCAGCGGATCGAGCGCCACTGGCTCGGCGTCGAGGTGATCGAGCTGCGCCACAGCTACCGGTCCACGCCCCAGATCCTCGCTGCGGCCACCGCCGTGCTCGGTGCGCAGGCGGCCTCTGCTGCCGGCGGTGTCGCCACCCGGGGCGACGGCGACGCCGTCTCCGTGCAGGGCCACGCCGACGACCGCGCCGAGGCACTGGCCTTGGCCCGCGGGGTTCGCCTCGCCCGCCGGCCCGGACGCCCTTGGGCCGACCAGGCGATCCTGGTGCGCACCCATGCCCAGATGCCCCTGATCGCGGAGGCTCTGCGGGCGGAGCACATCCCCCATCGGGCCGCTGGTGAGACCGTCACCGCCGATCCGGCGGTGCGCGCCGTGCTCGACCGGCTCCGGGGCACACCTGGTCCGCTGGGGCGCGCCCTCGTGGACCTGAGCCTGGACGGCCAGAGCGCGGGAGCCGGGACCGAGAGCCCAGGCTCCTCCGGGCCCGGCCGGGATCGGCACACCCCGGCCGACACGGAGGCCGCTCTGGCCCTCGTAGCGGATCTCGGCGCCGAGTTCGGGCGCCTCGCCCCCGATGCGGACGGCGAGGCTTTCGTGCGCTGGCTGCTGGCCTCCTCGCGCCCCGAGCCCGCCTCCGCCCGCCGCGACGAGGTGACCCTTGCCACCTTCCACGCCGCCAAGGGCCTCGAGTGGCCCATCGTTCACCTCGCCGGGTTCGAGGAGGGCCTGGTCCCCATCGCCCATGCGCGCACCAGCGCGGCGCGCGCCGAAGAGGTACGCCTCGCCCACGTCGCCATGACCCGAGCCGCGGAGGTGCTTCGGGTCCACTGGGCCAGCCGGCGGACCTTGGGTGGCAAGCAGGTGGAGCGGACCCGCTCCTCTCTGCTCGACACGCTCGCCCCGACGGGCAGCGCCGACGCGCCCAGCCCCAGCGCTGAGGCAGGCCCAGACCGTGACGACGCGTCGGCGTCGGCCATCGAGGTCGCCCGTCGCTCGCTGGCCGACGCTGCCGCCCGCAAGGACGCCGAGCCCGCGCGTGGACGCCCCGGCCCACCCGATCCGATGCAGCTCGCCTCGCTGCGCCGTTGGCGCGCCAGCGCTGCGCGGGGCGCGTCGGTCGACGCCGAGGCCGTCCTACGCGACGACGTACTGGTGCGCGTCGCCCGGCAACGGCCGACCGACGTGGACTCGCTGGGCCGGATCCCCGGCGTCGGTCCGGTGCTGGCGCGCCGCCTCGGTCCCGGCCTGCTGGCCGCTCTGGGCGGCTGCGCCTGAGCTAGGGCTCGCTCCTCGCCCGTCGCTCGGCTCGCCGCACCATGAGTCCGGCCAGCCTGGAGAAGTCGATCGAGATGAACAGCGCCTCGGCATCGGCGCACAGGGTCGTCCCGGCGTAGAGCCGACCCGCCGTGGAGATCTTGCGGCCCTCGACGGCCACGAGCTCACCCTCGAAGCGCAGCTCGGTGTGCAGAGGCGTCGGGTTGCGGTAGCTGACGCTGAGACGACCGGTCATCCCGGGCGCTCCCGACAACGACTGCGCCGAGCCCAGCACCTCGTCGAACGCGGCGGCGATGTACCCGCCGTGCAGGCAGCCCGGCGGACCTTCGTACGCGGCGCCGTACACCCCGCGGCCTCGCACCGTCTCGCCGTCCATCCATATCTCGAGCGGGGCGGCCAACGGGTTGGCGTGGCCGCTGACCGGGCTGTGCAAGAAGAAGCCGTTGGGATCACCGCTGTTGGCGGTCTCGCCGAAGCCCTCGTAGATCGAGGCGTTGCCGTGACCGCCGAAGCGGCGAGCGATCTCCTCGAGGGCGTCGGCGGCGGCGCTGATCTGACCGAGCGGGGCATCTGTCCGCACGAGGCGGTGGAGGACATCGCGGATCGCCGACGCCAGACGGACCAGCTCCTCCTGGGAATCGGTGAGCGGAACGGGTCGCTCTGTGCGCGGCGGGGACGGCCAGGCCGACTCCAGGGCCGCGCCGGAATCGTCGGGCTGAAGGGTCACGGATCGACCTCCACGAGGACGGGGGCGTGATCGGAGGGCTTGTCACCCTTGCGGGCGTTGCGATCGATGATCGCCCATCGGACACGGTCGGCAAGAGGTCTCGAGGCCAGTACGTGGTCTATCCGCATGCCCTTGCCCTTGTGGAAGTTCCCGGCCCTGTAGTCCCACCACGAGTACAGGCCGCCCACCCCCGGGTAGGCCTCCCGGAAGACGTCGCGCAAGCCCCAGGCCAAGAGGCGCTCGAGCGCCTCGCGCTCGGGCCCGCTCACATGGGTGGAACCCTCGAACGCGGCCGGGTCCCAGACGTCGATGTCGGCGGGAGCGATGTTCAGGTCACCGCAGAGCAGCACCCGGTCAGTCGGATCCGCGACGGCGTCGAGGTGGCGTTCGAGGCGAGCCATCCAATGCAGCTTGTAGCGGTAGTGGTCGTCGCTCAGGGAGCGGCCGTTGGGCACGTAAGCCGACAACACCCGCACCCCCCCGCAGGTCGCAGTGACCAGGCGGGCCTGGTCGTCGGCTTCCACGCCGTCGGCGAAGCCCGCAACGACATCGGTCAGGCCGACCCGCGAGCAGATCGCCACCCCGTTCCAGCGTCCCTCGCCGTGGTGGGCGATCTCGTAGCCCAGAGCCGCCAGCGCCAACGCCGGCACGGCGGAATCGGCCAGCTTGGTCTCCTGTAGACACACCACGTCGGGCTGCGCGTCGGCGAGCCAGGTCTCGAGGCGGGCGAGTCGCTGGCCCAGCGAGTTGACGTTCCACGTTGCGACGCGCACGGGCGGGCACGGTACCCGGCCCGACAGGGTGCCCTTGACCCCTGGACCGGGTCCCCACCGCCGCTAGCGGCGACTCAGGCGCCGCGAGTGCCTTCCGGCGCCTCGGCCGAGTCACCGGCCGTCGCCCCTGAACCCGCCCTGCTGCGGGGGGCCCCTTGCGCCGCGGCAGTGGCCTTCTTCACTACAGCCTTGGTGGCGGCAGACTTCTTAGCCACGGCCTTCTTCACAGCGGCCTTCTTCACAGCGGCCTTCTTCACAGCGGCCTTCTTCACAGCGGCCTTCTTCACAGCGGCCTTCTTCACAGCGGCCTTCTTCACAGCGGCCTTCTTCACAGCGGCCTTCTTCACAGCGGCCCTGGTTCCGGCAGCCCTCTTCACGACAGCGTTGGCGCTCCCGGCCTTCTCAACTGCAGCTCTGGCGCGTCCAGACTCGGTGCCAGCAGCCTCAGTGCCAGCAGCTTCGGTCGTTGCCGCAGCAGCCTTGGCCGTCGTGGCAGTCACAGCTGCCTTCCTCACGGCTTTCGCGGCGCCAACCCTCGCGGCTCCGGCTCTGGTCGCTGCCGCCTTCGTCGCAACCTTCTGCTCTGCAGCTCCGGCCCCGGCAGCTCTGGCCCTTGCAGCCCTCGAGCCTTCCGCCCTCGTCGACGAGCCCAACTCCTGCTCGTCCGGCGCGGAGGCAACAGCGGCAGCGGGGACATCGACGGTCTCGGCATCCTTGACGGCGAAACCGGGCAACGCCAGGTCCACCCCGCGGCGGGGCGTGTCGAACGCGACGACGACCATCGTCACAGGGCCGTCGGTGGCCAGAACCTCCCGGGCGCTGCGCGGAGGTGGATCACCCAGGTTCGCCAGGGGCACGTAGCAGCGGGTCTCACCGACCAACACGTAGGCGCCGTGGGAGGAAAACCGCTCGACGGTGGCCTCCACCGTCGAGCCGACCGGATGGGCGCCGACGAACTCGATGAACGGGAGCGGGTCGTTGTAAGGGTCGGGCCCGCTGCCCTCACCCGCCGAGCCCCGAGCACGTCCACGACGCCCGCGAACCGGCTTGGCTGCATCCGGATCCGGATCCGGCGCCGGCGCCGGCGCCGACGGAGCCGGACCTTGCCCCTGCGCGACGCCGCTCGCCGGCGCGCCGACCGTCTGAGCGGCAGGCTCGGAGCGCGCCCGGCGTGATCGCCGCGTCCGGCGGGGAGAGCCGCCGATCGCGGCAGCGGCCGGCCCCGCGGCAGCGGCCGGTGCCGCCGCGTCCGGCGTCGAAGTCGGCGCGGTCGCGGCGGTCCCTGCCTTGGCCGTCCGGACGGCCTTGCGTGCGTCGTTGACCGACTTGCGAGACAACGGTCCACGCACCGGAGCCCGGTCCATGAACACCCATCCGACATGGGGCACGGGCTTGCCCCCGATCAACCGGCCGCCGTCGAAGAGCCAGCCGAACTGACCGTGGAACTCCTGGAACGAGTCGTTCGAGAGCACGACCGCATCGGCGCGGTCGGCGATCTCGAGCAGGAAGGCGTCCCCGCGGCCGATCACACCCGCCGGCGGGGTCACCAGTTCCGCGTTGGCCGTGGCCTCCTCGAAGGCGGGCCGCTCCTCGGGATCGATGCGGTTCGGGAAGGTCGCGTCGACCACCACGGTGACCTTCTCGGGTTCGTACTGCTCGATGAACGACCTCACCGCGTCGTCGAGTTGCGCCAGGCTCGGCAGCGTTCGACCTTCGGTGGCGAGATTGGAGCCGTCTACGACGACGTGGTTGATCGTCATTACGGAGCGGTAGTCAACTACAAGCCCGCCGGGCGCACGCGGACCCGGACCGCCGAGACGGGTCCACTCATCCGATCACCAGCGTGCGAGCCATGCGGTCGGCGAGGTCGGCGCCGGTGCCCGGGCTCAAGGTGACCGTCACCACGAGGGTCTCCTCGTCGCCGATCACGTAGTACTGAACGCCGGTCACGGAACCGCCGGCGGAGCCCTTCACCGAGATCGTGTACTCGAGGCGAACGGCCCTACCCGCCGGCAGCTCGACCACCCCGCTGTCGAGCACCGAAGCGCCCACCTGCTCCATCTGGGCCACCGCGCCGAGTCGTAGCAGCTCGGCGGTGGGTGCGGCATCAGGGAAGGCGATGACGTTGACGTTGTCGAAGAACCCGCCGGGTGCGGGCGATGCCGCGAACAGCATGGCTCCACTGCTCGCCAGCGAGCGGACCTCGTCGGTGAGGGCTGCGGCCATCTCCTCGTTGAGCTCCCCCGGCACGGTCGAGCAGCTCCGAGAAGTCCTCACCGCTCAGGTCGACGACCTCCCAGTCCTGCGGACCGGCCAACGCCACACCTTCTCCCTCGAGCACCACCCAGCCGTCGGGAACGACCACCTCCGCCGAGGGGTCGCCACCCGAGCGGTCGCGCCCCGAGCCAGGCGGGGCCTGCGACGTGGAGGCGCTGAGCTCCCGGGTTGCGGCCTCGTCCTCGTCGGCGCAGGCGGCGACGACGAGCAGGAACGGCAGGGCGAACCACGCGGCGCGGAACTGCGCACGACGTGCTCCTACGATCGACGCCGGGGACCGGGCAAGGTCGGCCTTCATCCGCGGCACCCTACGCAGCGCCGGCTTCGTCGAGGTTCATCGCCTCCTGCACCAGCGCGCGCTGCTCGACGGCATGCACGCTCGCCGACCCGCTCGCCGGGCTGCCGGATTCGGGACGGCTGACCCGTCGGATCGCGTGCGAGTCCTCGAACCGCTCGTAGAGGCGCCCCTTGACGAAGTTCCAGGCGCCCATGTTCTCGGGCTCCTCCTGCAACCACACCAGCTCGGAGGCCCGGGGATAACCGGCGACCAGCTCGTCGAGCCGGTCGAAGGGCCACGGGTGGAGCTGCTCGAGCCTCAACACGGCGAGCGGCGCACCCGACTCGTCTCGGGCGGCGAGCGCCTCGTGGCCGATCTTGCCGGTGCAGAGCGCGATCCGGCGCACCGAATCGCGCTCCGGGGGTGACGGGTCGTCGAGCACCTCCTGGAAGCTCCCGGTGCTGAGCTCGTCGAGCGTCGAGCGCGACGAGCGGGCCCGCAGCAGCGACTTGGGGGTGAAGAGCACCAGCGGCTTGCGCACCTCGCGTCGGACCTGACGTCGCAGGAGGTGGAACAGCTGAGCGGACTGGGTGACATCGGCAACCTGGATGTTGTCGCCGGCGGCAGCGGACAAGAAGCGCTCCATCCGTGCCGACGAGTGCTCGGGACCCTGGCCCTCGTACCCGTGGGGCAGGTAGAGCACCAGGTTCGACCGCTGGCTCCACTTGTCCTCGGCCGCGACGAGGAACTGGTCGACGATGATCGAGGCGCCGTTGACGAAGTCACCGAACTGGGCCTCCCAGACGACCAGCGCGTCCTTGGCTACGACGGAGTACCCGTACTCGAAGCCCAGCGCGGCGTACTCGCTCAGCAGCGAGTCGTAGATCCAGAACTTGGCCTGGTCGGGGTCCAGGTGGGCGAGCGGGGCGTACTCGTCGCCGCTCTGGTGGTCGATGAGGACCGCATGACGGTGGCTGAAGGTTCCCCGGCGAGTGTCCTGGCCCGAGATCCGGATGTCGGTGCCCTCGAGTAGCACGCTGCCGTAGGCGAGTGCCTCGGCGAGCGCCCAGTCGACAAGGCCGTCCGACCACAGCCGGTCGCGGGCCTCCAACTGCTTGCGCAACTTGGGATGGACCTCGAAGCCGTCGGGGAACCTGGACAGCGCGGCGTAGATCTCCGCCAACCGGGCCCGATCCACCCCGGTGCCCATCGACGGCGCGACGATCGCCGGTGGCCGGGCGGCCCTGGCCGCCGCCACCGAGGGTGGGGCCGACTGGCGGGTTTCGTCGAGCGCCGTTTGCAGGCGCTGCTGGAAATCCACCAGGGCCGACTCCGCCTCCTCCAGCGAGAGGTGACCACGCTTGACCAGCGACTCCGTGTAGAGCTTGCGGACCGAACGGCGCTTGTCGATCTTGGCGTACATCAGGGGCTGGGTGTAGCTGGGGTCGTCACCCTCGTTGTGGCCGTGGCGGCGGTAGCAGACGAGATCGATGACCACGTCCTTGTGGAAGCGCTGGCGGTATGCGAAGGCGATGCGGGCGACGCGCACGCACGCCTCGGGATCGTCACCGTTCACGTGCAGGATCGGCGCCTGGATCATCTTGGCCGCGTCGGTGCAGTAGAAGCCTGTGCGGGCCGACTCGGGCGTCGTGGTGAACCCGATCTGGTTGTTCACGACCACGTGGATGGTCCCGCCCACCCGGTAGCCCTTGATGTCGCTCATGTTGAGCGTCTCGGCGACCACTCCCTGGCCGGCGAAGGCTGCGTCGCCGTGCATCAGCAGCGGGAGCACCGAGAACGCCTCGGGATCGTTGATCGCGTCCTGCTTGGCGCGGACCATGCCCTCGACCACAGGGTCGACCGCCTCGAGGTGCGACGGGTTCGCGGCCAACTCCACGGCGATCGAACGACCGCCACGCGACGTGAACTTGCCCGTCTGGCCGAGGTGGTACTTGACGTCGCCCGAGCCCTGGATGGAGTCGGGGTCGATGTAACCCTCGAACTCCCGGAAGACCTGGTCGAAGCTCTTGCCCACGATGTTGGTCAACACGTTGAGCCGTCCGCGGTGCGGCATGCCCATCACCACCGAGTCGAGGTCGGCGTCCGCGGCCGCCTCGAGCAGCGAGTCCAGAACCGGGATGAGCGCCTCGGCGCCTTCGAGCCCGAATCGCTTCTGACCCACGTACTTGGTGGCCAGGAACTTCTCGAGAGCCTCGGCGGCGTTGAGGCGCTCGAGGATGTGGCGCTGGTCCTCGGCGCCGAGCTCGCTCGGGGCACCTTCGACCTGGGACTGGATCCATTGC
>CAVPEW010000017.1:0-4388 GCA_963703565.1 uncultured Microthrixaceae bacterium | reverse complement strand
TATGTGGCGTATACCTTGACGCGTCTACGTATTGCTGAGAACGGAGCAGCCGCCCGACTCGACTCGCCGCCCCCGGTCTCGGTGGGCCTGGGCAGGCGGAGGTCCACGTGAGACCCGGGACGACCATCGCCCTTGGCGTCCTGCTGGTGCTGATCCTGGGGGCCGCGCTGGTGCAGCTGGTCATCCTGGCCTGAGCCGGCCTGGCCGTCACACCTTGGCGGCGAGCTGGTCGCGGGTGAACCGCCGCGCTCCACCGCGTAGCACCCACAGCGCCAGCAGCCAGAGCAGGGCCCCGACGAGCACCGCGACCCACAGGCCCAATAGCAGCAGGCCAGTCGACTGGCCGACGGCCAGGAAGATCAACGGGAGGATGACGGCGCCACCGAGCTGGTTCGCCTCCTGGGTGGTGCGGGCCCGGGCCGAGACCCGGACCATCACCGCCAACCCAAGCAGAGCAACGGCCGGCGCGACCCACAGGATCATCACCATCCACAGGTCGGTCGGCACGAAGACTCGATGCATCACCGGCCACGCCACGACGTTGGCCACCACGCAGAAGCAGGCGAAACCGATCCACGACACCGCTACAGCCGGCACGAAGCCGGTCAGCAGCTTGGCCACGAACAGGTCCCGGTCAGCGATGGGCAGGTGCAGGAGCGACTCGAGCGTCTTTCGCTCCTTCTCGCCGGCGAAGGCGTCCGCGGCCAGGACCGCCGACACCATCAGGGGCACGATCAGGAACAGCGGCGCCAGCAGGTAGCCGTTGACCAGCACGATGAGCTGCTCTCGCTGGGGAAGCTCGAGGATCGGGTCGCCGAGGTCGCCGGGCAGGTTGCGCACCAGGTCGTCGACGCGGACCTCGCTGGGCGACCGGGCGACGAGGCCCACCAGCGCGGGCAGGACCACCATCAGCAGGAACGGCACGAGCAGCATCGGGAGCACGACGGCCTTGGACCGGCGAACGGCGAGCACGTCCTTGGCCATCACGGCCCGGATCGCGACCCAGTCGGGGGGGGTGCGCTTCACCGTGTGCCCCCGTCGGCGCCCAGGGCCCTCTGCTCGATGGCGAAGTACACGTCCTCGAGGGTGGGATCGGTGGCGTTGGCGGAGAACACGGGCAGGCCGAGGGCAACCAGGGTGGACACCAACGACGGCATCACGGCGCGCGACTCGACTCGGACCCGGGCGCCGCTGGGCCTGGGGATCACGGCGAGCACTCCCGGTTGGGCACCGAGACGCCCGACCGTGTCGACGTCGAGCTCGTGGCCCACGTCGAGGTCTGCGTCGATGCCCCGCCACAACCCGGCAGCTATGTCGGCCGGTCGTCCGATCGCCTGGAGTCGGCCCCGGTGCAGCACGGCCATGCGGTGGGCCAGCCGCCCGGCCTCGCCCAGGAAGTGGGTGCAAAGGACCACCGTGCGGCCGTGCTCGGTGGCCAGCGAACCGATCAGCTCGACCACATCGCGTGTGGCGGCCGGATCGAGGCCCGAGGTGGGCTCGTCGAGGAACAGCACCTCGGGTTCGTGCAGCAGGGCCCTGGCCAGCCCCAGCCGCTTGCGCTCACCGGTCGAGAAGCCGGCGACCATGCGATCGGCCCGGTCGGTCATGCCGAAGCGCTCGAGCAGGTCGGCGCTGCGGCGGCTGGTCAGGTCCCGCTCGAGGCCACGGGCGCGGCCGGTCAGCTCGAGGTTCTCTCGTGCGGTGAGCCGCTCGTCGAGGCCTGCGTGCTCGGTGAGCACGCCCGTGCGCCTGCGCAGAGAGTTGCCTTCGGTCGCCGGATCGAGGCCGAGCACGAGCGCGTGCCCCGCGTCGGGACGCAGCACACCGTTGAGCAGGCGAACGGTCGTCGTCTTGCCGGCCCCGTTCGGCCCGAGCAGAGCCAGCACCTCCCCCGTAGCCACGTCCAGGTCGAGGTTGTCGACGGCCACCCCGTCGGGGAAGGCTCGGGTGAGCCCCTCGGTCCGGATCGCCATATCCACGCGGGCAGTCTCGCTGCTCGGCGGCCGGAGCGGGTGCCTCCGAGGCGCAGCGGTGTCGGCGGTGGCCGTGATCACCGTGGTATCGAGCGGAGCGGCTCCCAAACGGCTGCCACCCGCCGGTCGCTGCTCGGCCCCGAAGGCGGAGGCGGCGGTGGTGGTGGAGGAGGCGGCGGTGGTGGTGGAGGAGGCGGTGATGGCGCGGCGGTCACCACCGACGCCCGGGGCGGGGCGGGCGCAGGTGGGGGGGCGCGACCGGGAGGGCGACGAAGTCGTGGGTGGTGTAGATCCGGCCGTCGGGTCCGGTCTGCACGCCCACCCCCACGTGGGTCCAGGCCGGATCGACCAGGTTCGCGTAGTGCGTCGGGCTGTCCTGGAAGGCAGCCATGAGGGAGGGCACGTCCCAGCCGACGCCGACGTTCTCGCCGACCTTCGTCCAGTCGCCCGGAGCTTGGGCTGCGAGCGAAGGGTTGTGGCTTATCGCTCCGGCCGAGGCCATCCGGGAAGTCCACGAGCGAGCCACCGACGCCATCTGGCCCGACACCTGGAGCGTTCGCAGGCCCTTGCTGGCCCTCAGCGAGTTGATCGCCGAGAGGAAGTCCCCTTCCGATGCCGACACCATGGTCGCGCCGGCGCTCGCGGTGGGAGCCACCGCTGCCACGGGCTGGCCGGCGACGGGGGCGGTGACCACGACCGGCGCCAGCGCGCTCGCCGACGCCACGGCCACCACGACGGTCGCGAGTACCCGACGTGGGAGGCAGACGAGGCTCGGCTGGCGACTCACCTGGTCGGTTTCGTCCTGGGCGGCTCCGCTCTTGAGCGCGAACGTGCCGGTCGAGGGTCGTGGCGGCGGGTCGCAGCCCCGGCGCCGCTCCTGCCGGTGGCCCCACCGCTGCCCCGCCGGAGTGCCCTTGTGCGTGTGTGAAGCGCCACTACGCTGCTGGCGATGATCGGCCTGAACGGTTCGGGGCCGGCCGGCCCCGTCCAGCGCGGCCGGCGGCGGATCCCCACGGCCACCGTCGCCCGGTTGCCGGTCTACCGGCGCTGCTTGGTCGACGTCCGCTCGGGGGGTGCGCAGACGATCTCGTCCGAGGGGCTCGCCGAGCTCGCCGGCGTCAACGCCGCGAAGGTGCGCAAGGACCTCTCGTACCTCGGGTCCTACGGGACCCGCGGCGTCGGCTACGACGTCGAGTACCTGCTCTTCCAGATGAGCCGGGAGCTGGGTCTCACCCAGGACTGGCCGGTGGTCATCGCCGGCGCAGGCAACCTGGGCCAGGCTCTGGCCAACTACCGCGGCTTCGGTGATCGGGGCTTCCCTGTCGCGGCCATGGTCGACATCGACCCCGACGTCGTCGGCACCCGCGTCCGGGGCGTGCTGGTGCGCCACATCGACGAGCTCCCTGCCCTGTGCCGTCGTGAAGGGGTCACCATCGGGATCGTCGCCACTCCTGCGTCCGCTGCCCAAGACGTCGTCACGCGCATGGTCGAGGCGGGCGTCGAGTCGGTGCTGAACTTCGCCCCTACGGTGGTGTCTGTGCCGCCCGGCGTGTCGTTGCGAGAGGTGGACCTCGCCATCGAGCTGCAGATACTGAGCTTCTACCAACAGCGACGCGCGAGCACACCCGCGCGCTCGGCTGCACCGCCGTCGGATGGGTGAGGCCCACGACGTCGGTGGCCTGCTGCGCGGGTCGTACCCGGTGAACCTGGTCCTGACCGGACGCGACGTCCTCCTCGTCGGTGGGGGGAAGGTGGCCACGGCCAAGGCCCGAAATCTGTGCGGCGTCGGCGCGCTGGTCCACGTGGTCGCACCCCGGGTGAGCCCGGAGCTCGCCGAGTTGGCGGTCTCCGTGGAGCGTCGCCCGTACCGCGCTGGCGACCTGGCCCACAGGTGGCTGGCGGTAGCCGCCACGGACGACCCGCGGGTCAACGGGCACTTGCCCGGGCGCGATTCAGTGGGTCCCGGTCATCAGAGGGAAGGCGGGGGAAGCTTCTCCGTGACACGCACCTGCCGCGACGCGGGCTCTGCCACCCCCATGGAGATGATGTACTTGAGCGCCGCATCGACCCCCATGTCGAGCTCGACGGTTTCCGAGCGCGGCACGATCAGGAAGAAGCCGGCGGTGATGTTCGGCGTGGTCGGGACGAAAACGGATATCTGGTCGCGACCGAGGATATCGGCCACTTCATGCTCGGGCGTGCCGGTCACCAGCGCGACCGTCCACGCCCCCGCGTGCGGGTAGCGCACCAGCACCGCGCGCCGGAAGGCCTTGCCCTCGGGCGAGAAGAGCGTGTCGCTGATCTGCTTGACGCCGCCATAGATCGAGCGCACCACGGGCACGCGCTGCAACAGGCGGTCGCCGAGCGCGAGCACCTTGCGGCCGAAGAAATTGGCGGCGAGCGCGCCGGTGGCGG
>CAVPEW010000016.1:0-29500 GCA_963703565.1 uncultured Microthrixaceae bacterium | reverse complement strand
GCCGAGGAGCTGCGGGCGGCCGAGACCCTTGCTGGCCTCGACGAGTTGGCGGCGAGCCCCTCCTAGGCCTGCCGGTGCCGGTCCCACCAGGCCCCCTCTTCGAGCGCGACATCCCTTGACCCCCCAGGGCGATGCCCTTGCGGCGTTGTCCTGCGGTCTTCGTGGGCTTCTGCCGCAAGAACCTCCGTAGGGTGACCGGCGTAGCGCTCCCGAGACCGGCATGACCGAGGACGACGTCCTCGACACGCTGGAGGGGTACTCGCACCCTTCGACATGGTCTACGACGCCGGGCCGGAGGCCCACTCGGTGGTGCAGTCGGGAGGAGGTCGGCCGTGATGCCCACCACCGCCCGCCGGATCGGGCCGAGGCTGGGCTTCATCACGTCCGGCGGCACCGAGAGCACCCTGCTGGCGGTGAAGGCGGCCCGGGAGCGGGCCAGGGCCAGCGGCTCGGAGTCGGCTAGAGGTCGAGGTCGTCGTCGATGAGGCCGAAGTCCCGAGCGACGCGCACCAGGTCTGCGCGTGCCTTGAGGCCGAGCTTCTGCTGCACGTGGGCCCGGTGGGTCTCCACGGTCCGGACCGACACGTACAGCTCGGCCGCTATGTCGGAGTTGGTGTGCCCGAGCGCCACCATCCGCAGCACGTCTACCTCGCGCTCGGAGAGCTCGCCACCCGGTCCGGACGGGCGTGCGCTGGCGGATTCGGGGGCGAGCAGTGCGGCTCCCAGGCTGGGATGGACGTACTCGTCGCCGGAGGCGACACGGCGCACGGCGAGCACGAGCCTCGACGTCGGCGGCGTCCTTCACGAGGTAGCCGCGCGCACCGGCATCGAAGGCCCGGCGCAGGTAGGCGACGTCGTCGTGGACGGTCAACACGAGCACTGCGGTCGCGGGACTGACGGCGAGCACCTGGCGGGTCGCGTCGATCCCGTTCGTTCCGGGCAACCCGAGGTCCATGACGAACACGTCGGGATGGTCGGCCGCGGCAAGGGCGACCGCGTCGGCGGCGTTGCCGGCCTCGCCTACGACCTCGACGCCGGCCTCGTCGGCGAGGATGCGCCGAAGGCCGCTGCGCACGACGGCGTGGTCGTCGCAGAGCGCAACCCGGATCGGCTCAGCCAACGGGCAGGTCCAAGCGCACGGTGGTGCCCGCTCCCGGCGAGCTGGTGATCTCGACCCGTCCGCCGGCGAGCGCGGCGCGCTCGGTCATGCCTGTCACGCCCAGGGAGCGGTGGTGGGCGGCGGCAGCGGCGTCGAACCCGACACCGTCGTCGACGATCTCGGCTCGGATCCGGCCGCTGGCCACCGCGACCGAGACCCGGGCCCGGGAGGCTCCGGCGTGACGGACGACGTTGGTGAGCGCCTCCTGCACGACGCGGTAGACGACCGTCTCGATGTCGCCCGGCAGCCGGGGGTCGTCGGGGAGATCGTCGAGGTCGACATCGAGCACGAAGTCGTTGCGTTGGGCGAGATCCGACACCAGGCGTCGCAGCGCCGCGACGAGCCCGATGTCGTCGAGCACGATCGGTCGCAGCTCGAAGGCGAGCTCGCGCACTTCGTTGAGCGCCTCGGCAGCAAGGTCGCGCACCTCTTCGGCGCGGGCGTGCGCGTCGTGCACGTCGGGGTCCTCGCGGTCGAGGGCGTCGAGCACGAGCCGCTGGCCGAGCAGGACGGAGGTGAGCGACTGGCCGATCTGGTCGTGCAGGTCGCGCGACACCCGGGCACGCTCGGCCTCCTGGGCGTCGATCACCCGGGTCAGCAGATCACGATCGAGCCGCGCTCGCTCCTCGGCGCCGGCGAGCATCACCGACTCGATGGCCGCGGCCGCGAACGCGGCGAGCGTCACGACCAACCGCTCGTCCTCGGCGTCGAAGTCGCCGCCGTCGCGCTTCTCGGTGACGTAGAGGTTGCCGAAGCGCCGGGCGCCACGCCGTACCGGCACGCCGAGGAAGGATCGCATCGGCGGGTGGTGGGGCGGGAACCCGCACGAGCGCGGGTCGCCGCCGATGTCGGGCACGCGGATCGGGCCGTCAGCGACGATCACCTCGCGCAGCAGGCCCCGACCCTCGGGCAGCGAGCCGATGCGCTCGACGGCGGCCGAGTCGAGGCCGTGGTGCACGAAGCGCTCGATGCGCCCCGTGCCGTCATAGATCCCCAGGGCCGCGTAGCGAGCTCCAGCGACGTCAGCCGCGCAGTGCGCCATCCGACCGAGGATCTCCTCCAGGTCGTGGTCACCGGCCAGGTCGAGCGCGGCTCGAAGGAGCGCCTGGTAGCGGGCTTCGTGGACGTCTCCGTCCGCGGCCGGTGGTCGCTCCATGAACTCCGACATCGTGTCGGAGACCCTAGCGAACGCCCGATTTCGAGGTGGGTAGGCGGGAACGAGATCCGTAGTTGACCCAGGGCGCTCTCGGTAGCCGAACCGGATGCAGGCGGAGTCGCTCCAGCGGACGATGGAGCCACCAACGAGCCGACCCGGAGGTCGCCATGAACACTCAACGGATGGCCAGGCCAGCCCTGGTCGCTGCAGCCGTGCTGGTCGCCCTAGTCCTCGCCGGCCTTCCAGTCGCCTACCTGGGCGGCCTCGTGCTCATCGTGGCCTGCCCGCTCATGATGTTCTTCATGATGCGCGGCATGGGAGGCATGGACCATGGGACCGGGGGCCGGCACGACGACGTGCACGACCACGACCACGCCGACCCCGGGCGCTCCGGCAGGCGCTGATAGCTCGGGGCGCGACGACGTCGTCGGCACCGGCGGAGAAGCCCTAACGAGCGGTTGGCGCGCTCGAAGCCGTGCTGAACGACACGACCTCCTACAGGCTGTCGCTCTAGGGGTCCGGAGGCACGCCGGCCGCTACCGTCGCTGATCATGGCGAGACGCAGGCTTCCCAGCGGAGAACTGGAGAACCGGGTCCTGGGCGTCCTGTGGGCAACCGACCGGGCGATGACGCCTCGCGAGGTGCACGCGGTGATCAGCGCCAAGCGCGACCTCGCCTACACGACGGTGATGACCATCCTCACCCGGCTGTGGGAGAAGGAGGAGGTCACCCGCGAGAGGCACGGTCGATCGTTCGTGTACCGACCGGTCCTGGGACGCGACGAGCGGGTCGCTCAGCGACTGCAGGAGGTCCTCGACGCCGCCGACGACCGCCTGGTCGCGCTCAACGCGTTCGTCACGTCGCTCCCCGCTGACGCCCAAGCGGCATTGCAGGCCTCCCTCCGGCAGAACCGGGGGCGGCGTTGACTGCGCTGTTCGTGCTCGTGGGCGTCGGGCTGGTCGCCCTCCCGGCAGTCCAGCATCGCCGCCTCGAGCAGCTCCCTCCGCCGGAATGGTGCCGCGCCACGGCCACGAGCATCCGCGCCGGGATGGCGGTGCTCCAGATCGGCCTGCTCTTCGGTGCTGCTCCCACGGTGCTGCGCACCGTCGGCGTCCACGAGGCCGCCGCCTGCCATCGCATGTTCGACTCGGTCGTGCCCGGCGGTGCGGTGACGGGCTGGGTCGATGCCGCGCTCCTGGGCCACGTGCTGCACGCCCGCTGGCGAGCCCGCCGCCACGTCCGGCGAGCCGCCGAGGTAGCCACCATCGAACCCTGGCTCGGGACCCACCAGCTCGTCGACGGCGTCGACCAGGTCGCCATCCCCTCCGACCGGCCTCTCGCCTATGCCGTCCCGGGCCCGGAACCACAGGTCGTCGTTTCGGACCGGCTGCGCTCGACGCTCACCAGCGACGAGCTCGCGGCGGTGCTGCGCCACGAGACGAGCCACCTCCACCGCGGCCACCAACGCGAGCTCACGCTCGCCTGCGAGGTCGAGACCGTGTTCTCCCGTTGCCCGCAGGTGCTGCGAGGCGCTGCGTTGCTCCGGCTCGCGGTCGAACGGGTCGCCGACGAAGACGCCATCGCCACGACCGAGGATCGGGGTCATGTGCGCGACGCCCTGGTCAAGACAGCGACCTCCCTGGTCACCGCAGCCGTTCCCGCGTTCACCCCGGCCGCCACCATCGTGCACCGCATCACGGCCCTGGAGACGGCACCACACGCCTTGCCGTCGACGCGAGTTGCGGCGCTCGCGCCGATCCTCTTGGCAGTCGCGGGTGCCTGGACGGCGGTGGCGTTCTGGACGCTCGCCTCGCACCACCTGTTCGGCCTCGTCGCGATCTGCTTCGACTGACGCTCGCTCCCGGACAGCGGCGACTGTCTACGAGATGGTGTCGTGGGGTCGGGGTGACGCGACGCTCTCAGGCTCGACGATCTGCGAGGCGGGCGACCACGGCCGCTTCGACCGCGTCGGCAGGCGGGCCGTAGCCGGCAACCCAGCACCCCCACGCCCGCCGGTGAGCACGCCGCCCACGTCGAAGATCGCCGCGTCGATCGCGTCGATCTCGCCGGGGTCGATCGTCACCGCTGCGGGCTCGGTCATCGCGACCGCCGGGCCGTGTGGAGGGCGTGGCGGGTCTGGCGGGCGATCTCCAAGTCCTCACGGGCGGCGACGACGAGGGTGGCCACGGTGGCACCCGCCCCGGTGAGGTCGGCGTCGGTGCCGGTGCCGGCCCGGTTGGCGGCGGGGTCGAGGGCGACGCCGAGGTGGGCGAGGCGATCGGTGACGGCCTGGCGGACCTCGGCGTCGTGCTCGCCGACGCCGCCGGTGAACACGACGGCGTCGGCACCGCCCAGGGCGGTGGTCATCGCCGCGACGCCGGCGGCCACGCGGGCCACGTAGATGTCGAAGGCGAGCGTGGCGTCCTCGTCGCCGGAGCGCCGCGCCGCGACCACGTCGCGCAAGTCGCCGCTGCCGCCGGCGAGGCCGGCCATGCCGGCGTGGTGCTCGAGCCCGTCGCGCACCGTTCCGGGATCGAGGCCGGCCTCGGTGAGCAGCCAGAGGACGAGCCCGGGGTCGACCGAACCGGATCGGGTCTGCATGACGAGTCCGTCCAGCGGGGTGAAGCCCATGGTGGTGTCGACCGACCGGCCGCCGCGCGACGCGGACAGCGACGACCCGGCACCGAGATGGCACGAAACGACGCGGAGCCCGGCGGGATCGGCGGCCAGCAGCTCGGCGGCGCGCCGGGCGGTGTAGGCGTGGGACAGCCCGTGGAACCCGTAGCGGCGCAGCGGCCAGCGGCGGCGCCACTCGGCGGGGAGGGCCAGGGTTGCGGCCACCGGTGGGAGATCGGCGTGGTAGGCGGTGTCGAAGCAGGCCACCGCCGGCGTCGACGGCAGGAGCGTGGCGCTGGCCCGGATGGCGGCGAGGGCGCGGGGCTGGTGGAGGGGCGCCAGGGTGGTGAGGGCGTCGATGCGGTCGGCGACGTCGTCGTCGATCACGGTGGGCCCGCGCAGCTCGGTGCCGCCGTGGACGACGCGGTGCCCCACGGCGTCGACCGGTGGCGCCTCGGCGAGCACGGCGCCGATCGGCGTCGTGTCGGCCCCGTCCCACCGGTCGACGTCGGCGCCGGCTACCACCTGGTCGGAGGGGCCCAGCACCCGGAGCTTGAGGCTCGACGACCCGGTGTTGACCACCAGCACCGCTGCCGCCGACCGCGCTGGCGGGTCGCCGGGCGCGGGAGCCGTCATCGCGCCGGCTGCCAGGTCCAACCCGTGACGTCGGGGTGGTCCTCGCCGTAGGTGCGGGTCCAGGCCCGGGCCGTGGTGCGGGCATCCACCATGGCCTGGCGGAGCTCGGCGGCCCGTTGGCCGAGGCTGGGGACGCGGTCGATGACGTCCATGACGAGGTGGTAGCGGTCGAGGTCGTTGAGCATGACCATGTCGAAGGGCGTGGTGGTCGTGCCCCGCTCCTTGTAGCCGCGCACGTGGAGGTTGGCGTGGTTGGCGCGCCGGTAGGCGAGCCGGTGGATCAGCCACGGGTAGCCGTGGTAGGCGAAGATGACGGGCCGATCGGCGGTGAACAGAGCGTCGAACTGGGGGTCGGGCAAGCCGTGGGGGTGCTCGGTCGGCGGTTGGAGGCGCATGAGGTCCACGACGTTGACCACCCGTACCCGCAGGTCCGGGAGGTGCTCGCGCAGCAGGCTGGCGGCGGCGAGGGTCTCGAGGGTGGGGACGTCGCCGGCGCAGGCGAGCACCACGTCGGGGTCGTCGCCGTCGTGGGAGGCGAAGGGCCAGATGCCGATGCCCCGGGCGCAGTGCAGCTCGGCCTCGGGCAGGGTGAGCCAGGTGGGCATGGGCTGCTTGCCGGCCACGATCACGTTGACGAGATCGGTGCTGGCCAGGCAGTGGTCGGCGATCGACAGGAGGCAGTTGGCGTCTGGTGGCAGGTAGACCCGCACGACGTCGGCTGACTTGTTGACCACGTGGTCGATGAACCCGGGGTCCTGGTGGGAGAAGCCGTTGTGGTCCTGGCGCCACACGTGGCTCGACAGCAGGTAGTTGAGCGACGCGATCGGCTGGCGCCACGGCAGCTCCCGGGACACCTTGAGCCACTTGGCGTGCTGGTTGAACATCGAGTCGACGATGTGGATGAACGCCTCGTAGCAGTTGAACAGCCCGTGGCGGCCGGTCAGCAGGTAGCCCTCGAGCCATCCCTGGCAGGTGTGCTCGGACAGGATCTCCATCACCCGCCCGTCGGGGGCGAGGTGCTCGTCGGTCGCCAGCCGCTCGGCCATCCAGGCCTTGTCGGTGACCTCGAGCAAGGCGGCGAGGCGGTTGGAGGCGGTCTCGTCGGGCCCGACGAGGCGGAAGTTGGCGTGCGCCTCGTTGGCGGCCATGACGTCGCGGAGCCAGCCACCGAGGACCCTGGTGGCCTCGGCCTCGGCGCTGCCCGGGGCGGCGAGGGGGACCGCGTGAGCGGCGATGGGTGGGAGGTCGAGGTCGCGGCGCAACACACCGCCGTTGGCATGCGGGTTCGATCCCAGGCGTCGCCGCCCGGCCGGGAGCCAGCCCGCGACCTCGGGGACCGGATGCCCGGCGTCGTCGAAGAGCTCGTCGGGCCGGTAGCTGCGCAGCCACGCCTCGAGCTGGGCGAGGTGCTCGGGGTTGGTGCGCACCTGGGCGAGTGGAACCTGGTGGGATCGCCACGTGCCCTCCACCGGCAGGCCGTCGACGGTGGCCGGGCCGGTCCATCCCTTCGGGGTGCGCAGCACGATCATCGGCCAGGCCGGCCGCCCGCGACCGTGGCCGGCCCGGGCCTCGGACTGGATGTCACCGATGGCATCGAGAGCCTGGTCGAGGGTGGCGGCCAGGCGCTGGTGCACCTCGGCAGGGTCGTCCCCCTCGACGAGGTAGGGCATGTGGCCACAACCCGTCAGCAGTGCCGCCAGCTCGTCGTCGCCGATGCGGGCGAGCACGGCGGGGTTGGCGATCTTGTAGCCGTTGAGGTGCAGGATCGGCAGAACTGCCCCGTCCCGGGCGGGGTCGATGAACTTGGTGGAGTGCCACGCCGCGGCCAGCGGCCCGGTCTCGGCCTCGCCGTCGCCGATCACGCAGGCCACCACGAGGTCGGGGTTGTCGAACGCGGCGCCGTAGGCGTGGGCCAGGGAGTAGCCGAGCTCGCCGCCTTCATGGATGGAGCCGGGGGTCTCCGGGGCCACGTGGCTGGGGACACCGCCCGGGAAGGAGAACTGCCGGAAGAGCCGGCCCATGCCGGCCTCGTCGCGGCCGATCGTCGGGTAGATCTCGCTGTAGCTGCCGTCCAGCCACGCCCCGGCCACCGCGGCCGGTCCGCCGTGACCCGGGCCGAACACGTAGATGCAGTCGAGATCCCGGGCCGCGATGACCCGGTTGAGGTGAGCCTGCACGAGGTTCAGCCCGGGACTGGTCCCCCAATGGCCGAGCAGCCGCGACTTTACGTCGGCGGCTCGGAGTGGCTCGCGCAGCAGGGGGTTGGCCAACAGGTAGATCTGCCCGACCGACAGGTAGTTGGCCGCCCGCCACCACGCGTCGACGCGCGCGAGCTCGGTGTCGTCGAGCGGGTGGGCGTCGACGACCTTCATCGGAGCGTCTCCTGGCGACCGGCTGGTACGGACTCGGCCCGCGACGCTCGCCGGGCGACGATCTCGCGCCACACGCCTTGCCGGCGCACCTCGACGAGGTGGAGGCCACCGGCCCCGATGTTGTCCCCGAGGGCGTCGTAGAAGCGGGCGATGCGGTCGTAGCGGCGGGCGACATCGGCGCTGGCGCCGATGTCGGGGTCAGGCATGGTCATCGGGCGGCGGGTCACAGCGGGGGCCGCTCGAGATGCGGTGGGTGACGACGAGGGCGACGGCGAGCACGGCGGCAACGCCGAGCAGCCAGGGGCTGAGCCCGGCGGCGCTGCCGAGGCCGACGCCGCCTATGGCGAGGGCCAGGGGGATGGCCAGGCAGCAGCCGAGCATCATCACCCACATCATCCGGCTGTCCATCTGCCCGCGGGGCGGGGTCGGCTGCCCGGCCCGGGCGGGGACCTGGTCGTGGGGGTCGTGGTGGGTGTCGGTCATGGGAAGGTCGCTCCTTGGAGTCGTCGGCGGTCGCTGCTCAGCCGAGGTGGTCGAGGCGTTCTCGGTACTCGTCGGTGGTGAGCTCGCCTCGGGCGTAGCGCTCGTCGAGGATCTCCCGGGCCCGGCCGCCGCCTGGGGAGGCGGTGCGGTCGCGTGCTCGGGTGACGAACCAGATCGCGGCGGCGATGATCGCCACCCAGGAGGACATCATGAGGGTCCCCCACAGCCACATCCAGCCGCCGCCCCAGCCGCGCATGTGACCCCAACCGTCGTTGTCGGCGACCAGCTGGGCGAAGATCGTTGTGATGGCCATGGCGATTCAGCTCCTTGCGGGTGCGCGGAGGTAGCGGTCGGGGTCGGCGCTGAAGGTGTCGCGGCATCCCGGTGAGCAGAAGTAGTGCTCGTGACCCTCGCCGGTGACCGAGAGCGCGGTGGCGGGGTCGACCCTCATGCCGCAGACGGGGTCGGTGGCCTCCGGTGCGGGCTCGGGGTCGGCGCCCACCTCGACGGTGGGCTCGACGACCCGGGCGGTCACACCGGTGGGCAGCGGTGGGGCGTGGAAGCGCCGGAGCCTGTTGGCGTTGGTGACCACCGACAGCGACGAGGCAGCCATCGCCGCGGCAGCGATGATCGGGCTGAGCCGGATCCCGAAGAACGGGTAGAGCACGCCGGCGGCGATGGGGATGCCGACGCTGTTGTAGACGAAGGCCAGGACCAGGTTCTGGCGGATGTTGCGCATCGCGGCCCGCGACAGCCGGATGGCGGTCACCAGCCCCGACAGCGCCCCGGACACCAGGGTGATGTCGCTGGACTCGATGGCGACGTCGGTGCCGGTGCCGATGGCGGAGCCGACGTCGGCCTGGGCCAGGGCGGGGGCGTCGTTGATGCCGTCGCCGACCATGCCCACCACGCGGCCTTCGCCCTGGAGGCGCCGGACCTCGTTGGCCTTGTGCTCGGGCAGCACCTCGGCGAGGACCCGGTCGATGCCGACGGTTCGGGCGATGGCCGCCGCGGTGCGGCGGTTGTCGCCGGTGATCATGATGACCTCGACCCCGAGGTCCTGCAGCGCGGCGACGGCGGCGACCGAGTCGTCCTTGATGGTGTCGGCCACCGCGATGACGCCGGCGGCGGCGCCGTCGACGGCGGCCAGCATCGGGGTCTTGCCGTCGGCGGAGAGCCGGTCGGCGTGGGCGTCGAGCCCGGAGGCGTCGATGCCGGCGCCGTCGAGGAGACGCCGGTTGCCGGCCAGGACCTGGCGGCCGTCGACCACCGCCCGAAGGCCCTGGCCGGTGACCGAGTCGAACTCGGACGGCTCGGTCAGCTCGAGACCTCGATCCTGGGCACCAGTGACGATGGCCGCGCCCAGCGGGTGCTCCGAGGACCGTTCCGCCGACGCGACGAGGCGCAG
Source organism: uncultured Microthrixaceae bacterium (assembly GCA_963703565.1). Lineage (GTDB taxonomy): Bacteria > Actinomycetota > Acidimicrobiia > Acidimicrobiales > VFJN01 > CAVPEW01. The sequence continues at coordinate 19,670 of CAVPEW010000016.1, read as the reverse complement.
CAGCTCGAGGTCGGTGAGCGCGCCGGTGACGAGCACGTCGGTGAGGGCGGGGGCGCCCTTGGTGATGGTGCCGGTCTTGTCGAGGATGACCGTGTCGAGCTTGTGGGCGGTCTCGAGCGCTTCGGCCGAGCGGATCAGGATGCCCGAGGTGGCGCCCTTGCCGGTGCCGACCATGATCGACAGCGGCGTGGCCAGCCCGAGGGCGCACGGGCAGGCGATGATCAGCACCGCCACCGCCGCCACCAGCGCGAACGTGAACGCCGGGGTCGGCCCGACCAGGAACCAGGCGACGAAGGTCCAGGTGGCGATGAGCACCACCGCCGGGACGAAGTAGCTCGACACCAGGTCGGCGAGGCGCTGGATCGGGGCCTTGGACGCCTGGGCGGCCTCGACCATCTTGATGATCTGGGCCAGCATCGTGTCGGCGCCGACCTTGGTGGCCCGGTACCGGAACGATCCGGTCTGGTTGATGGTGGCGCCGATCACGGTGTCGCCGGCCACCTTGGTCACCGGGATCGGCTCGCCGGTGATCATCGACTCGTCGACCGCCGAGGTGCCTTCGGTGACCTCGCCGTCGACGGGGATCTTCTCGCCCGGCCGGACGACGACCACATCGCCGGGCACGACCTCTTCGATCGGGACCTCGGCCTCGGTTCCGTCGCGGATCACGCGGGCGGTGCGGGCCTGCATGCCGATCAGCTGGCGGATCGCCTCACCGGTTCCCGCCTTCGCCTTCGCCTCCAGGAGGCGGCCGAGCAGGATCAGGGTGATGATCACCCCGACCGCCTCGTAGTACACCTCGCGGACGTCGTCGGGCAGCAGGGTCGGGGCGACGGTGACCACCAGGCTGTAGGCGAACGCGGCGACGGTGCCCAGCATGATCAGCGTGTTCATGTCGGCGGTGCGGTGCCGCAGCGTCAGCCACCCGGTCCGGTGGATGGGCCAGCCCACGTAGACCATGACCGGCGCGATCAGGGCGAGCTGCAACCACCGGTTCATCATGAACTCGGGCACCCAGTCGACGTCGAACAGCTCGGCCGCCATCACCGTGAACGCCACCGGGACGCTCAACACCGCGCCGAGCAACACCCGGCGGGTCAGGTCGGCGACCTCGACCCGGCGGGCCTCGGCCTCGGCGTCGGCACCCTCGGCCCCGCCGGCGGGCGCTGCCACGTGGCCGTTGCCGTGGGCGTGGCTGTCGGGGCTGGCAGGCTGCTCGACCCGGCCGACCGGGTTGGCGTCGCCGTCGACGCCGGAGTCGTGGCCGTCGTCGACGACCACGAGGGTGCCGTGCACCATGTTCATCCCGCAGGCGAACCCGAACTCGCCGACGTGCTCGGGCAACAGCTCGACCGCCGTGGTGGCGTAGGCGGGCAGGGACCTGTTGATGCCGAAGTCGGAGAACACCACCCGTGACGTGCAGTCACCGGTCTCCTGGCGGTCGAAGACCAACCGGACCGGGACGCCCTGGCGGACCTCGACCCGGTCGGGCGAGTAGCCGCCCTTCACGGTCACCGTCACCTCCTGCACACCGTCACGCAGCTCGGCCCGGCTCGCCTCCTTGGCTCCGAAGAAGAACCGCCACAGCCCCGCGCTCAACAGCACGGCGGCGACCACGACCACGACATCGGCGACGTTCATGGCGACAGACCTCCAGTTGGTGTTGCGGATGACGTCGCGCGCGCCCGGGGGCGGGTGGGCTGCGCCATCTCCTGCGGGCAGACCTCGTACGGGCATCCCAGTGCCGTGCGGACCGCGGCGGCGAGCTCGTCGCCCACGTGGTCTCGGCTCACCCAGGCCGCCGCACCCTGGGCCAGCGCTGCGCTGCGATAGGCGGGATCCGGTTCGGGCCCGATCACGACCACGTGGCCGGGCGGGAGCGCGTCGAGCGCGGCCAGGCAGCAGGCGGGGAAGTCGACGGTGTCGACCACCACGACGTCGGGCTCGGTGCGGGCGATGGCGTCGACGAGCATCTCGCCCGCCTCGGGTTCCGCAACCGTCCAGCACCCGGGTTCGGCCGCGAGGAGCTCGTCACTCCAGCGGCGCATCACCGGGTGCCGGATGGCGTCCAGCACGACGGGCAACGTCAGCTGCAGCGGGCAGCCACCCTCCGGGCTTGCAGCACGATGCGTGATGCCTTGTCGGTCAGGCATGGCACCCATCCTGGCGGGACCGACCGCTGACGGCATCCGGGGCCACTACGGATCGGCGAACCGTGATCCTCCACCGCTCATGACCCGAAGGTCGCCGTGGGGACGGTGCTGAGCGCCCGCGGGCTCACCACGTCGTACACAACCGGCATCTGGCCCCGCCGACGCCGCCTGTCCGTGCTCCGCCGCGCCGAGCCCGGCGAGCTCGTGGAGCTGGTGGGAGAGCCCGCACAGCAACTACACACTGTCGTTGTCACGCAGCTACCGTCGTCGGAGCCGCCCACCGCAAGACACGTGTCCGACCGGAGCCTCATCATGACCCCTAGCAAGTCCCGCCTCGCCGTCGCCGCCCTCACCGTAGGGGCGCTGACCCTCGCCGCGTGCGGCGACGATGACACGACGGCCGGGACCGCATCGTCGCCTCGGACCGTGGAGATCGACATGCTCGACATCGAGTTCTCCCCCGACGCGGTCGACGTCCAGGAGGGCGAGACCGTCCGGTTCGTCTTCCACAACGAGGGCGCTGTCACCCACGATGCCTTCATCGGCGACGAGGCCGCCCAGGAGGACCACGAGATGGAGATGCGTGGGATGGGCGGCGGCCACGACACCATGGGAGACGAGGGCGGGATCACCGTCATGGCGGGCGAGACCGGCCAGGTCACCCACACCTTCGCCCAGGGAGAGGATCTCCTGATCGGCTGCCACCAGGAGGGGCACTACGCCGCCGGCATGCGCATCATGGTCACCATGAGCTGACGCGAACGACTCGATCGCTCGAGGACGAACGGACGGCAGAGCGGGGAACCTCCGTGAGCACATGGTGATGGATCCGTCAATGGCGGCATCGGGGTCTCGGCCGGGGCCGCGCAGTGGACGATCGCCGACCTTGACGGGGTCGGAGCGCCCTGGTGAACTACCTGCGTGTCTGCGCAGCTAACGAGACAGCCTGGACCCGCCGAGTTCGACGCCGCGGTCGCGGTCTTCAAGCTCCTTGCCGATCCCACTCGCCTCAGGATCATCTGGACGCTCCTCCACGGGGAGCACTCGGTCAACAAGCTCGCCGACCACGTCGGTTCACGCCCAGCGGCGGTGTCGCAGCACCTGTCGAAGCTCCGGTCGGCACACCTCGTGCGGGTACGCCGCGACGGCAACCGGCTCTTCTACGCGCTCGAGAACGACCACATCGAGCGGCTGGCCTCAGACGCGCTCCAGCACGCCGACCACCTGGTCGCCGGTGGCGTCCACCACCGGCGCGCAGCTTCATGATCCCGTCCGAGCCCGGCAACACCGAGCCCAACGGCACGCTCCACAGCCGGGCCCGCCATCACGATCACGGGGAGCCGAGGCGCCCACCTGCACATGGCCGCGGCTTCGACCACCGTCACGGACATCATGGCTTCGCAGAGGCCGTTCGCGACATCCTCCGACCGCACAACCACGACGTCGCCGGCTCGATGGACGCGGCGCTCGAGAGCGACGAGCGCGGCATCCGTGCCGTCAAGGTCTCGTTCGTCGCGCTGACGGTTACGGCGGTCGTGCAACTCGTCATCGTGGTCACGACCGCCTCGGTGGCATTGCTCGCCGACACGATCCACAACTTCTCCGATGCCCTGAGCGCCATCCCCCTGTTCCTCGCGTTCCGTCTGGGCCGTCGGCCCCCCAACGGGCGCTACACGCACGGGTACCGCCGCGCCGAAGACCTGGCCGGCCTCTTCGTGCTGCTGATGATCACGATGTCCGCGGTGGTCGCCGCCTGGGCGGCGATCGACCGCCTCGTCAACCCACGTCAGCTCGACCACCTCGGCGTGCTGGTCCTCGCCGGCCTCACCGGGTTCGTCGGCAACGAGATCGTCGCCCTCTACCGGATCCGCGAGGGCAACGCCATCGGCTCCGCCGCACTCATCGCAGACGGCGACCATGCCCGCACCGACGGGCTCACCTCCCTCGCGGTCGTCATCGGAGCCGCCGGAGCGTGGGCCGGATGGGAACGAGCCGACCCGATTGTCGGACTGGGCATCTCGATCGCCATCTTCATGGTGCTCCGCGGCGCGGCGCGGCAGATCTACTACCGACTGATGGACGCCGTCGATCCCGCGATCGTCGAACGGGTCCGCCACGCGGCTCGCGACGCCCCCGGCGTGTGCGCGGTCGGGGAGACCAAGGTCCGCTGGGTGGGCCACCGCCTCGTCGCCGACCTCACGATCGACGTCGACTCAGCAGCGTCGGTGGGCGAGGGTCACGTCGTGGCGACCGCCGCGCGGCAGCGGCTGCTCGAAGGCGTGGCCCATCTCGACGAAGCACACGTGCACGTGCACCCAACGAGTGACGGACCGTCGGCTGAGCGGAGCTCGTCAAGCGACGTGAGACAAGCTCCGAACCGCGCCCGCACGATGTAGGAGAGCTCGCCCAGCAGGCCCGTCGGCCTCATGGACGCCGAGCAGCGCGTGGGTCTCGCTCTCGGCTGGGGTGGGCGGCGAACGAGCACACCGACCAGGACATCGCGTCCGCAATCCCGCCGTGCGCCCGCCGGTCGCTTGGCCCGCAATTCACAAGAGTACGATTTCGTCGACCGCGGTGAGGGAGGACAGCGGTGAGCCGCCCCATCTACGAAGTGAAGGCCGAGTTCTTCAAGACCCTCGGCCATCCCGCCCGCATCCGGATCCTGGAGGTCCTGCGTGACGGCGAACGGCCGGTCAACGAGCTGATCCCCGAGGTCGGCATCGGGCCCTCCCACCTGTCCCAGCAGCTGGCGGTGCTCCGGCGGGCCAACCTCGTGCGCTCCCGCAAGGAGGGCTCCTCGGTCCTGTACTCGGTCACCGAGCCCCGGCTGTTCCAGCTGCTCGAGGTGGCCAAGGTCATCCTGACCAGCTCACTCACCGAGACACGGGAGCTGCTCGAGGCGCTCGAGGGGATGGACTTCGCCGACCAGCCGGAGCCTGCGCGCCGTAGGGCCCGCTGAGACCCGCTCCCGCCGGCGCCGTGCGTCGCCGCCCGAGGCGATCGCTCAGCCCGCGGGCGTGGACAACTCGTGATGTTCGGGGGCGCCACGTTCGACGTGATCGCGGGCATGGGCCACGCCATCCGAGAGGTCGGTGCACACGTGGTTCCTGTGAGCCAGGCGACCGAGGGCCCCCACGGCATCGAGGATCCGGCGGTGCGGATCGGACGGGCCCGCCAGGAGCACGGTGATGTGGCGGTGTTCGAGCTCCTCGATGATCTCTCCCAAGGCCCGGGCTCCGGTGGCGTCGAGGACCTGCAGATCCGGGAGGCGCAGGATGACGACCCGGACGTCCCTTACGGACACCAGCTCGGTCAGCAAGCACTGCGCTGCGCCGAAGAGCAGTGCACCGTCGAGACGGTACGTGACGAGCCCGGCATGGTCCCCCCGGCTCGGCTCGAACCACCACCGGGGCGGCTCGGTCCTCTGTAGCGTCATCGGATCGGTCTCCGGTTCCCAGCAGCGACCCGCTCTCCCGATTCCGGCCACCGCTCCCGTCCAGGCGATGAGTCAACTGACTTCGCAATGTAGAACATTCGCAACTCGTGGAGCTCTCCATGGATGAACCAGGCGAGGCCCGGCCCGTCCGAGCGCCGCGGACCGGGGTCCCCGACAACCGGGGCTCGGGCACCCTGGCGGAGGACGCTCCGAGCCTCGAGGTGGGCACGGTCGCGGTGGCGCTCGGCAGCGACCCGGACCTGGGCCTACCTACCGATCGGGCAGCGCTGCTGCTCGCCGAGGTCGGCCCGAACGAGCTCGTCGAGCAGCAGCGTGCGGGGCCGTGGCGGATCTTCGCCCGCCAGTTCGCCAACACCATGACCGCAGTGCTCGCAGTGGCCTGTGCAGTCACGCTGCTCATCGGCGACGGCCAGGACGCCATCGTCATCGGGGTGATCGTCGTGCTGAACGCCGCGGTCGGCTTCGCCCAGGAGTACCGAGCCGAGCAAGCGATGGCTGCACTCAGGAGGCTCACCAGCGGAGCTGCCCGTGTCGTGCGCGACGGCCAGCTCGCCGAGATCCCCGCCTCCGAGGTGGTACCCGGCGACCTGGTCGAGATCGCCGCTGGCGATGTCGTGCCCGCCGACCTGCGACTCGTAGAGGTTCGCGGCCTGCGAGTCGACGAGGCAACGCTCACCGGCGAATCCGAACCCTCGGCCAAGACGACCGACACGCTCGCCGAGGCCACCCTCGTGGCGGACCGGCACAACATGGCGTTCAAGGGCACCGCGGCCACCTCCGGCAGGGCCCGGGGCCTGGCAGTCACAACCGGGATGGCCACCGAGGTGGGCGAGATCGCCGCCCTTCTCCAGTCCGACACGCCCGAGCCGACGCCGCTGCAGCGCCGGCTGGCGGCACTCGGTCGCCGCCTGGCCGCCGCCGCGATCGTCATCTGCGCCCTGGTGTTCACCGCCGGCATGGCCAGAGGCGAACCGGCCGACGACATGTTCCTGACCGCGGTCAGCCTTGCCGTGGCGGCGATCCCCGAGGGCCTACCCGCCATCGTGACAGTGGCGATGGCTCTCGGGGCACGGCGCATGGCCGAACGCCACGCCGTCATCCGCCGCCTGCCCGCCGTCGAGACGCTCGGCTCGGTCACCGTCATCTGCTCGGACAAGACCGGAACCCTCACCCAGAACCGCATGGTGGTCGAGCAGGTCTGGACCCCGACCGGACTGTACTCGGTGACCGGTGACGGCTACTCCCCTGAAGGCCTGCTCGAGGGCTCCTCGGACCCTCGCGGGGATCCTCACCTCGCCAGCCTCGCCCTGGTTGCCGCAGCCTGCAACGACGCGACGCTGCACCCTCCCTCGGGTCACGCCGGCTGGACCGTCACCGGGGACCCGACCGAGGGCGCCCTGGTCGCTCTCGCCGGAAAGCTCGGCGTCGAGCGAGCGGATCTGGAGCGTCGGATGCCGCGTGCCGCTGAGATCGGCTTCGACTCAGCCCGGCGGCGCATGAGCACCCTCCACCGCCGCGACGGCGCCTGGTGGGTGGCGGTGAAGGGCGCTCTCGACGCGCTCGCCCCGCTGCTTCGTGCCGAGGACGAGGCCATCGCTCGCGAGGCCCAACGTGTCGCCGACCGCTTCGCCGACGCCGGCTACCGGGTGCTCGCCCTGGCAGAGCGCAGCTCCTCCCGCCCGGTGGAACCCGTCGAGGGGCTCGACCACGACCTGAGCCTTCTCGGCCTGGTGGCGATCGCCGACCCTCCCCGCGATGGGGTGGCCCACGCGATCGCCTCGTGCCGCGCCGCCGGGATCACGCCGGTCATGATCACCGGTGATCACCCCCGCACCGCGCGGGCCATCGCCCGCCGCCTCGGCCTCGTCGACGACGACGACGAGCACGAGGTCGTCACGGGCGCCGAGCTCGACGCGCTCGACGACGACGCCCTGCGCGCCCGCGTCGCCCGGGCTCGGGTCTTCGCCCGCACCGACCCCGCCCACAAGCTGCGCCTCGTGAGCGCCTGGAAGGCCATGGGTGCGATCGTCGCCATGACCGGTGACGGGGTCAACGACGCCCCGGCCCTGCGCCGAGCCGACATCGGCGTAGCCATGGGTGTCATCGGGACCGATGTCAGCAAGGAAGCCGCGGACATGGTCCTCGCCGACGACGACTTCGCGACCATCGTGCACGCGGTCGAGGAGGGTCGGCGGATCTACGACAGCATCCGTCGGTTCGTCCGCTACCTGCTCACCACCAACTCCGGCGAGATCTGGGTGATGCTGCTCGCCCCCGTGGTCGGCCTTCCCCTGCCACTGCTGCCCATCCAGATCTTGTGGGTCAACCTCGTCACCGACGGCCTGCCGGCCATAGCCCTGGGCCTCGAACCCGCAGAGCCCGACACGATGCGGCGTCGCCCTCGCCCGCCCGGCGAATCCATCCTCGCCGGCGGGCTCTGGCAGCACGCCATCTGGGTCGGGATGCTCATGGCCGCCGTCATCCTCCCGCTGCAGGCACTGGCCCGGGCCGCCGACTGGCCATGGCAGACGATGGTCTTCACGACGCTGGCCCTCCTCCAGCTCGGCCACGCACTCGCAGTGCGCTCGGAGCGCCGGTCCTGGTTCGAGCTGGGACATCGCAGCAACCCCTGGATCGGCTGGGCTGTCGCCGCCAGCGTCCTCGCGCAGCTCGCCACGGTGTACGTGCCCTCCCTACGGGACGTGTTCGACACCGAGGCGCTCACGATCCAGCAGCTAGCGGTCGTGCTCGTGGCCTCGAGCACGGCGTTCGTCGCCGCGGAGATCGATAAGGCGATCCGCCGCCGTCCGAGGAGTAGCAGCGGAGCGCCCGTACCGGTCAACCGGTGAGACGCTCCTGGCGGCGCACCTCGCGCAGCAGCCCGGTCCCCACGTCCAGCAGGTAGCCCCCGACGCCGCGAAGAGGCGCCAGCGACGCCTCGGCCAGCACCCGCTCCACGTCGGCCTCCAGGGCCCGGTCGTGGTCGTCGATGGCACCGAACGGTCCGGGCAGGCCCGTGGCCGCCGTCAGCTCCTCCTCGGTGGCTTCCAGCCCGCAGCCGCTGTGTTGGACCAGGGCCACGGTGCGCACCTCGAGCAGGTGCACGGCGACCGCCAGGCTTGCCACCAGGTCGCCCGTCACGCGGCCGCCGGCGTTGCGAAGCACGCAGGCCTGGCCGGGCGCGAGCCCGAACGCGGCGAGCGGGTCTATGCGGGTGTCCAGGCAGGTGACCACGGCCAGGCCGAGCGACGGCACTCGGGACTCCAGCGCGCGGTAAGTGGCGGCGTGCTCGGCATTGGCGGCCAGCATGTCGTCGAGGGCGGACATGGCCCCTGATTAGGCGGAGCCACCTCGGCTGGGCAAGAGAGCGAATCCCGCGTACCCCATAGGGGTATACTGGTGCCTCGCGATCCCAGGAGGCGAGTCATGGCCGAGACGACCACGTGGAGCGTGCGAGGGATGACCTGCGAGCACTGCGTGCGGGCCGTGCGCGAGGAGCTCTCTTCGCTGGACGGAGTGGTCGGCGTCGAGGTCGACCTGGGCACCAGCCAGGTGCAGGTGCACTCCGAAGGTCACCTCGACCCCGCCACTGTCGCCGCCGCGGTCGCCGAGGCGGGCTACGAGGTGGCTCCTTGAGCACCCCGGCCCGGCTCGGCGCGTTCGCCGCCGCCCTGGTCGTCGCGCTCTTCCTCGGGTTCGGCGTGGGGCGGGCCGCCGGCCCGATCGACGTGGGCAGCGGCGACGCGCCGACCCACCACCGTGATCACGGAGTCGATCGGTGAGCGTGCCGACCCACGCGCCGCAGGGTTCCGGGCTCGCCGAGGTGGACCTGGCCGTGTCCGGCATGACTTGCGCCTCGTGCGCAGCCCGGATCGAGAAGCGGCTCAACCGCCTCGACGGTGTGGACGCGACCGTGAACTACGCGACTGGCCGCGCCCACGTGCGCGGACCCGAGAGCACCGTGCGGGGCGAAGGGGTAGGGGCCCTCGTCGCCCAGGTCGAGGCCGCCGGCTACACCGCCCGACCCCTGCTGGCCCGCGAGGCCGCCGACGGCGCCGCAGAAGCCGGCGCCTGGTTGGCCCGGGTCGTGGTGTGCGCGGTGCTCAGCGCTCCGGTTCTTGTCACCGCGATGGTTCCCTCGCTGCAGTACGACGGGTGGCAGTGGGTCGCCGCGGCACTGACCGCGCCCGTGGTGAGCTGGGGTGCGGGGCCGTTCCATCGGGCGGCGTGGACGAACCTGCGCCACGGCGCCGCCACGATGGACACGCTGATCTCGATCGGAGTGGTGGCCGCCACGGCCTGGTCGATCCATGCGCTGCTGTGGGGTGACGCCGGGGACTGGGGCATGCGCCACTCCTTCGCCTGGACCGCCGGCCGCACCGAGGGCTCTTCGCAGCTCTACTTCGAGGTGGCCACCGGCGTCACCACGTTCCTCTGCGTGGGCCGCTACCTCGAGGCACGCGCCACGTGCCGGTCGGGCGAGGCCCTGCGCAGCCTGCTCGCCCTCGGCGCCAAGGACGTCACGGTGCTGCGCGACGGCGTAGAGCAGCGGATCGCGGTGGACCACCTCGAGGTGGGCGACCGCTTCGTCGTACGCCCCGGCGAGACCGTGGCCACCGATGGCGTGGTCGACGACGGCGCCTCGGCCATCGACGCCTCCCTGCTCACCGGTGAGAGCGTGCCCACAGAGATCGGCCCGGGCGATGCCGTCACCGGTGCCACCATCAACGTCGGCGGGCGCCTCGTCGTTACCGCCACCCGCGTCGGGGGCGAGACGGCGCTGGCACGCATCGCCCGGATGGTCGAGCAGGCCCAGACAGGCAAGGCCCCCGTCCAGCGCCTCGCCGACCGGGTGGCCGCTGTGTTCGTCCCTGCGGTCGTGCTGGCCGCGGCGGCGACGCTGGGCTTCTGGCTGGGCGCCACCGACGAGGCCAGCGTCGCGTTCACCGCGGCGGTGGCCGTGCTGATCATCGCCTGCCCCTGCGCGCTGGGCCTGGCCACGCCCACCGCGCTCATGGTCGGCACGGGCCGTGGCGCCCAGATGGGCGTGCTCATACGCGGTCCCCAGGTGCTCGAGGCGACCCGAGCGGTCGACACGGTCGTGTTGGACAAGACCGGCACCGTGACCACCGGGACCATGGCCCTCGCCGCCGTCGACGCGGCGTCCGGCACCGACCCGGCCGACCTGCTGTCGCTGGCGGCCTCCGTCGAGGCGGCCAGCGAGCATCCCATCGCCCGCGCAGTGGCCGCCGGCGCCGGCGATCGCGGCTTGGCGACCCGGCCCGTCGAGGGCTTCGCCAGCAGCGGGGGGCTGGGTGTGACCGGCACCGTCGACGGCCGGGCGGTGGCCGTGGGTCGGGCCCGCTTCGTGCAGTCGTGCGGCTCGGAGGTCGACGACGACGTCTTCGACGCCGTCGCCCGGGCCGAGGCGGCCGGGCAAACCCCGGTGGTGGTCGCGTGGGACGGCCGAGCCCGAGGCGTCGTGGCCGTCGCCGATACGGTCAAGCCCACCTCGGCCGAGGCCGTCGGGGCGCTGCGCGCCCTGGGCCTCCACCCGGTGCTGCTCACCGGCGACAACGCCGCGGTGGCCGGCGCTGTCGCGACCGCCGTCGGCATCGACGACGTGGTGGCCGACGTGCTGCCCGAGGACAAGGTCTCCGCGATCACAGCGCTGCAGCACCAGGGTCGGGTGGTGGCCATGGTCGGCGACGGCGTCAACGATGCCGCCGCCCTCGCCCAAGCCGATCTCGGCCTGGCGATGGGATCGGGAACCGACGTGGCGATAGAGGCCAGCGATCTGACCCTCGTCGACGGGGACCTGCTGGCAGCGGCCGACGCAGTGCGGCTCTCGCGGGCCACGTTGTCCACGATCAAGACGAACCTGTTCTGGGCCTTCGCCTACAACGTCGCGGCGCTCCCGCTGGCCGCGTCGGGCGTGCTCAACCCGATGATCGCCGGTGCGGCCATGGCCGCGTCGAGCGTGCTGGTGGTGTCCAACAGCTTGCGGTTGCGCCGATTCCGTTCCCTGCGAAGCCGTCGCACCCCTGCGCTGCCGCTTCCGGGAGGGTCGAGCTGATGGCTCCGGGCCACGAGCCGAACAAGGCCGAGCGCATCGTTCGGTTGAAGCGCATCGAGGGCCAGATCCGGGGCCTTCAGCGCATGATCGAGTCCGATGCGCACTGCATCGACGTGCTGACCCAGCTCAGCGCGGCGAACCGAGCGCTGCACAGCGTCGCCGTGGGCCTGCTCGACGAGCACGTCCGCCTCTGCGTGCGGGGGGCTGCGTTGGGTGACGACCCTGCCCGTGTCGACGAGCTGATCTCCGAGGCCACCCGAGCCATCGAGCGCCTGATCCGGTCCTGATCGCCGACGGCGCCCCCGACGTCAGCCGCAGGTGGTGCCCGGGGGTGGGTCGCCGGTGCTGTAGCCGATGGTCCGCATGGTCGTGGGGGTGGTCGCTCCCGACGACCCCGCGGCCGACCCGGCCGGCCGCGGTCGCGCCACGTCGGATCCCTCGCCGGGCTCGCCCCCCCGCGGGTCCTCGCCCAGCGCGGCCTGGCGCCAGACCGTCGGCGCCGGATCGCGGTGCAGGGTCGTGAGGTCCTCACCGGTGACCAGCACCACCTCCCCCTCCCCGAGCGCCGAGTCGGCCTCGACAGCGGCCCCTCCTGTGACGTGGCCGGCCACCAGGCGGGCGCCGGCCAGCGCCCCGGCCCCATATCGCACGGTTGTGCGGGCCAGGTGATCCTCGGCGGTGGCCGGTTCACCCATCTCGAAGCCGATCGCGGCCAGCGCCTCGCTCACCGCCGCCGCCTCGCCGGTCCGACCGCTGCCGTTGAGAACCCGGACCTGCACGGCCGCGGGGCTGACGGCTCCCACAGGCAGGCCGCGGTACACGTTGAGCACGGGCTCGGCCGCAGCGGGGACCAACCGCTCGACCATGGCCCCGCCGGCGGTGACGAAGGGCTCGGTGGGCACCGTCTGGGTCACGAGGCGCTCCGGGTCGAAGTCGTCGAAGTGTCGGGCCAGAGACACCATCTCGCCGACCCGCAGCCCCTCGTCGACGCCGACCTTGGGAAGCAGCGCGCCCAGCAGGCCGTCGAGGCGTCGCGGGTCGGACAGCCCGCGATCGAGGGCGCGTGACAGCGCTCGGCGCATGAAGACCTGCTGTCGGGTGATGCGACCCAGATCCGCGGTCCGGTCGTCGTGCCATTCGCCCTGGTCGTCGCGGTACTCGAGGTGACGAGACCGGGAGAAGTCCAGCGCTGCCTGTCCGTCGAGGAGCCGGCAGCCTGCTCCGGGCACCTCCAGGCCGCTGTGGCGGTCCCGCACCGGTTCGTCGAAGTACAGGGGCACGCCGCCCATCTCGTCGACGATCTCGCGGAAGGCCACGAAGTCGATCTCGACGTAGTGGTTGATCGTGAGGCCGAAGGTCTCCTCGACCGTGTCGACCAGCACCTGGCGGCCCTTGGAGTAGGCGGAGTTGATCCTGGCCTGCCCGTGGCCGTCGGCAAGCTCCACCCACAGGTCACGTGGCAACGACAGGAGGTGGACGTCGGTGGTGTCGGGATCGACCCGGAGCACCATGATCGTGTCCGATCGCTGACCGGCGACGTCGTCGCCCAAGATGCGCTCGGCAGCGGGGTCGTCGGCGGTGATGTCGTCCCTGCTGTCGGAGCCCACGATGAGGTAGTTCACAGGTTCACCCGAACCGGCCTCGGTCACCTCCACGTCGCCGTAGCGAGTGACCTGCGACAGGCGGAAGCCGGCATAGCCCGCCAACCCCGCTCCGCTCAACGCCAGGACCACCACCAGCGCGCCCACGCCGAGCACCAACCGCTGGGGCCACGACCGCGCCGCGCGGCGACGCAGGTGGGCTCCCGACATGGGCCTGACACGCTAGCTGCGGCAGCCTCTGCCCACGAAGTCACTCGGGTCGATCCGCCCGGCCCGGGCACCTAACGTGAGCGGTCGTGACCACGGCCGAGACCGCTACCGAGACGCCGGCCGATCCCGTAGTCGCCGCTGGCGCTCCGTGGGCGCTCTCGGCGGGCAACCGGTCCCGCTGGGGCTTCCAGTGGAAGGAGCTCTACGACGAGGTGATCACCTCGGGGCTCTGCACAGGGTGCGCCGGCTGCGTCATCGCCTGCCCCCACGACGTGATCGGCTACGAGCACCGGCCCGGCCACTACAAGCCCTTCCACCTCGAGGCGGAGCTCGGCGCCGACGACTGCGGCCACGGCCAGCGGGGCTGCACCTCGTGCACCCGTGCATGCCCCCGCTTCCGGGCCTGGGAGCCCATGGCGGACGAGCACCTCTTCGCCCGGGTGCGCCGGCCCGACGAGGCCGCCGGCGTCTACTCCGATGTGCTGCTCACCCGGGCCAGCGAAGAGATGGTGCACCGAATGGGCCAGGACGGCGGGCTCGTGTCGGCTCTGCTGATCTGGGCACTCGAAGAGGGCTACATCGACGCCGCCCTGGTGTCCCACCTAGAAGGTGACGGCACGAGCTGGACGGCGAGGCCCGCCGTGGCGTCGACCCGGGAGGAGGTCCTCGCTGGCGCCGGCAGCCGGTACACCTACTCGGCCAACACCCTGGCCCTGCGCGAGGCCGTCGAACGTGGCTTCGAGCGCCTCGCACTGGTCGGGATGAGCTGCCAGTCCTCGGTGCCCCCGGTGATGTGGAGCCGCCGGATCGGCAAGGTCTCCAAGCCCTTCGTGTTCAACATCGGGCTGCTGTGCTCGAAGACCTTCGACGACTCGATCTTCGACGAGCTGTTCGGGACCAAGTACGGCCTGGCCCGTGACGACATGGTCAAGATGAACATCAAGGGCGTGTTCCAGATCTGGATGAACGACGGCGCCTACCACGAGATACCGCTCAAGGAGTGCCACGCCTGGACGCGCGAGGGCTGCACCCACTGCCCCGACTTCGCCGCCGAGCACGCCGACATCTCCACCGGAGGGATCGGCAAGGACAACGACTGGACGCTGACCATCGTTCGCACCGAGCTCGGCCGCGAGATCATCGCCCGGATGATCGCCGACGGCTCGATCGTGGCCCGGCCGGGCGACGAGGACCCCGGGGCGCTCGCCCTGATGCACAAGCTGGCCGCCAAGAGCCGCGACCGCTGGCCCGCGACCGCTGTGGACTTCCCCCGCAACCCGCGGCGCTGACGCCGAGCGGACCTTGGCCGATGGACCTCGCGGCTAGCTGTGCCCCACACCCGCGAGGTCCATCGCCAGGGCGACCACATCGTCGAGCATGGTCGGCGTCAGCCGGCCCGTGAAGGTGTTCTGCTGGCTCACGTGGTAGCACCCCATCAGCCACCGACCCCCGGGCAGGGCCACGGCCGCACCGTGGGAGAAGCGGGGCCGTGGCCGCAGGTCCCACATCGTGGCCAGGGCGGCGAAGCCGAACGCGCCGAGGGCCAGGAACACCTCGGCACGGTCCAGCAGCGCCAGCTCGCGCTCGAGCCATGGTCGGCAACGGTCGCGCTCGGCCGGCGTCGGGCGGTTGGCCGGTGGCGCGCACCGCACCGGGGCCGTGACCCACGTGTCTCGCAGCTCGAGCCCGTCGCCACGGCCCGTGCTGTGGGGCCTCGATGCCAGACCCGCACGGTGCAGCGAGGCGTACAGCACGTCGCCCGAGCGGTCCCCGGTGAACATGCGGCCGGTGCGGTTGGCCCCGTGGGCAGCCGGCGCCAACCCGACGATCACCAGGCGGGCCCGAGGGTCCCCGAAGCCCGGAACCGGGCGCGCCCAGTAGGTCTCGTCACGGTAGGCGGCGCGGCGCTCGCGCCCGACCTGCTCGCGCCAGGAGACCAGGCGCGGGCAGGCGCGGCAGGAGGTCAGCTCCTGCGCGAGGTCGTCGAGGCGTCCCACGACCCCGACGATAGGTTTGAGAGTCGTCATGGCCCGCTCCACACGGCGCAAGCCGCCCCGCTCCACGCTCGTGCTGCTGGTACGCCACGGCGTGACCGCCACCACCGGCAAGGTGCTGCCGGGCCGGGCACGGGGCCTGCACCTGTCCGACGCGGGGAAGGCCCAGGTCGAGGCCACAGCCGCCCGCATCGCCGCGCTGGCCGCCGCGGGACGACCCGTCGCTGCGGTCTACGCGTCGCCGCTCGAGCGGACCCGCGAGACGGCCAAGCCGATCGGCGCCGTCACGGGGCGCAGGGTGCAGGCCGAGCGCGGCCTGCTCGAGTGCGACTTCGGCGAGTGGACAGGAGCCGAGCTGTCGTCGCTGGTCAAGCTGCCCGAGTGGCGAACGGTGCAGTCCAACCCGAGCGGGTTCCGGTTCCCCTCGGGCGAGTCGTTCATCGAGATGCAGGCCCGCGTCACCACCACGCTCGACCGCCTCCGCCGCATGCACCCCGGCGAGACCGTCGTCGCGGTCTCCCACGCCGACCCGATCAAGGCTGCCGTCGCCCAAGCGGTGGGCACACCGCTCGATCTGTTCCAGCGCATCGTCGTGTCACCCGCCTCGGTATCGGCGATCGCCTACGGCGAGGGGCCCCCCGTCGTGCTGGCGGTCAACTCGACCGGTGAGCTGTCCGAGCTGCGACCGTCGTGAGCAGCCCGCACCCCTCGTTCAACCTGCTGGCGCCGGACTGGTTCGTCGCCGCGGCGGAAGGTCCGCCCGGCCGGCGCGTCTTCTACGTCCAAGCGGCCGAGGACCACCTCGTGGTGACCCTGCGCTGTGAGAAGCAGCAGGTGGCGGCTCTGGCCGACTACCTCGACGGACTGCTGGGCGATCTTGCTCCAGAGCCCGACGCCGCGGCTGTGCCGCCCCCGGCCCAACCGGTCGAGCCCCTCGGCGGGGCCTGGGTCGTGGGACCGATCGGGGTGGCCTACGACGACGAGGACGATCGCATTGTCGTGGTCTTCGAGGAGATGCCCGACGACGAGCACGCCCCCGAGGAAGCTCAGGGGGCCTCGCTGCGCCTGCACCTGACCCGTGAGCAGGTAGCTGCATTCGTGACCCGCGGCCGCGAACTGGTCTCCGCCGGCCGCCCGCCGTGCCGCTTCTGCGGGCTGCCGCTGGACCCGGAGGGCCACGCCTGCCCGCGGATGAACTGAGCCCGCCGGAGCGGCCGGACCCGCCCGACCCGTTGGGCGACGACGGGTCGGCCGACCTCGACGAGGCGCTGGTCCGTCGCGTCCTCGAGCTGGGCGAGATCGAGGTGGTCGGACGCATGCCGTGGAGCTCCAACCAGACCTTCCTGGTGGCCGTGACCCACGAGAAGCTCTGCCTGCGCGCCGTCTACAAGCCCCGCCGGGGCGAACGGCCGCTGTGGGACTTCCCCGGTGGCCTCGACCGCCGCGAGGCGGCCGCCCACGAGCTGTCCTCCGCGCTCGGCTGGCACGTGGTGCCCGTGACCGTTCGGCGCCACGACGCACCTATGGGCATCGGTTCGCTCCAGCGCTTCGTGCCCTCGGACTTCGAGCAGCACTACTTCACCCTGGTCGAGGACCCGGCCCGCCACGCCGCGCTCAAGGCGATCTGCTGCCTGGACCTGATCGGCAACAACACCGACCGCAAGAGCGGCCACTGCCTCGCGGGAGCCGACGGGCGGGTCCACGCCATCGACAACGGCTTGATGTTCCACGAGGAGTGCAAGCTGCGCACCGTCATCTGGGACTTCGCCGGCGAGCCGGTCCCGGCGGGTCTGCTCGACGCCATCGGAGCCCTCGGGGACGGTCCGCTCCCCGAGGCGCTGGCCGAGTTGCTCGAGCCATCCGAGCGCGAGGCCCTGCGCCGACGGGCGGCGGAGCTGGCCGTCAGCGCTACGTTCCCGATCGACCGGACGGGACGGCGCTACCCGTGGCCACTCGTGTGAGCTGTGCTGGCCGCCGTGCGGCCGCTCAGCGCTGGCGCTCGAGCGCCGAGCGCCGCTGGGCCGGGAAGGCCACGACGTGGTCGTCGTGGCCGATGCGTCGCACCGATTGGCGCTCGAGCCAGCGCACGAACTGCTCGGCCGGAAGCGGCCGACTGAGGAGGTACCCCTGCGCCTGCTCGCAGCCCATGGAGCGCAACAGGTCCCATGCCTCCGAGCTCTCCACCCCCTCGGCCACGGTGGTCAACCCCAGGCTGCGCCCGAGGTCGATCAGGGCCCGGACGATCACTGCGTCGTGCTCGTTGGACGACATCGTCATGACGAAGGACTTGTCGACCTTGAGCTCGCTCACCGGAAGCTGGCGAAGGTGTGACAGCGACGAGTAACCGGTCCCGAAATCGTCCACCGAGAGGTGCACCCCCAACCCGCTCAGACCCTCCAGCACTGCGAGCGAGCGACGGGAGTCGCCCATGACGGTCGACTCGGTGAAGCTCGAGAGTGAGCACCGACGGCGGCACTCCCGCCTCGGCGATCTGGGCGCCGATGTCGTCGACCAGATGGCTGTCGAACAGGTTCCGGGCGCTCAGGTTCACACTGATGCCCAGGTCGTAGCCCCGGTCGCGCCAGTCCCGGCACTGGGCCAGGGCGTGGCGCACCACGTACTGGGTGAGGGGGCGGATCACTCCGGTGTACTCGGCGGCGGGGATGAACTGGTCAGGCCCGATCGCGCCCAGACGGGGGTGCGTCCAACGGACCAGCGCCTCGGCGCCAACGACCTGGCCGTCGGCCATCGACACCTTTGGCTGCGAGTACACCTCGACCTCACCGCGTTCGAGCGCGCTGCGCAGCTCGGCGGCCAATGCCAGCCGGCGCGGTGCGTACGGATCGCGCTCGGCGGAGTAGACCTCGATGCCCGACCCGTCGACGCGGGCCGTGTAGGTGGCGGCATCCGCCCGCTGCACGAGCAGGTCAGCTGACTGCGCATGCTCGGGGTAGAAGGCAGCACCGACGCTGGCCCCCAACACGAGCGAGACGGCCTCGGAGCTGAACGGCGCCTCGAACTCGGCGTGGATCCGCTCGGCCAGGGCGACCACGTCGTCGGTGGCGACGACGTGGTCGACCAGCACTGCGAACTCCTCGCCCGAGTAGCGGGCCAGCGTGGTCCCGGTCGGAAGGGCCGCCTCGATGCGGCGGTGGACCGCGCAAAGGAGCTTGTCGGCGGTCGAGCTGCCTAGCGTGTCGGTCACCTCCTTGAACGTGTCGAGGTCGATGAACACCAGGGCCAGGCTGCGTTCGGCGCTGCGGGCGCGCTCGATCGCCTCGCCGATCTCGGCCACCAGCGCGCTGCGGTTGGGAAGCCCCGTGACCGGGTCGTGCAGGGCCAGGTAGGCCTGCTCCTGGGCCTCGAACTGGAGGCCGGCGACGAGGCGCCCGTTCTCGAGGGCCACCCCCGCATGGCTGGCGAGCGTCTCGAGCAACCGCAGGTCCTCATCGACGAAGGTCGTGACCTCGGTCAGCCGGTTGGCCACCACCATGAGCCCCGACGGGCCGTCGCCCTCGGTGGCGATCGGTGCCACCGCGGCGTCGCGGATGCCGACCTCGGCCAGCCATCCCGGCAGCGGCTGGCCAGGTTCGTAGAGCCGGGGCCGCCCGTCTGGGATGAGCAGCGACGCGTCCTCCGCGAGCCTCGGTGGGCGAGATGGCCACGGTGACGGTGACGCCGTCGTGGTACGAGACACGGCTGGCGCCCAGGCCTGGCCGGACCGGAGGCAGCACCAGGGTCCCGCTCGCACCTCGGAGGATCTCGCACGCACCGGAGAGTACGGCGGTCTCGAGCTCGGGCAGCTCGGAGGCGCCGTTGAGCCGCCTGGTGAACTCGTGGAGCGTCTCGAGGTTCTTGTGCCGCTCGGTGAGCCTGACGTGGGCGCGGTAGAGGGGGTAGAAGAGCAGCGCCATCCCGACCACGAGCAAGCCGAGATAGCTCCGGTCCCACACCGAGGACCATATGGCGAGCCCGAGCCCGCCGTTCGCGATCGTGGCGACGAACCCGAGACCCAGCACCCGCCGGAGGAGCTGCGCTCCGGGCCAGCCGCTGTAGAAGGTCATGGCTGCGGTGACCACGGCAGTGTCCACTGCCTGGGCCACGAACAGCGCCGCGAAGACCGCCAGCCAACCCGGTGGCTCGGCGGGTGAGCCGCCTCCCAGCACGGCCCGGAACACG
>CAVPEW010000015.1:0-61942 GCA_963703565.1 uncultured Microthrixaceae bacterium | reverse complement strand
CTCGTCGCCGACGACGCCGTGCCCGAGCCGATGGTCGCCAGCGAGGTCAACGAGCGCCTGCAGAACCTCGCCATGCGCCTCGGCGCCCAGGGCATCGGGCTCGATCAGTGGCTCTCGGTGACGGGTCAGGACCCCCAGACCCTCACAGAGGAGCTCCGCGCCACCGCGCTCACAGCGGTCAAGGTCGACCTCGCCTTGCGGGCGGTGGCCGACCAGGAGGCCATCTCGTGCGACGACTCGGAGCTCGACGCCGAGTTCGAGGCGATGGCCGAGAGGTTCTCGGTCGACCCCGCCGAGGCCCGCGCCCAGGTTGACCGCAACGGGCAGTTGTCGGCGGTACGCTCCGACGTGAGGAAGCGCAAGGCGCTCGATTGGCTGTTGGAGCGGGTCGAGATCGTCGACGGGGAGGGTGAGCCGATCGACCGTGCTTCGCTCGACCAGGCTGTGGAGGCAGCCGGCGCCGACTTCCACGACCCCACCGCCGAGCCCGAGGGCCCGGCGGCCGAGCCAGAGGATGGCGAGCAGTGACGCCCGAGAAGATCGATCACCACAGCACGGTGATCCGCAACTACCTCGTGCCCACGGTGGTCGAGCAGACCAACCGCGGCGAGCGGGCCTACGACCTCTACAGCAGGCTGCTCAAGGAGCACATCATCTTCCTGGGCACCCCGATCGACGACACGATCGCCAACCTGGTGTGCGCCCAGCTCCTGCACCTGGAGTCCGACAACGCCGAGCGCGACATCAACATCTACATCAACAGCCCCGGCGGCGACATCACGGCCTTGTTCGCCATCTACGACACGATGTCGTTCATCAAGCCCGACGTCTCCACGATCTGCTACGGACAGGCGGCCTCGGCCGCCGCTGTGCTGCTGGCGGCTGGCACGCCCGGCAAGCGCCTGGCGCTGCCACACGCCCGGGTCCTGCTGCACCAGCCGTGGGGCCAGGCCGGCGGCCAGGCCACCGATGTGGAGCTGGCGGCCAAGGAGATCCTGCGGATGCGGGTGCAGCTCGACGAGTTGCTGGCGCACCACACGGGCCAGAGCGCCGAGCGCATCCACAGCGACACCGAGCGGGACTTCGTCATGTCCGCCGAGGAGGCGCGTGACTACGGCATCATCGACGAGGTGATCACCGCTCGGCGGCTCGCCGACAGCGGCGGCCCGATCACTCGGGCGAGCTGAGCCAGGACCCTGGGGGACCCACGACGTGGCCAAGTTCGGAGACGGCGGCGAGCTGCTCAAGTGCTCCTTCTGTGGGAAGTCGCAGAAGCAGGTCAAGAAGCTGATAGCGGGCCCCGGCGTCTACATCTGCGACGAGTGCATCGACCTGTGCAACGAGATCATCGAAGAGGAGCTCTCCGACACCTCCGAGCTGCGCTTCGACGAGCTGCCCAAGCCTCGTGAGATCTACGACTTCCTGAACGACTACATCGTCGGTCAGGAGCACGCGAAGAAGATCCTGTCGGTGGCGGTCTACAACCACTACAAGCGGGTGCAGTTCGGTGCGTCCCACCACGACGAGGTGGAGCTGGCCAAGTCGAACATCATGCTCATCGGGCCCACCGGCTGCGGCAAGACGCTGCTGGCCCAGACCCTGGCACGGATGCTCAACGTGCCCTTCGCCATCGCCGATGCCACCGCGCTCACCGAGGCGGGCTACGTGGGCGAGGACGTCGAGAACATCCTGCTCAAGCTGATCCAGGCCGCCGACTACGACGTGAAGAAGGCCGAGACCGGGATCATCTACATCGACGAGATCGACAAGATCGCCCGCAAGAGCGAGAACCCCTCGATCACGCGCGACGTCTCGGGAGAGGGCGTTCAGCAGGCGTTGCTGAAGATCCTCGAGGGCACCACCGCCTCGGTCCCGCCCCAGGGTGGACGAAAGCACCCCCACCAGGAGTTCATCCAGATCGACACCACGAACATCCTGTTCATCTGCGGCGGCGCCTTCGCCGGGATCGAGCGGATCGTGGAGTCCCGCCTGGGCGCCAACGGTGTGGGTTTCACCTCCGATCTGCGCCGCTTCGACGCCGCCCAGGTGGCAGACACCCTCACCAAGGTGCTGCCCGAGGACCTGCTCAAGTTCGGCCTGATCCCCGAGTTCATCGGCCGCTTGCCCGTGGTCGGCGCGGTCGCACCCCTCGAGCGCGACGCCCTCATCCGCATCCTGGTGGAGCCGAAGAACGCGCTGGTCCGCCAGTACCGGAAGTTCTTCGAGATGGAAGACGTCGAGCTGGAGTTCAGCGAAGATGCCCTCGATGCGGTGGCCGAGCAGGCCCTCCTGCGGGGCACGGGGGCGCGTGGCCTGCGGGCGATCATCGAAGAGGTCCTGCTCAACGTGATGTACGACCTGCCCAGCCGCGACGACATCGGCAAGTGCGTGATCGACCGCACGGTGGTGCTCGAGAAGGTCAATCCGACCCTGGTTCCCCGCGCCGAGGCGCCTCGCCAGAGCCGGCCGCGCCGCGCCGCCAGCTGAACATCGAGCTCGAGCTGGCCGGGTAGAGGGCCCGGGGCTCGGGTAGAGGGCGCCGGATGCGCGCCGAAACCACCACCCCAGCGTCCAACCCACCCTCGGGCTCGCCACCCGTCACCGCCGAAGCGGCCACCGCAGCGGACGAGGGCCGCGGTCCACTGGCCGATGGATCGGCGTCGGAGTCGTCCCGCTCCAGGGTGCTGGCGATCGCGATGGTCGGAGCAGCCGCCCTGGGAGCAGGCCTGTTGCGCCGCCGCAGGTCGCGTGCTCGCGCTGCGGCTCGCACGGGGCCCCGCGCGAGCGCGCGCTGCGCTCGAGGCTGCGCGGCCGGCGGTGGTCGGCGCGGTCGCGTCGGCTCGCCCCGCAGTCGAGCTCCTCGCCGATCGGGCCGGTGCCCAGGGTCGACATGTGGTGGCGATGGCCGAGCCGCACGTGCAGCGGGCTCGCCTGCAAGCCGCCGAGCTGATCGCGCCGTGACGGGTTGGGGGAACGGCGCTCGCTAGCGTCGTGCCCCCGTGGACCTGCCCGATGCTCTCAGCTGGCTGGAAGGCCACATCGACCTCGAGCGCACGGTGGCCGTGGCCGGGCGCGGCTCCGGGCTGTCGCTGGATCGCATGCGGGAGCTGGTGGCGGCGCTCGGCGACCCCCACGAGGACCTGCGCACCGTCCACGTCACCGGCACGAACGGCAAGGGCTCCACGGCGCGGATCGCCACTGCCCTGCTCGGCGCCGAGGGTCGCTCGGTGGGTTGCTACTCGAGCCCTCACCTCGAGCGGCTGAACGAGAGGATGGTGGCGCTGGGCGCGCCGATCGGTGACCGCGAGTTGGCCGATCTCATCTCCCTGCTGGCGGTGGTCGAGACCACCCTGGCCGAGCGTCCGAGCTACTTCGAGCTGCTCACGGCGGCCGCCCTGCGGTGGTTCTCCGACCTGGCGCTGGAGGCGGTGGTGGTCGAGGTGGGCCTGCTGGGCCTGCACGACGCCACCAACGTGGTGCATGCCGAGGTCGCCGTGGTCACCAACATCGGCAAGGACCACACGGACGGGATCGGCGACTGGCGACGGCGCATCGCGACGGAGAAGGCGGGCATCGTCGAGCCGGGCTCGACGTTGGTGCTGGGTGCCTGTGACCCCGACCTGCGCGGGGTGTTCACCGACACCCGGGCCGGGCGCATCCTGGTGCGAGGCGAAGACTTCGGCTGCTCCTCCAACGTCGTGGCGGTTGGCGGGCGCAGCGTCGCTCTCTGGACTCCCGAGGCTGAGTACCGGGACCTGTACCTGCCCTTGCACGGTGCGCACCAGGCCGACAACGCCGCCGCCGCCCTCGCGGCGGCCGAGGCGTTCATCGGTCGACCCCTCGCCGAAGAGGTGGTGGTCGATGCCTTCGCCGGGGTGCGCAACCCGGGGCGGTTCGAGGTGGTCGGCCGTCGCCCGCTGGTGGTGCTCGACGGTGCCCACAACCCACCGGGTATGGCGGCGCTGTCGCTCACGTTGCAGGAGGGTTTCGGCGGGGAGGGGGAGTGCTGGTTGGTGCTCGGCGTGCTGGCCGGGCGCGACCCCGGCGAGCTGCTCGCTGCGATCGATCCGGCCGCGGCGGACCTGGTGATCGCCTGCACCCCGCCCTCTCCCCGCGGGCTGCCCGCGTCGGAGCTGGCCACGGTCGTGGGCCGTCTAGGCGGGCGCGCCGTGGTGGTGCCCGACGTGGCCGACGCGGTTGGACGGGCGCTGGACGAGGCGCAGCCCGACACCCGGGTGGTGGTGACGGGTTCGCTGTACACCGTGGGCGCTGCGCGCTCCGCGCTGCGCCGGCGCGGCCTGGTCACCGACTGAGCTAGGTCGGCGCCGGGGCCGACCGACTACCGCCCCGGGGCCGGTTCCCCTACGGTGCCGCCCCCGTGAACCGGACCTTCGTGATGTGCAAGCCCGACGCCGTCGAGCGGGGGCTCGTCGGCGCCGTCGTCTCCCGCCTCGAGGCCAAAGGGCTCGCCCTGGTCGCCGCCGAGCTGCGCGCCGTGAGCCCCGAGCTCGCCCGCGCCCACTACGACGAGCACCGTGACAAGCCGTTCTTCGGCGAGCTGGTCGAGTTCCTGACCCGCTCCCCGGTGTTCGCGATGGTGGTGGAGGGCCCGGCCGACAACACGTTCTCCCTGGTCAGGGCCATGGTCGGAGCGACCCGGGTCGACGATGCGGCACCGGGCACGATCCGAGGGGACTTCGCCACGGTGACGACCGAGAACCTGGTGCACGCCAGCGACTCGCACGAGTCGGCGCGGCGCGAGATCGAGCTCTGGTTCCCGACCTCGAGCTGAGCGGGGTCGGCGCACCGGCGTCGCCAGCTCCGGGCGCTGGGGACACGCCGTGTCGAGCCCGCTAACCTCGGCCCACGCCCGGCCCCGGTTCTCCCACCGGGCGGCGTCCTGCCGGCGCGATGCCAGCGGAGGCTCCCGCGATGTCCGACAACGTTTTGTCCTCGATCATGGGCCGTGACATGGCGGTCGACCTGGGCACGGCCAACACCGTGGTGTACGTGCGCGGGCGCGGCATCGTGCTCAACGAGCCGTCGGTGGTGGCCGTCAACGTGCGCGACGGTCGGCCCCTGGCCGTGGGCACCGAGGCGAAGCGGATGATCGGGCGCACCCCGGCGCACATCCAGGCCATCCGGCCGCTCAAGGACGGGGTCATCGCCGACTTCGAGATCTGCGAGAAGATGCTGCGCTACTTCATCCAGAAGGTGCACAACCGCCGCTGGAGCAAGCCCCGCATGGTCATCTGCGTGCCTTCGGGGATCACCGGGGTGGAGCAGCGCGCCGTGCAGGAGGCGGCGGAGTACGCCGGGGCGCGCAAGCCCGCCTACATCATCGAGGAGCCCATGGCGGCCGCCATCGGGTCGGGGCTGCCGGTCCAGGAACCCACGGGCAACATGATCGTTGACATCGGCGGCGGGACCACCGAGGTGGCGGTCATCTCCCTGGGCGGCATCGTGGCGAGCCAGTCGGTGCGCGTGGGGGGCGACGAGTTGGACGAGGCGATCGTCGCCTTCATCAAGAAGGAGTACAGCCTGGCCATCGGCGATCGCACCGCTGAGGAGGTGAAGATCGCGCTGGGATCGGCGTGGCCCCTCGAGGAGGAGCTGCACGCCGAGATCCGCGGCCGCGATCTGGTCACCGGGCTGCCCAAGACGATCGTCACGACCACCGAGGAGATCCGCGAAGCGATGGAGGAGCCGGTGTCGGCAGTGGTCGACGCGGTCAAGGTCACCCTCGACAAGACGCCGCCCGAGCTGGCCGCGGACATCATGGAGAAGGGGATCATGCTCGCCGGTGGGGGGGCGCTGCTGCACGGCGTGCAGGCCAGGCTCCATCACGAGACCGGTATGCCGATCGTCGTCGCGCCGAACCCGCTGCACGCCGTGGCGGCGGGTTCGGGCCAGTCGCTCGAGGAGTTCGAGGCCCTGCGAGGCGTGCTGTTCTCCTCCCAGAGCCACTGACGGCGGTGACCGGGCAGCTGCCCCGCTGAGCCCGTGGCCCTCCCGCGCCGGTCCAGCCGGTCGCGCCTGATACTGGCGCTGTTGGTGCTGACCTCGGTCACCGTTCTCACGCTCGACTTCCGTGACGCGCCGGTGATCGGCCGGGCGCGCGAGATCGCCGCGTCGGTGCTCGACCCGGTTCGTGACGGTGCCGAAAAGGCCTTCGAGCCGGTCGCGGACGCCTGGGGCGGCATCACCGACTACGGCGAGCTCGAGGATCGCAACGAGGCGCTGCGCCAGCGCGTCGACGAGCTGGAGGGCATGCGGGCCGTGGACGAGGACGCCGCCGCCCAGCTCGACGAGCTGCTCTCGCTGGCCGACATCGACTGGGCGGGTGACGTGGGCCGTATCCAGGCCCGGGTGGTGGCCCGGTCGTCGTCGAACTTCGACCGCTCCATCGACCTGTCCAAGGGCACCGACGCCGGCATCCGCGCCGGGATGCCGGTGGTCGCGGGCCGCGGCCTGCTCGGGATCGTCGTGCAGTCCACCGCCGGGCGCGCCACCGTGCAGCTGCTCACCGACCCCGACACGGCGGTCGGGGTGCGGGTCACCGGAGGGGGTGCGCTCGGCACAGCCACCGGTCAGGGGCGCGGTCGGGAGCTGCTCGTCGACACGAGCCTCGAGCCCGGCGCGGTGGTGCGTCGCGGGGTGCTGCTCGCGACCAGCGGCACCGACCGGTCGCGGTTCCCGGCCGGTATCCCCGTCGCTCGCGTGACGACCACCCACGAGGCGTCGAGCGGGCTGTACCTGGAGCTGCGCGCCGACGCGCTCGTGGATCCCGACTCCGTGTCGTTCGTGTCGGTCCTGCAGTGGGAGCCGCCGCCGTGACCCGGCCCCGGCCTCGGTTCGGCGCGTGACCGAGACGAGCCGGGGGTTGCTGGCCGCCCGCGCCTCGCTCGTGGTGGTCGCGACCCTGCTGCTGCAGGTCACGGTGGTCACCAACCTGCGCATCGCAGGTGTCGAGGGCGACGTGATGATGCTGGTCGGCTTGGCGGTGGGCATGGCGGGGGGATCGGAGCGGGGCGCTACCTTCGGCTTCGCGGCCGGGATCGCCTACGACCTGGTGCTGCAGACCCCGTTCGGGCTGTCGGCGCTGGTATACGTGGTGGTCGGGTACGCGGCCGGCGTCACTCGTGGCGCCTTCTTGCGTGACGCGTGGTGGATCGCCCCGGGGACCGCGTTGGCGGGCTCGGCCGCCGGTGTAATCCTCTACGCCTTGTCCTCGACCGTGGTGGGCCAGTCGGTGGCGGGGCTGCCCCTGGTCCGCATCGTGGTGGTGGTCCCGCTGTTGAACGCGCTGCTGGCCCGGCCGGCGCTGCGCCTGGCTCGTTGGACCGTCGGCGCCGATTCGAGGCGGTCCCGCCTGGTGCTGCGATGAGGTCTGACGCTCTCGGGGTGCGGCTCTCGGTGCTCGGGGTCGTGATCGTGTCGCTGTTCGCGGCGCTGTTCGCACGGCTGTGGTACCTGCAGGTGATGGTCAGCGACGAGTACCGGGTGGCGGCGCAGACCAACGTCGTGCGGGAGGTCCCGACCCCCGCGCCGAGGGGCCGGATCCTGGATCGCAACGGAAAGGTCCTGGTCGGCAACCGCATCTCGATCCTGGTGACCGTGGACCGCTCGACGCTGGGCGACCTCGGCCGCGGCGAACGCCGGGCCGTCCTCGGGCGCCTCGCCTCCGAGCTGTCGCGCTCGGGCCAGCCGTCCACAGTCGACTCGCTCGAAGCCCGTCTGGCAGACGAGCGCTACAGCCCCTACGTGCCGGTTCCGGTGGCGGCGGACGTTCCCGAGGCGCTCAAGATCTACCTCGACGAGCACCGTGACCAGCTTCCCGCGGTAGCCGCCGAGCGGGTGGCCGTGCGCGAGTACCCCTACGGCAAGCTGGCCGCCCACGTGGTCGGGTACACGGGCAAGATCACCAAGGACGAGCTCGAGGCGGTCGCCTCGTCGCCCAAGGGCTACACCCTCAACGACGACATCGGTAGGTACGGCGTCGAACGCAGCTACGAGGGGGATCTGCGCGGCACGCCGGGCTCCAAGCTCATCGAGGTGGACGCGGACGGCAACCCCGTGCGGGTGGTTCGCGACACCGCCCCGCGCCCGGGCGACGACGTCGTGCTCAACCTCGACATAGACCTCCAGGCCCAGGCCGAGCAGGCCTTGGCGACCGGGTTGGCTCAGGCGGCCGAGCGCAGACCGCTGGGCGACGACGTCCAGGCCACGGGCCCTTCGGGGTCGGTGGTGGTGCTCGACCCCGAAGGGGGGGCAGTGCTGGCGATGGCGTCGGCGCCATCGTTCAACCCGGCCGAGTTCGTCGACGGGATCAGCCAGACCGAGTGGGACTTCCTCCGGGATCCCGCCAACCACTATCCGCTGAACAACTGGGCCCTGCAGGGCCAGTACGCGCCGGGCTCGACCTTCAAGCCCTTCACCGCCTACGCCTCTCTGCGCGCCGGGCTGGTGACTCCGTCGAGCACGATCGACGATCGCGGCACCTACCAGGTGCCGAACTGCACCGGCGGCACGTGCACCTTCCGCAACGACGGCGGCAAGGCCCACGGGCGGGTGGACCTGCGCAAGTCGCTCACGGTGTCCTCCGACGTCTACTACTACTCGCTCGGGGCGCGGTTCTGGATCGAGCGCTCGGCGCGGGGAGGACCCGAGGCGCTCGGAGACCTGGTGCGTGCGTGGGGGTTCGACCAGCCGACCGGGATCGACCTCGCCGGTGAGCTGGGCGGACGGATCCCGGGGCCGGCCTGGCTCGCGGAGTACTGCGAGCAGGTGCGTTGCGTCGACGATCGCTGGTACACGGGCAACAACGTCAACATGGCCATCGGCCAGGGCGACGTCCTGGTGACGCCCCTGCAGTTGGCCGAGGGCTACTCGGCGCTGGCCAACGGCGGGACGAGGTGGGCGCCGCGCACGGTCAAGGAGATCCGCGACGGCGTCTCGGGCGAGGTCCTGCGCGTCGTCGACGCGCAGGCCACCGGCACCGTCGATCTGCCGCCGGACTGGCGCCAGGCGATCGTGGACGGGCTGGCCGGCGTGCCCGTGGAGGGAACCGCCGCGGGAGCGTTCGCCGGCTTCGACCTCGCCGGCTTCCCGATCGCCGCGAAGACCGGGACCGCCCAGGTCGCCCGCAAGGCTCCCACCGCCGTGTTCGGGGCGTTCGGCCCGATCACCCGACCCCGCTACGCGATGGCCGTGCTGCTGGCCGAGTCCGGCTACGGCGGATCGGCGGCGGCGCCGGTGGCACGGCGGCTCTTCGACCTGCTGTCCGCACCCGGTCCTTTGCCGCCGGCCCCGCTGGGGGGAGCGTTGGACACCGGCGCAACGCTGTCGCCGCCGACGGGGACGGTCACGGACTGATGGCCGGCACGACCACGGCCCTGCCGGGACGTCGCCGTGTGGCGCCGGGCGCGCTCGGCTCCATGCAGCGCAACCCGGCCGCGCCGTGGCGCCACGTCGATGCCGTGCTGGTGGCCTGCGTGGCCGCCGTGGCGGCTCTGGGCTGCCTGATGGTGTTCAGCTCGACCCGCGGGCGCGACCCAGCCGACTACGACACGTCGTTCCTGGCCAAGCAGGTGCTGTTCGTGGCGGTGGGGCTGGCGGCCATGGCGGCGGTCACCCTCGTCGACTACCGGCGCCTGCGGGACCTGGTGCCTGTCGCCTACCTGGGGGTGCTGGCCGCGCTGGCGGCGGTGGTGTCGGGCCTGGGCAGCGAGCGCAAGGGGTCCCAGGCCTGGTTCCAGGCCGGCCCGTTCCAGCTCCAGCCCTCCGAGATCGCCAAGGTGGTGGTAATCGTGGCCCTGGCGTCGTTGCTGGCGCAGTTCGACGGTCGACTGGGCCCGGGCCGGGTGCTGGCGGCGCTCGCCGTGGCCGCCGTGCCGATGGGGCTGATCCTGCTCCAACCGGATCTGGGCACGGCCCTGGTCTTCGTCGCGGTGATCATGGGCCTGTTGCTCGTGGGCGGTGTGCGGGGGAGGCACATAGCGTTGCTCACGGCGGTCGGCGTGGTTGGGGTGGTCGGGGTGCTGCGCTCGGGCATGCTCGAGGAGTACCAGCAGTGCCGGCTCACCTCGTTCCTGGACCGCGAGACCGACGAGTGCGCCGAGCGCGACGCGGCCTACAACGTGGACCAGTCCGAGACGGCGGTCGGCGCCGGCGGGCTCGTGGGAAGGGGCCTGTTCCAGGGCACCCAGACGCGGCTCGACATCGTGCCCGAGCAGCACACCGACTTCATCTTCACCGCCGTGGGAGAGGAGCTGGGCTTCGCCGGGTCCGCCACGCTGCTCGGCCTGCTGGGGATCGTCGCCTGGAGGATCTGGCGGGTCGCCCACCTGGCCCGTGACCCGTTGGGGACCCTGATCTGCGCCGGGGTGCTGGCCATGTTCGTGTTCCAGGTGTTCGAGAACGTGGGGATGACCATGGGGATCATGCCGGTGACGGGCATCCCATTGCCGTTCATGAGCTACGGCGGGTCGGCCACGATCATGGCCTTCGTGGCGGTCGGGCTGGTCCTCAACGTCCACATGCGCCGGTTCGCGTAGTCTCTGGCCCGGGCCCGATCGGGCCCGGGCCGGCTGGTCCGGTAGCCTGGCGCCAGCCATGGTCGACGTCTGGGCTCGTCTGGAGCCGCATCTGACCTCGGTGCGCAAGCCCGCCCGGTACATCGGGTGCGAGCTCGGGGCCGAGGTTCCCGCGCCGGGCCCACACCGGGTCGGGTGGCTCCTCGTGTACCCCGACACCTACGAGATCGGGCTTCCCAACCAGGGCCTGCAGATCCTCTACGAGATCCTCAACGAACGGCCCGACGCCCGCGCGGAGCGTGCCTACGCCCCGTGGGTCGACCTCGAGGCCATCCTGCGGGCCGAGTCCATCCCGCTGTTCTCGGTGGACACGCACCGCTCCGCCGACGAGTTCGACGTGCTGGCGTTCAACCTGTCCGCCGAGCTGGTCTACACGAACGTGTTGAACTGCCTGGATCTGGCCGGCGTGCCCCTGCACGCGCGAAGCCGGCGGGGTGGCGATCCTCTGGTGGGCGCGGGGGGCCACTGCACCTACAACCCCGAGCCGTTGGCCGACTTCCTCGACTTCGTCGTGCTGGGCGACGGCGAGGAGGTGGTGGGCGAGATCAACGAGGTCGTGGCGGGCTTCAAGTCTGGCCGCCGCAGCGAAGCCGACCGCCACGAGGCCCTGGTGGCGCTGGCCAACGTGCCGGGCGTGTACGTGCCGAACCTGTACCGGGCCTCGTACCACTCCGACGGGACGCTCGCCGAGATCGTGCCGGCCGAGGCAGGCGTGCCCGAGCGGGTCGCCAAGCGCACGGTGCCGGATCTGGCGGACTGGCCGTACCCGAAGCGCCAGCTGGTCCCGTTGACCGAGGTGGTGCACGACCGGCTCAACGTCGAGGTGTTCCGGGGCTGCACCCGGGGCTGCCGGTTCTGCCAGGCCGGGATGATCACGCGACCGGTGCGTGAGCGCCCCGCCGAGCAGGTCCGCGAGATGGTGGCCAGCGGTCTGCGCCGCACCGGCTACGACGAGGTTGCGCTGACCAGCCTGTCGACCGCGGACTACAGCGGCATCGAGTCGGCGGTGGCTTCGGCGATGGAGGACTCCACGGGGTGCGGGTCGGTGAGCGTCAGCCTGCCGAGCCTGCGCGTCGATGCGTTCACGGTGGGCCTGGCCGCCCAGATCCGCCAGGCCCGTCGCAGTGGCCTCACCTTCGCCCCCGAGGCGGGCACCTGGCGGATGCGTCAGGTGATCAACAAGCTGATCAGCGAGGACGACCTGTTCGCCGCGGTCGACGCGGCCTTCGAGCAGGGATGGCGCCGGGTGAAGCTGTACTTCCTGACCGGGCTGCCGACCGAGACCGACCAGGACACCGCCGGCATCGTGGAGATGGCGCACGCCGCGGCCACGGTGGGTCGCCGCCACGGAGGCGGCTCGGTGACGGTGAGCGTGGGCGGCTTCGTGCCCAAGCCGTTCACGCCGTTCCAGTGGTTCGGGATGAACACCGAGGTCGAGTTGCGTCGCAAGGTGGGCATGCTGCGCGACGCAGCCCGGCGAGCCAAGGGCGTGCAGCTCAAGTGGCACGATCCGCGGGCCAGCGTGGCCGAGGGCATCGCCAGTCGGGGTGATCGCCGGCTGGGTCCTGTCATCGAGCAGGTCTGGCGCGAGGGCGGCACCTTCCAGGAGTGGAGCGAGTTCTTCGACCTCGACCGGTGGGCGCGGGCGATGGCCGACCATGGCCTGTCGATCGACTGGTACTGCCACCGGCACCGCCACGAGGACGAGGTGCTCCCCTGGGACCACCTCGACGCCGGCCTCCACAAGGACTTCCTCTGGGGTGACTGGCGTGACGCCCTCGACGAGCTCGGCCTGGAGGACTGCCGCTGGACCCCGTGCTACGACTGCGGTGCCTGCACGGGCTACGCGCTCGAGCACGTCGTCGCCTCCGCGACGCCTCCGGCGGGGGGCAGCCAGGGCACCGGCATGCGGGGCGTGCCGGTGCAGCTCGGACGTAGCTCTCCGGGCGCGGTGGCGTCTCGCTGATGCGGCTGCGGATCCGCTTCGCCAAGCACGGGAAGGTGCGCTTCACCTCTCATCGCGACGTGGCCCGGATCTGGGAGCGGGCGTTGCGCCGCGCCGGCGTGCCGGTCGCCTACACCGAGGGGTTCTCGCCAAGGCCTCGCCTGAGCTTCGGCCTGGCGCTGCCCACCGGCTACGAGAGCGATGGCGAGTACCTCGAGCTCGACTGTGTCGCAACAGTGGCCGACGAAGGCCACCGTGCCGATCTCATGGCCCGTCTTTATGCGGCCCTGCCGGCGGGGATGGTGGTGCAGGCCGTGGCTCCGGCCCCCGGGGGCGCGTCCCTGCAGGAGTCGGTGGTGGCATGCGAGTGGCGGGTCGAGCTGGTGGGCCCCGACATCGACGGACTGAGGCGCGCGGTCGAACGCGTACTGGCCGCGCAGGCGCTGCCCGTCGTGGTCACCCGCAAGGGCGGCGACGTGGTCGAGGACCTCCGCCCCGGCATCGAATCGCTGGAAGTGCTCGGCCGGGATCGGGGTGCCCCGCTCGTCGTCGATGCCCGGCTGGCCGCGCAGCCACGGGTTCTGCGCCCCACCGACCTGGTGCGCGCTCTGGATCCTTCCTGGCGCGAGGGCCGGGTCGTTCGCACCACCCAATGGACGTTGGTCGACGGCGCCCGCCGAGAGCCGCTGCCTCGTGCAGCCGCCGCCGGTGCGACGTCGACCCCGCACGCCTCGGAGCGTGCGTCATGAGAAGGGAAACCCATGTCGAGCGAGACCACCGGCGGATCCACCGCCGATGCGGAGGTCGGCGCACCGCCGACCTCTCCCACCGTTCCCGGGCAAGGGGCTGGTCCCCGGCCCGAGACCGAGCCCGCGGACCAGCCGGTTCCTTCCAGGACCCGCCGCCGAGGCTCTCGTGGCGGGCGCAACCGGGCGCGAGCGCGTGCCGGCGACCAGGGCGGCGCTCCGTCGCCGGGCGGGGGGATCGACCGCGACGGTGAGGTCGAGCTGCCCGACCCTCCCGGTGAGGGCCGGGCCTCGCCAGAGGCGGCCGAGGCGGCGTTGGTACGTCGCGCCGGGCCGCCGCGCATCGGAGACACCCGCCCTGCGTCACGACCCGCGGACCAGCCCGGTGCCCAGGACGAGCCCGGTGCCCAGGACCAGCCCGGTGGGCAGGGCGCCCCGGGGGGCGCCCGGAAGCGCCGCCGTGGCGGCCGCGGCCGGCCCGTCGAGTCCGGCGCCGGGCGCGGTGGGCCCGGCGAGGGCGGACGCGCACCGGCGCGGGATCGTGCAGGTCGCGGGTCGGGCGGTGCCGCCGGGGGCCCCGGCGCCGGCGGCGCGCCGGGGTCGCGTGCGGGCCGTGGTCGCGCCCGCTCGGAGGATCCGGTTCAGGCGGTGCTTCCACCCGTGCCAGCAGCTCGTGACGCCGACGAGGCCGCCGATGCGGCCCTGGCCGGTCGCGAGCGCAACGGCCGCCCTGTGGGGCGGTACCTGATGTGCGTGCACGTGCAGCTCCGCCGCCACCCAGATCGCGGTGCTGGAGGGTCGGGCGCTCATCGAGCACTACGTCTCGCGCCCGTCCGACGACGCCGCCCAGATCCACGGCAACGTCTACCGGGGCCGGGTCCAGAACGTGCTGCCGGGAATGGAGGCTGCCTTCGTGGACATCGCCACTCCGAAGAACGCCGTGCTGTACCGCGGCGACGTCCACTACGACGCCGAGGACGTCGAGACGCCCGGCAAGCCCCGCATCGAGCAGGTCCTCAAGGCCCGCCAGGAGATCGTCGTCCAGGTCACCAAGAACCCGATCGGGGCCAAGGGCGCGCGCCTCACCCAGGAGATCTCCCTGCCCGGGCGGTTCGTGGTGCTCATCCCCGACAGTGGCACCTACGGCATCTCCAAGCGCCTCTCCGACGAGGAGCGCAAGCGGCTCCGGGCGATCCTGGACAGGGTGAAGCCCGCCCAGCACGGGGTGATCGTGCGCACCGCCGCAGAGCACGTGAGCGCGGCCGAGATCGAGGCGGACGTGCGCCGCCTCGTGGCGCAGTGGGAGCAGATCGACGCGTTGGCGAAGCGCTCCTCGGGCCCGACGCTGCTCTACCGCGAGCCCGACATGGCGGTGCGGGTCATCCGCGAGGAGTTCAACGCCGACTACCGCGGGGTGGTCATCGACGACCCGGCCCTGTTCGAGCAGGTCCGGGACTACGTGGCGGGGATCAGCCCTGCGCTGGCCGACCGGGTCCAGCTCTACGACCCCCAGGCGGAGGGACTGGCGCTCTTCGAGCGCTTCCACGTGCACGAGCAGCTCCACAAGGCCCTGGACCGCAAGGTGTGGCTGCCCTCGGGTGGCTCGTTGATCATCGAGCACACCGAGGCGCTCACCGTGATCGACGTGAACACCGGCAAGAACGTGGGCACCTCGAACCTCGAGGACACGGTGTTTCGCAACAACCTGGAGGCGGCGGCCGAGATCGCCCGCCAGCTCCGCCTGCGCGATGTCGGGGGGATCATCGTGGTGGACTTCATCGACATGGAGGTCAAGCCCAACCGCGACGAGGTGCTGCGGACCTTCCGTGAGGCTCTGGCCCGTGACAAGACCCGCACCCAGGTGTTCGAGATCTCCGAGCTCGGCCTGTGCGAGATGACCCGCAAGCGCATCGGCGAGGGGCTGCTGGAGTCCTTCGCCGATCGTTGCCCCGAGTGCGACGGCCGGGGCGTGGTGATCGACCCCCGGCTGCTGCCGAGCTCCTGAGGATCCCGTGGTCGACCAAGCCCCCTACGCCCCCGACGGGTTGGCTGCGCTCGGACGTCTGCGGTCCCGCCGCGCCCGTAGGCGCACCGATCAGGTGCACTGGGTCGACGCCTTCTACCAGGCGTACCTGACCGCCATCGTGGTCGCCGTGGCGGTGCTGGTGGCGTCGGGCTGGGTGGGTGACGCCGCTGTCTCGGCGGCCGGGATGAGGCGCCTGGTCGACGACGGCCCCGCGGTGGGTGGCATCGTCGTGGCCGTGGCGCTGGCGGTGGGGATGCGTTCGGGGGCGCGTGGCGGCCCGCTGGCCCTCGAGCCCGCGGAGGTGGCCCACGTGCTGGCGGCACCATTGCCCACGAGGGCGGTCCTGCGCGGCCCGGCCCTGCGCCAGTTGCGCTTCGGCGCGTTCGCCGGGCTGGTCGCGGGGGCGGTGGCGGGCCAGCTCGCCTACCGCCGAGTCGAGGGCAACCCCTTCGAGTGGATCGGCTCTGGCGCTGTGTTCGGGGCGCTGGTGGTGGCTGCTGCGCTGGTGGTCGGCTGGGTGTGCGCGGGGAGGCGGTTGCCCGGCTGGGCGGCGAGCGCGGTGGGCGTGGCGCTGATCGGCTGGGCTGTGGCCGGGCTGGTCGCCGATGTGGCGTCGCCGATGCGGACGTTGGGGGCGATGGTGGTGTGGCCAGTGACGTTCGACGGTTGGGCGCTGCTGGCGGTCCCGGCGGTGGCGGCGCTCGGCTGGGTGGGCCTGGCCGGTCTGGGAGGCGTGTCGATCGAGGCCGCTCAGCGCCGGACGGCGTTGGTGGGCCAGCTGCGCTTCGCGGCCACGATGCGCGATCTGCGCACGGTGATCGTGCTGCGGCGGCAACTGGCCCAGGAGCGCCCCCGGGCCCGTCCCTGGGCGCGCCTGCCGGTGCCGGCAAGCCAGCCCGTCGTGGCGCGCGGCCTGCGCTCGGCGGCTCGCACGCCCCTCGGGCGGCTGGTCCGCCTGGCCGGGCTGGGCGCGGGCGTGGCGTTGGCGGCGAGGGCGGCGTGGCAGGGCACGACACCGTTGTTGCTGGTGGCCGGTCTGGGGGTGTTCCTGGCCGGCCTGGACGCGATCGAGCCCTTGGCCCAGGAGCTGGACCATCCGACCGTGCTCGACCTGGCTCCCGTCGAGGGCGGCGGCGTGCTGGCCCGTCACGTGGTCGTGCCGCTGCTGACCATGGGGGTTGTCGCCTTGGTGGGGCTCCTGGTCTCGCTGACCGGTGGGATGCGAGCCCAGGGGGCGTTGGTGGCTCTGTCCACGGCGGCGTCGGGGGCGGTCATGGGAACGGTCGCGGCGGTGGTGAGCGTGGTGCGAGCGGCGCCGGGGTCGACGAGCACCCAGCTCTCCCTGGTGGCTCCCGAGGCGGCGGGCATGCGAGTGGTCTACTCGACCGCCTTCCCGCCGGCGCTGGCGCTGGCAGGGTTCGCGCCGTTGCTGGTCGGTCGCGAGGCGTTCGAGCGGGGGGAGCCGGTGACCGCGTCGGTGGTGCTGGCGGCGGCGATGTCGGCGACGGGCCTGTTCGGGTTGGTCGGGTGGCTGCGGGTGCGCGAGAGGGCGAGCTCGTGGTGGCAGGAGTCGTTGGAGGCCATGACCGCAGGTCCGGGCGGCACCGCCCGCGAGGAGGGGCGTTGATGGACAACGGGTTGAGGGACAAGGGGTTGAGGGACAAGAAGCGCTCCAAGCGGAAGCTCGGGCGGCGCCGTGGAGCCGCCGGTCGACCCGCGAGCGGTTCGTCTGATGGCGCGGGGCGTGGCCAAGAGCTACGACGAGGTCGTGGCGCTGGCGCCGCTGGACGTGCGGGTCTTCGAGGGCGAGCTGGTGGCGCTGATCGGCCACAACGGCTCGGGCAAGTCGACCTTCCTGCGCCTGGCCGCCGGCCTGGCCGACCCGAGCGAGGGTTCCGTCGAGGTGGCCGGCGCGCCGGCGGGATCGCTGGAGGCGAGGGCGGCACTGTCGTACCTGCCCGACGCCCCCGTGCTCTACGACGACCTGTCCGTGCGCGAGCACCTCGAGTACGTGGGCGCGCTGCACGGGCTGGGCGACCCGGCCGCCGTGGGGGAACCCTTGCTGGAGCGCTTCGGGCTGGCGGCGCGCGGCGACGACCTGCCGGGCGGGTTCAGCCGCGGTCTGCGTCAGAAGGCGGCGCTGGTGCTGGCGCTGGCCCGGCCGTGGTCGGTGCTGCTCGTCGACGAGCCCTTCGTGGGTCTGGACGTGTCGGGCAAGGCGGCGTTGCTCGATGCGTTCGACGAGGCGCGCGCCGCCGGGCGCACGATCCTGGTCGCCACCCATGACCTGGAGGTGGTTCGCCGTGCCGATCGCTGCCTGGTGCTGCGCGAAGGCTGCCTGGTTCGCGACGGCGTGGTGGATCCCGCCGAGGTCCTGGCCCTGGCGGGGTGACATGCTGCAGCCCTCGGCTCCCGGGCTCGGCTCGGCGGTTGGGCTCGGGCCCGGTGCCCGGCTAACGTCTGCGGTCCCGTCCATCGGCGCAGATGCGCGCGCTCCGAGGCAGTCGACATGTACGCAGTGATCAGCAGCGGTGGCAAGCAGGAGAGGGTGGAGGCCGGCTCGGTCGTGCACCTCGAGCTCCTGGGTGCTGCGGAGGGTTCCGAGGTGGAGCTCCGCCCGGTGCTCGTGGTCGACGGTGAAACGGTGCTGGCCACCCCGGACGAGCTCGCCGGTGCCACGGTGACGGGCACGGTGGTCGGCGAGGTGAAGGGCCCCAAGATCGTCGGCTTCACCTACAAGTCCAAGGCGAACCAGCGCCGCCGCTGGGGGCATCGCCAGCGGTACGACGCCGTTCGCATCACCGGCATCTCCAAGGGCTGAGGAGCAGCGATGTCCAAGACCAAAGGTGGCGGCTCGACGCGCAACGGGCGCGACTCTCGCAGCCAGCGCCTCGGGGTGAAGGTGTTCGACGGCACGCTGGTCACCGCCGGGTCGATCCTGGTCCGCCAGCGGGGCACGAAGTTCCACCCCGGCGAGAACGTCGGCCGGGGCGGCGACGACACGCTGTTCGCCACGGCCGACGGCAGGGTGAAGTTCGGCCGGCGCAAGGGCCGCAAGCTGGTCGACATCCTCCCACCGCCGGGCTGACCGCCGGGCCCCGGATCCGGGGCGGGGGGCTCGGCGCGATGAGCCGATCGGCCCCTAGGAAGAATCTGCGTAGCGCGCGTATCCTTTCGCCTGCGGTGGACGTTACGGTCCCCCCGCACGGCGGAAGCGAGGCGGATCGATGCAGGACACGTCGCTCGACGGCGTCGGCGAGCGGGGCGCGTCGGCGGTCGAGTTCGCGATCGTCTCGGTGCTCCTGTTCACGTTGCTGTTCGGGATCATCGAGTTCGGCTACCAGTTCAACAACGCCCAGTCGCTGCGCCAGGGCGTGCGCGAGGGCGCCCGCCAGGGTGCGGTGGTCAAGTTCGGCACCAGCTCGAGCTGCGGGCTGAGCGGGCTGACGGGGAGCCCCTCGACCGACGTGCAGAAGCTCATGTGCCTGACCAAGTCCCAGATCGGCCTGGGCAACGGCACCCGGGTCAAGGTCCTGCTGGCCGACGCCGACGTGGCCACCGCGACCCCGACCGGCTTCGTGGAGGGCAATGCGCTGATCGTGTGCGCGCAGACGCCCATGCAGTCGCTGTCGGGGCTGTTCGCCCCGTTCGTCGATGGAAAGGTCATAAGGAGCAAGACCACGATGCGCATCGAGCAGACCCCGACGGGCTCCGAGCGCGACGGTGCCGAGGCTGCACCGACGGGGTCGGACTGGGCGTGGTGCACAGTGACGGGATCGGCACCGTGACCTTCGACCGCTCCGACGACCGGGGCGTGGTGACAGTGCTGGGCGCCCTGGTGATGGTCACCCTGCTCGTCTCGGTCGCCTTCGCCGTGGACCTGGGCAACGCCCGGCAGTTCAAGCGCCAGGCCCAGGCAACCGCCGACGCGGCGGCGCTGGCCGGTGCCGCGCAACTCGACGGGACCGACAGCGCGGCCAACCGCGCCGCAGCGGTGGCCAAGGTCAAGACCTACGCGCTGCGCAACTTCGACGTGGCGGCGTCGAGCTGGCAGAACTGCGAGGCGACCAAGCCGGTGCCGGCCGGGTGGCAGGCGCCCGACACCGCGAGCGCGAACCGCTGCATCCTGGTCGACACGGCCAACACGCGGGTGCGCATCACGAAGCTGCCGGCTCGTCCGGTCCTGACCTACTTCGGGCGAGTCGTCGGGGCCGACCACATAGACGTCACGGCGAGCGCCGTCGCGATCTCCCGCAACAACGTGATGGCGCCGTGCGGACTGTGCGTGCTGGGGCCGTACGAGGGCCAGAACGGCGACATCACGGTGTCGGGTGATGCCGGGGTGAGCATCGGCGGTGCAGCATCGACCAAGAACAACGGTTCGCTCGTTTCGAGCGGGCCGAACGCCGCCATCCGCGTCTACAACGGCTCCTCGGTGAACGGGCACTTCACGCCGTCGGCGACGGTCCTGCCCGGCGTGTTGCCCGACCCTCTGGCCGGCCTAGCGGTGCCCAGCGCGACGGGCATAGTCAACAACGGCGGCTCCTGCAACGGCCCGGGCATCTACGCCAGGATCCCCACCGGCTGCACCCTGGCCCCGGGCCTGTACGTGATCACGGGGGGCACGCACATCACGGGCCAGTCGCTGATCAACGCCCCGGCCGGCGTGACCCTCTACCTCACCTGCGGGAACGGAGGAGCACCGGTGGCGTGCGCGGCGGCCGGCCAGGCCGGGGCCGACGTCATCTGCACCGGTCAGGCGGCGATGACGGTGGCGGCCCCCCCGGCCGGGGCGACCCCTGTGGGCGGAGCGATCCCCGGGGTGGCGATCTTCTTCGACCGCAACAACACCGGATCGCTCGACTGTCGGGGCAACGGGGCGGCGTTCGTGACCGGCACGATCTACGGGGCCAGCGCGAGCCTCGTCATGCGCGGCAACGGCGAGTGCGCGTTCGACCACTCGTTGGTCGTGGTGGGCGCGGTCGGCATGGCCGGCAACCCCTCCGGGTGCACCGTCCGCTACGACAAGTCCGAGAACTTCCAGCTCAGGGGGATCACCGCGCTCGTGGAGTGACCGCCGAGGGCCACGGCCCGGCGAGACGCGCAGAGCTGCTGGTTCGCGTGGGTCGAACGGCTCATCCGGGTCCAGTCGACAGGTCGGTCGTCCGATGCGAGGGGGCCAGGTGCTCCCGAGGACGGCTACGGGCGGTGACCAAGTGGTTGGGCGAACGCATCCGGGATCACCACGCTGCGTAACCTTTTCGGGCTCCGCGACGATGGCACCAGAGATGCAGTGTGTCCAGACCCCTGGCGGGAGGTCGGACGAGGCGGGCAGCCCTCGATCGAACGACCCGAACCCCCGGTTCCGTGGCGACGGCGCAGCGGCGCTCG
This sequence comes from uncultured Microthrixaceae bacterium, assembly GCA_963703565.1. GTDB lineage: Bacteria > Actinomycetota > Acidimicrobiia > Acidimicrobiales > VFJN01 > CAVPEW01. The sequence goes on along the minus strand of CAVPEW010000015.1, from coordinate 41,239 downwards.
TCGAGTTCGCGATCCTCTTGCCGGTGCTGGTGCTGATCATCACCGGCGTTGTCGACATGAGCCGCGCCTACCACACCAAGAACCAGCTCAAGAACGCGGCGCGCGAGGGTGCCATCTACGGCCAGACCCACCCGCTCGACCAGGGCACGACCGGGGCGTGCGTCGGGCTGCACAGCATCCAGGGCCGTGCCCTGGAGGAGTTGCAGAGCTCCGGCCAGTCCGCCCCGGAGAACCTCACGATCTCGGTCACGCCCTCGACGACGTGCAAGACGCCCAACGCAGCGCTCACCAAGGGCAACGACTTGAAGGTGACGGCGTCGTCGACCTTCGACCTGGTCACCCCGATCATCTCCAAGCTCGTCGGCTCGCCCATCACGCTCACCGAGTCGGTCGAGGTGGAGATCCAGTGACCCGCCTCGCCGAGCGCCGTCGGGCGCTGCGCGAGCGGCACGGCGACCGTGGCGCCACAGCGGTCGAGTTCGCGCTGATCGCCCCGGTCCTGGCGCTGCTGGTCATCGGCTTCATCGACTTCAGCCTGGTGATCGCCGGCAACAACGCGGGGTCCAACGCCGTTCGCGACGGCGTGCGCGTCGGGATCGTCGACTTCGTCGACGCCGACGTCGCCGGGTCCACGAACCGCCAGGCCATCGAAGCCGCCGTGGGCAAGCGCATCAGCGGTCTGGTCAAGGGTGACTACACCGTCACGGTCCGCTGCCTGCGGGCGGCGGACAAGGCCCCGATCCCGTGCAAGGTGCCCGACGAGGCCGGCCCGGCCGGCGTCAACCTCGACGTCGACCTGCTCGAGGTGCGCCTCGACTGGAAGCAGATCGTGATCACGCCGCTCGCGGCGACGAACCACACAGAGACGATCCGGATGACGATCACCGGCCGGCCGGACTTCTCCCTCGACCCCACCCCGCTGTCGGTGTACTTCGACGACCCGGACCGCGACGGGCAGTCCGACCCTGTGACCGTCGACGAGCCCAACGGACCGGTGAACCTGGTCCTGCGGCGCAGCGGCGACAGCCTGCCAGCGGTCACCGTGGCGCTGCAGGCCTACCTGCCCGGTGCTGGCGGGGCCCAGCCGGCCGACTTCTCGATCCCGATCAGCGCCACGTTCCCCTCCGGCGTCGACCAGGTGACCGTCCCGGTCACCATCGTCGACGACGACCTGGTCGAGCCCGACGAGACCTTCGGCGTCGAGCTCACCACCCCGATCGACCCCACGAGCGCCGTGATCGGGCTGCCCCAGCGAGTGCTGATCCTGATCCGCAGCGAGGACGTCGACAGCACCCCGCCCGGGCTGGAAGGCGCGTCGTTCGTGGAGACCGGTTCGCCCGACGGGCGCGTCGACGAGATCCGGGTCCGCTTCGACGAGCCCGTCGCCACCCTGGGCACCTGGACCCTGAGCGGCCCTGCGGGCACCTCGATGGGTTCGGTCACCCTGGGAGCCGACAGCCAGACGGTGGTGATCGCCGTCGCGGGCGGCTCACGCAACACCGGCGGCGCCTTCACCGTGACCGGCAGCGGCGTGAGCGACGCTCAGGGCAACACCACCAACCCAGGCGCCGTCAGCGCCGCCGACGCGGCGGCACCGGTGCTCGTGGCAGTCGCCAGCACCGACGGCGACCACGAGGCGGAGTCGGGCGACGTCCTCACGTTCACCTTCTCCGAGCCGGTAAACGTGGCGAACGGAGCCACCACGCTGACACTCAGCAACGGCGGGGGCAACGACCACATCGCGATCGACCGGCTGCTCGGCGACAGCACGACGGGCGCCGACTACGTCGGCAATGGCAACGGCAACCAGACCTACGCTTTCAACGCGACCCTCGCCGGCAGCGGGACCACCTCCATCATGGTGACCCTGGTCTCGGGCAACGCGAGCTCTAACACCCCCTCCGGCTCTGTTGCACCCGCACTGGGGTTGGTGCCCACAGGTGTGAGCGGGCCGGGCGGCACCCCGGTGGCGATGAACCCCCTGACCGGTTGGCTCTTCTAGGAGTACATGGCCATGATCGCTTCCCGACGCTGCCGATCCGACGAGGGCGTGACCCTGATCATCGGCGTCCTGTCGCTGGTCGCCCTGCTGGCGGTGGGCGGCCTCGCCCTCGACGGGGGTGCCGCCTACAACAACCGCCGCCAGAGCCAGAACGCCGCCGACGCCGCCGCGCTGGCGGGCACCCTCAAGCTCGACGCCCTGCGGCTGGGCAAGTCGACCGACGAGCGCTCGATCCGCGACGCGGTCGTGGCCAAGCTCACCGAGAACGACGTCGACGTGACCGATTTCCAGTGCCGCATCGTGACCTACGACGCCTCGGGCACCGGTTACGGGCCCACCTACCCCTGCCCCACCACCGACCTGGCGCCCGGCGCGTTCGACATCGACAACGCGGCCGGGGTGCGCGTCGACGCCTCCCGGCGGGGCGAGACCGTGCTCATGCGGGTGGTGGGCATCGACGAGGTGACCGCCCGCGCCGACGCCCGAGCGACCATCCAGGCGGTGAGGGGCCTGGAGAAGTCGAGCACGCCGTTCATGCTCTGCGGCGGCTCCGACGGGGTTGCGGGCAGCGACGTGTTCGACCAGCCGCTGCTGACCACGATCGCCGGTTCCTACGTGATCGACCCCGCCGCCTGGTACACGCCGACCTACACGGGGCCCCAGTCGGGCACCGACCTGGGCCACCCGGCCGAGCTGAATGGCGGCCCCTGGTACCTGATCCACGACGACAACGGCAGCGGAGCCGACAACGGGACCGGCACCGGCGTGCCCGGCTGTGGCATCGGGGGCAACGGGTTCAAGGGCCTGGTCAACACCAACAACAACTACCAGCTGCCGGGCTTCTGGGACAGCCGCACCGGCCAGGTGGAGGGCCCCACCGAGAGCGCCCTGGCCAGCGGCTCGGGCTGCTACAACGGCTCGCTCAACGGCTGCTACCTGGTGGTGCCCATCTGCTCGAAGGGCCAGGGCTCGGGCACCAACGGCGAGCTGTTCTGCGTGCGGTTCGCCCTGATGTGGCTCGTCCAGGTCGGCGGCGGCAACGGCAGCCACTACGTGGCCGCCATGAGACCCGGCGACACCAACCCGTTCACCGGCCAGCCCGTGCCCGAGGTGGTGCTCACCGGCGGGCTCGGCGGCGGCCGCCCCGTCGACAAGAACGAGCCCTACATCATCAAGCTGAACGACTGACCGGTCGCCTCGCGTTCGCCCCCCGCCCGGTTGGCCGGGCCGCGCGAGGCGCTCCGGTAGCCTGCGCGCAGCGATGGGCCAGTTCGTCGACGAGTGCGGCATCCACGTCAAGGGCGGAGACGGCGGTGCCGGCGCGGTCTCGGTCCGGCGGGAGGCCCACGTGCCCCGGGGTGGCCCCGACGGCGGCGACGGCGGCCGGGGCGGCGACGTGTGGCTCGTGGCCGACGCGAACGTCGCCTCGCTGCTTGCCTTCCGCGACCACCCGCACCGTCGCGGCGGCGATGGCACCCACGGCCAGGGCAAGAAGCGCAACGGAGCCGCTGGGGCCGACGCTCACGTCAACGTGCCCATCGGCACCGTGGTGCGCAACCCGGACGGCACCGTGCTCGCCGACCTCGTGGCCCCCGGCGACCGATGGTGCGCGGCCGGGGGCGGGCGCGGAGGGAGGGGCAACGCGCGCTTCCTGTCGAACCGCCGCCGGGCCCCGTCCTTCGCCGAGCAGGGAGAGCTCGGTGAGGAGCGCTGGCTGCGCCTCGAGCTCAAGCTGCTCGCCGACGTTGCGCTGATCGGGTTCCCCAACGTCGGCAAGTCGACCCTGATCTCGACGGTCTCGGCGGCGCGGCCCAGGATCGCCGACTACCCCTTCACGACGCTCGAGCCCAACCTCGGCGTGGTTCGCACCGACGACGGCTTCGAGCTCGTCGTGGCCGACATCCCCGGGCTGGTCGAAGGGGCCAGCGAGGGCCGCGGTCTCGGCCATCGCTTCCTGCGCCACGTCGAGCGCGCCCGTGTCCTGGTGGTGCTGCTCGACCTGGCCGAGACGGCCCCCTGCCCGCCCGCTGAACAGCTCGAAGTGCTCCTGGCCGAGCTCGGCCGCTACCGGCCCGAACTGCTCGAGCGGCCCCGCATCCTGGTGGGTTCGCGCGCCGATCTGGCCCGCCCCGCCGGCGCAGGTCTCACCGGCTCGCTGGGCCCCACGGACTCGCTGGGCCCCGCCGGCGGAGACGGCCATCCTGGCGGAGGGGTCGAGCGCGTCGAGCGGCTCTCGGCGGTCACCGGGGAAGGCGTCGCCAGCCTGGTGGGTGCGATGGTGCGAGCCGTCGCGTCGGTGCGCGCCCGGCTCGCCGCGCCCACCACGTTCGTCGTGCACCGCCCCGCCGTGCAGGGCTGGCGCGTCGAACGCCACGACGACGGCTCGCTCACGGTCGTGGGGCGCGACGCCGAGCGGGCCGTAGCGCTGTCCGACCTCACCGACCCCGACGCCCTCGACGAGGCCCACCGCCGGCTGCGCTCCATGGGCGTCGACCGGGCTCTGGCCCGAGCCGGGGCCCGGCCCGGCGACGCGGTCCGCATCGGGCGGCTCTCGTTCGTGTACGAAGAGGACGTGAACGCGCCGTGATCGTCGTCGCCAAGATCGGAACCTCCTCGATCACCGGGCCCGACGGCAGGATCGACGAGTCGGCCGTGGCCAAGTTCGTGGCCGAGGTCGCCCTGCTGCGAGCCGGCGGCCACCGGGTGGTCGTCGTCACCTCCGGCGCCATCGCCGCGGGCCTGCCCGCGCTGGGCTACACCGGCGAGCGGCCCCGCGACGCCGTGACGCTCCAGGCCGTGTCGGCCATCGGGCAGACCCGCCTCATGAGGGTCTACGAGGCCGCCCTCGGTGACGCCGGCCTGCTCGCCGGCCAGGTGCTGCTCGCCCCCCTCGACTTCATGGTCCGCCAGCAGTACCTGCACGCCCGCTCCACGCTGGGGCGCCTGCTCGAGCTCGGGGTGGTCCCGGTCGTCAACGAGAACGACGTCATCGCCGACGACGAGATCCGCTTCGGCGACAACGACCGCCTCGCCGCGCTGGTCGCGCACCTGGTCAGCGCCGAGGTGCTGGTGCTGCTCACCGACACCCCCGGCCTGCTCACCGCCGACCCGCGCCTGGACGCCGACGCCTCGCTCGTCGCCGAGATCGCCGAGGTCGACCACAGCGTGGAGAAGCTCGCCGGAGGGGCCGGCTCCGAGCGGGGCAGCGGGGGCATGGCCTCCAAGCTGGCCGCCGCCAAGATCGCCGCGTGGTCCGGCGTGCGCACGGTCATCGCCCAGGCGTCGCGACCCCAGGTCCTGGTGGAGTCGGTGCAGGGCGTGCCCGGGGTCGGCACCACGGTCGCGCCCAAGGCGCGGCGCCTGCCGGCCCGAAAGCTCTGGATCGCCTTCGCCGTCGGCTCCTCGGGCACCATCGTGGTCGACGACGGTGCCCGCCGGGCCCTGCTCGAGCGGGGCGTGTCGCTGCTCGCCGCCGGTGTCGTTCACGTCAAGGGCGGGTTCGACGTCGACGACGCAGTGGAGATAGTCGGCGTCGACGGCGCCACCTTCGCCAAGGGGCTCACCCGGCTCGACGCCGTGGCCCTGCGGGAGGTCGCCGGCAGGCGCACCGTCGACCTGCCGCCGGGGATGTCCCACGAGGTCGTGCATCGCGACGACCTCGTCCTGCTGCCCTAGCTCCAGGCCGACGGCAGCATCCCTGGCCAGCTCCGGCGACCCCGCCGGCTCAGCCCTCGGCGGGCCCGGGACGGGGCTCCACGGCTGGCGCCGGACCGGGCTCGTCGCCCGGCACGCCCAGGCCCATCTCGCCACGGATCTGCGCCAGGCGGGCCTGCGCCTGCGAGCTGATCTGGGCCTGCTCGATCTCGAGCACCCTCGACTGCACCGAGTCGTCGGCCAGCTCCGACATCCCCTTCGCCTTTGCGTAGCGGGCCTCGATCTTGTCGCGGATCTCGTCGAAGGTCGGTACGTCCTGGCCCACTGACTCGGACAGGGTCGCCATCGCCGCGTTCATCTGCTCCTGCATCTTCGCCTGGTCGAGCTGGGACAGCAGCTTGGCCCTCTCAGCCAGGCGTGCGGACAGGACGTCGGCGTTCTGGCGCACTGCCGCCTTGGCCTGGTCCGACGCCTGGGAGGACTGCAGCGCCAGCGCCTTGAGGTCCTCCACCTCCGCCTCCAGGGTGATCAGGCGGGTGGCGAAGGACTCCGCGGCCGAGGTGTACTGAGCCGCCTTGGAGGCGTCGCCGCTGCGGGTGGCGTCGTCGGCCATGCGCAAGGCCTGGCGGGCGCTGCCCGACACCTTCTCCATCTCGTCCATCGACCGTCCCAGGCGCAGCTCGGCCTGCTTCTGGTTGGCGATGACGTTGGCCGCCTGCTCCCTGAGCCGCCGGTGCTGGTCCTGGGCCTCGCCGATGGCCTGCTCGAGCTGCACCCGCGGGTCGGCCCGCTCCTCCAGCGACGACGAGGTCTTGGCCGTCAGGTACTTCCACCAGCGCCGCAGGGCCTTGAGCATGTGCCCGAGCCTACGGGACCTGCCGGCGCAGCCCGGGTCCGCCCGAGCGGGTCAGCCGGGCGCCGACCAGGGCGAGCCCGCCCAGCACGGCGAAGTAGACGACCGCACCGACCCCGATGCCGAGCGGCAACGGGAGCCCGTCGAGGGGTCGCACTGCGGATGCCATCGCCGCCGCCGCCAACGCCATCAGGATCAGTGCGCGGCCCGTCATCGTGCCCTCGAGCCCGCCGACCCGGCGACGCAGCACGGCCAGCGCCACGAGCGCGGCGCTCACGTAGGCCACCGAGAACCCGGCGGCGAGCGTGGTGGCGCTGTGGCCCACCAGCGACCACGCCAGCGCGGCCGCCACCACGTTCACCGCGTTCTCGAACAGGTTGAGCCAGAACGGCGTGCGGGTGTCCTTGAGGGCGTAGAAGCAACGGATCGCGAACAGGTACAGCGAGAACCCGACGATCCCGGGAGCGAACGCGACCAGGGCGCGCGCCACTCCGTCCGCGTCGCCCGCGGAGAACTCGCCGCGGCGCAACAGGTCCACCAGCGGCTCGGCCAGCACCATGAAGCCGACAGCGGCCGGGATCACCAGGAACGAGATCGCCCTGATGCCCTGACCCGCGCGGGCCCGGAACGCCCGCCACCGGCCTCGGGTCGCCGCCCGCGCCAGCTCGGGCAGGAAGGTGGTCATCAGCGAGACCGAGATCAGCCCGTGCGGGAGCTGGAAGAAGATGAAGGCGAAGTTGTACTGCGACAGCGTCGATGTCTGCGATACGGCCAGGGCCTGCACGGCGATCAGCGCCACCTGGTTGGCCACGACGTAGCCGATCGTCCACCCCGACAGCCGCGCCACCTGGCGTACGACGGGGTGGTGCCAGTCCGGCCGCCACCGCAGCCGGATCCCCGCCCGGCGCAGGCCCGGCCACAGCGCCAGGCTCATCACCGCCACCCCCGCCGTGGTGCCCAGCCCCAGCAGGGCCAGGGTTGCGGGCTCGTCGGCCACGCCTCGGGCCGTCAGGTCCCGCCCGGCCACGGTGGGCACCGCGATCAGCGCCGCGCTGACCACCAGGTTGTTCAGCACCGGCACGTAGGCGGGCAGCGAGAAGCGGTTCCGGGCGTTGAGCAGGGCGGTGCCGAGGGTCGTGAACCCGTAGAAGACGATCTGGGGCAGGAACCAGCGCATGAGGGGCACGCCCGTGGCAACCAGGTCGGACACGTCGTCGTCGCGCAGCACCAGGTAGGCGCGCAGCAGCAGCGGTGCCACCAGGACCGCCATGGCGGTCAGCGCCACCAGGCCGATCGTCGCCACCGTCACAACCGCGGACACGGCGTCGTCGTCGTCCGCGTCGAAGCGATCGATGAAGACCGGCACGAGCGTGGCCGACAGCACGCCGCCGAGCACCAGCTCGTAGATCAGGTTCGGCGTCGTGTTGGCCAGGTTGTAGAGGTCGGTGAGCCCGCTGGAGCCCAACGCGTATGCGAGGGCCCCCACCCGGAGCAGCCCGCTGACACGGGATGCGAGCGTTCCTCCCGCCACCAGCGCGCTCGACCGCAGCAGTCCACCTCTCCGCTGGCGCGCCTCGCCCCCAGAGGCGTCCGCCGCGACCGGCCGCGCAGGGGCGGGGCGCTCGGGCGCCGGGTGAGCGGGCACGGTGCGAGCGGGAGCCGGCGAGGCCGGCGCGGGCAGCGGGCGCGACGGTCGAGCGGTGCCGGGAGCGGGTTTCGGCACCACCCGGCGTACGACGGGGACGGGAGGGCGGTAGCGCGGGTCGCGCGGCGACCGGGGGGGTTCGCTCACCGAGGCGGCGCCGCGCCCGGCCAGGTCTCGTCCAGCGCCCGGCGCAGGGCCTCCAGACCCTCGACGAGGGTCACCAGCTCGGCTTCGAGCGGCACCAGAGCATCGAGCTTCGCCCCGAACGCCCAGCTCGATCAGCCGGGCCGTCGTCTCCTCCATGCCGGCGTCGAGCACCTCCAGGCGGTTCCGCGCCCTCGCGACCACCTCGTCCAGGCGTTCGACGCCGGCCAGCTGGGCTTGCAGGGCAGCGACGGTCGCCGCCGTCGCGTCCAGAGCACCGGCGGCCGTGGCATCGGACGGGTCGAGCGGATCCCGTCGGTCGGCCCCGGCGTCGAGGGAGGCTCCCGTGTCGTCGGCGAGCGCCCGGTCGAGACGCCGCCGCAACCCGGCCGGGTCGAGCGCCGTCCGCGCCTCGCTCGCCGCCTGCCCCTGGCGGGCCACCGCCCACACGCTCGCCACGGCCTCGTCCAGGCGCGCCAGCGTCTCGCCGAGCCGGTCGCGCAGCGGTCCCGAGGCCGCCGACTCGACCGCCTCACCGGCGCGGGCCCGGGCCCGCAACGGTCGCTGCACCAGGCGCCGCCATGGCTCGTCGAGCGCGAACGGGTCGAGCGGCGCAGCACCGGTGCGCCCCCGATCGCGCCCCGCCACGGCGCTCGTCGCTACTGCCCCGGCACCGGCGAGCGCCCCGAGCAGACCCGCCCCCAAGCCTGCTGCAGCCGACGAGGCGGCCAGCCCGGCAGCGGATCCCACCACGAGTGCCGACACCGCCCCCGCGACCGTGGCCCGGGCCCCTGGCACGCTCGTGACCGACCCACGCGTTCCCGGCTCCGGTAGCGGGGCGGGAGGTGGCATCGGCTCGACAGGCTAGGAGGTGCGCGAGCTCGGCCCGGGGAGCGCCAGGGTAGGTTGGCCGCTCGTGACCGCCGAACATCGAGCACCGCAGCCCGAGCCGGTCCACGACCTCGGTCGGCGTGCCCGGGCGGCCGGGCGGGTGCTGGCCACCGCCGACACGGCGGCCAAGGACGCCGCCCTGCGCGCTGCCGCCGACCTGCTAGTCGAGCGCTGCGACCGGATCCTGGCCGCCAACGTCGCCGATGTCGCACAGGCCCAGGCCGGCGGTCGGTCGGCGACGGTGGTGGACCGGCTCCGCCTCGACGAGGCTCGCGTCGCCTCGATGGCCGACGGGCTGCGCAAGGTCGCGGCGCTGGCCGACCCGGTCGGCGAGATCGTGGACGGCTGGACCCGCCCCAACGGCCTGCGGGTCGAGCGGGTCCGTGTGCCTCTCGGCGTGGTGGCGATCATCTACGAGAACCGCCCCAACGTCACCAGCGACGCCTTCGCCTTGTGCCTCAAGTCGGGCAACGCCGCGTTCCTGCGCGGATCGGCGGGCGCGATCGCCTCCAACATCGCCATCGCCGACACCCTGCGGGAGGCGGTGGCCAAGGCGGGTCTGCCCGAGGACTGCGTCGTGCTCGTCGAGGACACCCGCCACGAGGCCGCCGTCGAGTTCATGCGCCTGCGCGACTGCATCGACGTGCTCATCCCCCGCGGGGGACCGTCGCTGATCCGCAGCGTCCTGGACAACGCCACGGTCCCCTATGTGATCGACGGCGACGGCAACTGCCACATCTACGTCGACGCCCGGGCCGACCTGGCGATGGCCGCCGACATCGTGGTCAACGCCAAGATGCAACGACCCTCGGTCTGCAACGCGGCGGAGACCCTGCTCGTGCACCGCACCGTGGCCGCCGCCTTCCTGACCGATCTGACCCCGAGGCTCGAAGGCGTGGAGCTGGTCGGCGACGAGGCCGTGCAGGCCATCCTGGGCGACGACCGGTGTGGACCGGCCACCGAGGTCGATTACGCCACCGAGTTCCTCGACCTCAAGCTCGCCGTGCGGGTCGTCGACACGCTCGACGCTGCGCTGGCGCACATCACCCGCTACGGCAGCGGTCACAGCGAAGCTGTGGTCACCTGCGACCTGCACGTGGCCGACCGCTTCACCCGCGAGGTCGACGCCGCCGCGGTGCTGGTCAACGCCTCGACCCGCTTCGTCGACGGCGACGAGCTCGGCTTCGGCGCCGAGATAGGGATCTCCACCCAGAAGCTGCACGCCCGGGGCCCGATGGGCCTGCGCGAGCTGACCTGCGCCAAGTTCGTCATCCGCGGCGAGGGCCACGTCCGGAGCTGAGCGGCGAGGCGCCCCCGCCCCGGGTCCGGCGCCTTGGTCCAGTGGCGGAGGTCACCGGTAACGTGGCCGGATGGCAGCTGTCGACGTCGCCCGCTCACACCGATTCGACTCGGTCCCCTCGGTCCGGGAAGGGCTGCGGAGGGTCGAGTACCTCGCCGATGAGGGCATCGCCGGCGTCGTCTACCTGGCCGACCGGCTGGGCAAGCCGGTGCTCGTCGAAGGGCCCGCGGGAACCGGCAAGACGCAGCTGGCCAAGTCCGTCGCCGAGATGAGCGGCGCACGCCTGATCCGGCTGCAGTGCTACGAGGGCCTCGACGAGTCCCGGGCGCTGTACGAGTGGAACTACAAGAAGCAGCTCCTGCGGATCCAGGCCGAGCGCGGCGACGGCAACACGTGGGAGTCCATCGAGGACGACATCTTCTCCGACGAGTTCCTCCTCACCCGCCCCCTGCTCGAGGCCATCACCGCAGAAGAGCCCGTGGTGCTGCTCATCGACGAGGTCGACCGGGTCGAGATCGAGACCGAGGCACTGCTGCTCGAGATCCTCTCCGACTACCAGGTCTCGATCCCCGAGCTGGGCACCGTCACCGCCACCCAGGTGCCGCTGGTCTTCCTGACCTCCAACAACACCCGTGAGCTGTCCGAGGCGCTCAAGCGGCGCTGCCTGTTCCTCCACGTCGACTATCCCGACCTCGAGCGGGAGAAGGAGATCGTGCGGACCAAGGTTCCCGACGTGACCGAGGTGCTCGCCGACCAGGTGGCGCGCATCGTGCGCTCGATCCGCCAGCTCGAGCTCAAGAAGGCGCCATCGGTCTCCGAGACGCTCGACTGGGCGCGCACGTTGATCCTGCTGGGCATCGAGAAGGTCGACATCGAATCTGCCAAGGCGACGATCAACATCCTGCTCAAGTACCAGAGCGACATCACCAAGACGCTCAACGAGCTCGACGCCGACAGCGAGCTCAAGGCCGCCAGCAGCGCAACGAACGGCTCGTGAGCCCGGCCTCCACCGAGCAGGCCACCGGAGAGGCCATCAGCGAGCTGCTGGCCGGCTTCATCGTCGAGCTGCGCAACGCCGGCCTGCCGGTGAGCCTCACCGAGAACCTCGACGCGATGGAGGCCGTCAAGCACGTCCCCATCGAGGACCGCGAGGCCTTCAAGTACGCGCTCGCCGCCACGCTGGTGAAGAACAACTCGCACTGGCGGGCGTTCGAGACCGTGTTCGAGGTGTACTTCTCGCTGCGCGGCGCCCGCTACCACCTCACCGACGGCGACGGCGACGCCTTGCGGACCCTCGTCGAGCAGCTCGAAGAAGCCGAGGCCGCCCGGGAGTCCCAGGAGGGATCGGGCGGTTCGGCCGACTCCATGACGCCCGAAGAGCTCGCGGCGATGCTCTACCGGGCCATGCAGCGCGGCGACGAGGCCCTCATGCGCGCCGTCGCCCGCCAGGCCGTGCGGCGCTATGCCGGCATGGAGCCCGGACGCCCGGTGGGCGGCACGTACTACCTCTACCGCACGCTGCGGAACCTCGACCTCGACGCCGTGCTGGAGCGGCTCATGGACGAGACCCGCGACCAGGCTCCCGAGCTGTCGCCGCTCGAGGAGCGCCTCGAGCGCGACGAGTACGAGCGCCGCATCGACCAGATGAAGAAGGAGGTCGAGGCGGAGATCCGCCGTCGCCTGGTAGCGGACCGCGGCGTCGAGGCGATGGCCAAGACCCTGCGCAAGCCGCTGCCCGAAGACGTCGACTTCATGCACGCGTCGCGCGACGAGATGGCCTCGTTGCGCAAGGCGATCTACCCCCTCACCCGCAAGCTCGCCGCCCGCTTGGCTCGCAAGCGGCGCCACGGTCGCAAGGGCCCGCTCGACTTCCGGGCCACGGTGCGCCAGTCGCTCTCCTACGGCGGCGTGCCGGCCGAGCCCCGCTTCCGGTACCCGCGGCCGTCCAAGCCGGAGATCTTCGTCGTGGCCGACATCTCCGGGTCGGTGGCCGCCTTCGCCCGCTTCACCCTGCACCTCGTGTACGCCATCTCGAGCCAGTTCTCCAAGGTGCGCGCCTTCGTGTTCATCGACGGCGTCGACGAGGTCACGCACATGTTCGAGGGCATCGAGGACATCGGCCAGGCCGTGCACCGGGTCAACACCGAGGCCGACGTCGTGTGGGTCGACGGCCACTCCGACTACGGCCACGCCTTCGAGACGTTCTGGGACCGCTGGGGCAAGGAGATCGGGCCCAAGACGACCGTGCTGCTGCTCGGCGATGCCCGCAACAACTACCACGCCTCGCAGTCCTGGGTCGTCAAGGAGATCGGCAAGCGCGCGCGCTTCGTCTACTGGCTCGACCCCGAACCCCGGTCCTACTGGGACACGGGCGACTCGATCATCGGCGAGTACGGCGCGCACTGCGACGGCGTGTTCGAGTGCCGCAACCTGCGCCAGCTCGAGCGCTTCGTCGACTACCTGGCCTGAGCGCGCGTCACCTGGACGGGCCGTGCCCGTCCTCACGTGCCGGAGCCCCGGCTCCGGTGGCGCCCAGAGAGCGCGCCGCCTCGATCAGCCCGACGTGGGAGAAGGCCTGGGGGAAGTTGCCCAGGAAGCTGCCCGTCGCCGGATCGACCTGCTCGGCCAGCAGGCCCACGTCGTTGCGCAGGTCCAGCAGCTTGTCGAAGCGGGCCGCCGCTTCGTCGGCGCGGCCCATCTTGGCGAGCACGTCCACGAGCCAGAACGAGCACAGCAGGAACGCGCCCTCGCCGGGGGAGGGGTCGACGATGCCCTCGACCTCGATATCGGGCTGGTAGCGGCGCAGCAGCCCGTTGTCCTCGAGCTCGTCGATCAAGGCGTCGACGGTGGCTCGCACACGCTCGTCGTCGGCCGGCAGGAAGCCCACCAGCGGCGCCATCAGCACCGCGGCGTCGAGCGCGCCGGAACCGGTGCGCTGGATCAGCACGCCCCGCTCGTCGACGCAGTCGTCGAGAACGAAGCGTCGGATGTCGTCGCGCAAAGCGACCCAACGTGCCACCGGGCCGTCCAGACCGTGGTGCTCGACGGTCCGCACGGCCCGGTCGGCGGCGACCCAGGCCATGATCTTGGAGTGGGTGAACTGGCGGCGGGGACCTCGCACCTCCCAGATCCCCTCGTCGGGGTGCACCCAGTCGGATTCGAGGAACTCCATCAGCGCCTGCTGCAGCGCCCAGCCGGCCCGGTCCTCCCCGATACCCGCGCAACGGGCCTGGAACAGGGCGTCGAGCACCTCGCCGTACACGTCGAGCTGGTGCTGGGCATGGGCGGCGTTGCCGACGCGCACGGGTCGGGCGCCGCCGAACCCGCCGAGCCAGCCCAGCTCCGTCTCGCTCAGCCGCCGCTCCCCGGCGGGGCCGTACATGATCTGCAGGCGTGCCGGGTCTCCCGCCACTGCTCGAAGGAGCCAGTCGCGCCAGGCCGCCGCCTCCTCGGTGTAGCCCGAGTCGATCAGAGCCAGCAGGGTGAAGGTGGCGTCGCGCAGCCAGCCGTAGCGGTAATCCCAGTTGCGGTTGCCGCCCGGCGACTCGGGCAGCGACGTCGTGGCGGCGGCCACTATGCCCCCTGTGGGCGCATAGGTGAGCCCCTTGAGCACGGTGAGCGAGGAACGGATGGCGTCACCGTGCAGCTCGGGGAACGTGCCGGCGGCCAGCCAGTTCGACCACCACCGCTCTGCCCGCCCCACCTCGCGAACCGGGTCGCAGCCCGATCCGGGCACCACGTGCGACGGGCACCATTCCAGGGCGAAGGGAACAACGTCGTCTTCGGCCACGGAGAACTCGCCCACGGTCGAGTTGCCCTCCCCGTGGAGGTGGATGGGGGTGTCGAGCACCAGCGAGTCGGGTCCCGCCACCGCCAGTAGGCGTCGCCGCTCGCCCAGCCGGCGCACCCAGGGCACCACCGAGCCGTAGTCGAACCGGAAGCGCAGCACGGTGCGCATCGCCACCCGGCCCCGCCGGCCGACGACCAGACGGATCAGGTTGGGGTGGCCGTCGCGGGGCGGCATCGCGTCGATCAGCGCCACCTCGCCGTCGTCGGTGCGGATCACGGTCTCGAGCACCAGGCCGGTGCGGTACCGGCGGGTGACCGAGCGGACCGTGCCGGCGGGAGCCAGGCGCCATGATCCGTTCTCGTCGTCTCCCACCAAGGACGCGAAGCAGGCGGGGCTGTCGAAGCGGGGGAAGGCCAACCAGTCGATCGTGCCCTCGCTGTCCACCAGAGCCGCTGACTGCGTGTCGCTGAGAAGGGCGTGGTCCTCGATCGGCATGGCCATCGGACCCATCCTGGCGGGTCCACAGCCGCGATCGGCGCCACGCGGTGCTGCGGCGGTGCTTCGATGCCCGTTCAGTCGGGTCGGGCGCAGGCCTCGCCGATGCTGGCGAGCGGAGCGGCCACCAGCGGGCGGGAACGCCGCGGACGGCCCGAGGCGGACGCGTGCCGCCGGTGCGGGGCGCCTGCCTCGGCGCGGAGCGTGGCCGCCCAGGCCACCAGTTCCTCGTCGGTCGCCTGGGCAGGGAGGTCGCTCGCGCGCTCCAGGTCACGTCGGTTCAGCCGGTCGAAGATCAGCACTGTGACCGATTCAACACGGGGGGTCCGGATCCCTGCCTGCTCGGCGGGATCGTCTATTGGTGCAAACCGCACTCGGTCTTGGAACGCCCGACCCAGCGACCCGAGCGCGGATCGTCTGGGTCGGTCGGTCGCTGCGTGCACGGCATGCAGCCGATGGAGAGGTAGCCCTGGTCCCGCAGCGGGTTCACCGGCACGTCGTGCTCATCGATGTAGCCGGCCACGTCCTGGTCGCTCCAGGTGGCCAGCGGGTTCACCTTGATCAGACCGCGCAGGTCTCGGGCCACGATCGGGGCGCTTCCCCGGGTCGCAGCCTCGGAGCGGCGCAAGCCGCTCATCCAGGCCGCCTTGCCGGCAAGGGCACGGTCGAGCTGGCCCACCTTGACCGCCGAGCAGCAGTTCTCGGGGTCGACCTTCCACAGCGCCTCGTCGTGGGTGGGCACGGTCATCATCCGCAGGTTCAGCCCGTACCGGCGCCTCACGACCTCCACCGTGGCCAGGGTCTCGGGGAAGTGGTAGCCGGTGTCGATGAAGACGACCTCGATGGCGGGGTCGACGCGGGTCGCGAGGTCCACCAGCACGGCATCCTGCATCGACGCCGTCAGGCACAGGTGGGGCGAGAAGCAGTCGACCGCCCACTGGATTATCTTCGACGCCGGCAGCCTCTCGAACTCGCCGTTCAGCTCGGCCAGCTCGGCATCGCTGAAAGAGGGCAGCGTGGCGAGGGGTTCCTGGTTCACGTGGCGCACTCCGATTCGCCTACTTCGGCGACGTAGGGCCCGGTCTCGCCGAAGTCGACGTAGAAGTCGGGGCCCTGGTCGGGTTCGGGGAAGGTGTCGAGGTCCTTGAGGCCCTCGGCGACACCGGCGGCCCCTCCTGAGCGGTCGAGCCAGTCCCGGAAGGTCTCACCAGCGGCTCTCTCCTCGGCGAAGCGCCGCACGACCCGTACCGCAGCGACCGGCGCGTTGCGGGCCGGCAGCCGCAGCGCCTTGGCGCCGAAGTGGATGCGCTCCTGGCCGACGTACCCGCCCAGCAGCATCTGGTAGCCCGGCGCCGCACGGCCGTGGGCGCGCCTCTCGGCGCCGAAGAAGCCGATGTCGGCGACGTGGTGCTGGCCGCAGCTGTTGGTGCAGCCCGAGATGTTGGTGCGAACCCCGCCGACTTCGGCCAGGCCCTCCTCGGCCAGGGCGGAGCCGATGGCGTCGGCGAGCCCGCGGCTCTGGGTGACGGCCAGGTTGCAGGTGTCCGCTCCGGGGCACGCAACGACGTCGCGGGCCAGCTCGGCGCCGGGTTCGGCCATGCCGAGGTCGCTGAGTCGGGCGTGCAGCGTCTCGAGCTGGGCTTCCGACAGGCCACGGAACACCAGGTTCTGGCGGTTCGTGATCCGGACGTCGAGGCCCAGCTCGCGCTGGATCGCGGCCAAGCCGCGCCACTGGGCGCTGGTGACGTCGCCCAACCGGGCGTACGCGTAGGCGGAGACCGTGCCCTTCGCCGCGCCGCGCACCACGTTCGCGTCGTCCCAGGCCCCGAAGGCGTCGCGGCGGCGGAGCGTGACGGGGGTTCCCTGCCCCATCGGGGTCGGCACCACCCCGGCAGCAACGCCGGCCGGGGCGTCGCCGGCCTTGAGCACGGCCTCGGGGATGCCCCCCGGCCAGCTCGACGAGGCCAGCAGGAACCTGCGCTCCTTGAGCACGCGGGCCTGGACCTCCTCCCAGCCCATCGTGTCGACCAGCCACTTCATGCGGGCCCGAAGCTTGTTGTCGCGGTTGCCGTGGTTGGAGAACACGCGCAGGACCGCCTCGAGGGTCGCCAGCAGGTCCTCGCGGCTCGTGAAGTCCTCGAGGGCCAGGGCGGGGTGGGGGTTGGCTCCCAGGCCTCCGGCGACGAAGACCCGGAACCCCGCCTCGCGGGTGCCGTCGGGCAGGGTCCGCGTGGTTGCGATCACGCCCACGTCGTTGAACATCGCCTGGCCGCAGTCGGTCTCGCAGCCCGAGAAGTTGATCTTGAACTTGCGCGGGAGGCGCTGGGCCAGCGGATGGCGCAGGAAGTGGGTGAAGGCGGCCTCGGCCCACGGGGTGATGTCGAGGGCCTCGAAGGGGCAGGCACCGGCGAGGTGGCAGCCCTGGACGTTGCGCACCGTGTCGCCGCAAGCCTCGCGGGTGGTCAGCCCGACCGCGGCGAGGTCGCGCATGACATCGGGCACCCGCTCGAGCTCCACGAAGTGGAACTGGACGTTCTGGCGGGTGGTGATGTGGCCCCAGCCCCTGCTGTAGTTGTCGGCCAGGTCGCCCATGGCGTCGAGCTGGCGGGCGTCGAGCGCTCCGTAGGGGATCTTCACCCGCACCATCTGGTGGTGGCCGCCCTGACGCTGGCCGTAGATGCCGTTGTTCAGCCGGAAGACCCGGAACACGTCCTCGTCGAGGTCGCCCGACAGGTAGCGATCGAGCTGGCGCTCGAACTTGTCGATGTCGGCCTGCATCGCTGGATCGATGGTGGATGGAATCATCGTCGTGCTCCCTGGCCCTGCACGGACCGGTCTTCCCCGCGGGTCAATGTCGAGTGGGGCACTCGGGAATCACCAGTGTCGCAAACCCGATCGGGGGGATCAACATTCCCCGGCGGGGCACTCGGCCTCGCCTCGACCTCTCCGGTCGGCTTCACGGTGCGCGAGGCTGGGTCTATGCACGACGCCCGCAACGTGGTCGGTGGTCCGCTCGAGCCCTGCGGCAGCGACCCCGTCACCGGCTTCTACCGGGACGGATGCTGCAACAGCGGGCCCGAGGACCTCGGCAACCACACCGTGTGCACCGTGGTCACCCAGGAGTTCCTGGCTCATCAACGCCGTGTGGGGAACGACCTGAGCACGCCTCGCCCCGAGCTCGGCTTCCACGGCCTGGTACCGGGCGACCGTTGGTGCGTGTGCGCCGGGCGCTGGCTGCAGGCGTACCTGGAGGGTGCCGCCGCGCCCATCGTGCTCGCGTCGACGCACCGGCGGGCGCTCGAGGTCGTCCCGCTCGAAGCCCTGTCGCGCCATGCCGTGGACGTGCCGGCCGATCCGGGCTCGCTCATCTGAACGACTGCCGAGCGATCTCGCCCGAGCGAGTGCTCAGCGGGTCCGCAGCAGCTCGGCGACGCGGAAGGCCAGGTCCAGCGACTGGCTGGCGTTGAGGCGGGGGTCGCACATCGTCTCGTAGCGGTCGTCGAGGTCAGCGTGGTCGAGGGCCATCCCCCCGCCCAGGCACTCGGTCACGTCGTCGCCGGTCAGCTCGACGTGCACCCCGCCCGGCCAGGTCCCCTCCTGGCGATGCGCGGCGAAGAAGCCCGAGATCTCGGTCATCACGTCGTCGAAGTGGCGGGTCTTGCGGCCCGTGTCCGACGTGAAGGTGTTGCCGTGCATCGGGTCGCAGGCCCACACGACCGGGTGGCCGGCGTCTCGGACCGCCCCCAGCAGGGGCGGCAGCGCCGCGGCGACGCGCTCGGCCCCCATTCGAACTATCAAGGTGAGCCGGCCGGGCGTACGGTCCGGGTCGAGGGCCTCGCAGAGCCCGACGACCTCGTCGGGGCTCGCCGACGGGCCGATCTTGCACCCGACCGGGTTGCGGATGCCTCGCAGGAACTCGACGTGGGCGCCGTCGAGCTGGCGCGTCCGCTCGCCGATCCAGAGCATGTGCGCCGAGCAGTCGTACCAGTCCCCGCTGAGCGAGTCGCGCCGGGTCAGCGCCTCCTCGTAGTCGAGGATCAGCGCCTCGTGGCTGGTGAAGAAGTCCACCTCGTGCAGGTTCTGCTGGGTTGCGGTATCGATGCCACAGGCACGCATGAATCGCAGCGCCCGGTCGATCTCATCGGCCAATGCCTCGTAGCGCACACCCTCGTTGCTCGAGGCGACGAACCGCTGGTTCCACTGGTGCACGCGACCGAGGTCGGCGAAGCCCCCCTTGGTGAAGGCGCGCAGCAGGTTCAGCGTCGACGCCGCCTGGTGGTAGGCGCGAGGGAGACGCTCGGGATCGGGCAATCGCGCCGCTTCGGTGGGGACGATGTCGTTGACCATGTGGCCCCGGAAGACCGGCAGCATGACCCCGTCGATCTCCTCGGTCGCCGCCGAGCGCGGCTTCGCGAACTGGCCGGCGATCCGACCCACCTTCACCGTCGGGACGCCCGACGAGTAGGTGAGGACGACGGCCATCTGCAACATGACCTGGAGCTTGTCGCGGATCGAATCGGCTGAGAAGGCGTCGAAGGACTCGGCGCAGTCGCCCGCCTGGAGCAAGAAAGCCTCTCCCTGGGCGACAGCCGCCAGCTGCTCGGTCAAGGCCCGGGCTTCGCCCGCGAACACGAGCGGAGGAAGCGTCGACAGCTGCTTGTAGGCGCCGGCCACGGCGCCCGGATCGGGCCATTGGGGTTGCTGGGCTGCTTCGCGCTCCCGCCACGAACCTGGTGACCAGGGGGTTTGCACGCCCATCAGCGTGCCTGTGCAGGGACCGTGCGAGCAACACCGAGCCGCATCGGACGGGTCCGGGCCTGGCCCACAGCGGCGAAGCGGTGCTCAGGCGGCGTCGGTGCGGGCCAGCGCCTCTTCGCGCACGGCACTGACGGCCCGCTTGACCAGGCGTCGGGCGGCCTCGGCGGTGACGCCCAGGTCGTCGCCCACCTCCCGGTAGCTGCGTCGGCGTCCGTCACCCAGCCCGAAGCGCTGCTCCACCGCGAAGCGAGCCCGGTCGTCGAGCACGCCCAGCAGGTCCTCGAGTTGACGCTGCTGCTCGAGGGCGTCGAGCAGGTCCTCGGGGCCCGGCTTGTCGTCCGCGATGAGGTCCACGAGCTCACTGCCGTCGTCGTCGCCGACGGTGCGGTCCAGCGAGGTGGGGGTCGTGAGGCGGTAGAGGCGGGCGCTCTCGTCGTCGAGGCCGTCGCCGTCGCCCGAGACCTGGCGCAGCGCGGCTCGCAAGCTCGCCGACCGATCGCCGGGGAGACGCACCAGGCTCGCCTTCTGGTCCAGCGCCCGGCCGATGGCCTGGCGGATCCAGAACGTGGCGTAGGTGGAGAACTTGAAGCCCTTGCGCCAGTCGAACTTGTCGACGGCGTGCTCGAGGCCGAGGTTCCCTTCTTGGACCAGGTCGAGCAGCTCCATCGAGGGCGGCAGCGGATACCGGCGGGCGACCGATACCACCAGGCGCAGGTTGGCCCGGATGAAGCGGTCCTTGGCCTCCGCCGCCTTGCGCACGGCTCGGCGCAGCTCGGGATCCCGGTCACCGGCGTCGAGGCGCTGGCGTGCTGCTCGACCGGCCTCGATGAGCTGGGACAGTTCTCGTTCCTCGCCCGCTGTGAGCAGCGGGACGAGGCCGATCTCGTTGAGGTATTGACCGACGGAATCAGGCATGACATCTCTCCCCAACGATGTTGCCCGGCACCTTCTTCCCGCAGCGAGGGGATTTCCACCATCGTCGTAGGACAAATGAGGGTCAGCACTCGGCCAGGGGCGTTGCCTAGGGTGCCGGTGATGTCGGCGCAGGTGCCTGGGCGAAGTGGCTGAGCGCCTCGGCATCTTCGGCGGCACCTTCGACCCGCCGCATGTCGGCCACCTGGTGACGGCGGTCGACGTGCGTCACGCCTGCAAGCTCGACCGGGTGCTCCTGGTCGTCAACGGTACCCCCTGGCAGAAGGTCGGCACGCGCCCGATCAGCGGGGCCGAGGACCGATACACCCTCGTGGCGGCCGCCGTGGAGGGGGTCCCGGGCATCGAGGCGAGCAGGTTGGAGATCGACCGCGGTGGGATGTCCTACACCGCCGACACCCTGTCCGAGCTCGACCGCGAGGACCCCGAGCGCGAGCTGTTCGTGATCCTCGGTAGCGACGCGGCCGCGCTCTTGCCGACCTGGGAGCGCGTCGACGAGGTCCGTCGAAGAGCCACGGTCGTGGTCGTTGACCGCCCGGGCGGCCATCCTCCGGCGCCGCTGGCAGGCTGGCGTTGGATCGCGATCGAGGTGCCTCGCCTGGAGGTGTCGAGCACGGACCTGCGTGCCAGGGTCGTCGAGGGCCGGCCGCTCGACTACCTGGTCCCGGCGGCGGTGGTGTCGAGGATCCGTGAGCTGGGACTCTACGGTGATCACCGATGAGGGCGGATGGCGAGCTGGCCGGTGAAGCCGAGCCCGGAACGGGTGGCGGACCGGTCCGGGGCGACCCTGCCGACGCCGGGTCCGGGGCGCAGGAGCCAGCCGGACCTCCCAAGACGGTGGATCGTCTGTTGGCGACGGGCCTGGAGCTGCCCGAGCAGGGCACCGGGGCCAGAGCGGCTCGCCGTGAGGGCCGGGCGCGCGCCCCTGATGCCGTGGCCCGGACCCGGGAGGAGGCCCCCGGAGACGCCGCCCCCGCCACGCCCCGCCCAAGGGGCGCGAGCGCGCAGACCATGGACCCTCGCTGGCGCGCCGCTCGGCCCTACCTCTACGTGGCCGCCCTCTTGGCGCTAGTGGCTAGCGGGGTCGCCCTCGGGATCGGCGGGTACCGCGTCGTGCGCGACAGCACCGAGGGCAAGACCGTCGATCCGACGCTCGAACCCGACCAGCCCGGTTACGAGGCCTTCGTCGAACCGTCCCCGACCATGCTCGTGCTGGGGCGGGCCGCCGACGGCGCCATGGGGTGGGCGGCCTTGCTGGCCGCCCCTGCGGCCGAGCCCGGCGCGGCGACCTCGGTGGTCGTGGTGCCGGGTGGGCTCCTCGTCCCCGTGCCCCCCGCCGAGGTTCGCCTCGACGCCCTGTTCGCCGAGCAGGGCTCCCTTGCGGTGCGCTCGGCGCTGGCGCAGCGCCTCGGGCTGGGCATCGCCGAGGTGGTCGAGATCGACGACAGGCAGCTGGCCGACCTGGTAGGGCCCGCCGGCACGCTGGAGGTGCCCAACTCCGACCGGGCCGAGGGGTTCGCGAGCGGCGACCTGCGCCTCGATCCCGCCGAGGTCGGACCCTTCCTGGCCGCACCCGGGCGCGGCGACGACGGCGAGCGGTCGGTTCGCCAGGAGCGCGTGTGGCGAGCCTGGGCGGTGGCGCTCGCTGCTGCGCCACCCGCCGAGGCGCCAACCACCGGTGGCGTCGCGGCCAGCACTGCTGAGGCCGGCGCTGCCGATGGCGGAGCCGGCGGCCCGGGCATCGCCGCCTTCGTGGCCGGCCTGGGTCACTCCGCCGCGCGCGTCGACGTGCTGCCCGTAGCCCCCGCGCTCGACACCGCCGGCACGACCTCCTTCGCGCTGGACCAACCGAGCGCCTCGGCGGTGCTGTCGCGAGCCGTACCCCTGCCCACAGCTGCCTCCCCCGGGGGGCGGACCCGGTTGCGGGTGCTCGACGCCAGCGGCAACCCGGATCTGCCGAGCCTGGCGGCTCCGCGGCTGGCCGCCTTCGGCGGCGAGATCGTGATCGTGGGCAATGCCACGCTCCTGGACCGGTCCGAGACGCTGGTCCTGTACCACGATCGCGCCTTCGCCGGAGCGGCAAAGCTGTTGAGCGAGGTTCTCGGAGTCGGCAGGACCGCGGGGGAGTCGCGACCTTCGGAGACCTACGATGTGACCGTCCTGCTCGGCACCGACGCGGTCGAGTCGTTGCGATCCCCTGCCGGCGGGCCCACCATCTCCGAAGCGAGGAGCGAGACCACTGGCTGAGCCACGGCCCGGGGAGCCCCCGGCGAGCACCGATGACGTGGTGGAGGCCTGGCTCGGGGCGGCTGTGGCCGCCTCGGCCGCCAAGGGCAACGATCCGGTCGTGCTGGTCGTAGGTGAGGTCCTGACCCTGTGCGAGTGGTTCCTGGTCGTGTCCGGCAACACGGATCGCCAGGTCCGAGCGATCACCGAGGAGGTCATGCGCCAGGTCCGGCTGTGCGGCGGCCCGCACCCTGCCCGCGTCGAAGGTCTCGACGAGCTGTCGTGGGTCCTGCTCGACTACGGCGATTTCGTGGTGCACGTGTTCCGGACCGACCAGCGTGAGCTGTACGACCTCGAGCGCCTCTGGGCCGACGTTCCCCGCAGGAGCATCACGGCCGCGCCCCCGAATGGTCCAGCGTCGCAGGGCGGTCCCTCGTCGGCCGACACCATCGCCTCGCACGGGTGGCGCTGAGTGGAGCTAAGGGGAATCGAACCCCTGACCTCTTCCATGCCATGGAAGCGCTCTACCAACTGAGCTATAGCCCCGTGGGGCCGCAGACCGTAGCACCCCCGCCGGCCGGCCTGGAAACCACCTCGAGGCCCTGGGTCAGCCCGTCACGACGTTGACGAGGCGGCCGGGCACGACGATCACCCGGCGTACCGCCCGCCCGCCGAGGGCGTCCGCCAGGCGGGCGTCAGCGGCGGCCACCTCCTCCAACCCGGCGGCATCGAGACCGGTCGCGACGTCGACTCGGAATCGGACCTTGCCGTCGACCTGGACGGGGATCTCGACCGTGTCTCGCAACAGCAGGTTGGGGTCGGCGACCGGGAACGGCTCGCGGGCCAGCGAGGCATCGTGGCCGAGCAGCTGCCAGAGCTCCTCGGCCACGTGCGGGGCCAACGGTGCCAGCAACAGGATCATCGGCTCCACCACCGAGCGCGGTGCACCGCCTTCGGGAAAGGCGACGGTGAGGTGGTTGTTGAGCTCGGTGATCCGAGCGATGGCCAGGTTGAACCGCAGGGTCTCCATGCCCTCTGCGCCGCGGCGATCGTCGCGTGCAGGCGGCGCAGGGTCTCGGGGTCCGGCTCCACGTCGGCGACGTGGGCGGAGCCGGTGCGCTCGTCGATCACCGTGCGCCAGATGCGCTGGAGCAGACGGAACACTCCCACCACGGCCTTGGTCTCCCAGGGCCGGCTCTGGTCGAGGGGCCCCGTGAACATCTCGTAGAGCCGCAACGTGTCGGCCCCGTAAGAGGCGTACATGTCGTCGGGGGTGACCGAGTTCTTCAACGACTTGCCCATCTTGCCGAACTCGCGGCGCACCTCGACCGAGTCGTGGAAGAAGCGCCCTTCGCGTTCGACCACCTCGGCCGCCTCGACGTGGAAGCCACGCTCGTCGGTGTACGCGGCGGCCTGGATGTAGCCCTGGTTGAACAGGCGATGGAACGGCTCGGCGGACGACACGTGCCCCAGGTCGAACAGGACCTTGTGCCAGAAGCGGGCGTAGAGCAGGTGCAGCACGGCGTGCTCGGCCCCTCCGACGTACAGGTCGACCCCACCGAGGGGCGCAGCGGGCGAGGGTCCCATCCAGTACCGCTCCACGTCGGGGTCGACGAAAGCCGAGCTGTTGGTCGGGTCCAGGTAGCGCAGCTCGTACCAGCACGAACCTGCCCATTGCGGCATCGTGTTCAACTCGCGCCGGTAGGGCCGCGGCCCGTCCCCGAGGTCGAGCACGACCGTGCCCCAGCCCTCAGCACGCCCCAGGGGTGGGACCGGTTCGGACGTGGCGTCGTCGACCGCGAAGGTGTTGGGCGAGTAGTCCTCCACGTCGGGCAGCAACACGGGCAGAGCATCGTCGGGCACGGCGTGGGCCAGGCCCTCGTCGTCGTAGACGATGGGGAACGGCTCACCCCAGTAGCGCTGCCGGGAGAACAACCAGTCGCGCAGCTTGTAGGTGACCCGGGCTCGGCCACGACCGCGCTCGGCGAGCCAGTCGATGATGGCGTGCTTGGCGGCCGCCACCCCCAGCCCGTCGAGGAACGAGGAATTGACCGCCACGCCGTCGCCCAGGTACGCCTCGCCCTTCCAGCCCTCGGGCGGCGCGACCGTGCGGATGATCGGCAGGTCGAACACGGTGGCGAAGTCCCAGTCGCGCTGGTCCTGGGCGGGCACGGCCATGATCGCCCCCGTCCCGTAGCCCATCAGCACGTAGTCGGCCACGAACACCGGGATCGAAGCTCCGTTCACGGGGTTCTTGGCGAAAGCGCCGACGAACACACCGGTCTTGTCCCGATCCTCCACCTGGCGGTCCAGGTCCGACCGCCGAGCGGTGGCGGCGCGGTAGTCAGCGACCGCTTCCGCAGGCGTGGCCGCGCCCGCCGTCCAGCGCGGGTCGGTCCCCTCCGGCCAGGCCGCCGGCATCAACACGTCGACGAGGGGGTGCTCGGGGGCCAGGACCATGTAAGTGGCACCGAAGAGGGTGTCGGGCCGGGTCGTGAACACCGTGATCGTCGTGCCCGAGCAGTCGAAGTCGACGTCGGCACCCTCGCTGCGACCGATCCAGTTCCGCTGCATGAGCTTGATCGACTCGGGCCAGTCCAGCG
This sequence comes from uncultured Microthrixaceae bacterium, assembly GCA_963703565.1. Taxonomy (GTDB): domain Bacteria; phylum Actinomycetota; class Acidimicrobiia; order Acidimicrobiales; family VFJN01; genus CAVPEW01. Next base: position 15,948 of record CAVPEW010000015.1, on the reverse strand, counting down.
ACTCGAGGTCGCTGAGCAGCCGTTCGGCGTAGGCGGTGATGCGCAGCATCCACTGGCGCAGCGGTCGGCGGAACACCGGGAAGTTGCCACGCTCGGAGCGGCCGTCGGGGGTGACCTCCTCGTTGGCCAGTACCGTTCCGAGGCCCGGGCACCAGTTCACCGGGGCCTCGTGCAGGTAGGCCAGCCGGTGGGCGTCCAGGACTCGACGACGGCCGAAGCCGTCGAGCTCGTGCCACGCGGCGCCTGGGGGGAGCGTTCCCTCCGCGGGCGAACGGATCCCGGCGTCGAGCTCCTCGGCGAGCTCCGCCAGGGGGCGGGCACGGCCCGCCTCCTCGTCGTACCACGACGAGAACAGCTGCAGGAAGATCCACTGCGTCCAGCGGTAGAACTCCACGTCGGTCGTGGCCACCGACCGGCGTGGGTCGTGGCCGAGCCCGAGCCGCCGGAGCTGGCGGCGCATGTTGGCGATGTTGGACTCGGTCGTGTCGCGGGGGTGTGCTCCGGTCTGGACCGCGTACTGCTCGGCGGGCAGGCCGAACGCGTCGTAGCCCATCGTGTGGAGCACGTTGTAACCGCTCATGCGCAGGTAGCGGGCGTAGACGTCGGTGCCGATGTACCCGAGGGGGTGCCCGACGTGCAGGCCGGCCCCGGAGGGATACGGGAACATGTCGAGCACGTAGCGCTTGGGGAGGTCGGCGACCGCTGCGAAGCCCTCGGCGAGGTCGCCGCAGGGGTTGGGCGTCTCGAAGGTGCCCTCACGCTCCCAACGTTGTTGCCAGGAACGTTCGATGCTCTCGGCGAGCGCGGCCGTGTAGCGGTGTGGCGTCTCCTCGGAACGGTCGCCGCCGGGCTGGGTCGCCATGGCGGGTCACGGTAGCGGTGCTGCCGGACCGCCCCCGAAACCCACCGCGGCCGGTGACGGTCGGGTGCGGCGACCTCACGCGCAGGGCCAGACCGATGCGTGGGTCGGCGCGCGCCGGGTCGTCCCCCGGCGCTACCTACGGCCGTAACGGGTCTTGGACGGTTCGGGTCGAACCCACCGTGACCTCTCTCATCTCACGCCTGGTCGCGGCTGGTGAGTCCGGCCGTGGCGTCACCTTCGTGGTCGGGGGAACGCCCGACGAGGTGTCGTGGGCCGTTCTGCACGACCAGGCCCGCCAGCGTGCCGCCGCCCTAGCCGAGCTGGGCGTGCGCCCCGGGGACCACGTAGCGCTGCTGGGCCCGACCTCGCGGGAGCTGGTGACCACGATCCAGGCCGTGTGGTTGGCGGGCGCCGCGACCGTCGTGCTGCCCCTGCCCATGCGGTTGGGATCGCTGGACGAGTTCGTCGCCCAGACCAAGGCCAGGATCCGCAACGCCGATGCCGTCCTGGTCGTCGTCGACCCCTCGCTGGCGTCCTTCGTCGGCGATCCCGTCCCCGGGGAACCTCCCACCGTGGGCTTCGCCGAGCTCCCGGCTGCCTCTGCCGGCCAGTGGCGCCCTCCGCAGGACGATCCCGACCGGATCGCGATCCTGCAGTTCACCTCGGGCTCCACCTCGGACCCGAAGGGGGTCGTGGTGCCCGACCGGGCCCTGGTCGCGAACCTCGACGCGATCACGGTCGCCGCGCACATCGATCCGGCCACCGACGTGCTCGTCTCCTGGCTCCCGCTCTACCACGACATGGGGCTGGTGGGATTGCTCACCAACGCCATGGCCAGTGGTTGCGGGTTGGTCCTGGCCGCACCCACGGACTTCATGGGTGCTCCCGGGCGCTGGATGGAGTGGATCTCGACCTACGGCGGGACGGCGACGGCGGGGCCCAACTTCTCCTACGTGCTGGCCACCCGGGCACTGCGCCGGGGCGGGAGCCCGCTGGACCTGTCGAGCCTGCGCCTCGCGCTCAACGGCGCCGAACCGGTCGATCCAGACGCGATGGACGCCTTCGTCGAGGCAGGTGCACCGCACGGGCTCTCGCCGAGCGCTGTGTTCCCGGCCTTCGGCATGGCGGAGGTCGCCATCGCTGGGACGTTTCCCGAGCCCGGCTCGGGGATGCGCACCGATCGGGTGGACCGGCGCGTGCTCGAGACCGAGCGATACGCAGCCCCGGTGGCCTCCGACCACCCCAACAGCCGTCGCCTGGCGGTTCTGGGACGGGCGGTTCCCGGTCTCGAGATCCGCATCTGCGACTCCTCCTCGGGAGACGTCCTGGCCGAGCGAGAAGTGGGCGAGCTCGAGATCCGGGGCACCTCGGTCACCCCCGGCTACTACCGCCGCCCGGACCTCGACGGGGCCCTGTTCCACGAGGGATGGCTCCGCACGGGCGATCTGGGCTACCTCGTCGACGGCGAGCTCGTGATGTGCGGCAGGATCAAGGACATGATCATCGTCGGGGGACGCAACGTGTTCCCCGAGGACGTCGAACGGGCCCTGGTCGACGTGGAGGGCGTGCGTGCGGGCAACGTCATCGCGTTCGGGGTGGACGGCGCCCGCGGCAAGGAGGGGTTGGTCGTGGTGGCCGAGTCCAAGCACCCCGAACCGTCGGTGGTCCGCCGCCTCGTAGCCGATCGGGTGCGGGCCGCGATCGGCCTGCCGGCGCGCGATGTCGTGCTCGTCGCGCCGGGGACGCTGCCCAAGACCAGCTCGGGAAAGCTGCAACGGACGCTGTGCAAGGCCCGCTACCTCGACGACGGCCTGGACGCCCTCGAACCCGTGTGAGGTGAGCCGGTCGGGCTCGACGGCGCCGGGCTCAACGGCGCGGCCAGGCTCGCCAGGCGCTGGCGACCATGTCCCGCAGGTCGTGGTGGGCCCGCCAGCCGAGCTCGTCCCGGATCCGCGCGGCGACCGCCACCACCCGGTCGGGGTCGCCTGCCCTGCGGGCCACGACGCGGGGCTCGCAGGGCAGCCCGGTCACCTCGGCGACGGTCGAGATGACCTCGCGCACGGTGACCCCCTCCCCGCGGCCGACGTTGTAGGTCGCTCGGCACGGCCCGGCCTCGAGCCTGGCCACAGCGGCGAGGTGGGCGTCGGCCAGGTCCGAGACGTGGATGTAGTCGCGGATGCAGGTGCCGTCGCGCGTCGCGTAGTCGTCACCGAAGATCTGGGGTTCTTCACCGCTCGTCAGGGCCCGCAGGACCAAGGGGATGAGATTGAACACGCCCGTGTCGCCCAGGTCGGGGGCGCCGGCGCCGGCCACGTTGAAGTACCGCAGGGAGATGTACTGAAGGTTCGACGTGGCCGCGACCGCCCGTACCGCCCATTCCGAGACCAGCTTGGTCTCGCCGTAGGGGCTCTCGGGTCGTGTGGGCGCGTCCTCGGCGACCTCCTCGCCATCGGGGGTGCCGTACACCGACGAGCTCGACGACAGCACGAGGCGCTCGGTGCCGGCGGCGCGCATGGCCTCGAGCAGAGCCAGGATGCCGTCGATGTTCTCGCGGTAGTACCACAACGGTCGCTCGACCGATTCGCCAGCAGCCTTGCGGGCGGCCAGGTGGATCACGCCCGAGACGTCGTGGGCGACGAGCGCGTCGCGCACCGCCTCGGCGTCGGTCACCGACGCCTCGACCAGGGCCACCCCGGCGGGGAGCCGCTCGGCGTGCCCCGTCGAGAGGTCGTCGAGCACGGCAACCACCCGCCCCGAGTCGACCAGAGCCCGGGCCACGTGGGTGCCGATGTAGCCGGCCCCGCCGGTCAGCAGCCAGGTCACGAGCCGGCAGGGCCGCGCCGCACCCTCACGCCGCGCGCAGGTCCTGCATGACCTTCGCCCAGCGCTGCGGGTCGCTGCGGTACGGGGCGTAGAAGCTGATGCGGGTGATCACGTCGCCGTAGCGCCGCTGGAGCCCTGAGGCGACCTGCTCGGGTTCGCCGACCACGGCGAACGCGTGGAGCACGTCGTCGTCGATGAGGTGACCCATCTCGACCCAGCGGCCCTCCTTGGACAGCCGGTTGAGCTCGTCCTGCAGGTCGCCCCATCCGTGCAGCTCCAGCACTCCGCGGTAGGCCGGCGTCGAGCCGTAGAAGGCGATCTGCTGCTTGGTTCCGGCGACCGAGGCCGCCATCTCCTCCTCGGTCGTGCCGGTCACGACGAACGCCGGTCCGGAGATCTCGAGGTCGGCCAGGGTCCGACCGCTGCGGACCAACCCACGCTCGAGCGCCGGAAGGGTCACCTCACGCAGGTACCGCTCGGTGGTGAACCCGTGGCACAAGAAGCCGTCGCAGACCTCGCCGGCGACCTCGGTCATGCGTTCACCGACCCCGGCCAGGAAGATCTTGGCGGTGCCGTGAGGGTTGGGCCCGGGGTTGAAGAACGGCGTCATGAGCGTGTGCGTGTAGAAGTCCCCGCGGAAGTCGAGCTTGGTGCCCTCCTCCCAGCAGGCCCAGATGGCTCGGATGGCCAGGATCAGCTCCCGCATGCGGGCCGCCGGATGCGACCACGGCATCGAGAACCGCTTGGTGATGTGCGGCTTGATCTGGCTCCCCAGCCCGAGGACGAAACGCCCGCCCGAGGCCGCCTGCAGGTCCCAAGAGGTCTGCGCCAACGTCATCGGGTTCCGAGCGAAGGCGACCGCGATCGCGGTCCCGAGCTCCACCCTCTCGGTGGTCTGCGCCGCGAGCAGCAGTGGGAAGAACGGGTCGTGGCTGGTCTCCGCGCTCCACAGCCCGTCGTAGCCGATCGACTCCTGCTCCCGGGCCGACTCGCCGCTGGCCGCCAGGTCCCCTCCGATGCCTCCATCGACGCGCATGACCGGACCGTAGCCGCCGCCGGCGCGCCGTCCCCGGCCGACCGGCGTGCGCGCCACGGTCAGCGGTCAGCGATGGTCGTCAGTGTCAGGTGTCGTGGTCGCGCAGGAATCGCTCGAGCTCGGCGGCGAGGTCGTCGCCGGTCGTGGTGCCCATCTGCACCGCGGTCGTGGCCTGGTCGGCCTGCACCTCGAGCTGGTGCAGCATCGCGAGGTGCTCGGGGTTCTGCGACACCAGCAGGTCGATGCGGTCCCGGGTGCGCTGCGCCCTCGCTTCGAGGTCGCCCTCGGGTAGGGCCAAGCCGCCCACCCGGTTGGCCCCGCGTATCAGCGCCAGGCTGGCGGCGGGGTACGGCATCGCCGACACGTAGTGCGGAACCTGGACCCACAGGCCGATCCCGGGCAGCCCGGCCTTTGCCGCCTTGCGCTCGATCAGGCCCTGAATGCCCGAGGGGACCTCCAGAGTGGCCCGCAGGAAGCCCAGCCCTGCGAGCTCTTCGCTCGAGGCCGTGCACGACAGCAGCGGGTCCCGGGTGTGGGGCGTGGGGGCCGGGAAGGCGCCCAGGCCTATCACCATCCGAACGCCCAGCCGTTCGATCAGACCCATGATCTCGTCGGTGAACTGGAGCCAGAGGTTGTCGGGCTCATCGCCACACAGCAGCACGACTTGGTTGCCGGCGCCGTCGGTGGTCCACGACAGCTCGGTGGTGTCCCAGCTCACTCGGTTCAGCACCCCATCGGTAACGTGCATGGTCGGCCGCCTGGCTCGCCAGTCGAGCAGCCGGTCCGGGTCGAAGCGGGCGATCGTGCGCCGTCCCAGGTCGTTCGCCATGACCTCGATCGCGCCGTCCCCGGCGAGGCCGGCGTCGACCCAGCCCTTCAGCGACACGATCAGCACTGGATCCCGCAGGGTCGGCATCTCGACCAGGTCGTGCAGGGGTACCCTGCCTGGTCCTTCGCCGATGCGGTCCACCCGGCCTCCTCCTGATGCGTCGAGGGCACGCCACCGCGGCGAGACCCGTGGGACGAGGGTATCCGGGTCGGTATCGTGAGATCGCAGCCGACGGTCGTGGCCGATCGCCCGCGCCGAGGAGACAAGATGGACCTGCAACCCTCTGCCCCTGTGCCGCCGACAGGACCGGCCCACATCGACGTCACCGATGCCAGCTTCGGGGTCGACGTGCTCGAGCGGTCCTCGCAGGTGGCGGTGGTCGTCGATCTCTGGGCTGAGTGGTGCGGGCCGTGCCGCCAGCTGGGACCCATCCTCGAGCGGGTCGTGGGGGAGACGGCAGGGCGTGTGGCGCTGGCCAAGGTCGACGTGGATGCCAACCCTCAGGTGTCCCAGGCCTTCCAGGTACAGGGCATCCCCGCCGTCTACGCGCTGCGCGACGGCAAGGTCATCGACGGTTTCGTGGGAGCACAGCCCGAGTCGGTGGTGCGAGAGTTCGTCGGCCGACTGCTGCCCAGCGAGGCCGAGTTGGAGGTGGAGAGCCTCTTGGCCCGCGGCGACGAGACCTCTCTGCGGCTCGTGCTCGAGCGCGACCCCGGGCACGAGGTGGCGGTGGTGGCGTTGGCCGCCCTGCTGATCGAGCGGGCCGGGCCCGGCGACGCCGACGAGGCCCTGGCCCTGCTCGAGCGCATCCCCGAGACGGCCGAGACCCGACACCTCGCCGCGCAGGCTCGCGCAGGCAACCCTGCCGAAGGCTCCGAGGAGACGATCGCGGAGCTGGAGTCGCTGCTCGACCGGGTGAAGGCCGACGATGTCTCCCGTCAGCGCTACATCGACCTGCTCGAGTTGCTCGGCCCAGCCGATCCCAGGACCGCCGAGTACCGCAAGCTGCTCACCTCACGTCTGTTCTGATGGCCGCGCCGTTCGGGCGCACCCCTCGACGACGCACCGGTCTCTGGCTACGGTGACGCTCGGCTTCCCCCCACAGCCCACTGCCCGGGGGAAGCCATGCCCGACCACGACCGGGACGTCCCGAGCGCGACCTCTGACGCCATCGGGCTGCAACGGCCGGTTCCTCGCACCTGGAGGGACCGGCTCGGATCGATCGCCGACGCCACCGGCGTTCCGCCTGCTCGCCTGGCGGCGGGCGCCGTGGCCGTGGCCATCGCGGCGGGACTCGGCTGGGGGCTGCTGCGCCCGCCCGACGACCCAGCTGAGCTGTCGATCCCGTTCACGTCGACGACCTCCGCTCGCCCGGGCTCCCCGAGCCCGAGCGGCGACTCCACCGCCGGCCAGCCCGGCCCCGGCGACGCCGTCGGCACTGCCAACGGCGACCCGCCCCTCGAAGAGCTCGTGGTGCACGTGGCCGGTGCCGTGGGGCGTCCCGGCCTGGTGCGGGTGCGGCCGGCGGGTCGGGTGGCCGACGCCGTGGCAGCCGCCGGGGGGCTCGCCCCCGACGCCGACCTCGACCGGTTCAACCTGGCCGCGCCGCTCCAGGACGGCCAGCGCGTCTACGTCCCCCGCGTGGGCCGACCCGTGCCCGCCGAGGTCGGAGGCGATCTCGGACAAGGCAGCACGGGCGGAGCGACCCTCTCGCTCAACGCGGCCACCGCGGCCGAGCTCGACGCCCTCCCGGGCGTCGGGCCGACCACCGCCGCCGCCATCGTCTCGCACCGCGAGGCCATAGGTCGGTTCGATTCGGTCGACCAGCTCCTGGACGTGAGGGGCATCGGTGAGGCCAAGCTCGAGCAGATCCGGCCGCTGGTGACGCTCGATTGAGCTCATGGCCCATGGCCGCGGTGCTGGCCTCGACCGTCGGGGGGGCGCTCGTCGCCCGGCCGGTCCCGGCGGCGGCGGTTGCCGCGGCGTTTGCCGCGGTGGCGCTCCTCGGCGCGGCACTGCGCGCCGCGGTGCCCGCTCGACCCGAGTGCGGTAGGCGCGTCGCAGTGGTCGGGTCGTGGTGCGTCGCTGCCCTCGTCCTGGCGAGCATGCTCGGGGCTCGGGCGCTGGCCGGGCTCGACGAGGTCCCCGAGGGGCGTGTGGCAGGCATCGCCACGCTGGCCGGCGATCCCCGTGCCCAGGGCGACGAAGTCCGCGTCGAGGCCCGACTGGGAGGCCGGCGCGTCGAGCTGCGCGCCTCGGGCGCCACCGGACGCTTCCTGGGCGGACACGACGCGGGGGAAGGGGTCGAGGTGATCGGGTGGCAGAGACCGGCGCCGGCCGCGGCGTGGTACCAGGCCCGCCACCTCGCGGCGCGGGTCGCGGTGTGGCGGGCTGGCCCGGGCCCCCGGGCAGCGCTTCCCTGGCGCGCGGCCAACGCCCTGCGGAGCACCCTGGCCCGGGGGACGAGATCGCTCGACGCCGACCAGCGCGCCCTCTTCGACGGGCTGGTCACAGGTGACGACCGCAACCAGCGCGCCGCCACCGTCGATGACTTCCGGGGGTCGGGTCTCACCCACCTGCTCGCGGTGTCCGGGCAGAACGTGGCCTTCGTGCTGGCTGTTGCCTCGCCCGTGCTGCGCCGAAGCCGACTGTGGCCCAGGTTGCTGTGGACCTTGTGCCTCCTGATCCTGTTCGGGCTGGTCACACGCCTGGAGCCGTCCGTGCTGAGGGCGGCCGCGATGGCCGCGGTCGCCACGGTTGGTGCCACCGTCGGGCGCCCCGCCAGCGCGCTGCGCGTCCTGACGATCGCGCTCACCGGGCTATTGCTGGTCGACCCGATGCTGGCGCGTTCGACGGGCTTCCAGCTCTCGGCTGCCGCCTCGGCAGCGATCCTCGTCGGCGCGGGACCCCTGGAACGGGTGCTGCCCGGCCCGGCGCCGCTGCGAGCCGCGATCGCGGTCACCGTCGCCGCCCAGCTGGGCGTGGCCCCGCTGCTCGTCGCCTCTTTCGGGCCCGTGCCGGCCGCGTCCCTGCCCGCCAACCTGCTCGCCGGTCCGGTGGCCGGCTTCGTGATGGGCTGGGGATTGGTCGCCGGGGTCGCGGCAGGGCTGGTCGAGGGCCCCGCCCCGTGGCTTGCCCCCCTGCTGCACCTGCCCACCAGCGCGGCGCTGGCCTGGGTGGCCGGGGTGGCCCACCGCTTCGCCCTGGCGCCGTTGGGGATGTTGGGACCGGTCGCCCTCGCTGCCATCGCCGTCGGTCTGGGTGCGGCCGTGGTCGGTCGACCGCTGCGCCATCCTCGGCTGGGTGGGGCCTTCGCCGCGGCCGTGCTGGCATCGACGGCGGTCGCCGCGCAGGCGCCTGCGCCCCTGCGTGCGACACCCGCGCCCGGCCTCACCGTCTGGCGCTCGGAGGGCGCCACCCTGGTGGTGGTCGACGTTGCCACAGCCGGCCGTTCCCCGACGGCGCCTTCGACCCTCGACGCGCTGCGCCGGGCAGGTGTGCGGCGCGTGGACGTGGTCGTGGTGGCGCGAGACGCGGCGCTGACCGCCGCCGACGCCGTGGTCGAGCGCTACGGCGTGACACAGCGGATCGGGCCCGCAGGTCCTACCGGTTCGGTCCGCCTGGGTGGCCTCGACCTCGCGGTGGTCGATGCCGGCGAGCGCCTCCTCGTAGAGGCGGGCGACCCCCTCCGCTACCGTTCGCCGCCACATGTCCGCGCCGTCGCACCCGACCCTGGTCGAGGTTCCCTGCCGCGAGCTGCGCCTCGGTCCCCGCCGCTTCGACATCACGCACCGGGCACTGGTGATGGGGATCCTCAACCGCACGCCGGACTCGTTCTTCGACCGGGGTGACTACTTCGGGTTCGACGCCTTCCTCGGCAAGGCGGCGCAGCTCGTGGCCGAGGGAGCCGATCTGCTCGACGTGGGCGGGGTGAAGGCCGGGCCCGGGCCCGAGGTGAGCGAGGCCGAGGAGCTCGAGCGGGTCGTGCCCGCCGTCGAGGCCTTGGTCGCCCGTTTCGACGTGCCGGTGTCGATCGACACGTGGCGCTCGGGCGTGCTGCGCGAGGCGCTCGCAGGCGGGGCCGTGGTCGCCAACGACATCAGCGGCTTCGCCGACCCCGACTACCTGGCGGTAGCCGCGGCAGCGGGCGCGTCGGTGGTCGCCACCCACATCCGCCTCGCCCCGCGGGTGGCCGATCCGGCCCCGCACTACGACGAGCCCGTCACCGACGCGGTGGTGCGGTTCCTGAGCGAGCGGGCCGCCCGGGCAGCCGCCGCCGGCATCGAACCGTCCAGGACAATCGTCGACGCGGGCCTCGACCTGGGCAAGACGGAAGCCCAGTCCCTCGAGCTGCTGAGGGCTTCGGATCGGGTTGCGGCGCTCGGTTACCCGACCCTGTTGTCGGCCTCCAACAAGCGGTTCCTGGGAGCGCTGGTGGGCACCGAGGTCGACGACCGGAGGGAGGCGAGCCACGCTGCGCACGCGCTGGGCATCGCCGCGGGCTGTCGGATCCTGCGAGCCCACGACGTTCGTGGCGCTCGCCGGGTGGCCGTCGCCGTCGGGGCCATCCTGGCTGCCCGTAGCCCCGGACCGACATGAGCGGGGGCTCTGCGCCGGGTGCCGCGGTGCTGCTCACCGGCGAGGACGAGGTGGTGCGGCGAGAAGCGGTGAGGCGCGTCGTGAGCGAGCTCGTGGGCGATGCCGACGCCTCGGTCGTGGTCGACGAGGTCGTCGCCGGAGCGCCGATCGAGGCTGGCGCGGACCCCCTGGTGGCCGTGGTGCAAGCCGCCGAGACCCCTCCCCTGCTCGGTCCGACGCGCGTCGTGGTCGCGCGGGTGGGTGACCGCCGGACGACCGCGGCCTCGGTGGCACCTCTGGTCGAGTACCTGGGCAACCCCCTCGAGAGCACCACCGTCGTGTTGGACTGGGCAGCCGGCAAGCCGCCCAAGTCCCTGGTGGATTCCGTCGTGGCTGCCGGGGGTCGGCTGATCGACACGAACCCGCCCGCCCGCCGTGCCGGCGAGTGGGTAGCGGCCGAGCTCGCTGCCCGCGACCTACGGGTCGATGCGCCCGCCAGGGTGCTGCTCGAAGGGTGGTTGGGCGACGACCCCGGTCGGCTCGTTGGGCTCACCGATCTGCTCTCGGCTACCTACGGGCCAGGTGCGCGCCTGGGGGAAGCCGATATAGAGCCGTTCCTCGGCGTCGGGGGCGGGGTGCCGCCCTGGGAGCTGACCGACGCGATCGAGCGTGGCGCTCCGGGCGAAGCGGTCACGACCCTGCACCGCCTCCTCGCCGGAGGCGACAGGCACCCCTTCGCCGTTCTGGCCACCCTCGCCGGCCACTACCTGCGCATCGTGCGCCTCGACGGGACGAACCTCAGCGGGGAGCGGGAGGCAGCGGCGCTGCTGGGCTTGAAGGGCTCGACGTTCCCCGCGCGAAAGGCCCTGACCAGCGCCCGGCGCCTCGGCCACGAAGGATGCGTGCGGGCGGTCGAGCTGCTGGCGGCCGCCGACCTGGACCTGCGCGGAGCCAGGGCCTGGCCCGACGAGTTGGTCCTGGAGGTGCTGGTGGCGCGGCTGGCGGCTCTGCACGCCCGCCGGTAGCTGCGCCGAGTCCGGACGGACGTTCAGCCGGCGTCGGTAGCGTTGACCCTGTTCGCCCGGCGCATGAGCCGGGACTTGCGCCGAGCGGCCGCGTTGCGGTGGATCACGCCCTTCGAAGCGGCCATGTCGATCCGGCGGGCGGCGGCGCGCACCAGCTCGCCGGCTTCTTCCCCACCACCGTCGATGGCCGCCTGGGCGTTCTTGACCCGGGTCTTGCAGCTCGCTTCGAACCGCCTTGTTGCGCGCCGCGCGCACCTCGTTCTGGCGGTTGCGCTTCATCTGGCTCTTGATGTTGGCCACGTTCCCTGCCGATGTGTGCTCGCAGACGGACCTCCCAGGCTAGCGGCCGGCGCCCGGTCGGGCGCAACCGGAGGCCGGGGCGCCGGGCATCGCTACGCTGCCGGAGCCCCCTATGGACCTCGACCTGATCCGCAACGTGTCCATCGTGGCGCACGTCGACCACGGCAAGTCCACTTTGGCCGATCGCATGCTCGAGCTGTGCGGGGCCGTCGATCCCCGGCACATGCGCGCCCAGTACCTCGACACGATGGACCTCGAGCGCGAGCGGGGCATCACCATCAAGCTGCAGTCCGTGCGCCTCGACTACGCCGGCCACGTCGTGAACCTGATCGACACCCCCGGCCACGTCGACTTCGGATACGAGGTGTCCCGCTCCCTGGCCGCCTGCGAGGGCGTGATCCTGCTCGTGGACGCTTCCCAGGGCATCGAGGCCCAGACCCTGGCCAACTGCTACCTGGCGCTGGAGAACGACCTCGAGATCGTGGCCTGCCTCAACAAGATCGATCTGCCCGCGGCCGAGCCGGACCGGTACGCCGCCGAGATCGAAACGGTCCTGGGGATCCCCGCCAGCGACATCCTGCGCATCTCGGCCAAGACGGGCGAGGGCGTCGCCGGGCTGCTCGACGCAGTCGTCGAGCGAATCCCAGCGCCCGTGGGGTCGCCCGACGAGCCGCTCCAGGCGCTCATCTTCGACTCGCACTACGACAGCTACCGCGGGGTCGTCTCCTCGGTGCGGGTCGTGAACGGGACACTGCGGGCCGGCGCACGGCTGCGGTTCATGCAGGCCGGTTCGATCCACGACGCGGACGAGATCGGTGTCCGCCTCCCGGATCCCACCTCGGTGGCCGTGCTGGGACCAGGCGAGACCGGCTACCTGATCGCGGGGATGAAGGACGTGGGCGAGGCCCGCTCGGGCGAGACGGTCACCGACGCGACCCGCCCTGCTGCGGAGGCGCTCGAGGGCTACCTGGACCCCAAGCCGATGGTGTTCTGCGGGCTGTACCCGGTCGAGGGAGACCGCTTCGCCGACTTGCGCGAGGCGCTCGAGAAGCTCCGCCTCAACGACGCCAGCTTCACCTACGAGCCGGAGACCTCGGGCGCGCTCGGTTTCGGGTTCCGCTGCGGTTTCCTGGGCCTGTTGCACATGGACATAAGCCGGGAGCGCCTCGAGCGGGAGTTCGGCCTCGACCTCATCGCCACCGCCCCCTCGGTCGCCTATCTGGTGCACACGACCGCCGGGGACGTCATCCAGGTCGACAACCCGTCGGCGATGCCGCCCACGGTCGAGATCGACCACATCACCGAGCCGTTACTCTCGGCGACCATCCTCACCCCGGCGGAGTACACCGGCACCCTCATGGAGCTGTGCCAGTCCCGGCGGGGGGACATGGTCCGCCTCGAGTACCTCTCGCCCGAACGCGTCGAGCTCGTCTACCGCCTGCCGCTGGGCGAAGTGGTGCGGGACTTCTTCGATCAGCTCAAGAGCCGCACGCAGGGCTATGCCAGCCTCGACTACGAGCTCGACGGCTATGCCCGCTCGGATCTGGTCAAGGTGGACGTGCTGCTCAACGGGGTCGCGGCCGACGCGTTCAGCTCCATCGTCCACCGCGCCCGCGCCCACGACTACGGCAAGCGGATGTCGGAGAAGCTGCGCGAGCTGATTCCGCGCCAGCTCTTCGACGTGCCCATCCAGGCGGCGATCGGTGGTCGCGTCATTGCCCGTGAGACCGTCAAGGCCAAGCGCAAGGACGTCCTGTCGAAGTGCTACGGCGGGGACATCACCCGCAAGCGCAAGCTCCTCGAACGCCAGAAGGAGGGCAAGAAGCGGATGAAGTCGATCGGCCGGGTCGAGGTGCCCCAGGAGGCCTTCGTCTCCGCTCTACGCCTCGACTGAGACCGCCGGGCGAGGTAGTCGCCCGCACGACCCGTAGCACTCGGTACCATCGAGTGCCAGCGAGGAACCCCAGGTGCGAGGGACCATGCTCGACGAGCGCAAGGCGGCCATCCTGCGGGCCGTGGTGGAGGAGTACATCGGGACCGCGCAGCCGGTCGGGTCCGCCCGCGTGGCCCGGGCGCCGCGAATCGAGGTGTCCTCGGCAACGGTGCGCAACGACATGGCGGCGCTCGAGGCGGAGGGCTACCTCCGCCAGCCCCACACCTCCGCCGGCCGGGTGCCGACCGAGAAGGGCTACCGGTTCTTCGTCGACTCGCTACAGGGCGTCCCGGCGCTCGGGCGGCCCAAGGCCGAGCAGGTCCGCAGCTTCTTTCGCCAGGCCCACGGCGAGCTCGAGCAGATGCTGCACGAGACCTCCCAGCTCCTGGGCGACCTCACCAGCTACGCGGGGGTTGTGGTCGGCCCGAACCCCGATGACGCCTGTCTCCGCTCGGTCCAGCTGGTGTCGCTCGGCCCATCGACGGTGCTCGCGGTGTTGGTGTGGTCCAACGGGATGGTCGAAAAGCACACGCTCGACCTCTCCGGCACGCGTGAAGGCGAGGGCTCGGTCACCGAGGATCGGGTGGCCGCGGCCAGCGCCCACCTCGCAGCGAACCTGATCGGCCGGGACCGTTGCGCGGTCACGGAGGGTGCCTTCCCGGTCGCGCTGCGGCACGCAGGCGACCCCGTCGTCGACTCCCTCTGCGAGCGGACGCTCAACTCGCTGCGGGGGACCGGGAGCGAGGAACCCGATCAGGTCTTCGTGGGCGGCACGGCCCGGATCGCCGCAGCCTTCGACGCGATCGAGACCGTGCGATCCGTGCTCGGAGTGCTGGAGCAGCAGTACCTGGTCGTGACCTTGCTGCGCGACGTGCTCGACCGTGGCCTGCAGGTCGCCATCGGGACCGAGACCGGGATGGCACCCCTGGCAGAGTGCGCCCTGGTCGTCGCGCCCTTCCGGCTCGAGGGCGAACCCGCTGGCACCATCGGTGTCCTCGGTCCTGCTCGGATGGACTATCCCGAGGCCATGGCCGCCGTGGCAGTGGTGTCGAGCCGCCTGTCAAACCGTCTGGTGGAGCGCTAGATGCCCGTGGAGGAGGACTACTACGCGCTCCTCGGGGTGCCGCACGACGCCGGAGCGGACGATCTCAAGCGCGCTTACCGACGCCGGGCCCGGGAGCTGCATCCCGATGCCAACCCCGGAGATGCCGAGGCCGAGGCGCGCTTCAAGCAGGTGGCGCTGGCGTACGAGGTCCTCTCCGATCCGGAGCGCCGAGCGCGCTACGACCGGTTCGGGCCCGAGGGTGCAGCGGGCGGACCCGGGCCCTTCGACGCCGGCTTCGGCGGAGCCGGGCTGGGGGATCTCTTCGACGCCGTGTTCGGCGGCAACCCCTTCGGCGGGGGCCGTGGTGGTCCCGGGGGGCCTCCACGGGGCCCGGACCTAGAGGTCGTGGTCGACCTCGAACTGAGAGACGCCGTGTTCGGGGCGCGCAGACCGGTCGAGGTCCGCACCGCGGTGGCCTGCGAGACCTGCGACGCCACGGGTGCGGCGCCGGGCACCTCGCCGTCGACCTGCAGCGAGTGCGGTGGCACCGGACACGTCAGGCGCGTGCGCCAGTCGCTGTTGGGTCAGATGGTGTCGAGTTCGCCGTGCGGACGCTGCGGCGGGCTCGGCCAGGTCATCGCGTCGCCCTGCCCCGACTGCTCGGGGGAGGGGCGCCGCGTCGAGGAGCGCAGCTACACCGTCGACATCCCGCCCGGAGTGGACACGGGCTCCACGCTGCGGCTGAGCGGTCGAGGTGCCGTCGGCCCCCGGCGCGGTCCCGCCGGTGACCTCTACGTGCACGTGAGGGTCGCCGAGGACGACCGCTTCGTGCGCGACGGCCTCGACCTGGTGCGGGTCGAGCCGATCACCTTCGCCCAGGCGACGCTGGGTGCGCACCTGCGGCTCGAGACCCTGGACGGGACCGAGGACCTCGTCGTGCCTCGTGGCACGCCCAGCGGGCGGGAGTTCCGCCTGCGCCACCGCGGGGTGCCCTCGCTCGAGGGCCGGGGCCGTGGCGACCTGGTGGTGAGGGTCGAGGTCCAGGTTCCGACCGACCTCGACGCCGAGGCCGAGGGCCTGCTGCGCCGCTTCGCAGGCCAGCGCGGCGAAGATGTGGCGCCCGAGGACGCCGGCTTCCTTCACCGCATCCGTTCCGCCTTCCGGTGAACCCCGCCCTTCCGGTGAACCCCGCCGACGCGCCCGGTCCTCTGGCCTTCGTCGCCGACCTGGATCGTCCCGGTCTCGATCCCTCCGACCGCCACCACCTGGAGCGCGTCCTGCGCTTGCGCCGTGGCGCGCCGTTCACCGTGGCCGACGGCCGAGGCCGCTGGCGAACGGTCCGGCTCGGGCCGACGATCGAACCCACCGGACCGGTCCTGACCGAACCGGAGCCCGCTCCGGCGTTGACCGTGGGCGTAGCGATGCTCAAAGGCGACCGACCCGAGCTGCGTGGTCCAGAAGCTGACCGAGCTGGGGGTCGACCGGATCGCGTTCTTCGCCGCCGAGCGCAGCATCGT
>CAVPEW010000014.1:0-12640 GCA_963703565.1 uncultured Microthrixaceae bacterium | reverse complement strand
TGGCGCCTTTCGTTCCATTTCTCGTATTGCTGGTCCTGCGGGAGGTCGACGACGCCCTGGACCGAATCGAGCGGCTGGAGGACCCGGCCGGGCGCCTCGAGGCCGTCGTTCTGCTGCACACGCGCATGTCGATCCAGATGAGGGCCCACCTCCTCGTGTTCCTGGGGGACGGCCGCGAGCTGCCGCCCGGGACCCGTGACCGCTTCCGGATCTGGGAAGAGAGCTATGTAGCAGCGGTGCGCACCATCATCAGCGACGGCCAGGACTCGGGCGTCTTTCGCACCGACGTGGATGCGACGGTGCTGTGCATGGCCATCATGGGTGCCACCAACTGGACGGCGCGCTGGTACGACCCGGCCGGACCGTTGTCGGTCGAGGCCCTTGCGGGCACCCACTGGGCCGTGCTGATGGACGGGCTGAAGGCAGATCCGCCCTTGCCATAATGAACCGCTTGGTTCACTATGTCCCGAATCGACATTCGTGCCGTACTGGCCGGGTTCGTGTACCAGGGGGACAGTTGCCATGGGTCGTTGCCCGATCGACGTGGACCGGTTCGTGTCCCGTTACGACCATCTAGACACCGACTTCGCCGCCGATCCGTACGCGGTGTGGGCGGCGATGCGCGAGCAGTGCCCGATCGCCCACAGCGAGCTCTACGACGGGTTCTGGGTGCCCACGCGCTACGCCGACATCGACGAGATAGCGCACGACACGGCGACGTTCTCGTCGCGCAAGGTAGCGATCCCGTCCGACCTGTTCGGAGACGAGGGCGAGGGCTTCGAGTTCTCCGCGCCGCCGATCACGAGCGACCCGCCGTTCCACACCGGGTTCCGCAGGATGCTGTTGCCGGCGTTCTCGCCCCGCCAGATCGACGGCTGGGAGACGGTCACCTGGAAGATCGCCAACGAGCTGATCGACGAGTTCATCGGCGGGGACGAGCTTGACGGTGCCCGCCAGTACGCCCAGAACATCCCGATCACCGTGATCGCTCGGATGCTCGGCGTCGACGAGTCGATGCGAGACACCTTCACCTCGTGGCTGCGCCGCATCATCGAGGTGGGTCCGGCCAATCCCGACGACGCGAAGGTCGCGTTCGGCGAGATGCTCGCCTACCTGTGGGAGCAGATCCTCGACCATCGCACAGCACCGCGCGACGACATAATCACGTTCCTGATCGACACCGAGGTCGACGGCCAACGCCTGTCGGACAACGACCTGCTCGGATCGTGCCTCTTGCTGCTGCTGGCCGGGATCGACACCACGTGGAGCTCGATCGGGTCGAGCATCCACCACCTCGCCACCCACCCCGACGACCGCCGGCGACTGGTGGCGGCCCTAGACGACGATGCGGAAGCTCTGGACGCTGGCCATCGAGGAGTTCCTGCGGGCCTTCTCGCCAGTCACCATGGCCCGGTTCGTGGCCTCCGACAACGAGCGCCACGGCCAGGCGATGCGGGAGGGAGACATGCTCCTGCTTCCCTTCCCGGCCGCCAACCGAGACCCAGAGGTGTTCGACCGTCCCGACGAGGTGATCATCGACCGGCGCCAGAACCGGCACTTCGCCTTCGGAGTCGGCATCCACCGCTGCCTGGGCTCGAACCTGGCCCGGATGGAGCTGCGCGTGGGCCTGCAGGCGCTCCTGCGGCGGATCCCCGACTTCGAGCTCGCCGACCACGACGGTGTGCGCTACGCGGGCGGGCAGATCCGCGGGCCGCGCAACCTCCCTCTGCGGATCCTGCGCCGCGCCGCCACCGTCGCTGCCTGACCACCCCCGGGGGGGAGGCAGACGCCCGGCCCACCACCGCACGAGGGTGGGCCGGGCGTCGTGGCGCGACCTGTGCCACGATGTCCGTTGCCCGCCTTCGGGGGGACCGCAGGCGCCGCGATCCAACGACCAGCCGCCGGGATCGTCCCGTGCGGTTGCGCTGCGCAGGCCCGGCGCGACAGCGTGCCCAAGGCGACATGACGGTCCGCCAGCCCGGAGCCCACCGCACCCGGCGGCGAGCTCCGGGACAGTCACGACACGAAGGGAACATCGATGGGAAGATTCGACGGCAGGGTCGCAGTGGTGACCGGCGGAGCGCGCGGCGTGGGCTTCGGCCACGCCAAGCTGCTGGCCTCTGAAGGCGCCTCGGTGGTGGTCAACGACCTGGGGGGCGACTGGAACGGTGAGGGCAAGGACAACCGCCCGGCTCAGCAGGCGGTCGACGAGATCGTGGCTGCCGGCGGGACCGCTGTGGCCAACTTCGACGACGTCTCGGACTGGGACGGCGGCCAGAACCTGGTGCAGCAGGCGATCGACACCTACGGCAAGCTCGACATCCTCATCTGCAACGCCGGCAACCTGCGCGACCGGATGTCGTACAACATGACCCCAGAAGAGTGGGACTCGGTGGTGCGAGTGCACCTGCGGGGCCACTTCGTGCCCGTGCGGGCCGCGGGGGCGCACTTCCGCTCGCGCTTCAAGGCCGACGGGCAGCCCGTCGGGGGGCGCATCGTGCTGACCGCCTCCGAGGCGGGGCTGTTCGGCAACGCCGGCCAGCTCAACTACGCCGCCGTCAAGGCCGGCATCGCGTCGATGGCCATCGTGCTCGCCCGCGAGCTGGCCAAGATGGGTGTGACCGCCAACGCGATCTGCCCTCGGGCGCGGACCCGCCTCACCGAGAACACCTTCGGAGCGTTCAACGTCGCTCCCGGCGAGTTCGACGAGTGGGACCCCGACAACGTCGCCCCGTGGGTGGCCTATCTGTGCAGCGAGGACGCTGCCCACATCAGCGGGCAGACCTTCGTGGTCGGTGGCGGCAAGGTCGAGCTGGTCCAGATGCCCACCGTGGTGAGCTCCATCGACAAGAAGGACCGCTGGGAGCTCGACGAGCTGCCGGCCAAGGCGGCCGAGCTGTTCGGCGACCGGCCGACCCAGCCCAAGGCGTTCCCGGTGGGTGAGACCCTGCCGGTGAACTGACCGACCGAGGGGGAACACGACACCGTGCCCACTGCCGCGCTGGCGCCCTACCGGGTGCTGGACCTGACCGACGAGCGAGCCTGGATGACCGGCAAGATGCTGGCCGACCTGGGCGCGGACGTGATCAAGATCGAACCCCCCGGTGGTGACCCCGGCCGCCACCGGGGGCCCTTCGCCGGCGAGGCCCCTGACCCCACCGAGAGCCTGCCCTGGTGGTTCTACAACAAGGGCAAGCGAGGCGTGACCCTCGACCTGGACCGCGCGGACGGCCAGGCCGTGCTGCGCCGCCTGGTGGCCACCGCAGACGTGCTCGTCGAGTCCTTCCCGGTCGGCTGGATGGCCGAGCGACACCTCGGCTACGAGGACCTCCGCGCGCTGCGCCCGTCGCTCGTGTACACCTCGGTCAGCCCGTTCGGGCAGACGGGACCGAGAGCCGGCTGGAGCGCGTCGGATCTGGTCCTTGCGGCCACCGGCGGCCCGCTGTGGCTGACCGGTGACCGGGACCGCCCACCGGTGCGCCCCTCGGTCCCCCAGTACGACACGCTGGCCGGGGCCGAGGCCGCGGTCGCCACGATGATCGCGCTCTTCCACGCTGCGGGCACCGGTGAGGGCCAGTACGTGGACGTCGTCGGCCAGCTCGCGGCCATACGAACGCTGATGAACGCCACCGCGTTCCCCCAGCTCGAGGGTCACGAGCTGAGCCGGCAGGGCCAGCTCATCGCCCACGGGCACGCCCGGTTCCGCATGATCTACCCCTGCGCCGACGGTCATGTGACCGTGCTCATCTCGGGCGGGGCGATCGGAGCGATGATCATGACGGCGATGCTGGGCTGGATCAACGAGTCCGAAGGGCTGCCCGAGTGGCTGTCGTCGATCGACTGGTCGGCGATCGACTTCGCCACGTTGGCCGACACGCCCGAAGGCCTCACCTTCTTCGAGCGGGTGTCGGATCTGATCGGCGATTTCTTCCTCACCAAGACCAAGGACGAGCTGTACTCCGAGGCCCTGCGTCGCCGGTTCCTGCTCGCCCCTGTCAACACCGTGGCCGACATCCGCGCCGACGAGCAGCTCGCGGCTCGGGAGTACTTCGTGGCCGTCGACCACGGCGAGAGGGGACAGGTGGTCTACCCGGGTGCGTGGGCGAAGCTGTCGGCGACCCCATTGGTCGAGACCCCCCGGGCGCCCACACCCGGCGAGCACAACGACGAGGTGCTGGCCGAGGCTGGCTACAGCGTCGAGGAACGGTCCATCCTCGCCCAGTCGGGAGCAGTGTGATGAGCGACGTCTTCTCCGGGTTGAAGGTCTGGGACATGTCCTGGGTGGGGGTGGGTCCGCTGACCGCCCGCTACCTGGCCGACTACGGCGCCACGGTCGTGCGCCTCGACACGAGCAAGCGGCCCGACGTGCTGCGCTTGACGCCGCCATTCCGTGACGGTGTGCCGGGCATCAACAACTCGCACTTCTACGCCGACTACAACGCCTCGAAGCTGGGGCTGGGCCTCGACATCGAGCACCCCGCCGGCAAGGCAGTGGCCCTGGAGCTGGTCGAGTGGTGCGACGTCCTGCTGGAGAGCTTCACGCCCAAGACCATGGCGGCGTGGGGCATGAGCTACAGCGAGCTACGTGAGATCAACCCCGGCATGGTGATGCTGTCGACCTGCATGCAGGGCCAGACCGGCCCTCGGCGCGACTACCGGGGCTTCGGCAACCTCATGGCCGCTCTGTCGGGCTTCTACGAGATCTGTGGCTACCCCGACCGCGACCCGGTGCCCGTGTACGGCGCCTACACCGACTTCGTGTGCCAGCGCTTCGCCACCACGGCCCTCATCGCAGCGCTCGACCATCGTCGCCGCACCGGTGAGGGCCAGCACATCGACCTGTCCCAGTACGAGGCGGCGGTGCAGATGCTCGGCGCCAGGCTCCTCGCCTACGAGACCCGGGGTGAGGTGGCGAGCCGGGACGGGAACCGATCCCCGTGGGCATGCCCGCACGGGGTGTACCGCACCCGCGACGTGCGCGGCCACGAGGGCTGGGTGGCCATCGCTGTGGAGACCGACGCCCAGTGGGCCGCTCTGCGCTCGGCGATGGGTGACCCGGCATGGGCGGCCCGCCCCGAGTACGACACGCTGCTGGGCCGCAAGGCCGACGAGGTGACCATCGACTCCGAGGTCGGGCGCTGGACCGCCGGCTTCGGCCAGACCGAGTTGGTGGATCTGCTCCAACCGGGCGTGCCGGCCGGCGAGGTCAACGATCAGTCGGGTCTGCACCTCGATCCCCAGGTGGAGCATCGGGGATACTTCGTGCGGCTCGAGCACAGCGAGATCGGGCCCGTCGACTACGACGGGCTGCAAGCGGTGCTGTCACGGACCCCGGGGCGACTGCGCAAGCCGGGGCCGTGCGTGGGCGAGGACTCCTACGAGGTCCTGTCGGAGATCCTGGGCAAGGACGCCGACGAGATCGCCGATCTGCTCGCCGTGGAGGCGGTCGAGATCACCGGCGGCTGAGCCAGCACCTGACCCGTCGCGTCAGGTGGGCAGCTGGAAGGAGACGAGCAGCGCCTCGCCGTCGGCGACGGGGGTGCCGTCGGCGAGCACCTGGAGGCGAGCCCAGAGCTTGCGGCCCTCCCGACGGTCGAGCCATGCCTCGAGCCGCAGGGGCACTCCGAGCGGGGTAGCGGCGCGCAGGTTGACCGTGAGCGAGGCGGTGAACGCCGGCACGCCGCAAACCATGAGCAGGCCGCGGACCAAGTCGTCGCACAGTCCGGCCACCACGCCGCCGTGGGCCCGGCCCGGGGGGCCGCCCTCGAGCTGGGTGAGGGTGACCTCGGCGACGGCGCGGTCTCCTTCGCGCCACATGCGGGCCCCCATGCCGGCGGGGTGCTCGTAGCCGGAGAACACGCAGTAGTCCGGGCCGGAGATGTCGCCTCCGTCCGCCACCGGCTCGAACGAGATCCGGCTCAGATCGATCTGGGCCGGCTTCCTCTCGGGCGTGGCGGCCACGCGTGCGGCCAGCTCCTCGACCTGGGCGGCCATGGAATCGAGCGCCGCCGGGTCGGGTTCGTGCTCGACCATCGCGACTGCGAGGCGGCGAACGGCGCCCGCGGCGCGCAGTCGGGCCGCTCGAAGCACGGGATCCGCCGTGGGGCCGGCGGGGAGCTCGTCGCGGTGGGTGGCGGGACTCGACATCCCGCCAGCCTGCCCTCGCCGCACGTGCGGTGCCGAATCGAGTGCGGGACGGAGCTGCTCAGGCCGGCAGCCACGAGCGGACCCGGCGCGCCGCGGCGCCGAGGAGCCCACTGCCGGGACGAGGGTGGCGCGGACCGGCAGAGCAGAAGGGGCAGCCGAACCCCGACGTCGAGAGCCCAGAGCGCTCGGCGGGCGGGCGCGCAGCCGTGCCCAGGTGGGGCAGGTTCAGTCCTGAGTAGGCCACCTCCGCCGACCCGGTCTGGCCCACCTGTCGGGCATGTCGAACTGGCGGGGGCGGTGGGGTGCCCGCCACGCCCACCCCACCGCCGTTCCCGCCACCCCGGCGCGGACCGGGCCGCTCGCCCCGGCCGTCGGTCCCCGCCAGGCCCAGCTCGACGTCGCCGCCCGCGAGGTCGAGCCGAGACCAGGGCTCCTCCGGCATGTCGAACGGCTCGGCGCCGGCATCGGCGGCGGAGGTCGACGCCGCCGACCACGGCACCAGGCCCCGCTGCTCAGCCCCCGTCCGTCGATCCACACCGGTCGCATGCCCGTGTCCTGCCCCTCCGGGGCCCACCGGCGGTGGGCCGTCCGACATCAGAGGAGCCGGCAGGCCCTCTGATACGAGCGACGGCCGGACCGGGTCGAATCGACGCCCCGTCAGACGACGTTGACGACGGTTCCCAGGTCTGCGATGCGGTAGAGCCCGGGGGCGCGCAAGAGGCCTTCGGCGGCCTCTGTGGCGTCCTCACCGCGGGCGGTCATCCGGGCGGCGATGGCGCCCGCCACCCGTGGCGCGGCGAACGAGGTGCCGCTCCAGACCGCCCAACCGTCGTAGCGAGGCGTGTAGCCCGGCAGCGTGGAAGCGTCCACGTGCAGGAAGGTGCTGAGCACGTCGACGCCCGGGGCGCAGGCATCCACCCAACCGCCGTGGTTGGAGAACCAGGCCGGGGCGCTGCAGTCGAGCGCGCCCACCGCGACGACCTGGGCGAGGCCGGCCGGCCAGGTGACCCGGCACGAACCGTCGTTGCCGGCGGAGGCCACCACGACGGGCCTGGAAGGCAGGCGGCGGACGGCGTCGACCGCGGCAGCCAGCGCGGGAGGCGGCCGGTCGTCTTCGGTGGTGCCGCCCAGCGAGAGGTTCACGACGTCAACCCGGGGGACCTCGGCGACCAGCCGGGCCAGAGCGATGGCAAGGGACTGGTCATCGCCGTCGCCGAAGCTGCTGAGCGCTCCGACTGCAACCACCGAGGCTTGCGGAGCGACCTGGCGCACGACGCCGCACACGAAGGTGCCGTGGCCGGCTTCACGATCCAGGGCACCGTCGGCGTCGGCGTCGATCTCGTCTTCGTCGTCGACTGCGGTCGAGCCTGCTGCCAACACGGGGCCGAGCGCGACGGCATGGGCGTGGAGGTCGGCATGCCGGGCGAGGCCATCCGCGGCCACGTCGAGGCCGGTGTCGAGGACCGCCACTATCGGGTCGGCCAGCGCACCGGGCTCGACCGGCGGCGCAGTGCGCGCTGCCACCGCGGCAGGGGGCGCGGGCATGGCCCCGTTTCGCATCGGGTTGCCCAGGTACAACGGGTTGCCCAGGTACAACGGGTTGCCCAGGTACAACGGGTTGCCCAGGTACAACGGGTTGCCCAGGTACAACGGGTTGCCCAGGTACCCCCCGTGGGAGAAGAAGACGTGGTTCGGTGCAGCGTCGAACCCGGCCCGGCGCAGGATCGCCAGCGCGCGCAGCGTGTCGGGCACCGAGAACCGGACCACACCGAACACCTCGTCCACGCGCCTGGCTCCCTCTACGAGCTTGCGCACGCGTCCCAGATCGGCGCGACGAGCGGCTGCGACGAGCACCTCGCCTCGGCGGTAGGCGAACTCGCGGCCCGGAGCGGCCACCGCCACCTCGATGCGCCGGCGCGAGAGCTCAGCGTGCAGGCGTCGCCACGGGTCGCCCGAGCTGCCGCGGCCACCCGGCCCATCGCGGTCCCCCGGCTGGCTGGCAGGGCCTCGCTGTCGGACCATCCCCTCGCCTCCATCCACCCGGACGCGACCTCGAACGCCGCACCTAGCCGCTACCCGAATCGCCGCCCGCCACTGTCTCTGGGGCCATGTTAGGGCCCTACGATCGCCGGCCGTGACCAGCGACGGGAGCCGACGGCACCGTGCGCAGGAAGCCGTCGACCGCGTCCAGGACGATCCCGCCGCCGCGCTCGATGCGGCGCGGGCCGTGCTCGACGAGCTCGACGGACTCCTGGCCGGCGCGGCTGGCCCAGCCGCCGCGCCTGTGGCCGACGAGACCGGCACCCGCGCCACAGCACGCTGGGCGGCAGGCCTCGCCCTGAGGGAGCTGGGGGGGCTGGAGGAAGCCGGCAAGGAGCTCGACGCCGCCGCGACGCTGGCCGCCGAGGTGGGGCTCGACGAGCTCGAGGGCAACATCACCAGCAGCCTGATGCTGGTCCTGGCCTACCAGGGCGACACCGCGGCGGCGCTGGCGCGCGCCGACCGGGCCGAGCAGGTCCTCAACGGCGCCGCTCTGGCCAGGGTTCGCATGCAGCGGGCGCTGGTGCACCAGCGGCTCGGCCGTCTCGAAGAGGCAGTCGCCGCCTACGACGCCGCACTCGAGGTCTTCGAGTCCGAGGGCGACCGGACCGCAGAGGTCCGGCTGCGGGTGAACCGGGGCGTCGCCAACGGCTACCTCGGGCGCTTCGACGAGGCGGTGCAGGACCTGGAGCGGGCCCGCGCGCTGGCCTCCGCCGACGGCCAGCGGCTCCAGGTGGCGGTGTGCGCCCACAACCTGGGATTCGTGGCGGGCCGCCGAGGCGACGTGCCGGCGGCGCTGGACTGGTTCGACCGGGCGGCCAGAGAGCTCGCGTCTCTGGCGCCCGAGGCGTTGGGAACCGTGGCGTTCGACCGGGCCGAGGTGCTCCTTGGCGCGGGGCTGACCGCCGAGGCGCTCGAGGATGCCCGACGCTCCCTCGAACTGCTCGACGCGTCGCAGAACGCCTTCGAGCGCGCCGAGGCGCGCCTGGTGCTGGCTCGGGCGGCGCTGGGCGAGCATCAACTCGACCTCGCCCGCGAGCAGGCGCGCAAGGCGACCGCCGAGCTCTCCGCCCAGGCGCGCCCCGGATGGGTGGTTCGCGCCCAGTACCTGGAGTTCGAGGCCGAGCGGGGCGTGCCGGTGGGACGACTGGTCCAGGCGGTCCAGGCGGCGATGTCCACCACAGCGGGCGGGGGGACGGAACCACCGATGCAACCCACCCCCGCAGGCCCCCTTGACATGGCGGAGCGCCTCGCCGCACACGGTTGGGTGACCGAGGCGGCCGCGGTGAGGTTGCGCCTCGCCCGGGAGGCCATGGTGGAGCGCGACCCGGCTGGCGCGCGGGCAGTGCTGGCCCCGGTCCGGACCCTGCACCCGTCGTCGCCGCTCGGCCATGCGCAGCGCGCCCATGCCGAGTCGCTCCACGCCCTGTGCGGGGGCGACCGCATCGGGGCGCTGGCCGCGGTCGAGCGCGGCCTGGAGGCGGTGGCCGCGCACAGGGCCCGCCTCGGAGCGACCGACCTGCGGGCGAGAGCCACCGGCATCGGATCCGAGCTGGCCGCGCTGGCACTGGCGCTGCGCTCTCTCGAGACCGACCCGTGGGGCCTGTTCGAGGCAGCGGAGGCGTTCCGAGCCGCGACGCTGGCGTCGCCGACGCGCCAGACCGACGACCGGACGCTGACCGACCTGCTGGGCCAGGCGAGAGCCCTCGAGGCCGAACAGGCACGCGCGCTCGCCGACGGAGTCGACCCAACGCTTGCCCGGGGTCGCCTGAGAGTCGTCGAGGCTCGCATCCGCGACCGGGCGCGCACGGGGCCCGGTCGCGGATCCGGACCGGTCGAGGTCGGACCGCCGGAACTCGTGCGCGAGCGCCTGCTCGCCCGCTTGGGCGACCGCACCCTCGTGGAGTGGATCGTCCTCGACGGCCGGCTAGAGGCCTTGGTACTGCGCGAGGGCAACCTCGAGCGGGTCGCGTGCGGCCCATTGGGACCGGTCGAGGCCGAGATCCGGGCTGCGCGCATGGACCTGCAGCGCCTGGCGTCCAGGGCGCGCTCGACGGACGCGAGGAGCCGCGCGTTGGACGGCTTCGAGGCCACGACCCTGCGCCTGGAGGCGATGCTGGCTCCCTGGGACGACCCCACACCAGGTGACGTGGTGGTCGTGCCGACCGGGGTGCTGCATGCGGTCCCATGGGCGGCGCTGCCTCGCTGGCGGGGCCGTGCAGTGTCGGTGGCCCCCTCGGCGACTCTCTGGTCGCGCCCCGACGAACCGGTCGATCTCGCATCGGCGCGGGTGCTGGTGGTCGCAGGCCCCGATCTGCCCGGCGCCCGGGCCGAGGCCGAGGCGGTCGCCGAGACCTGGCCGGGCGCCGTCGTGCTGGCCGACGCCGAGGCCGTCGTCGGCGCCGTCCTCGACGGTCTCGGCCCTGCCTCCATCGCGCACGTGGCCGCTCACGGGCGGTTCCGCGCCGACAGCCCGCTGTTCTCCTCGTTATCGATGGCTGACGGGCGCCTGACCGTCTACGACCTGGAGCGCCATGGCGCCGTTCCCGAGGTGTTCGTGCTGTCGGCATGTGAGATCGGCGGGTCGGCTGTGCACCCCGGTGATGAGCTCGTCGGGGTGGCGGCGGCCCTGATCGGGTCGGGGGCCCGGACCGTCATCGCCCCCGGGGTCCCTGTTCCGGACCAGGCAACCGTCGAGCTGATGACGGCACTGCACCACGGCCTGAGGGACGGGCTTGCACCGGCCAGAGCCCTCGCGGGAGCCACCGCGACGGTCCGCGGCGCTGGTCGGCACCCCGAAGCGGTGGCGGCCGCGGCGGCGTTCGTCTGCCTCGAGGCCTGAGCTCGCGTGACGCGCGGGCGCCGAGGCGAGTATCAGGCGGAGGCTCGAACCATCGGACGGCCATGACCTCCCGACGCGCCCCGTCGACCGTGCGGTCATCAGGGCGCTTCCCGGCACCGCGCGCGCCAGCGGTGCCATGGTGCTCCCACGTGGCCGTCCGCGCCCGGTGGGTACCATGCGGCCCGATGCCTTGCCGCCCGGTGCACGAGCTGCTGGCCGGCGTCGACGACCCCAGCGCGTGGCGAGAGCTGGTCGATCGGTACTGCTCGCTGGTGTGGTCGGTGGCCCTCTCGTTCCGCCTGGACGAGGCCGCGGCCGCGGACGTCACGCAGGCCGTCTGGTTGCGGCTGCTCGACAATCGAGACCGGATCCGCGAACCCGAGCGTCTCGCCGGGTGGCTGGCCGTCACGACCCGGAACGAGGCACTGGCCTTGGTCCGCCAGGCCGGCCGGGTCACCCCGGTCGATCGCTTCGACGACCGTGCCGACCCGCTGTCGCGCGGCGTCGACGAGGCCGTGGTCGACACGCTCCACGACGCAGAGCTGCACCGGCGGGTGCGCCGGGCCTTCGCCGGCCTGGGTGAGCCCTGCCGCCAGCTGCTCGAGCTGATGACCTGCGAGCCGCGGCTGGACTACGCCACCATCGCCGAGGTGCTGGGGCGGCCGGTGGGAAGCCTGGGCCCGACGCGGGCGCGGTGCCTGGCGCAGCTGCGGGCCCTGCTCGAAGACCAGGCGGCTTCGGACCCCACGGGAGCCGAAGCACGATGAGCGGGATCGACGACCCCCGACCCGGCGGTCGACCAGACGGCTCGACCGACCCCACCCGCCTCGACGACGACGCCCTCATCGAGCTCCTCGCCCAGGCCCTGGGATCGCACCGCAAGGTTCCCGAGCACGTGTCGACCACCGCAGGCGAGACGTGGTCCTGGGCCGACGCCGATGCGTCGATGGCCCAGCTGGTGTTCGACTCGTCGAGCGCCGAGCCCGCCGGGGTGCGGGGCACTCCCAGCGAGTCGCGCAACCTCGTCTTCTCGGCCGGCGACCTGGAGGTCGACCTGCTGGTCGGCGCGACGGGCGGGCGCGCCATCGAGGGCCAGTTGATACCGGGGCGCTTCGCCTTCGTCGAGCTCTTCGCCGACTCGTGGGTGCAGCGCGGCTTCACCGACGACCTGGGCCGCTTCGGCTTCAGCGTCGAGCGCCCCACCCAGGTGCACCTGCGCTTCCACGTGCCGGGCGGCACCAACGCCGCGACCCCGACGTTCGAGCTCGGCTGATCCGGCCGGTGTGCGGGCCTGCCGCACGGGGCAGGGCGCGAGGGCGGTGCAGGCACCGCCGAAGGGAGGACCCATGGCCGACATCGGATCCCCGAGGGACGCGAGCAGTCTCGTGGCCGTGCTCGAGGACTTCCGCGCAAGGGGCTTCACGGTGGACTTCGCCGTGCTCGACGACGGCCGGCTGGCCTGCGGCGCATGCCGGGCCCGCTCGGAGCCCTCGTCGGCCTCGATGGAGGGCCTGCGCCGCGTGGAGGGCGCCTCGGACCCGGCCGACATGGCCGCGGTGCTCGGCATCACCTGCCCGTCGTGCGGCGCACGCGGCGCTCTCGTGGTCCGCT
>CAVPEW010000013.1:0-3587 GCA_963703565.1 uncultured Microthrixaceae bacterium | reverse complement strand
ATTGATCCTAAAACAAAATTATTAAATGGATCGGAAGAAATTGTTTATTATAACAATAGTCCTGATTCATTGACACAAATTGTTGTGAGGCTTTATCAGAACATTAATAAACCTTTCTCTCGAAGAGATTTTTATTTGAGTGAAGAATCTTTAACAGACGGGATGCAGTTAAAGAAAATTTTAGTAGAAAGTACTGAAGTAAATCTTGATGATAGTAAAGATCGAGGATCACCGGGGGCTGGATGCGGTCGCGATCGCGAGCCCGGTCTCCACTCATTTCGAACTCGCCCGGCGCGCGCTCGAACGCGGCCTCCATGTGCTGGTCGAGAAGCCGCTGTGTATCCGTTCGGAGGAAGGCGAGGCGCTGGTGGCGATCGCGGCCCGGCAGAACCGGGTGCTCATGGTCGATCACACCCTGCTCTACCGAGCGCCGGCCGCGCGATCCGCGCGTTGCGACAGGGCGATCGGCTGGGGCACGTGACCTATTACGACGCCCAGCGCCTCAATCTCGGCCTGTTCCAGCCGGACGTGAACGTGCTGTGGGATCTGGGCCCGCACGATCTTTCGCTGCTGGCCGATCTGAAGGACAAGACCCCGGTTCATGTACCCGGGTGACCCTCGCCGGCGCTGTAGGACCCGTTGCGGGCCGCGGGTTCGGCGTCGACGACGAAGGTGAACGAACCGTTCCGACAGCGCAGGAGCCGAACAGGGCCATGGCCGACGGGAGGTCACCGCCGGCAGCGGGCCGCGGCGAGCCGGCCACCACCGCCAGGACCCGGCCGTCGTCGACCCACACCCAGCCCTCCACCGCTTCTCCCGCACCCCGCTGGCCGACGAGCTCCAAGCAGCCGGACTTGCGGGTCGCGCCGAGCAGGCGGAGGACGTCGGGCAGGGAGAACGTGTCGAGCGTGCCTTGCAGGGCCATGCCAGCCTCCGGGTCGGGACCATCCGTCCGGAGTCCTTCGGCAGGTTGGGCCCGCGACTTCAGCCCAACGCATCCACGACAGCGCCCCGCATGGCGGCCAGGGGAGCCTCCAGGCCGGTCCAGGCGGTGAAGGCCAGAGCGGCCTGGTGCACCAGCATCCCGGTCCCGTCCGCGGTGGCCGCCCCCGCCTCCTCGGCTGCGGCCAGCAGTGCCGTGCGCCGCGGGTGGTAGACGAGGTCCACGACAAGCTGGCCGGCTCCCAGAAGCCCCGCTGGTACGGGGAGCCGCCCGACGTCGGGCCCCTCCATCCCGACCGGGGTGGCGTTGACCACCAGGTCGGCGTCGCCCAGGGCGGACTCGTCGCCCACGTGCCCGGCGACGCCGGCCAGCGCCGCGGCCCGCACGGCGTGCTCGGACGTCCGGTTGACCACGGTGACCCGGGCGGCTCCGGCAGCGGCGAGCGCCCGCACGGCGGAGCGGGCCGCACCGCCCGCACCCAGCACTACGCATCGCGAGCCGGCGGGGTCG
This sequence comes from uncultured Microthrixaceae bacterium, assembly GCA_963703565.1. Taxonomy (GTDB): domain Bacteria; phylum Actinomycetota; class Acidimicrobiia; order Acidimicrobiales; family VFJN01; genus CAVPEW01. The sequence continues at coordinate 2,134 of CAVPEW010000013.1, read as the reverse complement.
CGCCCGCAGTCCGAACGCAGGCTGGCCACCAGCCCCGGACCGTCGGTGTTGGCGCCCACGAGCCGGCGTCCGTCGCGCCGAACGCAGTTCACCGCCCCCAGGGCTTCGGCGTCGGCGTCGAGCGCGTCGAGCGCGCCCACCACCGCGTCCTTGTGGGGCATCGTGACCGACAGCCCGCCCAGATCGAGGGCTCTCATCGCGTCGACGGCCGCGCGAGCGGATCCGGCGGGCACCTCGAAGGCGACGAACACCCAGTCCAGCCCGGTGGCGGCGAAGGCGGCGTTGTGTATCGCCGGTGACAGCGAGTGGCGCACCGGGTCGCCGATCACGCCGGCCACCCGGGTCGAACCGGTCGGGCTCACCCGCAGCCCAGCCCCGCGTCGCGGCAGGCCCTCTTCGCCCGCTCGAACTCCGAGGCGCTGGCGGTGAACACGTGGCGTCCGTCGCCGTCGGCGAGCACGTAGTAGATCCAGTCGCCGTCCGCTGGCTCGAGCGCGGCCACCAGGCTGGCACGCCCGGGCGAGGCGATGGGCGTGGGCGGCAGGCCGGGCTGGCGGCGGGTGTTGTACGGCGAGTCGCTGTCGAAGTCGACATCGGCCCGGTCGCGCCCGGCCAGCTCGGCCTCGTAGCGAGAGGTGGCGTCGATGCCGAGGGCGATGCCGCGTTCGAGGCGGTTGTAGATCACCCGGGCCACCTTGGAGCGCTCCTCGTCGAGCTTGGACTCCTCCTCGATGAGGGAGGCCACGACGAGCACCTCGTAGGGGCTCAGCCCGCGAGCCGCCGCCCGGTGCTGCACGTCGAGCTCGTCGAGCGTGCGGTCGAGCTGGGCCACCAGCAGGGCCAGCACCGCCCCGGCGTCGGCCCGATCGTCGATCTCGTAGGTGTCGGGGAACAGGATCCCCTCCGAGGAGTCCTGGTCGGCTGGCTGGTAGCGGGAGCGGATCCGTCCGCTCGCCAGCTCGGAGGCCAGCGCGGCGCGGTCGACGTCGAGGCCGACGTCGGCCCGTGCCAGGCGGTCGAGGGTCTCGGCAGTGGTGAGCCCCTCGGGGATGGTCACGCGCCGCACTGGCGGAGCCGCCGGACCGGCGGCGAGCACGTCGAGCGCGTCGCCGATCGACGAGTCGAGCCTGAACCGGTAGCGACCGGCCCGGAAGGGGCCCGCACCGTGGAAGCGCAGGTACCAGCGCCACACCGTGGGGCTGGCGATCACCCCCTTCTCGGCGAGGACCTCGCCGATGTCATCGGTGCTGGATCCCTCTGCCACCGTCAGCTCGATCGCCTCGCCCGCCTCGCCGGGGGGATCGATCTGCCGCCAGACCCAGACCGTGGACGCAACCGCGACCACCACGACGAGCGCGATCGCCGCTGCCACGATCCGGCGGCGGCGGAAGCGCCGCGGGAGCTCGCTCACCGGGAGGTGCCGGCGGCCCGGGCGTCGAGCCACGCCTGGAGCAGCACGGCAGCCGCGACCTGGTCGACGCGACGTCGTCGGGCTCTCGACGACAAGCCGGCGGCGGCCAGCTGACGGTGCGCGGTCACGGTTGTGAGTCGCTCGTCGACGGTCTCGACCGGGATGCCCAACGCCGCGGCCAGGTCCTCGACCTCGGCGCGCGCCGCGACGGCGGCCGCACCCTCGGAGCCGTCCAACGAGCGCGGCAACCCGACCACGACGACGGCGGCACCCGTCTCGTCCACCAGATCGGCGATGCGGCGGTGGTCGCCGGCCGGGTCGCCGCAACGCTCGACCAGGGCGTAGGGGGTGGCCAGCACCCCGTCGCCGTCGGACACGGCTACGCCGATGCGCCGCGAGCCCAGGTCGATCCCCAGGGCGCGGCCACTCACGAGCCGGCGGCGGACCGGGCGACGGACCGGGCGGCCGCGAGTGCCTCGTCGAGCCCGCCCGGCTCCTTGCCACCGGCCACGGCGAGGTGCGGGTCGCGCCCACCCCCGCCCCGGATCAGCTTCTTGCCCGGCTCCAGAAGGGCCGATGCGTCCAGACCGCTGCCCGGGTCGACCGCGGCGACGAGCGCTGCTCCCCCTCCCTCGGGGGCGCCGCCGAGCACCACGGCCCGCACCCCGGCCTGGTCGCGCAGAGCCACCGCGAGGTCGCGCAGGGCATCGCGATCGATGCCGG
>CAVPEW010000012.1:0-13925 GCA_963703565.1 uncultured Microthrixaceae bacterium | reverse complement strand
TAGGCGTGGGTGCTGGGAGCGCTACGCCTCGGGCTCGGCGCTGACGCGGCTGGCTCGCGAGGCCGCCGATGCCGGTCGGATCCGGTCGGTCGTGGTCCGCGCCGGCGGCGAGCCCGGCTGCGTTCGCGGCGAGCACGTGGGTGACGCCGCCCGGGAGGGCGACGTCGGCGCTCTGGAGGTCGTCGCCGAGCTAGCGGGCTGGTTGGGCCTGGGCCTGACCAACCTCGTCAACCTGCTCGACCCCGGGCTCGTCGTGCTGGGCGGGGGGCTGGCGGAGATGGCCGATCTCTTCCTCGCTCGGGTCCGAGCCGACGTGGCGGCCGGCGCGCTGGGCGGCCCGGCGCGTCCTGCGGTGCCGGTCGTGGTGGCCGAGCTGGGTGAGGCGGCCGGGGCGGTCGGCGCTGCGATGCTGACCGCTCCTCCGGTCGGGGTGGGACCGCCCATCCAGGGGTGAGCCGGTCCAACCCGTACGGGCCTCGGTGGGTCTCGGGGGTATGTTCGCACGATGGAGTTCCGCCGGATCTCGGGCATGCCGCCCTACGTCTTCACGATCATCGACGGGTTGAAGACCGAGGCTCGGCGCGGCGGGAGCGGACGTGGTCGACCTCGGGTTCGGCAACCCTGACCTGGCGTCACCGCCGATCGCGGTCGACAAGCTGGCCGAGGCGGCGCGCAACACGCGCAACCACCGGTACTCGTCGAGCCGGGGCATCCCCAAGCTGCGTCAGGCGGTGGCCGACCTCTACGCCCGCCGGTTCGGCGTCGCCCTCGATCCCGACACCGAGGTCATCTCCACGATCGGGGCGAAGGAGGGGTTCAGCCACCTCATGTGGGTCCTGCTGGGGCCTGGCGACTCGGCAATCGTTCCGTCACCGTCGTACCCCATCCACATCTGGGGCCCGCTCTTCGCGGGCGCCGCGGTGCGCGAGGTGCAGATGACCGCCGATGTGAACGACGACGGCAGCTTCATCGAGCGTGTCCGGCACGTGTACGAGCACTCGTTCCCTCGCCCGCGGGTCATCGTGTGCTCGTTCCCGCACAACCCGACGACCGCCTGCGTGGACCTCGACTTCTTCCAGCAGCTCGTCGACTTCGCTCGCGAGCAACAGATCGTCGTCGTGCACGACAACGCCTACGCCGAGCTGGGCTTCGACGGCTGGCGGCCGCCGTCCATCCTGCAGGCCGAGGGCGCCAAGGAGTGCGCCGTCGAGCTGTACTCGATGACCAAGTCGTTCTCCATGGCCGGCTGGCGGCTCGCCTACCTGGTCGGCAACGCCGAGATCGTCCAGGCGCTGGCGAAGCTGAAGTCCTACCTCGACTACGGCACCTTCCAGCCGATCCAGATAGCGGCGACGGTCACGCTCAACGAGGCGGTCGACTTTCCCGCCGAGGTGCAGTCGATCTACCAGCGCAGGCGTGACGCCCTCTGCGACGGGTTGTCGCGCCTGGGATGGGAGGTGCCGCGACCCAAGGGCACCATGTTCGTGTGGGCACCGATCCCGTCCGCCTACGCCGACATGGACTCCGTGGAGTTCGCCTCGATGCTGGTGCGCGAGGCCGAGGTGGCGACGTCACCCGGGGTGGGGTTCGGACCCGGTGGGGAGGGCTTCGTCCGGTTCGCGCTGATCGAGAACGAGCAGCGGATCGGCCAGGCGATGCGGAACCTAAAGCGGGCCCTCACAAAGCTGGGGTGAGCCCGGGCTGGGCCGCCCGGGCGCGGCACCGGGTGTTGACCGGACCGTTGCCGGTACGAAACACGCGCTTCACACCCTCTGCCTAGGGTCCCGCCCGTGGAGACGTTCATCGTGCGGATGTGGGTGCCCGATCGGCCGGGCGCACTGGGCCAGGTGGCGTCGCGCATAGGCGCCGTGCGGGGCGAGATCGTGGGGATAGACATCCTCGAGCGTGGCGCCGGTCGGGCGATCGACGAGCTCGCGGTCGAGCTTCCCGACGCCGCCCTCATCGACCTGCTGGTGGCCGAGGTGCGCCAGGTGGACGGCGTCGACGTGGAGGAGGTGCGACCCCTCGCGGAGGCACTGCACGACCCTCGGCTCGACGCCCTGGAGACCGCCGCCCTCCTGGTCGGCGCCACCACCAAGGAGGATCTCGTGGAGGCGGTGGTCGTTCACGCCCGACGGGCTGTGGGCGCCGAGTGGTCCACCGTCGTCGAGCTCGACGACGGTGCGGTGATCGCCGAGCAGGGGCCCGCGCCTTCGGCAGGGTGGTTGGTCGCGTTCGTCGAGGGCAGCCGTTCCTCGGCCAGGGTGGTGTCGGGCGAGGCCGGGCCCGACGACGTGGTCTGGGCTCCGCTGCCCTCTGCGGGGCTGGCGCTGATCGTGGGGCGGGCCGGCACCGCCTACCGGGCGCGGGAGCGCCGCCAGGTCGCCGCGCTCTCGCGCATCGTGGACACCCGCCTGCGGGAGATCTCCCGCATGGCATGCCTGCGGGCCCACCCCAGCGCCAGCGGGTGAGGCCAGCCTCGACGTGGGAGCGTCACCCGCGGCTGCCGCGAACCCGCTCCAGCGCGTCGAGCCATCGCAGGTGCTCACGGTCGGCCTCGGAGCGCTCCCGCGTCGGCTCGACGACCAGGTCGATGTGCCCGGCGTCGGTCGCATCGTCCGGGTGGCCCCAGACCCCCACGGCCATGCCGGCGAGCAGGGCGGCGCCCAGGGCAGTGGCCTCGGCGGTGGCGAGCCGCTCGACGGGCACGCCGAGCTGATCGGCCTGCAGGCTCAGGAGCAGTTCGTCGGTGGCAGCCCCGCCGTCGACCCGCAACCGCTCGACGTCGAGGTGGGCTCCGGCGGTCATGGCGTCGACGACGTCGCGAACCTGGTGGGCGATCGCATCGAGGACGGCACGCGCCAGCTGCGCTCGTCCCGAGCCGCGGGTCAAGCCGAGTACGGCGCCCCGGGCGTCTGGATCCCACCAAGGGCTGCCCAACCCGGTGAAGGCGGGCACGACGACCACGCCCCCGGCGTCCTCGCCGGCGAGCGAGGCAAGTGCCTCAACCTCCGGCGCGGATCCGATGATGCCCAGCCCGTCGCGCAGCCACTGGACGGCGGCGCCGGCGACGAAGACGGACCCCTCGAGCGCGTACCCGTTGGAACCGTCGGCGTTGCAGGCCACTGTGATCAGCAGGCCTTCGACGTCGTGGGGCCGCTGCGGCCCCGTGTGGGCCAGCACGAACGATCCGGTGCCGTAGGTGGCCTTGACCTGGCCCCGGTGGCGGCAGCCCTGGCCGTACAGCGCTGCCTGCTGGTCACCGACCATGGCGGCCACGGGCACCCCTGCCAGCGCGCCGAACTCCGAGCCGACCGCGGCGAAGGGCCCTGTGGTGGGCCGGATCTCCGCCAGGCTGCCGGGCGGCGTTGCGAACAGCTCGGTCAGCTCGCTGCTCCAGCGCCCTGCGTCGAGGTCGAACAGCATGGTGCGACATGCGCTGGTGGCGTCGGTGGCGTGCAGGCCCTTCCCGGGCCCGCCCGACAAGTTCCAGAGCAGCCAGCTGTCCACGGTTCCCAGCGCGAGGTCGGCGTCGGTCGACACGCCCCCGGGCCCGAGCAGCCATTCGGCCTTGGTGGCGCTGAAGTAGGGGTCGAGGACCAACCCGGTCGTGCGGCGGATGGCGGGGCCGTGCCCGGCGGCGTCGAGCTCGACGCAGCGGGCCGCCGTCCGGCGGTCCTGCCATCCCAACGCGGCGTGGCGGGGTGCGCCGGTCCGGCGGTCCCAGGCGACGATGGTCTCGCGCTGGGTGGTCAGGCCGAGTGCGGCCAAGGGTGGGCCGACCCGTGTCGCCACCTGCGACGCGGTGGAGACCACCGCGTCGAGGATCTCCATGGGATCCTGCTCTACCTCGCCCGGTCGCGGGAAGCGGGTGGCGAGCGGGCGTGCTGCGCTGGCGACGGCGCATCCCCGCTCGTCGAACGCCACGCTGCGCACGCTGCTGGTACCGGCGTCGACCGCCACCACTACCGCCACGGGCGGACGATACCGTGACTGCCATGCATGTCGGCCTGCTCACCGGGGGCGGCGACTGCCCGGGTCTGAACGCGGTGATGCGGGCCGTGGCTCGCAAGGGCGAGCGGGAGCACGGCGACGACCTCGTCGGCTTCCTCGACGGCTGGAAGGGCGTGCTCGAAGCCCGCACGATGCCCTTGGGCGTCGAGGCCCTCCGGGGCACGCTGCCCAGGGGTGGCACCGTCATCGGCTCCTCGCGGACCAACCCGTACCGGATCGAGGGGGGCCCCGAGCGCGTGGCGGAGGTCTTGTCCGAGCTGAGGATCGATGCCCTCATCGCGATCGGCGGTGAGGACACGCTGGGGGTCGCGCACAGGCTCGCCGGTGAGGGCCTGCCGATCGTCGGTGTGCCCAAGACGATCGACAACGATCTCAGCGGCACCGAGTTGACCTTCGGCTTCGACACCGCCGTGCAGATCTGCGTCGACGCCATCGACCGGTTGCACACCACCGCCGAGAGTCACGACCGGGTGATGGTCGTGGAGGTCATGGGTCGCCACGCCGGGCACATCGCGTGCTGGTCCGGCATCGCGGGCGGGGCCACGATGACGCTGATCCCCGAGGAGCCCTTCGACCTCGAGGCCGTGTGCGAGGCCATCCGGCACCGTCACACCGAGGGCAAGCGCCTGGCTTCGATCGTCGTGGTGGCCGAGGGGGCCAAGCAGCTGGGCGGCGACATCGCCACCAGCGAGGCCGATCTAGACGCGTTCGGCCACGTCCGCCTGGGAGGGATCGGGTCGCACCTGGCGACCCAGATCGAGGCTCGCACCGGCTACGAGGCCAGGGTCACCATCCTGGGTCACGTGCAGCGCGGCGGCACCCCGACCGCGTTCGACCGCGTCCTTGCCACGCGCTTCGGGGTGGCGGCGATCGACGCCGTCCACGACGGTGCCTGGGGCCAGATGGTCGCGCTCCGGGCGGGCTCGATCGTGCGGGTGCCTCTCGCCGAGGCCGTCGGCGAGCTCAAGCTCGTCCAGCGTGACCTGTACGACGTGGCCCGCGTCTTCTTCGGCTGAGGGCCCACGACGGGCGTGGGGCTCAGTCCGGTTCGAGCTCGGCGTAGTCGGATCGGTTCACCTGGTCACGCTCGTTGCCCCGGTCGTCGATGGCGCCGGTCGCTTCACCGTCGACGGTGAAGCGCACGCTGGCCTCGCGCAGCTCCTCACGCTCGGTCACGGTCCACACGAGTTGTGCCAGTGCCTGGCGCAGGCCCTCGCCCTGGACGTTGAGGTCCGACTCGAGGGCAACGGTGATGGTTGTGCGCGCCGCGTTGAGCGAGACGCCCAACAGGGCCGTGTCGGCGGGCACGCGCGACACGAGGCCCTGGGACGCCTCGCCGTCGGTGGGTGCGCCCCGCACGAGGGCCCGCAGGCGGGCGCCCGCGTCGTCGGTGTCGTCCACGCGCCGGGTCACGGCCACCAACCTCGTGTGCCCGCCGCGCTCGCTCAGCAGGTACACCTGCACCGGCTCGCCCACCAGGTCGGGCGCGCCACGCTCCGCCTCGCGCAGGGACTCTGGGATGTCGTCGGCGGGCAGCAGGCGGGGCGCGTCGTCGGTGCCCACTCCGCACCCGGTCGCGCTGCACGCCAGCAGCGCCCCCACCGCTGTGGCAAGCCAGCGCCCAGCGCGGGCGCGGGAGCTGCTCACGACTCCTCCGACACGGGCAGCTCCACCACGAACCGGGCTCCCTGCAGGGCGTCGCGACGGTTCTCCACCCAGGTCCGCCCGCCGTGGAGCGCCACGTGCTCGGCGACCAGCGCCAGGCCGAGGCCCACCCCGTCGCTGGATCCCCGCCGCCCTGCCGACACCCCACGCGAGAAGCGTTCGAAGATCAGGTCCCGGTCCTCCGGCGGGACGCCGGGGCCCAGGTCCTCCACCGCGATCTGCACCCCGTGGTCGACCTTTGCCAGCGAGACCGACGTGGCGCCGCCGCCGTACTTGTCCGCGTTCTGGAGCAGGTTGGTGATGACCCGCACGATGCGCCGCTTGTCGGCCAGCACGACCGCGCCGGCCAACTCCGCGTCGAGATCGACGGGGACATCGGTCCGGCCCGACATCGCCATGACCTGGTTGACCAGCTCGGCGAGGTGCACCTCGCTCAGGTCCAGGTGGGCGACGCCGGCGTCGAAGCGAGAGATCTCCAGCAGGTCCTCCACCAGTTGGCGGAAGCGCTCGACGTCGCCGGCCATCAGGTCGAGCGCGGCGCGGGCCCGCTCGGGCAGGTCGCCCCTCTGGTTCTCGAGCACCTCGATCGACGCGGACAGCGTCATCAGAGGCGAGCGCAGCTCGTGGCTCACGTCGGACGCGAAGCGGGCGTCGCGCTCGATGCGATCCTGCAGAGCCTGGGCCATGGTGTTGAACGAGGCCGTGATGGGAGCCAGGTCGGGGTCGGAGCTGGGATCGATGCGGGCGTCGAGGCGGCCGACGGCGAGGTCCAGCGCTGCAGCGCTGACGCCCGCGAGGGGGCGCAGCACGCCTCGGCTCACGTACCAGCCGAGCGCGGCTCCGGCGAGCACGGTCAGGAGCGACGCGCCGAACAGTGACACGCCGAGGGTCCGCAGCGTCTGTTCGGTGTCGTCCAGGCTCACGATCTCGAAGTAGGCGGCGTCGCTGGCGGGCAGAGGAACCCCGACCACGAGCTGGACCTCGCCCCGCAGCGAGTAGCGCATCCTCGCCGCGCTGCCGGCCAGCACCTCCTCGCGCAGGCTGGCACGCAGAGCGTTCGAGCCGTAGTCCTGCTGCACGGGGACGAACTCGGAGCGGTAGTAGAGCAGCGGCCGAGAACCCGAGGGGTTCGGCAGGCTGGCCAGCAGCGCCTGGGGGTCGGCGCCGGGTACGAGACCGCTCGCCACCGCCGCCGCGTTGCGCAGGGCGACCACCGTGGCGGCACGCTCACGCTGGTCGACGACGTTCTCGCGGGTCAACGCGAACGTGGTCCCCGCCAGCAGGGCGGCGAGCAGCAGGGCTCCCACGGCGAACGCCGACACGACCCGGGCCCGCAGCCCCAGGCGCGGGATCCTGGGCAGGCGGGGGCGGCGCACGGCAAACGGTACCGTCGCCGCGCGCTCAGACCTGGAGCTTGTAGCCCAACCCCCGAACCGTCACCACGTGGCGCGGGTTGGCCGGGTCCACCTCGACCTTGGTGCGCAGTCGACGCACGTGCACGTCGACCAGGCGCCCGTCGCCGAAGTAGCCGTAGCCCCAGACCCGTTCGAGCAGCACCTCCCGGCTGAAGACCCGGCCCGGGCTCCCGGCCAGCTCCACCAGCAGGCGGAACTCGGTCTTGGTCAGGTGCAGGTCTCGGCCGTTGCGGCGCACGACCCCTTCGTCGGGAACGACCTCGAGGTCGCCGAAGCGCAGGTGGGTGCTGCCGGCATCGCCGGTGCGCACGCGGCGCAGCAGAGCCCGGATGCGCGCCGAGAGCTCCTTCGGCGCGAACGGCTTGGTGAGGTAGTCGTCGGCACCCGCCTCGAGCCCGGCCACCACGTCGTGGGTGTCGGCGCGAGCGGTGACCATGACGATGGGGACGTCGGAGCTGCGCCGGATGGAGCGACACACCTCGAAGCCGTCTATGCCGGGCAGCATGATGTCGATCAGCACGACGTCGCTGGGTTCGCGACCGAACCGCTCCAGGGCCTCCTCTCCGGTGGCCGCCTCCTCTACTGTCCAGCCTTCGTCCTCGAGCGCGAGCCGCACCGCCGTGCGGATCCGCTCGTCGTCCTCGACGCTGAGCACCTTGGTTCCCACCGACAAAGACTGCCTCATCGTGGGGCGCTGCCGGCGGACGGCGCCACGGGCCGGCCGAGCCGCTCAGGCATCCGCCGCGCCGGCCGAGCGCAGCAGCTCGGCGAGAGCACCGGCGATCCCCGGGGTCGCTGCCAGGATCGACCCCGCGTCGGGCGCGGGGTCGAGCGCCGTGCACACCGCCCCCGCCTCCGCCGCGACGAGCGCGCCGGCCGCCAGGTCCCACGGCGCGAGCCCCCGCTCGTAGTAGGCGTCGAGGCGCCCGCAGGCGACCGAGCACAGCTCGAGCGAGGCCGCACCGCCACGGCGCACGTCGCGGATCCGGGGGATGACCCGGGCGAGCACCGCCGCCTGCGCCACCCGGCGCTCGGCGTCGTAGGAGAAGCCGGTGGCCACCAGAGCCCGTGACAGGTCCCCCGCCGAGCGCACCGTGATCGGCTCCCCGTCGCGCCATGCCCCCCCGCCCGCGGTGGCTGTGAAGCACTCGCCGCGGGCCACGTCGACGACGGCGCCGGCCACCGCGGCCCCCAGGTGCTCGGCAGCGATGGAGACGGCGAATCCCGGATGGCCGTAGAGGTAGTTCGTGGTGCCGTCGAGGGGATCGATGACCCAGCGGACGCCGCTGGTGCCCTCGCGCATGGACCCCTCCTCGGCGAGGATGCCGTCGTCGGGGCGGGCCGCGAGTATCCGCGCGACCACGAGCTGCTCGCTGGCGTGGTCCATCTCGGTGACCATGTCGGTGGCGGAGGACTTCGTCCCCACCGACCTGCGATCCCGCTCGAGGCCCTCGCGCAGCAGCTCGGCGGCCTCGCGTGCGGCCTCCGTGGCCAGTGAGACGAGGTCGAGGGGCCGGGGCGGCGGCGGGGGCGACGGTGCTGGCACATGGGTGGGGGGCACGACCGATAGGTTGCCCGCGTGGCCGGCCCAAACGGACGGATCGACCTGCGCTCGGACACCGTCACCCGTCCGACCGACGAGATGCGACGGGCGATGGCTGCCGCCGAGGTGGGTGACGACGGCTTCGGTGACGACCCGACCGTGGCCCGGCTCGAGGAGGCCTTCGCGGCGACCGTTGGCAAGGAGGCGGCGCTGTTCGTCCCGTCGGGCACTATGGCCAACCAGATCGCGCTGCGGGTGCTGGGCCGCCCCGGCACCGCGGCGCTGGCCGGGCGCCGCTCCCACGTCGTCGTTCGAGAGCACGGTGCGGCGGGCCCCGGCCAGGCGGTGCAGCTCGTCGGACTGGACGACGACGACGGCACGATCGACCCCGCCGAGGTGGCCCGCTGGGTGGCCGACGCGGCGGTGGGCTGGCTCGAGCCGTCGGCGGTATTCGTCGAGGACACCCATGGGGAGGTCGGCGGGCGCGTCTGGCCGCTCGAGCGCCTCGACGCCGTCGCCGCCGGGGGCCCGCCGGTGCACCTGGACGGCGCCCGGCTCTGGAACGCGGCGGTCGCCTCGGGCGTCGGACCCGCCCGCCGCGCCGCTGGAGCCACGACGGTCTGCGCCTGCGTCTCCAAGGGTCTCGGCGCGCCGGCCGGATCGCTGCTGGCCTCCACCACCTCGCTGATCGCGGCGGCACGGGAGGAGCGAAAGCGCTTGGGCGGCACCATGCGCCAGGTCGGGGTGCTGGCGGCAGCCGGCCTGGTCGCGCTGGGTCGCGTCGAGCGCCTCGCCGAGGACCACCTCCGCGCGGCGCGCCTGGCCGAGGCCGCTGCGTGGCGTTGGCCCGGTGGCATCGACCCCGAGCTGGTGCGCACCAACATCGTGCGTGTGGCGGTGCCCCAGCCCCAACGAGTGGTGACCCACCTCGCCCAGCGCGCGATCGACGCGCTGGTCGCCGATGCTCGCACCGTCCGCTTCGTGACCCACGCGGACGTGGACGACGCCGACGTGGCTAGGGTGCTCGACGCGATCGCCACGGCGCCGTGATCGAGGAGACGGTGCCGGCCCGGGCGGTGGCCGTCTACGCCCATCCCGACGATCCCGAGGTTGGGGCGGGCGCCACCTTGGCCCGCTGGGCTGCCGCCGGGGCGGAGGTGCACCTGGTGGTGGCCAACCAGGGTGACAAGGGCAGTGACGACCCGCGGGACGATCCTGCCCAGGTGGCCGCCCGCCGGGCCGACGAGGTGCGGGCCGCGGCCGAGGTGTTGGGGTTGGCATCGGTCACCCAGCTCGGCGTGCCCGACGGTGAGCTGACCAACTCGCTCGAGCTGCGCGAGCGCCTGGTGGGCCTGCTGCGGTCCCGGACTCCCGACGCCGTGGTGGCCCCCGATCCCACGGCGGTCTTCTTCGGCAATAGCTACGTGAACCACCGCGACCACAGGGAGCTGGGCTTCGCCGTGCTCGACTCGCTGGTCCCGGCCGCCAGCCCGCTGTACTTCCCCGGCGCCGGTGCGCCCCACCACGTGGCGCTGGTGCTGCTGTCGGGTTGCCTCGAGCCCGATGCCTGGGTCGAGGTCGGTCCCTACCTGGAGGCGAAGGTCGCGGCGGTGTCCTGCCACGCGAGCCGCGTCGGTGACGATCCCGAGCTGGTGGCAAGGGTGCTGGCCGAGCGGGCAGCCGAGGAGGGCCGCCGAGCTGGGGTGGCCTACGCGGAGGGCTTCCGGCGCCTGGTGCTGTGAGGTTCCCTCAGGGCCCACCGGCGCCGTGGTCGTGCGCCTCGGCCTGCTCGGCTTTGCGGGCCTCGACCACGCGCCACTCGGCGCTGGCCCGCAGGGCCAACACGCAGACCACTCCCACGCCCACCGCTATGCCGGCGGCGGCCAACACGCCGACGATGCCGCTCAACAGCGTGCTGCCCCCCTGCAGGTCGGTCACGGCGTAGCCGATCAGGCCCCCGCACAGCCCCCCGACGAGGATGGCCACGAAAGCGGCGAGTCGGGCACCGAAGGACGGCAGCGAGGTTGGGGCGTAGCTCGACTCGGGAGGCTCGATCCCGGGCACCGGGCCAGGCTAGGGCGTGCCGGCCTGGAGCGGTCCCCGGCATGCTACCTAGGGTTCGGCCGTGCCCCCGAAGCCAACCACCGACCCGGCGCGGTTGGCGTCGACGGACCCGGCTCGCCCCGGCGCTCCGGGCTGGCGGACCTTCGATCGACGGGCCTGGGCCGAGCTGCGCGCGGCGACGCCGCTGCCCCTGGCCCGCGAGGAGCTCGCAGACCTGCAGGGCCTCAACGAGAAGCTGTCGCTCGAGGAGGTCGTCGACGTCTACCTGCCGCTGTCGAGGCTGTTGAACCTCCGCGTCGCGGCATCCCAGACGCTGGCGCGCACGACCGACACCTTCGTGGGTCGGCCGTCGCGGCACGTCCCGTTCGTGGTCGGCATCGCCGGCAGCGTGGCGGTCGGCAAGTCGACCACCGCCCGGGTGCTGCGGGCCCTGCTGGGGCGCTGGCCCGACCATCCCCGCGTCGACCTGGTGACCACAGACGGCTTCCTACGCCCCAACCGCGTCCTGATCGAGCGCGGGCTGATGGACCGCAAGGGCTGGCCCGAGAGCTACGACACAAGGGCCCTGCTGGCCTTCCTGGCGGCGCTCAAGCGCGGCGAGCCGGAGGTCAGCGCCCCGTGCTACAGCCACGTCCGCTACGACGTGGTCGAAGGCGAGCACCAGCTCCTGCACGCTCCCGACATCGTGATCATCGAGGGCCTCAACGTCCTGCAGACCGGGCCCGGAGGGGGCCGGGGGGCGCAGCTGGTCTCGGACTACTTCGACTGGTCGATATACGTCGACGCCGACGAGATCGACATCGAACGCTGGTATGTGGAGCGCTTCTTCGCACTGCGGGCGGAGGCCAAGCGCGATCCGCGCTCGGCGATGCGGCGCTTCGCCGGTGTGGACGACGACGACCTCCGGCTCGTGGCGACGGGCATCTGGCGGGCCGTCAACGCCCCCAACCTCGCGGCCAACATCGCTCCCACCCGTGAGCGGGCCGACGTCGTGCTCGACAAGGGCCCCGACCACGCCGTTCGGCGCGTGCACCTCAAGGGCGGCTGAGCCAGCGGATCCGGCGCCCGGAGTCGGCGCGCCGTGCCAGCATGGGGTCGTGAAGGACTGGGTGGTGGGAGGGGCGTTGGTCGTGACCTCGAGCTCGCTGCTGCTCGTCCAGAACCGGCGCCGCGACGGCAGCCTCGATTGGAGCCCGCCCGGCGGGGTGATCGACCCGGGCGAGTCCTTGCTGGAGGGCCTGACCCGCGAGGTGGGCGAGGAGACCGGTCTGGCGGTACGTCGCTGGGAAGGCCCGGTGTACGAGGTCGTGTGCGAGGCCCCAGACCTGGGGTGGCGGTTGCGCGTCGAGGCGCACCGGGCCCTGGAGTGGGACGGTGAGCTGGTGGTGGACGACCCCGACGGGATCGTCGTGGATGCCCGCTTCGTGCCGCTCGACGCCTGTGCTGGCCACCTCGGCCACTGCCACCCGTGGGTGCGAGAGCCCCTGGCGGCCTGGCTCGACGAACCCTGGGCCCCGGGCGGGCGCGAGGCGCCCTTCCACTTCCACGTGGCCGGCGCCGACGCCGCCTCCGCGGTGGTCACGCGCCGGCCGACCCAGAGCTGAAGCGCGGCTCGCGTGGCCGAGCGCACGATCCTGCACGTGGACATGGACGCCTTCTACGCGTCGATCGAGCAGCGGGACCGCCCGGAGCTGCGGGGCCGGCCCGTGGTCGTGGGGGGGACCGGCCCGCGCGGCGTGGTCGCCGCAGCCAGCTACGAGGCGAGGTTGCACGGGGTCCGGTCGGCGATGCCGTCCTCGCAGGCGCGGCGGATGTGTCCCGGGGTCGTGTTCCTGGCCGGCGATCACGGCCGCTATGCGGAGGTGTCGCGCAGGATCATGGCCGTGTTCGACAAGTTCACTCCCGTGGTCGAGCCGCTCTCGCTCGACGAGGCGTTCCTCGACGTGACCGGCGCCCGTCGCCGGCTCGGTGACGGCGCCACGGTGGCCGCGGCGGTGCGCGCCGCGGTGTTGGAGGCCGAACGGCTGACCTGCTCGGTCGGGGTGGCGGCGTCCAAGTCGCTGGCGAAGCTGGCCTCGGTGGCGGCCAAGCCGACCCCCGGGGCCAGAGGGCCGATCCCCGGTCCTGGGGTGGTCGAGGTGCGCCCCGGTGAGGAGCTCGCCTTCCTCGCCCCACTGCCCGTGCGGGCCCTGTGGGGCATCGGCCCTGCGACCGCGGCCAAGCTCGAGCGGCGCGGCATCACCTCGGTGGGTGAGCTCGCCCGGCTCCCCGCCGAGACGCTGCAGACCCTGATAGGCGGCGCAGCCGGAGCCCACGTTCACGCGATGGCCAACGGCGTCGACGACCGGGGCGTGGAATCCAACCGCGAGGCGCGCTCGATCGGCCACGAGCAGACCTTCGCCACCGATCTCACCGACCCGGCCGTGCTCGGCGCCCACCTGGTTCGGCTGGCCGACGCGGTCTCCGCCCGCCTACGGGGCGCAGGGGTGGGAGCGCGGACCATCTCGCTCAAGGCCCGCTTCGGCGACTTCCGCACCGTGACCCGTGCCGTCACCGGCGACGTAGCTCTCGACGACGGCCCACGGATCGCCCGGGTGGCCGGATCGCTGTTGGCCCGCGTCGGGCCCCACCACGGGATCCGCCTGCTCGGCCTGCACGGCTCGAACCTGGAGGTCCCCGACAGCTCGCGCCAGCTCAGGCTCGGCGAGGACCCCGGCCCGTCGCGTCCGCGGCCGGTGGCTGCGATCGACGACATCCGCGCGCGCTTCGGGCCGGGCGCCATCGGTCCGCTCACCCTGCTCGGCCTCGGCGAAGGCCGAGCAGGGCCCGGCGGAGGCCAGCTCTGGGGCCCCGACGAGCCCTCGCCGGACGGCGGTGGCCCCGGCCTCTGAGCGCGTTGTCGCCACCGCACCCGTGTGGGATGATTCGCTCCGCAGAGCACTCCGCGGGCCCGACCCGTGGAGGTGGTCCTGCGGGGGTGAGGAAGGAGCGTCGCCGTGCCCCTGTCCGAAGACGAGGAGCGGATCCTCCAGCAGATCGCTCAGCAGTTCTACACCGACGACCCCGAGTTCGCCCGGGAGGTCGGCGAGACCTCGCTGTACCGCCATGCTGCCCGCCGTCTCAAGTGGGCCACGCTGGGTTTCATCGTGGGCCTCGTCTTCCTGGTGGTTGCGTTGAGCACGAGCTTCCTGCTCGCCTTCGCCGGGTTCGCGGTCATGCTCGCC
>CAVPEW010000011.1:0-21991 GCA_963703565.1 uncultured Microthrixaceae bacterium | reverse complement strand
CTGTGCGGTTTAGGTCTTCCTTTAAAGCGGTTGGCGTTACGCTCAGGACAGGTCGCGGACATTGACGACCGCAACCATCGGTCCAAGACGGAGCGAAACACTATGACGCTCGATCGCCCAGGTAGGACGCATCGGATCATCGGCCCCGACGGGCTGCCGCTGTCGCTCGACGATCTTCCGCCTCCCGGCACCAAGCGCTGGGTCATCCGGCGGAAGGCCGAGGTCGTCACCGGCGTGCGTGCGGGCCTTCTCACCCTCGAGGAGGCTTGCGAGCGCTATCAGCTTTCCGTCGAGGAGTTCCTGAGCTGGCAGCGTCAGATCGACGCCCATGGCATCAAGGGACTGAGGGTCACGCGGCTCCAGGATTATCGCGAGCCTGCCCGCTATCCGTGATCGGCCTGTTATCCACAGGCTGGAAACGGAAAGCCCGCAGAACGCTAACAACGAATGAATCACCGGGCCGGCAGAACTTGCCGGTTTACCCGGCAAAATCTGCCGTCGATTAATAGGTTTTTCACTTCGCGCGCCTAGCGTCGGGACGATCAACAGGCCCCACGCATCACGGCGCGAATGTCCCTGAAATTCTGTCTCATTTGCCACGCCCCGATCGTCAAACCGAGAGGGCGTCATGATGGAGACCCTGCGCAAGCTCGGGCCCGGCGCTCGGCCTGTCCGCCATCATGCCGGCCCAGGGCACGGCGCTCTCCGGGGAGGAGATCGCGAACGTCGTCGCCTACGCGAAGACCCTCGCGCCGGGCAGCGACATGTACCCGCCCGGCGAACTCAATTTCTTCCTGCCCGTGCGCACCAAGAAGGCCTTCCCCGAGGACGAGATCGTGTGGAAGGGACGCCTGACGGAGCGCGACGACGGCGAGAACGTCATGCGCAACGTGATCGAGATCGAGAAGCGCTTCGGCAAGCGCTCGATGGGCGTGCTCGAGGTGATCCACGAGGACGACGGTGTCGACAACGAGATCACCAAGGTCGAGGCCGGCGTGAAGACCGTGCTGCACTGGAGCATGCCGAAGCAGTCGATCCTCTCCGGCGCGCTGATCGTCGCGGTGCCGACCGACGACGAGGAATCCGAGGAGATCATCCCGTACCTCGCCTACGGCAAGCGGCTCTCCGACGAGTGGATCTTCCAGTCGAGCGCGCGGGTCATCGTGCCGGTGGACGACACCAACCAGGGCGAGGTCGAGCTCGCGGGCATCGTGCACTACGAGTGGTACCACCGGGCGCGCGCGATGTTCCCGGCGCTCGAGCTGACGGCGGCCGTGCCGTTCGACGCGGGCGACGACGACTCGGTGCAGTGGACCGTCCTGCCGCAGGTCCCATGTTTCGATCAGTCGCTGAAGTTCCTTAACGCGTTCTGGTTCTGCTCCGGAACGATCGTTGCGTTCGCCGGGGTCGTCGGGCAGATAGAACAATTCCGGCTGGCCGCCGCCGAGTATCAGCTTCCAGCCTTCAAGGATGACGCCTTGGCGCATCGGGGCTTTGTCGGCCATGAGGGCGTGCGCGCCGGGCAATTTTGGAACTGCCCCTCCGTACGTCTCGAAGACGCGTACGCGGTTGGCTTCAGGAACATTGCGGACAATGTCCCTCCCGAGCATCCCGTCGACCGGTGCGAGCCCGGCGAGGCCGAGCAATGTCGGGCCGAGGTCGATACCACGCACGGGCGCATTGCTTCGGCCCGGCGCAATGCCCGCGGCGTGAACCGTAAGCGGAATGCGCACTTCGGGCCGGTAAATCCGACGGCCATGCCCGAGGTAGTCGTGCTCGTATGGGCGCTGATCCCCGCCTGCTCG
Source organism: uncultured Microthrixaceae bacterium (assembly GCA_963703565.1). GTDB lineage: Bacteria > Actinomycetota > Acidimicrobiia > Acidimicrobiales > VFJN01 > CAVPEW01. The sequence continues at coordinate 20,186 of CAVPEW010000011.1, read as the reverse complement.
GCGGACTGGGCCACCTTCAGCCCGTGCTCGTCGGTGCCGGTGAGGAAGAACGTGTCGTCACCGATGAGTCGATGCCAGCGAGCCAGCGCGTCGGCGATGGTCGTGGTGTACGCGTGACCGATGTGGGGCGCATCGTTCACGTAGTAGATCGGAGTCGTGACGTAGAAGCGGTCGGCCACCCGATCACGCTAGGGGTAGCCGCCCGAAGGGCGCGAACCCGTTCCGCTTGGCGGCGCGCACCTCCTAGGTCGTGCCCGGCAGCCGCCGTACGTCGCCGGCGGCACGCCGCAGCACCTCACCCTCGCCGTCGCCGCGGGCGTCCGCGAGCCTCGGGCAGGCCCCGGCGCGTGCGCAGATCCTCGATCCGGTCGAGTTGGCGCTCGAGCTGACGGCGGCGCGGGCCGGTGAGGTCCTCCAGGCCGCGCTGAGCGGTGTCGAAGCGCTTCACGACGGTGTCGAGCGAGGCTGCGAACTTGTCCCACTGCGCACCGAAGGCGCCCAAGCAGTCGAGCAGCTCGTCGGACGTGCGTTCGAGACGGGCCTGCTCCACGGCCTGGCGGACCACCGCCAGGACCGCGAACAGCGTGACCGGCGAGCACAGCACCACCTTCTGGCGCAGCGCCAGGTCGATCATGGCCGGGTCGCGCTGGTGGATGAACGCGTAGACCGACTCGTTGGGGATGAAGAGCAGGACCTCGTCGAGCGTCCGGTCGGGTTGGATGTACCCACGCCCGGACAGCTCCCGGATCCGGTTGCGCACATCTCGCAGGAACGCCGCTGCCGTGGCATCCCGGGCGGCGTCGTTGTCGGCCTCGAGGTGGCGCAGGTAGTTGTCGACCGGGAACTTCACGTCCATGTGCAGCTCCCGCCCACCGGGGAGCAGGAAGGTCACGTCGGGCACCGTCCCGCCCGGGATGGCTGTCTGCTTGCGATAGGTGACGCCTTCGACCATCCCGGCGATGCGCAGCACGTCGTCGGCCATCCGCTCGCCCCACTGGCCCCGAGCCTTGGGACTGGCCAGCGCCTCGCGCAGGTGCCCTGTCGTCTCTGCCAGGCGGGCGCTGGCCGAGGTGGCCTCCGCGAGACCCGACAGCAGCTGACCGTGCTGCTCGGCGCGCTCGCGCTGCAGGCTCGTGACCAGCTCTCCCATGCGACGGATCTGGTCGCCCAGGTCGCCGACGCGCCGGTCGAACTGATCGGAGCGCAGGTCGAGCTGTCGCGCCCCGGCGGCCATCTGGTCGTTCAGGCGGTCGCCGGCCAGGCGCGCCGCCATGTCGGCCGCGGCGGTGACGGTGTGCTCTCTCTCCGCGGTGAGGCTGGCCACCATGGTGGCCTGCTGCTGGGCCGCGAGGCGCGCCAGCTGGTCCTCCTGACGCTGGGTGATCTGGGCCAGCTGGGCCGCCTGCTCGGCGGCCAGGAGCGCGAGCTGCTCACGAGCCCGCTCCTCGGCTCGCGCGGTTGCGGAGCGAGCCGAGGAGCGACCGGTCGCCGCCCCGAGTGCAACGGCACCGACCAGCGCTACGGCCGCCCCCACGACGAGGATCACGATCGCCACGGGCTCCATGTACCGGGACCCTACGCAGGGCGTGTGACAGCCACGCGGATGAGGCCCCGGCGGCGTAGGGTTCGGCGCTCGCGAGGATCGGGGGGACACGATGACCGACGAGACCCAACGGACCGGCGCGTCCGATGCCACCGGATCGGGCCGGCTGGCGGGGCGGGTGGCGCTCATCTCCGGCGGCGCCCGGGGCCAGGGCGCCGCCGAGGCCCGCCTGTTCCGGGACCACGGGGCCCGGGTGGTGATAGGTGACGTCCTCGACGAGGCCGGCGAATCCCTGGCCGCCGAGCTGGGCGGCGACTCGGTCCGCTATGTGCACCTCGACGTCCGGCGCGAGCAGGACTGGGCAGCGGCCGTCGCGGCCTGCCTCGACGGCTTCGCCGGACTCGACGTGTTGGTCAACAACGCCGGCGTGTTCCGCCTGTCCGCCATCGAGGACACCACACCCCAGGACTACATCTCGCTCATAGAGGTGAACCAGCTCGGTGTGTTCCTGGGCATGCGCGCCGTGATCGGGGCCATGTCGGGGCGCGGCCGGGGCTCGATCGTCAACATCTCCTCGATCGACGGCCTCGTCGGGATGGCCGGCTCGGTGAGCTACGTGGCCTCCAAGTTCGCGGTGCGCGGGATGACCAAGGTCGCCGCGATCGAGCTCGGGCCACGCGGCATCCGGGTCAACTCGATCCACCCGGGCGGCGTGGACACCCCCATGATCTCCGAGCTGCGCGTCGGCGGCACGACCCTCGACGCCACCGGATCGATGGCGAAGGTCCCGCTCGGGCGCATAGGCACTCCCGAGGACGTGGCGAAGCTGGCCCTGTTCCTGGCCAGCGACGACTCCTCCTACTGCACCGGCTCCGAGTTCACCATCGACGGGGGTCTCCTGGCGGGTCCGTCGCTGCTCTGAGCATTCGCGGCCCACCGGGCGGCCGTCACTGCCCGCACCGAGATCCCGCTACCGTTGCCGGGTGCCGGTCCTACGGGTGCACACCGTGCTCGAGGCCTCCCCCGCGCAGGTCTGGGCCGACCTCGCGGACATCGCCAGCCACGTCGAGTGGATGCTCGACGCCGAGGCCATCCGCTTCGAGGGCTCCCGGCGCTCGGGAGTGGGCACCCGCTTCGCCTGCGAAACCCGGGTCGGCCCGCTGCGCCTCACCGATCGCATGGAGGTGACGAGCTGGGTGCCAGGACGCGAGATGGGGGTGCACCACCACGGGGTGGTCACCGGCGTCGGACGGTTCCGCCTCTCACCTGCCAGGGGTGGGCGCACCCGCTTCGCCTGGACCGAGCAGCTCAGGTTCCCGTGGTGGATGGGCGGACCGCTCGGCGCCACGGTGGCATGGCCGGTGCTGAGACGCGTGTGGCGCGCCAACCTGACCAGGCTCGCCCGGCGCTTCGACACCGGTCCAGCCCGGGCGGCCGGTCCCGCCCGGGCTGGGGATCCCGCCTAGGCGATCACCAGCGCGACACCGAAGGCCGCCGAGGCGAGCGCGAGGACCAGGGCCGGGGCAGCCCACGGCTCGAGTCGGCGGCGGGGTTCGACCTCGGCGAACACGTAACCGACCACCGCGCCGCCCACCAGCCCACCCAGGTGCCCGCCTACCGAGATGCCGGGGATGGCGAAGGTGAACAGCAGGTTCAACACCAGCACGCCGCCCACCCCGGTCGCGAACGGGTCGATCCCGCGGGCCCGCAGCGTCACGAAGCTCGCCCCCAGCAGACCGAACACGGCCCCCGAGGCACCCACCGTGAGCGAGCTCGGATCGAGCAACAGCACCCCAAGGGCGCCGCTCACCAGCGCCGTGAGGTAGACGAGCCCGAAGCGGAGCCGACCCAGCGCTGGTTCGAGCAGGGAGCCCAGCTGGTACAGCAGAAGGCAGTTGAACCCGACGTGGATCAAGTTGGCGTGCAGGAACCCGGAGGTGAAGATGCGCCACCACTCGCCGTGGGCCACGCCGATGAACGTGTCGAAGCCGGTGCGGCCGCTGGCGATCAGCCCGCCATCGACGGTCACCGCGTCGCGCGTCTCGAGGCCTGACCCGATACCCACCAGGAACACGGCCAGGTTCACCACCACGAGCACGGTCGTCACCACCGCCCGGTGCGCGGCCGCCGGCCGCACCCCTCGCACGACCCGCTGACGCCCGGCCCGGGCGCACTCGGGGCACTGGAACCCCACCGAGGCCTGGTGCATGCAGTCCGGACATATCGGACGATCACAGCGCTGGCAGCGCACACCGGCTCGCCGGTCGGGATGCCGGTAGCAGGTCTGCACGGCGGTCTCCACGGCCGGCAGGCTACCGGTCGACCTGGCCCCAGCCCCGGTCACGGCACGGCGGGAACCACCCCCTCGACGGTCCCGTCCTCCCGGGCGCCGAGGCTGCGCATGCAGCGCGGCGGCAGCGCGGCGGTCACCGCGAAGCTGCCCACGACCGGGCCGACGGCCACGCCGTGCACCCCCAACTCGCCCTCGACGTAGCTGGGCAGGGTCCGCAGGAGCGAACCGAGCCCGAGGAAGTAGAGGAGAAGGTGGCGAGGGCGCTCCTCGGCTGTGGTTCCCGGCTCTGCAGCCCCGGGAGCCCCGGGTGTGGTCTCGGGCTCAGGCCCGGCGCAGCCAGCGCACCGCCAACGGCGGCAGCGTCAGCACGGCGGAGTGGTCCCGCCCCTGCCACCGCAGCGGCTCGGCCTCCACGTCGTGGTGCCCGACCCCGCTGCCACCCCAGCGCTCGTCGTCGGTGTTGACCAGGTCGTACCAGCGGCCCGGCCCGTCGAGTCCCACGCGGTACCCGTGGCGGGGCACGGGGGTGAGGTTGGCCACCACCACGACCGCGTCGGCCGGTCCCCCACCGGGAACCCGTCGCTCGAAGGCCAGCACCGAGTGGTCGGCGTCATCTGCCGCCAGCCAGGCGAAACCGGCCGGGTCATCGTCGCCGACGTGGAGCGCCGGGGTAGCCGCCTGCACCGCGTTCGAGCTCGCCGACGAGGTCGTGAACACCCCGGTGCGCGGGATCCTCGAGGAGGTGCCAGTCGAGGCCGCGGTCCTGGGACCACTCCCCCGGTTGGGCCAGCTCGGCTCCCATGAAGAGGAGCTGCTTGCCGGGATGGGCCCACATCCAGGCGTACAGCGCCCTCAGGTTGGCCAGCTGCTGCCAGCGGTCGCCGGGCATCTTGGCCAGCAACGAGCCCTTCAGGTGCACGACCTCGTCGTGGGACAGGGGCAGCACGAAGTGCTCGCTGAAGGCATACAGCAGGCCGAACGTGAGCTCGTTGTGGTGATGGCGACGGTGCACGGGGTCGCGGGCCCAGTAGCCCAGCGTGTCGTGCATCCATCCCATGTTCCACTTGTGGGTGAACCCCAGCCCACCGGCGTCGGCGGGGCGGGTCACACCGTCCCAGGCGGTGGACTCCTCGGCCACGGTGAGCACGCCACGGTGGCGCCGGTGCACCACGGTGTTGACCTCCTGGAGGAAGGCGATGGACTCGAGGTCCTCGCGCCCGCCGTGCACGTTCGGAACCCACTCGCCGGCACGGCGCGAGTAGTCGAGGTACAGCATCGACGCCACGGCGTCGACCCGCAGGCCGTCGGCGTGCAGCTCGCCCAGCCAGAACGAGGCGTTGGCCACCAGGAAGTTCCGCACCTCGTGGCGACCCAGGTTGAACACGTACGTGCCCCAGTCGGGGTGCTCGCCCCGGCGCGGGTCGGCATGTTCGTACAGGGCGGTGCCGTCGAGGCGCGCGAGACCGTGCTCGTCCTTGGGGAAGTGGGCCGGGACCCAGTCCACGATCACTCCGATGCCCTGCTGGTGCAGGTGATCGACCAGGGCGCGGAAGTCGTCGGGGTCGCCCCAGCGCGACGCCGGCGCGAAGTATCCGGTGACCTGGTATCCCCAGGATGGCTCGTAGGGGTGCTCGGCCGGAGGCATCAGCTCGACGTGGGTGAACCCCAGGGTCCGCACGTGCCGGGCCAGTAGCGGGGCCAACTCCCGGTAGGTGAGCTGCCGGTCTCCCGCTCCGGGCGCACGGCGCCACGACCCCAGGTGGACCTCGTAGACCGAGATCTGGCTGTGGAACGGGTCGAAGCCCTCCCGCGCGCGCATCCACTCCGCGTCACCCCAACGGTGGGAGGAGGCGAACACCACGCTCGCCGTGCGCGGCGGCACCTCGCTCGTGGCCGCCATCGGGTCCGCCTTGAGGCGCAGGCGGGAGTCGGCTCCCACCACCTCGTACTTGTAGCGCGCCCCCGTTCCCACCCCGGGCACGAAGACCTCCCACACGCCGGACGTGCCCAGGGCGCGCATGGGGTGCACGCGACCGTCCCAGCCGTTCCAGTCGCCCACGACCCTCACCGAGCGCGCCGCGGGCGCCCACAGGGCGAACGAGGTGCCCGCGACCTCGTGGTGCACCCGGGTGTGTGCACCGAGCACCTCCCAGAGCCTCTCGTGGCGGCCCTCGCCGATCAGGTGGAGGTCGAGCTCGCCCAGCGTGGGCAGGAAGGCCCAGGGCTCGACCACGGTGTGGGTGCTCCCCCCGGCGAACGCGTAGCGCACCCGGTAGCCGGGCACCGGAGCGAGGTCCAGAAGAGCCTCGAACACGCCGTCGAGTCCAGCGGGGGCCATGGGTCGCTGCTGCGCTGCCCCGAGCACCAGCGTGGCCGCCGTCGCCCCGGGCCAGCGGGCACGCACGACCACGCCGCCGCCGTCGCGGGGATGGACGCCCAGCACTCGGTGGGGGTCGCTCAGCTCGCCCGCGACCAGGGCGCGCAGGGCACCATCGGTCGGCCCGCCACGTTCGGGGGGCGGGGTCACCCCAGCAACCGGTCGACCGCGCTCAAAGGGATGCGGGCCAGCTCGGGCCGGTGTGCGAGCTCGTAGCCGACCTCGTAGACCGCCTTGTCGAGCTCGAAGCAGCCCAACACGGCCTCGCGGTCGGGCCCCAGGCGCGGGAGCAGCGCGTCGATGCCCGCTGTGCCCAGGTAGCCGGCCAGGAACGCGGCCCGGTTCCGCTGCTCCCAGGCCTCGGTGAGCGCGGCGAGCGACTCGTCCCCCCACTCGGCGAGCCCGGTGGCGGCCACGTAGTGCAACGAGCGAAGCATCCCCGCCACGTCGCGCAGAGGTGAGGACCGCGTGAAGCGGGAGGATCCCCGCCGCATCGGCTCACCCTCCCAGTCGAGCACGTACCAGCCGGTGTCGGCCCGCATGACCTGGGCGAGATGCAGGTCGCCGTGCACGGTGATGGTCGTGCCCGGGTCCGCGATCGTCTCGAGCGAGGCGTAACGCGCCTCGATCGCGTCGGTGTCGAGCCCGCCCGGTCCCGTGGGCCCAGCTGCCTCGACGCCGCCGGGGCCCTTACGGGCCGCGGCCCGTGAGACCGAACCAAGTCGGTCTCTCATCTCGGCGACCCACTCGCCAGGATCTGCGGGTCCTACGCCGAAGGTCTCGGCCAGGCCCATGTGGAGCAGGCCAACCACCACGCCGAGACGCTCGGCGTCGGGCGTGAAGTCGCCACCGCACTCCTCCGGGGCGAGACCCGAGGCCAACAGGTCCCTCACCGACGTCTGGGCGATCTGCCATGCCTCGGTGGCACCGAGCAGGAACGGGCGCAGCACACCCAGGTCCGTGCCGGCCCGAGACAGCTCTGCCACGGGTGCGATGACGGCGTCGACGCCCTTCGCAGCCAATGCCCTGGGGATCTCCACGTCGGGGTTCGGACCCGGGGCCACCTTTCGGAACACCTTCAGGATCAGGGCCTCGTCGTAGACGATCGACGAGTTGGAGTGCTCGAGCACCAGCGGGCGGCGCACCGTCACCTCCTGGAGGGGATCGACCAGGTGCAGCACGGCGATGGCCAGCTCGGGATCCACCAGGGCGTCGTAGACGACCGCGTCGCCCTGGCGCCCGACCAGTTCGCGCTCCTTGCCCTGGAGGAAGTCGTTCTCCTCGTCCCACGGGCGAGCCCGATGAAGAGCTGGTAGCTCTGGCTCGTGCCGTCGTCGAAGGTGGCGGTGGCGCCGACCCATGCCAGCGCCGGGGGGCCGGCCTGCACGAGCTCGAACCAGTCCAACCTCACGGAGTCGACCACGTGGTCGCCGGCCCCTGCCCAGCGCTGGCGGACCAGGTGATCGCCCAGCTGGGCGGCCAACGCATCGGGATCTATCACGGTTCTCCCTCCTCGTTGGTGCCCTCGACAAGCGAGAACCAGTAGAAGCCGTACGGGGCGAGGGTGACGAAGTACGGGAGCTGGCCGATCCGGGGGAACGGCACCCGGCCCGACAGCTCGATCGGCACCTTCCCGTCGAGGTGTTCGAGCATCAGCTCGACCGGTTGGGGGAACCGGCTCAGGTTGTTCACGCACAGCACGATGTCGCCGTCCTCACCCACCGCGTCCGACGCGGCCGCCCCCGACGGATCCCACCCGTCCACCTCCGGGGCCGCCGGGCGCCGTAGGTAGGCCAGGACCGACGGGTTCTCGGCGTGCAGCGGCTCGAAGGTCCCGGTCCCGAACACCGGGTGCTGCTTGCGCACGGCCAGCAGGCGGCGCAGCCAGTGAAGGAACGACGACGGGTTCCGCTTGCCGGCCTCGACGTTGATGGCCGTGTAGCCGTAGACCGGGTCCATCAGCGGGGGGAGGTACAGCTGGGCGAAGTCGGCCCGCGAGAAGCCCGCGTTGCGGTCCGGCGTCCACTGCATGGGTGTGCGCACCCCGTCGCGGTCGCCCAGGTAGATGTTGTCACCCATCCCGATCTCGTCGCCGTAGTAGAGGACCGGGCTGCCCGGCAGGGAGAACAGCAGGGCGTGGAACAGCTCGGCCACCCGACGGTCGTTGTCCAACAGGGGGAACAACCGGCGCGATATCCCGATGTTGCGCCGCATCCGGGGGTCCTTCGCGTACTCGGCCCACATGTAGTCCCGCTCCTCGTCGGTGACCATCTCGAGGGTCAACTCGTCGTGGTTGCGCAGGAACAGCCCCCACTGGCAGCCATCGGGGATGTCGGGGGTCTGTGCCAGGATCTCGGTGATGGGGTGACGCTGCTCGCGCCGCACGGCCATGAACATGCGGGGCATCAGCGGGAAGTGGAAGCACATGTGGCACTCGTTGCCGTCACCGAAGTAGTCGACGACGTCCTCGGGCCACTGGTTGGCCTCGGCCAGCAGGACCCTCCCGGGGAACTCGGCATCGACCGCTTTGCGCAGCCGCCGCAGGTAGTCGTGGGTCTCGGGCAGGTTCTCGCAGTTGGTGCCGTCGCGCTCGAACAGGTACGGAACGGCGTCGAGGCGGAACCCGTCGAGGCCCAACCTGAGCCAGAACCTCATCACGTCGAGCATCGCGTCGGCGACGTCGGGGTTGTCGTAGTTGAGGTCGGGCTGGTGGTGGAAGAAGCGGTGCCAGTAGTACTGCCCGCGCCCGGGGTCGTAGGTCCAGTTCGAAGGCTCGGTGTCGACGAAGATCACCCGGGCGTCCGCGAACCGTTCGTCGTCGTCGCTCCACACGTACCAGTCGGCGCGGCGGTTGGTCCGGTCGGTACGGCTCTCGCGGAACCAGGGGTGCTCGTCGCTGGTGTGGTTCACCACCAGGTCCGCGATGACCCGGATGCCACGCCGGTGGGCCTCGGCCACGAGCGCCGAGGCGTCGTCGATGTCGCCGTAGTCGGGCAGCACGGTGAGGAAGTCGGAGATGTCGTAGCCGCCGTCGCGCAGGGGCGACTGGTAGTAGGGCAGCAGCCAGAGGCAGTCGACCCCGAGCCACTCCAGGTAGTCGAGCTTCTCGGTCAACCCGCGCAGGTCGCCCGTGCCGTCCCCGTCGGCGTCGTAGAAGCCTCGCACGGCCACCTCGTAGAAGACGGCCCGCTGGTACCAGCGCAGGTCGTGGGGGTCCAGGGACACCGACCCCTCAGCTCCGCAGCGACAGCAGGTGCGCGACCTGGTCGTCGACCGGGTCGAGCCGGACGTAGTTGGCCGGGCCCGACCAGTCGTAGGTGTCGCCGGTGAGCTCGTCGGTCAGCCCGTAGCGCCCTTCGGGCAGGCCGATCGCATCCAGATCGAGGCGCACGGTGGTCTCCTGCGCCCGGTCGGGGTCGAGGTTCACCGCCGCCAGCAGGAGGTCCCGGTCCGCGTGACCCCGGCTGTAGACCAGGATCCGGTCGTTGTCGCTGTGGTGGAACCGCACGTCGCGCAGCGACCACACGCCAGAGTGCTTGCGACGAACCTCGTTCACCCGGGTGATGAGCGGGGCCAACGAGCGTGGATCGCTCCAGTCACGCGGGCGCAGCTCGTACTTCTCGGAATCGCGGTACTCCTCGTTCTCCTCGCTGGCAGGCTGGTTCTCGATCAGCTCGTAGCCCGAGTAGATGCCGTACGTCGGCGACAGGGTGGCCGCCAGGATCAGGCGCGAGGCGAAGGCGGCCCTGCTGCCCCCCCGCAGGGGTCCGGCGAGGATGTCGGGTGTGTTGGGCCAGAAGGCGGGGCGGAACCAGTCGGCGAGCTCGGTGGCGGTGAGCTCGTGCACGTACTGGGCCAGCTCCGCGGGCTCGGTCCGCCAGGTGAAGTAGGTGTAGCTCTGGCTGAACCCGACCTCGGCCAGGGCCGACATCATCTTGGGGCGGGTGAAGGCCTCGGCCAACCAGACCACATCGGGATGGTCGCGACGCACCTCGTCGATGAGCCAGGCCCAGAACGCGAGCGGCTTGGTGTGGGGGTTGTCGACGCGGAAGATGCGGATCCCGCGCGCGATCCAGTGCAGGACCACGTCCCGGCAGGCCTCCCACAGGGCGCGGCGGTCGGCCTCCGAGGGAGGCCAGAAGCGGAGAGGGTGGATGTCCTGGTACTTCTTGGGCGGGTTCTCGGCGGTGCGGATCGAGCCGTCCGGGCGGACCTCGAACCACTCGGGGTGCTCGTGGACCCACGGGTGGTCGGGCGAGCACTGCAAGGCGTAGTCGAGCGCCACCTCCAGGCCCAGATCGGTGGCCCGTACGACGAAGGCGTCGAAGGCCGCCTCGCCACCCAGCTCGGAGGCGACAGCGGTGTGGCCTCCTTCCGGGCCACCGATCGCCCAGGGGCTTCCGGGGTCGTCGGGACCGGCGACCACGGAGTTGCCCGGGCCCTTGCGGTGGGTGCGCCCCACCGGATGGATGGGCGGCAGGTACACCACGTCGAAGCCCATGTCGGCCACGGCCTCGAGGCGGTGGGCAGCGCCGGTGAACCCGCCCTCCGAGCGCGGGAACAACTCGTACCAGGCCCCGACTGCGGCGCGCCTCCGGTCGACCCAGAGCGGGTAGCGGGCCGATCGGCTGTGCCGGGTCGGGTCGGGTACCCCGTCGAGGATGCGAGAGAGCTCCTGGTCCAACCCGGCGTTGAGCCGGACGTCGAGCGAGCAATGGGCACCCCGCAGCCCGGCGGCCGCGTCGCTCAGTCGCGACCGGTCGGCGCGTGGCACGGCGCGGGCCATCTCGTCGAGGATCCGCGCTCCCTCCTCGAGCTCCAGCTGCACGTCGAGCCCGACCGCGACCTTGGCCTCGATCGCGTGGCACCACGTGGCGTAGCGATCCGTCCAGGCCTCGATGCGCAGCTCGTGGGGACCGATGTCGGAGAAGCTCACCACCGCCTGCCAGCGGTCGTTGCCCAGCGGGCGCAGGGTGGCATCGAGCCACCTGCGCCCCACCTCGCGGTACCGCACCCGTCCGCCCAACACGTCGTGCCCGTCGGCGAGCAGGTCGCACGACACCAGCACCTCCTCGCCGAGGACTGCCTTGGCGGGTCGACCCGTCGGCGTGCGGGGGCGGACCGCCGCTATCAGGATCGGGGGCAGCACTGGACCACCCTACGCGCCGGCCGACCAGGGCAAACCGGAGATCGGCCGGCAGGTACACCATGCCCCCCCGACCGGCATATGAACAGCCCGTGACCTTCGAGGTGGCGGTCCGGAGCCGACGGCTGGCGCTCGATAGGGTCCCGCCCCGATGAGGGCCCTTCGCAGCTTCACCGTGCGTCCGTCGCTGCCCCCCGACCTCGCGGAGCTCGGAGATCTGGCGATGAACCTGCGGTGGTCGTGGGACTCCCAGACGCGCGACCTGTTCCGATGGGTCGACCCCGCTGTGTGGGACGAGACCGACCACGATCCGGTACGCCTCCTGGGCGTCGTGGGGCGCGACCGCCTGGACGAGCTGCGCCGGGATCCCGGATTCGTGCAGTTCCTGGGCGAGGTGCACCTCGAGCACGAGCGCTACATGAGCGGGCCGCGCTGGTTCCACGATCGCGGCGACAGCCCCGGACCATTGCGCTCGGTGGCGTACTTCTCGCCCGAGTTCGGCATTGCCGAGGCCGTGCCGCAGTACTCCGGCGGGCTCGGCGTGCTCGCCGGCGACCACCTCAAGGCCAGCAGCGACCTGGGCCTCCCGCTCGTGGGCGTCGGTCTGCTGTACCGCCACGGCTACTTCCGCCAGGCCCTGTCGGGCGACAACTGGCAGCAGGAGATCTACCCCGACCTCGACCCCTATGCCATGGCGCTCACGCCCTGCGAAGGCGTCCGGGTGACCGTCGAGCTGGGGGACGAGACGCTCGTGGCCCGCCTCTGGCGGGCCTCCGTGGGGCGGATACCCCTCTACCTGCTCGATGCCGACGTCGACGAGAACCCCCCGGGGCTGCGCCAGGTGACCGACCGCCTCTACGGCGGCGACACCGAACACCGCCTGCGCCAGGAGATCCTCCTGGGCGTGGGCGGGGTGCGTGCCCTGGACTCGCTGGGCCTGCAGCCACAGGTGTTCCACACCAACGAAGGTCACGCCGGGTTCCTTGGCCTCGAGCGGATCCGCAGGTTGGTCACCAGGGATGGCCTCGGCTACCCGGAGGCCATCGAGGCCGTCCGCGCCGGGTGCATATTCACCACCCACACGCCGGTGCCAGCCGGGATCGACCGCTTCCCCCGGGAGCTGATCGAGCGCTACTTCTCGGGCTGGGCCCAGGAGGTCGGCGTCTCGCTCGACGAGCTCATGGCGCTCGGGCACCGACCGGGTGACCTGCCCGAGGAGCGGTTCAACATGGCCGTGATGGGGCTGCGCCTGGCCGGCCGGTCCAACGCCGTGGCCCGCCTGCACGGCGAGGTCAGCCGGGAGATGTTCGCCGACCTGTGGCCCGACGTCCCCATCGACGAGGTACCGATCGGATCGATCACCAACGGCGTGCACGCCCCGACCTGGGTGTCGCCCGACATCGCCGAGCTGTGCACCCGCCACGTGCTGGCGCAGTGGCCCGAAGCGGGGCCCGACCGTTGGGAGAGGCTCCGCGACGCCGGGGACGACGAGGTGTGGCGCGCCCGCGAGCAGGGCCGCGAACGCCTCGTCGACTTCGTGAGGCGCCGCCTGCGCCGCCAGCTCGCCTCGATGGGCCGCTCCGCCTCCGATGCCGCCTGGGCCGACGAGGCCCTCGACCCGCGGGCCCTGACCGTGGGGTTCGCACGACGCTTCGCCACCTACAAGCGGGCCACCCTGCTGATGGCCCAACCCGACCGCCTCCGGGCCATGCTGACCCGCAGCGACCGGCCGCTGCAGTTCGTCTTCGCAGGCAAGTCACACCCCGCCGACGACGCGGGCAAGGAGCTGATCCGAGCCATCGCCACGTTCGCCTCCGACGCCGGCGTGCGGCACCGGTTCGTGTTCCTGGAGGACTACGACATCGCCGTGGCCCGCGCCTTCTACCACGGCTGCGACGTGTGGCTGAACACCCCCCGCCGCCCCCAGGAGGCGTGCGGGACCTCGGGGATGAAGTCGGCGCTCAACGGCGGACTCAACCTGTCGATCCTCGACGGCTGGTGGGCCGAGTGCTTCGACGGCGACAACGGCTGGGCGATCAGCTCCGCCGAGCACGTCGAGGACGTCGAACGCCGCGACGAGCTGGAAGCGGCCTCCCTGCTCGACCTGCTCGAGCACCAGGTGGTCCCCCTGTTCTACGACCGCATGCAGGGTCCGGTGCCGCGCGGCTGGGTGGCGCGTGTCAAGCACTCGCTCGCCGGCCTCGGGCCGCGGGTGAGCGCCGCGCGCATGGCGCGCGACTACACCGAGGAGCTGTACGAGCCCACCGCCCGGCGCGCCGACGCCCTCGCCGCCGACGGGTTCGCCAGGGCCCGGGCCCTGGCCAGGTTCAAGGCACGGGCGGCGAAGGCCTGGCACAGCGTGCACATCGACCGCGTCGACCTCGACGGCGACCTGGCCGAGCTGGGGGACAGGCGCGCGGTGGAAGCGGTGGTGTCGACCGGACCCCTCACCGCCGACGAGGTCGAGGTGCAGCTCGTGCACGGACCGGTCGGCCAGAACGCCGAGCTGTCGGAGCTGCGAACTGTCCGAATGCAACCTGGTCCCGCCACCGTCGACGGGCACCTGCGCTACACGGCCGAGATCGAGTGCGACCGCACCGGCCGCTACGGGGTGACCGTGCGGGTCCTTCCCGCCCACCCGGACCTGGCCAGCCCCATGGAGCTGGGCCGGATCGCCTGGGGCTGAACGAGACCGGGCCCTGCGCGCCGGCGCTCAACCGGGCGGAGGGAACGGGGGTGCCGGTGGCGGAGAAGGTGGCGGCGGGGGCGGCGCAGACCGCGGGGACGCCGGCGGTGGCGGCGGTGGTGGTGGTGTCGCGAGGCGATCCCCGGACCAGCCCCACGAAGCTCCCGGGGCCGCGATGGGCGTCAGGCGAGGTGCTGGCGCCGGAGGTGCCTGGGCGCCAGTGGCGAAGGCCCGCTGCTGCGCGCCGCTGAGCGTACGGACCATCGAGGTCGCCAGCAACGCCGCCGGGGCGAGCAGCCCCAGGCCCACCGCCGCCACCCGCTCGCTCGATGCGGCATCGCGCACGTCCTCGACGGTCTCGAGCCTGAGGTTGCCCTCCTCGTCGGTACCCAGCAGCGCCCCACTCGAGAACGACACCCCGACGGCCAGACCGAACACGATTGCCCAGCCGATCACCACGGCGTTGGCTCGCCGGCCCAGCGAGGGCCGTGCGGACTGGCACAGCTGGATCGCCGGTAGGACGAAGTTGGCCAGCGGCACGAACCAGCCGCCCACGGCCCAGCCCGGTCCCAGGCCGGACCTGGCACCCAGGGCGGCGGCGTTGCGTGCGTGGCGGTACTGCCACACGATGAACAAGACGATCGTGGTCAGGTACACGAGAGCGAGGGCGGCGGATGCCCCCACGACGAGGTGGTCGGCGTCGGACAGCTCGCCGAAGTCGGGGGGGTCCGCGCCCACGAGGTCGTCGAGGAGCCCACCGCGGCGCCAACGGGCGACCGCCGCCAGCAGACCCAGGGCAGCGCCGAGCGGCAGCAGCAGGCTGAGGGCACGCACCAGTCCGGCCAACGCGACGGGCGGGTCGGGCGAACCCTGCCGGTAGGCGTAGGGCCCCATCGAGGCCCATGCCGGCACGGCAGGGCCCGGCGGGGGCGGGAGCGGCGGTTCGGCCATCACCCGAGGTGCCTCAGCGACCTGCGAAGCGGGCCCTGCCGGGGCCCTGCTCCAGGAAGGAGGCGACGCCAGTCGCTGCGTCCTCGGTGCCGAAGACCTCCTCGAAGAGCTCGCGTTCGAGGTCCAGGCCGTCGGCGAGGGTCACGTCCAGGCCCCGGTCGATGGCCTGCTTGGCCAGAGCGTGCGCCATCAGAGGACCCCTGGCGTAGGCGGCCGCCTGCGCCAGGGCGTGCTCGGCGAGCTCGGCGTCGGGGACGACCTCGTCGACGAGACCCATGGCCAGCGCCTCGACAGCCCCGACCTGCCGACCACTCAGCACGAGGTCCTTCGCCCTCGACGGGCCCACCAGACGGGCCAGGCGCTGGGTGCCGCCCCCGCCGGGGATGATGCCCAACAGGATCTCGGGCTGACCCAGCTTGGCCCTCTCGCCGGCCAGGCGCCGATCGCAGGCGAGGGCCAGCTCGCAGCCCCCGCCGAGGGCATAGCCGGCGATCGCCGCGATGGTCACCCGGGGGATGGCCGCCACGGCGTCGAGGGCCCGGCGGAAGGCCCCGGCGACCGCCGCGGCCGCGGCCGGGCCGGCGAACTCGGAGATCTCGGCGCCCGCCGCGAAGATCCTCGTGCCGCCGGTGACGACCACAGCGCCGGGCGGGTCGTCGCAGAGCGACTCGGCGTGGCCGGCCAGCTCTGCGAGCACCGCCAACGAGAGCGTGTTCGCCTTCGGGTTGTCGAGCGTGATGACCGCGACGCGGTCGGTGCGGCGCTCGAGGTGCACGAACCGGTCGGGCATCGGCGGATGCTACGTCGGTGGGCGATCGGCCGGCGCCGAGGCGTAGCCCCCCGCGTCGCCGAGAAGCTCCTCGGCCGCCTGCCACGGGTCGATCCGACGGGCGGCGACCTCCGCCGCCAGCGACTCGAAGCGGTCGCCGCCCGCCGTGCGCCGGGCCTGCTCGAGCAGGCGCCGACCGACGACCTCGGCCAGCTCGGCGCGCTGGCGCTGCGCCCGGCGCACGGAGAGCTCACCAGAGCTCTCGAGCTCGGCGCGGTGCGCGGCCACCGCCAGGCCCAAGGCCTCGACTCCCTCGCCGGTCTCGGCCACCGTCGACACGACCGCCGGGCGGCGTCCCCCCCGGCCGGCGGATAGGTCGCACAGCCGTTCCAGATCGGCACGGGCCTCGTCTGCGCCGGGTCGGTCGGCCTTGTTGACCACGAACACGTCGGCGATCTCGAGCAGTCCGGCCTTGGCCGCTTGGACCGCGTCCCCCCAGCCGGGGTTGACCACGACGACGGTCGTGTCGGCGGCACCGGCGACCTCCACCTCCACCTGCCCCACGCCGACGGTCTCGATCACGACCCAGGGCCAGCCCAGGGCATCGAGGACCCGCACCGCCGCCGGCGTGGCGACCGAGAGGCCACCGAGGTGCCCCCTCGATGCCATCGAACGGATCAGCACGCCCGGGTCCGTTGCATGGTCGGACATGCGGATGCGGTCGCCGAGGATCGCGCCGCCCGAGAACGGCGACGACGGGTCCACTGCCAGCACCGCTACCCGCTCGCCCAGGGCCCGCCACCGGCGGACCAGCGCCGCGGTGAGCGTCGACTTGCCGGCCCCGGGCGCCCCGGTGATGCCGACCGTGTACGCGCCGCCGCCCAGCGGATGGGTGGCAGCCGAGACGGCGCGAGCGTCGTCGCCTCCCCGCTCGACCATGGAGAGCAGCCGGGCGAGCGGGGCCCGCTCGCCCGCCCGGGCGGCGGCCACCAGCGCAGCGACGTCGGATGTGACCACGGCGGTCGACGCCTCGGCCCTGCCGCTAGAGCGACAGCGGGGTGCCGTCCAGCTCGACCTCGCCGACGTTGACCACCTCGGTCACCCCCTCAACGCGGTCACGCAAGATGCGCTCGATGCCGGCCTTGAGGGTCACCGTGGACGCAGGGCAGGACACGCACGCCCCGACCAGCTCCACCGACACGACTCCGCTATCGGTGTCGACCCCGCGCAGGAAGATGTCGCCCCCGTCGGCCTGGATCGCCGGGCGGATGGCCTCGATCGTGCGGGCGACCTGCTCGGCCAACCCCGCCGGGGCTCCCTGGTCGGTTTGCGCTCTCGGGTCCTGAACCGTCACGGGCGCTCCTGTGCTCGACGGGCCCGGCCGGCCAGCCACCTCATCGCTCATGGTCCCAGGCTAGGGGGGCCGCCACCAACTGCCTGCGACACCGCCACCGGGCCGCGGATACCCGACGGTGGGTCCCCGACTGCAGGTCGCCGGCCCCCGTCTGCGACGCTGGGCCGCATGCTCCCCGACCACGTCGCCCTCCTGGCCCACCAGGGCGGCTGGGACGAGATCCTGTGGGTGCTCGTGCCGATCGGGCTCTTCGCCGGCCTGCTCGGGTTGGCGAACCGGCGGGCTACGCGTGCCCTGGCCGAGCGCGAGAGCGACCCGCACCACGACGGGCCCTGAGCGGTGCCGGTCCTCGAGGCGACCTGGACCCTCGACGAGGCGGAGCGGGCGGCAAGGCGGACACCTCGCGACGACTGCCTCGTGCTCGAACGAGAGGTCGAACCCGGCCTGTTCGAGGCCACCGACGGCCCGTTCCGCCGGTACCGGCGCCGCCTGACCCCGAAGCCCGACGGCACGGTGCACGAACAGACCGACTTCGCTCTCGCGCCGGGGATGTGGCCGGTGGTGTTCAACCCGCTGGTCCGCTCAGGGCTACGGCGTCGCCTCGGCCGGGGCGAGGTCCCCTGGTGGGCACCCAGCACCCGCCTCGACGAGCGCTCCGCCACCGTGGTGGGCGTCCTCAGCGCCCTGACGGTGCTGTGCGGGTACCTGGCGACCCTGGTGACCCAGACCATGACCTTCGCCGCCGACGAGTGGCACGTCTCGGACCGGGCACAGGGCACGACCCTCGCCGCGATCCGAGTCGGTGTGCTCGGCTCGGTGGCCGTGGCCGCGCTGGCCGACCGGGCCGGACGCCGGCGAGCGCTGCTGGTCTCGATCGCCGGTGCGTGCATCGCGGCCGCGGGAGGAGCATTCGCACCGGGGCTCGTCGCGCTGGGCTTGACCCAGACGGTTTCGCGAGGGCTGGCCACCTCGGCATCGGTGCTCGTCGTGGTCGTGGCAGCCGAGGAGGTCCCCGCAGGCGCCCGTGCCTACGCCGCCAGCCTGCTGGCCATGACGGGTGGGCTCGGCGCTGGGATCTGCCTTTGGGTGCTGCCGGTCGCCGACCTCGACGAGCGAGCATGGCGGGTGCTGTACCTGGTGCCGCTGTTGGCGCTGCCCCTCCTGCGCCGCCTCGGCACCCTCCTGCCCGAGAGCCGCCGCTTCGTGCGGCCTCACGCTCGGGCCACTGTCGCCGGGCACGGGGGTCGCTTCTGGCTCCTGGCGGCTTCCGCTCTGCTGGTGGGTCTGTTCACCGCGCCGGCCTCGCAGTTCATGAACGAGTTCCTGCGCGACGAGCGGGGCTACTCCGCGCTGCGGATCACGCTGTTCTCGGTGCTCACCAACACCCCCGGCGGCCTCGGGATCATCGTCGGGGCGCGGATCGCGGACCGCAGGGGACGGCGAGGGATCGGCGCGTTCGGCGTCGTGGCCGGGGTTGTGCTCACCGCGGCGATGTTCGCCTCGTCCGGGGCTTCCATGTGGGCCCTGTCCGTGGCTGGCGCGACGTTGGGCGCGGTCACCGTGCCCGCGCTGGGCGTGTACGGACCGGAGCTGTTCCCGACCTCGCTGCGGGGCCGTGCCAACGCCGTGATCACCGTGGCCGGTGTGGTGGGGTCGAGCACCGGCCTGCTCGTCGCGGGCGCCCTCGCCGAACGCTGGGATCGCATCGGCCCCGGCCTAACGTTGCTCGCGGCAGGGCCACTGCTCATGGCCGTCCTGGTGGTCGTCGCCTACCCCGAGACGTCCCGGCGCGAGCTCGAGGAGCTCAACCCCGAGGACAGGATCGACCGGTTCGAGCCCGACAGCCCGGGTGGAGGCGCCGCAGACCCGGCCGGCTGCTGAACCGGCTCAACGGTCGAGCCAGTCGCGCACGGTCCGCGCCACATCGTCGTCTCGGCCCTCGAGGCCGTGGCGGGCGCCGTCGAGGAGCACCATCGTGACCGGGCCCGCCATCTGCGCCGCCGCGCCGGCGAGCTCGTCGGGCGTGCCGAAGGCATCGCCGGTGCCCGAGACGACCAGCACAGGCACGTCGATCGCACCGAGGTGGTCGACTCTGCTCCGCTCGGGGCGCCCGGGGGGGTGCAGCCGCGACCACCTCGCCCACCAGCGCCGCGGCCCGCGGCGGCCGGTCACGCGGTAGGCGAAGTCGACCCGGCGCACCGGGGAGGTGACCGCAGCCTCGATCGCTGCCAGACCCGGATGATCGGCACCCGTGCCAGCTCCCGGGAAGAGCACGACGCCGGCGGGGCCGGCGCCGGACGCCCGCGCCGAGCTCATTGCGCCAGCAGGATCCGCCGAGCCTCGGACAGCTCGCTGATGCGTTGCGCGGCCGCGGCCGTGTCGCCTCCGTGATCGGGGTGCGCGCGACGGACCAGGTCACGAAACCGCCGCTGGACGACGCCGCGGTCGGCCTCGGCGGGGTCGGTGGTCACTCCGGCCATGCCCAGCACCCCGAGCGCCCAGGCCCGGGGATCGCGGCAACCTGCCAATAAAATTGTTACCAATTTGGGGGTTGTTTGCGACATTAATTTACTGAATGAAAATGAAAAACAATTCATTGAAATAATTGTAGAGTCTTATCCAAATCCTGTAAATTACAAAGGACAATACCATTATAGGAGTGCCTATACAAACAAGAATTAAAAGGAGCTGCGCTTGATAAATTCATGTTGGAACGCAAGGGAAAACGTTGGGACGGTGTTCCTGTTCCAAATATTTCAGTTGCAGATTTAAAGAAAGAAACCTTCGATTTTTTCAGAAAAAAAGCAGTCAAAGCTCAACGTATTGAGGATGATGTTTTAACTGATACAGATGAACAATTAGCAGACAACTTGCAGTTAATTGAAAATGAGTATTTGAAAAGAGCAGCAATTCTTTTGTTTCATCCAAAACCTACAAAATTTGTTACAGGAGCTTCGATAAAAATTGGATATTTTGAAACTGACGATGAATTGAAATTTCAGGATGAAATCACGGGGAACATTTTTGAACAGGTTGAGCAAGCCATGGATTTACTTTTACCAAGTAC
>CAVPEW010000010.1:0-6300 GCA_963703565.1 uncultured Microthrixaceae bacterium | reverse complement strand
GTGCGGCGAGAGAAGCGGAAGACCCGCGCCACCTCACGCTGGTCGGACGGGACGGTCTGGGCCCCGGCAGCGGCGTTGAGCACCATCGGCCACACGGCGGTGACGAAGATGACCCAACGGGCGGCGAGGTCGACGTCTTTGAGAACGACCAGCCAGATCGGGTACCAGGCCAACGGCGACACCGGCCGCAGGAACTGGATCACGGGGTTGGCGGCCTGCCACCAGCGCCGGCTCACCCCCATGGCGAGCCCCAGTGGGACTCCCACCGCGACCGCCAGGGAGAACCCCCACGCGACCCGGCCCAGGGAGCTGGCCAACTGCCAGCCGATGCCCTTGTCGTTGGGGCCGTTGTCGCGGAACGGATCCCGGAGCAGGTCCCGCAGCGTGGACAGACCCTCCCCGACCGAGGGGAACTCTGCTACGCGGGCCGCAGCGAGCACCCACAGGGCGACGACCACCGCGACACCGAGCAGCCCCAGGCCGGCGCCGGCCGCGAACCGCCGCCAGCGCGACGGGCCCGTGCGCGGCGGCACCGCTTCTCGGGTCGGGGCGTCCGGGGCCTCGCTGGCTGCCTGGGTCCCGGGATCCAAGGTCGTGGTCATCGTCGCGACACCTCCTGCTCGGGGCGGTTGGGGTCGAAGGTGACACCGTCGAGGCGGACATCGAAGGGGACCATGTCGTCGGGCACGCTGATCCGCTCGGCCGCGGCGACCTCGGCGTAGAGGTCGGTGAGGAACAGGTCATCGGCCAGCGCGGCGTAGTCGGGCTGGTCGCCGAGCAGCCCGAGACGCTGGTACTGAGCGAGGAACCATGTGGCGTAGCCCTTGCTCGGCGCGTTGACCTCACCGTCGGCGAAGAAGCGCATCTGGTCGCCTTCGAATGTCTTCGAACCCAGCTTTCCCCCGAGCTCGTACTCACCCGTGAGCCGACCGCGGATCTCGTCGGGTGCCGCGTTCACGTAGGCCTCGGCGCCGATCGTGTCGGCTGCCTCGGCGCGGTTTGCGGGCTCGTCCAGCCACCTGCATGCCTCGAGGAGCGCCGCCATCAGCCGCTTGCACACATCGACGCGCTCGGCGGCGAAGCCTTCGTTGACCACCAACGCCTTCTCCGGATGGTGGCGCCACAGGTCCTGGGTGGCCAGGTGGGTGAAGCCGATCCCCTGGCGCACCGCGACCGCGTTCCACGGTTCGCCGACGCAGTAGCCCGACACGGCACCGACGCTCATGTTCTGCACCATCTGGGGTGGCGGCACGGCCTTTATGTCGAGGCCACCGGCGTCTACGCCGGTGGCGGCGATCCAGTACCGCAGCCACAGGTCGTGGGTGCCGCCCGGGAAGGTCATCGCCAGGCTGGGCGCGTCGCGCCCCGCGAGCAGCTCACGCGCAGCGCCGAGGTCGCCGTAGCCAGCCTCGGCGAAGTCGTTGCTCAGCGTGATGCCCTGGCCGTTCTGGCTCAGCCCCATCGCCACCTTCAGGGCGCGGCTACCGGTGCCGCCCACCGAGGTGGCGACCGACAACGGCATCGAGTACAGGCAGTGGGCGCCGTCGATCTGCCCGTTGACCAGGGCATCCCGTGTCGCCGGCCAGGAGGCCTGCTTCTCCAGGGTGACGTCCAGGCCGCGATCCGCGAAGATCCCCAGCTCCTTGGCCATGACCAGCGGCGCGCAGTCGGTCAGGGCGATGAACCCGAGCTTGACCTTGTCCGCTCCGGACCCCTCGGCCCCGCTGCCCGAAGCCGATGGCGCGCTCGACGGGGACGCCGACGAAGTCCCCGCGTCGTCGCCGTCGCCGCACGCGCCCAACAGGGTGGCCGACGCCGGTAGCGCAGCGGCCGCCGCCGTGAGCTTGAGGAAGCTTCGCCTGTCCATGACGGCGCACGGTAGGAACGGGGGGTTCCCCTCGGGTTTCGGTCCCGTCATCGGGCCGTGACGGAACGCCAACACCGGCGCCGTCACCCTGTGCGCTCCCGTACAGAGACCGGTCACGCCCGAGCCCCCACGACCTCGCGGCGGGCGGACGGCGCCGAGGACTCCGGATGTACGGTCGGCGGATGGACCTGAGGATCTTCGTGGAACCGCAGCAGGGCGCGACCTACGACCAGCTGGCCGAGGTCGCTCGCGCCGCTGAGCGACTCGGCTTCGACGGCTTCTTCCGCTCCGACCACCTGCTGCGCATGGGCGGCGTCGACGGGCGACCCGGCCCGACCGACGCCTGGGTGACTCTCGGGGCCCTGGCGCGCGAGACGAGCGGGATCCGGCTCGGCACCCTGGTCACGTCCTGCACGTTCCGGCACCCGTCGCTGCTGGCCGTCGCCGCCGCCCAGGTCGACGAGATGAGCGGGGGACGGATCGAGCTCGGGCTGGGCACCGGCTGGTACGTCGAGGAGCACGCCGCGTACGGCATCGACTTCCCGCCGTTGGGCGAACGATTCGACCGGCTCGAGGAGCAGCTCGAGATCGTGACCGGGCTGTGGGGCACCGCCCCCGGCGACACGTACTCCTTCTCCGGGCGGCACTTCACCCTCACCGACTCGCCCGCCCTGCCCAAGCCGCTCCAGGCCCCGCGTCCGCCGATCATCGTCGGTGGAGCCGGTGCCCGCCGCACGCCGCGCCTGGCCGCCCGCTTCGCCGACGAGTTCAACGTCCCCTTCCACTCCGTGGAAGCCACCGCCGCGCAGTTCGACCGGGTCCGCGCCGCCTGCGAGGCCGCGGGGCGGGACCCGGCGTCGATGGTGCTGTCCGCGGCGCAGACCATCGTGTGCGGCGCCGACGACGCCGCCGTCGCCCGCGGGCTCGAGGCGATCGGGCGCGACCGGGAGGGCGTCGGGCTGGTCGGCACGCCGACCCAGATCGTCGACCAGGTGACCAGCTGGGCCCGGCTCGGGGTCAGCCGGCTCTACCTGCAGTTCCTCGACATCGACGATCTCGTCCAGCTCGAGCTCATCGGCGAAGAGGTCGGACCCCGGGTGTGAGCCACTCAGGCCGGCCGCACGCGCCCTCACCGCCGCTGGCCTCGCGGTAGCGTCGGCGGCGCGGGGAGCGGGCAGCGCCGCCCATCCTTCAACGGCGAAGCCCCGCCACCAAGTGTCAACGCGCCCTGGAGTCGCACCGTGCCCCGCATCGTCTCGAGCCGTCCCCCCGCGCCCGTTCGCCACCCGCCCCGGCCCTTGCCGGGCGCCCACGCCGAACACGATTCGTGCGGGATCGGCTTCGTCGCCGACGAAACCGGCCGCTCGTCGAACGCCCTGCTGCGCACCGCTCTCGAGGGCCTTGCCGGGGTGCAGCACCGCGGCGCCGTCGCGGCCGACGGCGCCAGCGCCGACGGGTGCGGTCTGCTGGTCCCGATAGACCGGCGGCGCTTTCCCGACGCGGGTGTGGCCACGCTGTTCGTCCGGGGTCCAGACCCCCGCCCGGCCGTGGAGTCGGCGCTGCGTGAAGAGGGCCTGGGCCTCATCGATTGGCGGATGGTCCCGGTGGAGCCGTCCGCGCTCGGACCCCTTGCGAGGCAGAGTTGCCCCGGCATCGTCCATGCCGTGTTCACCGGGACCTCGCCGCACGACGAGAGAGCGGCTCTGCGGGTTCGTCGGCGCGTCGAGCGGACCACGACGGGCACCTACGTCGCGTCGTGCTCGTTCCGCACCGTGGTCTACAAGGGCCTGGCGTCCGCGGGTGCGCTGGCGGACTTCTACCCCGACCTGGGCGACCCGGGGTACGAGGTCAACTTCGCGGTGTTCCACCAGCGCTTCTCGACCAACACCCGCTCGACCTGGGAGCTGGCCCAGCCGTTCCGAACGCTGTGCCACAACGGCGAGATCAACGCCATCTCCGGCAATGCAGCCCACCTGAGGGCCCGTGCCCTTCTGGGCACCGACACCGCCGGCCTCGGGCCCGAGGATCTCATGCGCCCGGTCCTCGATCCCACCACGAGCGATTCGGGCAAGCTCGATGCGATCGTGGAGCTGCTCACCCGCGCCGGGCGCGACGTTCGCCACGCCATGGCCATGGTGCTTCCCGAGGCGTGGGAGCACGACCGGGCGATGGATCCCGACCTGCGGGGCTTCTACCGCTACCACTCGACGCTCATGGAGGCCTGGGACGGGCCTGCCGGGGTCATCTTCACCGACGGCATCGGTGTGGGGGCCCGTCTCGATCGCAACGGCCTTCGCCCCCTGCGCTACCTGCGCTGCGGTGACGGCCTGGTGGTGTGCGCGTCCGAGGTGGGCGCCGTCGACGTGTCAGGGCGTGGCCCGGTCCGGCGCGGGCGGCTGGGGCCCGGCCAGATGCTCTTCGTCGACCCCACCCGAGGGTTCCTCGACCAAGCAGCCTGCCGAGACCGCCTGGTCGCGGCCGGGCCGTACTACGGGCGCTGGGCAGCCGACGGCTTGTACCGGCTGTCGCCGGGACAGCCGGTACTCGAAGCCCCCGAGGACCTGGTGGCGCGCCAGGCCGCCCACGGCTACACCCGTGAAGACCTGGCCATGGTGCTGCGACCGATGGTCGACGACGCCTACGAGCCGACCTTCGCCATGGGCGACGACTCGCCTCTTCCGCACCTCGCAGCGAGGCCCCGACCCATCCACCACTACCTCAAGCAGCGCTTCGCCCAGGTGACGAACCCACCCATCGACCCGATCCGCGAGCGCTCGGTCATGAGCCTGCGCACGCTGCTCGGGCCCCGCCAGCCGCTTCTGTCCGAGGAACCCGCAGCAGCCCGGATGCTCGAGCTACCGAGCTTCTTCCTGTTCCCGTCGGGCGTCGACGTCCTGCACCTGACCGACCGGGCGCCGTACCCAGTGGTGCCTCTCGACGCCACCTTCGCCGTCGCCGACGGTGCCGGGGGGCTCACCCGCGCGCTCGACCGGCTCGAGTCCGACGCGGTCGAGGCCGTTCGCGGAGGGGCCGGGATCGTCATCGTCGACGACGACGCCGTCGGCCCGGCGCGGGCTCCGGTGCCGTCCCTGCTGGCGGTGGGCGCGGTCCAGCGTGGGCTGGTGGAACGTCGCCTGAGATCCGCCACGAGCGTGGTGGTCGTGAGCGACTCGGCTCGAGACGTGCACGAGGTCGCGACGTTGCTCGGCTACGGCGCCGACGCTGTGTGCCCACGCCTGGCGTTGCAGACCGTCGCCCACACGGCCGACACCGCCGACGATGCCGAGCTGGTCAGTCCCGAGGCTCAGGAGCGCCTCCAGGCGGCGATGGAGGCCGGGGTGCTCAAGGTGATGTCCAAGATGGGCATCGCAACCCTCGACTCGTACCGGGGTGCACAGCTGTTCGAGGCGGTGGGCCTGGGACCCGACGTGGTGGACCGCTGCCTGCCCGGCACCGTGTCGGTCGTGGGTGGCATCGGCCTCGACCAGATCGGCGAGGACGTCCTGCGGCGACACCGAGCCGCCTGGCCACGCCCCGAGCTCGAGAGCCCCGGATGGATACGCGTCCGCAGGGGCGGCGAATACCACGCACACGACAAGGACGTGGTGGACGCCCTCAACGAGCTGACCGTGATCGCCGAGCCGGATCCGGCCGAGCGCGAGGTGGCAGCTGCCCACCTCCTGCAACGCGCCATCGCGGGTGGTGTCCACGAGGGCTACCAGCGCTTCGCCGACCTGGTGGACGCGCGGCCTCCCGTCGAGCTGCACGACCTGCTCGAGGCGATCCCCGCCGGGCCGGCTGTCCCGCTCGACCGGGTCGAACCGGCGTCGAGCATCCTGGCCCGGTTCTCCACCGGCGCCATGTCCCACGGAGCGCTGTCCAAGGAGGCTCACGAGACGCTCGCCCAGGCCATGAACATGGTGGGTGGGCGTTCCAACTGCGGCGAGGGCGGCGAGGATCCGGCGCGGTACCGCACACGAGGTCGCGGACGCGAGGACCGCAACAGCCGGATCAAGCAGATCGCCTCGGGGCGCTTCGGCGTGACCCCGGAGTACCTCGCCTTCGCCGACGAGCTGCAGATCAAGATGGCGCAGGGTTCCAAGCCCGGCGAGGGCGGTCAGCTCCCCGGGCACAAGGTCTCGCCCGAGATCGCCCGCCTGCGGCACACGCAACCCGGGGTGGGCCTCATCTCGCCGCCGCCGCACCACGACATCTACTCCATCGAGGACCTAGGCCAGCTCATCTTCGACCTCAAGCAGGTCAACGGAGCCCAGGTGTCGGTCAAGCTGGTGGCGGTCGAGGGAGTCGGCACGATCGCCGCCGGCGTCGTCAAGGCCCTAGCCGACGTCGTGCACCTGTCGGGCCACAACGGCGGGACGGGGGCATCACCGCTGTCGTCGATCAAGCACGCAGGCATCGAGCCGGAATGCGTG
>CAVPEW010000009.1:0-5633 GCA_963703565.1 uncultured Microthrixaceae bacterium | reverse complement strand
ATGGCGTCGGGATCGTTGCCGAGCAGCGCCGCCGCCGCCAGCAGCAGGCCTCGCCGCTCGCGGTCGCGGTCGGCCTCGCCGGGAACGGGTCGCGTGCCGACCTCGGCCAGGGCCGGGCCGACGATGGCGGCCAGTCGTGCCGACAAGGCGGGTACGCGGTCGTCGTCGGCGATGCGTAGCAGCGCTCCCAACGACCCGACCAGCCGGGTCCACACTGACAGGTCCCGCTCGGCGCCGAAGCCCTCGGCCAGCTCGATGAAGGCCTGGGCGGGCGTGGAGCCCTGTAGGACCGAGGCCCAGGTGTCGTCGACGAGGCCGTAGCGCTCCAGCGCGCTCGCTTCGCCTGGGCGACGCCGACCAGCGCCGATCGCCAGTCGGCGCCGTAGGTGACGCGGTAGAAGCCGTTGCCCTCGACGTTCGCCTCCACCCAGGTCGTCCCTTGCGGGACCTCCAGCTCGGCTCGGTCGCTGTCGAGCAGCAGCGGCATGGTCGAGGCGGTCGCCGGCCCACCCCAGCGCAGCACCATCGGGACCGCCCAACGCCGGTCCGTCGCCGGGTCGGGCAGGTAGGCGAAGCGGCGCTGCGACAGCACCAACGTGCCGGGCCGACCGGTCGCGCTGACCTCCGGGAAGCCACCCTGGAAGATCCAGGTGTCCATCACCCGGCGCACCGGCTCGCCGGTCGCCTCCTCGATCGCGTCCCACAGGTCGGTGGTCTCCGTGTTCCCGTAGCGGTGCAGCGCCATGTAGTGGCGGATGCCGTCACGGAACCGATCCTCTCCGAGGTACTGCTCGAGCATGCGCACCACGGCGCCGCCCTTCTCGTAGGTGAGCACGTCGAACATCCCCTCGGCGTCGCGGGGCGAATCGACCGGGTACTCCACCGGTCGCGTGGTGGCCAGAGCGTCGGTGTCGAACGCCGTCGTGCGCGACAGCCCGAAGCCCACCCAGCGCTGCCAGTCCGGCCGGTAGGCGTCGGTGACCTTGAGCTCCATGAAGGTCGCGAAGGCCTCGTTGAGCCAGATGCCGTTCCACCAACGCATGGTCACCAGGTCGCCGAACCACATGTGGGCCAGCTCGTGGGAGATGACGTCGACGATCCGCTGGAGCTCGCTCTGGGTCGCCTGGGCGGGGTCCACGAGCAGGAGCGTCTCGCGGAAGGTGACGCAGCCCAGGTTCTCCATGGCGCCGAAGGCGAAGTCGGGGATGGCGACCAGGTCGAGCGTGTCCCCCGGGTACGGCAGGGCGAAGTAGCCCGAGAGGTAGTCGAGGGCGAAGCGGGCCACGTCGAGCGCGAAGCCGGTCAGGTGGGACTTGCCGGGCACGCACAGCACCCGCACGGGCACACCGCCCACATCGACCGGTCCTGCCACCTCGAGCGGACCCACGACGAAGGCCACCAGGTAGGTGGATATCACCATCGTGTCGGCGAAGCGGACCCGTCGGCGACCGTCGGCCAGCGCCTCGTCGGCGACGACGCCGGCGTTGGACACCGCGGTCAGCCCGTCGGCGACGACGAGGGTGAGGGCAAACACGGCCTTTCGGTCGGGCTCGTCCCAGCAGGGGAAGGCGCGCCGCGTGTCCGTGGCCTCGAACTGGGTGGTGGCCAGCGAGCGCGTCACGCCGGAGCCGTCGGTGAAGCGCGATCGGTAGAAGCCTCGAAGGCGGTCGTTGAGCGACCCTCGGAACTCCAGGTGCACGACGGCCGCGCCGAGCTCGAGGGGGGCGTCGAGCTCGAGCGTGGCGCGCTCGGCGGTCTCGTCGAGCTCCACACGCACGTCGCGGCGAGTCGAGCCTTCGTCGATCCAGGCACGGTCGATGTCGAGCTCCACGGCGTTGAGCACGACGCGCCCGGTGCGCTCGAGGACCTCCACGGCGATGTCGGCCACGCCGGTGAAGGTCGACTCGTCGAGGTCCGGGGCCAGCTCGAGGTCATAGCGCCGCGGCACGACGTCACGCGGCAGGCGATGGGGGTTCTCCTCGACCACCGCCGGAGGCTACCGGCGAGCACCGGGTCGCCCGCCCATCCCGTCAGGACGACTCGGTAGTGTGACCGCCCGTGACTCGCCGCCAGGAGCCTCCCGCGATCGACGTCGTGGGCATCGGCAACGCCCTGGTGGACGTCATCAGCCACGAGCTCGACTCGTTCGTGACCGATCACGACCTCGCCCGTGGGGCGATGATGCTGGTCGACCCGGACCGGGCGACGGCCCTCTACACGGCGATGGGCCCGGGCCTGGAGGTGTCGGGCGGCTCGGCCGCCAACACCATGGTCGGGGTGGCCAGCTTCGGGGGTTCGGCCGCCTACGTGGGGCGGGTTCGTGACGACCAGCTCGGTGAGGTGTTCGCCCACGACCTGCGGGCCACGGGCGTCGCGTTCGGTTGCCCGCCCGCCAGCGACGGACCCCCGACCGGCCGCTGCCTGATCGTTGTCACTCCCGATGCCCAGCGCACGATGAGCACTTGCCTGGGGGCGGCGGAGTGGCTCGGGCCCGACGACGTCGACCCCGAGGTGATCGCCTGCGCGGCGATCACCTACCTGGAGGGCTATCTCTTCGATCGCCCCGCCGCCCGCGAGGCCTACTGGAAAGCCAGCCGCGTCGCCCACGACCACCGGCGCCGCGTGGCGCTCACCCTGTCGGACACGTTCTGCGTGGAGCGCCACCGCGATGAGTGGCGGGCGCTGGTGGCCGACCAGGTCGACGTCCTGTTCGCCAACGAGGCCGAGGCCCTTGTCCTCTACGAGCTCGACGACCTCGACGAAGCGCTCGAGGCGCTGCGCGCCGACGTGGAGCTGGCCGCGGTGACCCGGGGCCCCGCCGGCTCGGTGGTGGTGAGCGGAGCGCAGACCATCGAGGTGGCGGCGCACCCCGTGCCCGACGTCGTCGACACCACCGGAGCGGGCGACCTCTACGCCGCCGGCTTCCTGTACGGCTTGACGCACGGGCGTGATCTCTCCGGCTGCGGGCGGCTCGGTTCGATGGCGGCTTCCGCGGTGCTCGGTCACACCGGCGCGCGGCCCGAGGGCGCGCTGTCGGCCCTCGCCCGCTGATGGCCGAGACCCCGGCGGCCCCGCCCGAGGGCGAAAGGCCGCTCGGGGTCGCTCGTAGCGCTGCGGCGGCTCTGGGCGCGGCGACCGGCATCGACCGCCATGACGTGGCGGTGGTGCTGGGCTCTGGGTGGGCGCCGTGCGCAGAGGCCCTGGGCGAGACGACCTCCGAGGTGCGGTACGCGGACCTGCCAGGCTTCGTGCCTGCCGCGGTGGCCGGTCACGCCGGTGTCGCGCGCTCCGTGCGCGCAGCCGGGGGGGCGGCGGTGCTCGTGCTGTCGGGCCGTGTGCACGGCTACGAGGGCCACCGCCCGTCCACCGTCGTGCACGCGGTGCGCACCGCCGTCGCCGCCGGCTGCGGTGTCGTCGTGTTGACCAACGCAGCCGGCGCCGTCGCTCCCGGCTTGGCCGTGGGACAGCCGGTGCTGGTGGCGGACCACCTCAACCTGACC
The DNA here is from genome assembly GCA_963703565.1 of uncultured Microthrixaceae bacterium. Lineage (GTDB taxonomy): Bacteria > Actinomycetota > Acidimicrobiia > Acidimicrobiales > VFJN01 > CAVPEW01. Next base: position 2,133 of record CAVPEW010000009.1, on the reverse strand, counting down.
GGCTCGTCGCCGGTGGCGGGCCCGCTGGACCCCGACGCGCCGGTGCGGTTCGTCGATCTGACCGACGCCTACTCCCGCCGTCTGAGGGAGCTGGCCCGACAGGTCGAGCCGGGCCTCGCCGAAGGCGTCTACGCCGGGTTGGCCGGACCCAACTACGAGACCCCTGCCGAGATAGCCATGCTGCGCGCCCTGGGCGCCGACCTGGTCGGCATGTCCACGGTGCACGAGACGATCGCAGCCCGCCACCTCGGCGCCGAGGTGCTGGCCGTGTCGCTGGTCACCAACCTCGCGGCTGGATCAGCGCCCGGCGGGATCGACCACGCCGAGGTCCTCACAGCCGGCCGGGACGCGTCGGGCGCGCTCGGCGCGCTGCTCGCCGGTGTGATCGACCGCGTGGCGCTCCCCGGCTGAACGTGGACGGTGTCGGAACCCCCCCGCCCGACGGCGGGTCCGACCACGGGCTCCGGGGCCGGGCACGGGCCTGGCGTGACGCCGACCCGGACCCCGACACGAGGGCCGAGATCGTCGCGCTGCTCGCGGCCGACGACCTCGACGCGCTCGAGGACCGCTTCGGCGCTGGTCTGCGCTTCGGGACCGCGGGTCTTCGCGCCCGGTTGGGCGCTGGTCCCGCCCGGATGAATCGGGCCGTGGCCCGCCGCGTGGCCGTGGGCCTCGGCACATGGCTGACGCCGGGCCCGGGCCCCGGCTCGACGGTGGTGGTGGGGCGTGACGCGCGCCGGGGCAGCGAGGCGTTCGCCGCCGACGCAGCCGCGGTGCTCGCCGCCGCCGGCTTCGACGTGGTCGCGCTCGACGGCCCGGTCCCCACGCCGTTGCTGGCGTTCTCGGTGCGCCACCTCTCCGCGGCCGCCGGGCTGATGGTCACCGCCAGTCACAACCCGCCCTCCGACAACGGGATCAAGGTCTACGTCGCGGGCGGGGTGCCGCTCGCCGCCCCCGACGACGAGGTGCTGGCGGCCGCCATCGACGCCGTGGGCCCGGCTCGGCTGCTCCCCTTGGACGCCAGCGGCGTGCGCTTGGCGGGTCGGGGTCCGGTCGAGGCGTATCTCGACGCCGTCGTGTCCTTGGTGCGACCGGGTGGACCCAGGGCCGTGCGCAGCGCCTACAGCGCCCTGCACGGCGTCGGGCAGAGCCTGCTGCTGGAGGCCTTCGCCCGCGCCGGCTTCGACGCCCCGGTCGTGGTGGCTGCCCAGGCCGAGCCAGATCCCGGGTTCCCCACGGTTCGCTCGCCGAACCCGGAGCAGCCCGAGGCGCGGGTTCGCGCGCTGGCCCTCGGGCGCGCCGTGGGCGCCGACCTGGTGCTGGTGCACGATCCCGACGCCGACCGGCTGGCCGTGGCCGCTGGTGCCGGCGGGGCGCTGCGGGACGTGACCGGCGACGAGGTCGGCTCGCTGCTCGCCGACCACCTGGTCCGTGGCGGGGGCCTCGGGCCGGGAGACATCTTCGTGAGCACCGTCGCCTCCTCGCGCCTGGTGCAGCGCATCGCCGCCGAGGCCGGCGTGGCCCACGCCGAGACCCTGACGGGGTTCAAGTGGATCGTGCGGGCCCCGGGTCCGGCGCGCCGCCTGGCGTTGGGCTACGAGGAGGCGCTCGGCTACTCCGTCGGTGGGGTCGTGCGCGACAAGGACGGCATTGGCGCCGCGCTCGTGGTGGCCGAGGCGGCCGCGGAGGCCGCCTCGCAGGGCTCGAGCCTGCTCGACCGCCTCGACGACCTGTCCCGGCGGTACGGCGCGCACGTGACCGAGGCCAGGACGTTGGCGGCGGCCGCGTCGCAGCCAGCGGCGACGATGGCGCGCCTCCGCGCCCGGTTCGGGGCGGGCCGGGGCGCCGCAGCGCTGGCCGGGCGCCGTGTGGTCTACGTCGAGGACCTGTCCGAGGGGGAGCGGCTCCCGGCGGCCGACGTGCTCGTCGTCGAGCTGGGGGCGGGCGGATCGGGGGGTCCGGGCGCTGGGGTGGCCGGGGTCCGGCTGGTTATGCGTCCCAGCGGCACCGAGCCGCTCCTGAAGGTCTACACGGAGGCCGTGGCCGAGGTGGGCACCGCTGGGCCGGCGGCCGCGTGAGCCATCGCGCGACGCTCGACGAGCGAGGCGCTGGACGCGCTGTTGGCGGTCACGG
>CAVPEW010000008.1:0-4352 GCA_963703565.1 uncultured Microthrixaceae bacterium | reverse complement strand
CCAGAAGAGCCCGACTCGCTTCGAGCTGCGAGCTGAGCTCCTCCACCCGCGCCTCGGCCGCCCTCGCCCCCTCCACCAGGGCGGCCAGCGCCGCCTCTGCCTCGAACCGCCGACGCGTCGAGTCGACCGCCTCGGCGTGCAGGCCTCGGCGCGACTCCTCCAGGCGGGTCCGCTCTCGTTCGATGCGGTCGCGGCGACCCGCGCTCTCTGCCCGGTCCTCGTGTCGGCGGTCATCGACCACCTCGGCCGACGCCACCGCCTCCTCGGCCCGGGACCGGCGCTCGGTGGCGGCCCGCAGTTCGCGGCGGGCCGCCGCGAGCGCTTGCTCGGCGGCCTCGACGGCGGCGGTGGCGATGCCGGCGTCGTCGGTTGACGGGTCGGCATCGTGCCCGGACCAGCTCGGCGCCCCGGGCACGTCGTCGGCGGAGACGACGGGGTCGAGGTCCTCGCTTCTTAGATCGAGCAGGACGAGGGTGTCGGGGTCGAGGTCGAGGAGCACGCCGTGCGCCTCGACCAGGCCTCCCGGCACCGGGACCGTGCCGCCGACCAGCCCGCGCAGTGCGTCGACGATGGCGTGGTGCGCTTCGCCGTGCAGGCCGGTCACGATGCTGACCTGTGGGTGCAGGTCGACGACCTCTCCATCGCCGGTGGGGAGTCGCAACAGGCGCATCGCTCAGCCGACCTCGATATTGGTCAGGCGTGACGACGCCCGGCCCCCCCGCGCGTCCGGTGCGGGCGGGGCCCCCGATGGCTCCCCCTCGGCCCTCGGATCGGCACGCAGCGCCCCGGCCATCTCGACGACTGCCCGCACCGAGTCGGCCAGCTGGCGGCCCAGGTCGGGATCCTCGAGCGCGGACTCGGCCGCATCGAGCAGCGCCCGTGCGGCTTCTATCGCCTCGCGTGCCGCAGCGCGCAGGTGCTCGAGCCCCGCCTCGGCGGAGGCCCGGCCCCCGACCTCATGTCGCCCGTCGACCGCCATCACCGCCTGCTCCCGTTTCGAAGACCACCCGTAGTGTGCCCCGGCGGAGGGTCGCTTCGAGCACCTCCCGGCCCCACAGCGAGTCGGGGAGGGCCACCGACCGCCGGTACGGGCCCAGCCCGACGAGCAGCTCGCCGCCACCGCGCGAGAGCTCGACGTCGTCGGAGGAAGCCCCCGGTAGAGGCACCTGCAGGACGGTCCTGTCCCCCTGGCGCTCGAACCGGAGGCCCTCGCCGGTGAAGAGGCGGGCCGAAGGATCGAGGTCGCCGTAGATCTCGTCGGCCAACTCGGCGAGGGCGTCGGGCCCGACGATCTCGGTGGCGGCGAGCCGGGCCCGCAGGACCGGGATGGGGGCGAAGCTCTCCTCCACCGTGTTGAGGTGCTCGGCGTGCAACGCCTTCCACGCAGCGAACCACGGGTCGGTGATCCCCTCGGGCAGCAGCCGGTTGGCGACCACCGCGTCGAGGTCGTAGCCGAACAGGCACAGGTGGGTGTGAGTGCGGCGCGCCTCGGCGATGACCATCCGCTCGGGGTTGACCACCAGGCGCACGCTGGTGGTGGACGGATCGCCCAACAGGGCGCGGGCGCCTTCGAGGTGCGCGTAGACCGACTCGGTCGCTGCGAACACCCCGTCAGGGGCGACCGGCAGCGAGCTGACCCTGCGCACCAGGGGCGCGACCACCTTGTTGACCTTGCGCCCGGCGGGGAACAGGCGCTGCATGTAGCGGCGGACCACCTCGGGCAGCGACAGGAGCCGCAGCGTCTCGGCGGTCGGCGCGCAGTCGACCACCACCGTGTCCCACCCGCCCGACCGGGCGTGCCCGAAGAGGTCGGCCAGCGCGAAGACCTCGTCCAGGCCCGGCAGGACCGCTAGCTCCTCGGCCTCGAGCGCTTCAACCCCGGCCCAGCTGAAGACATCGAGCAACCAGCGACGGATCTGCTCCCAGCTCTCCTCCATCCGCGCACGGGCATCGAGCTCCTGGGCGTGCAGTCCGGGCTCGACCTCGACGGCCAGGTCCCCGAGGGAGCTGCCGAAGGCGTCGCCCAGGCTGTGGGCAGGGTCCGTGCTCACCGCCAGCGTGCGGCGCCCCGAACGCGCGCACGACACCGCGGTGGCCGCCGCGACCGTCGTCTTGCCTACACCTCCCTTGCCGGTGAACACCAGGATCCTCGTCACCTCTCGACCGGCTCCGCTGCGGCATCGGGTCGTGGCGGGTGGGCACCGAAGCGGGCACTGCAAACGGCCATGACCCCCAGCCCGAGCATCGGGGCGAGCACACCGAACGCCACCACCGTGTAGGGCCGGACCGCCGCGGCGGCGACCACGGCGATGCACTGGATCGCCAGAGCGGCGCGCAGGCGCATGCTCACCGCCGGTGGCACCACGCCGCCGGTGCAGAAGAACAACGCTCCCATGGTGATCGTCTCCCGGCGACTGCGGCCCACGGCCACGCCGTAGGCCCACAGGAAGGTGACGCACCCGACCACGAAGGCGGCGCCGGCGAGCACGGCCAGCACGGCGCCGAGCTGGTCCGGGGCGGCGGCCCCACCCAGCGCGGCCGCCACCAGGGCGGCCGTGGCCCACAGGTCGGCTCGAACGAGGCCATCCGCAGCCGCACCGGCCGGTCCTGCCGACACCCCTGCGGCGAGTCGACCCACGGCGGCACGCTACCCGGGCACGATCCGGCTCTCGTCCGCCACGTGGGCTCCCAAGGCTGATGCAGTCGAGGCGAGCCGGGTTCCCAGAGCCTCCGCGAGGCGAGCGGCCAGCACGTCATAGCTGGACTCGGTCTCGACCCGCGCCCGCGCGGCAGCGGCGATCACCGCTCGGTCCGTCGGCTCGTCGAGCAGGTGACCCAACGCGGCCGCGGCGGCGTCGACGTCGTCGGGGCTCTCGATCACCACGCCGGTAACCCCGTCGAGGACAGCCTCGTGGGACCCGCCGCTGCGGCCGGCCACGGCCGGCACGCCGCATGCCGCCGCTTCGAGGAACACGATGCCGTAGCCCTCCTGCTCGAGACCGGCCCAGCGGTCGCGGCACAGCATGGCGAACACGTCGGCACAGCCGTACAGCGCGGGCAGGTCGTCGAACGGGATCGCACCCATCAATCGGACCGGTGCCGCCTCCCGGTCGGCGAGGCGTTCGAGGCGGCGACGGTCTCGTCCGGTGCCCGCTATCGCGACCACCAGGTCGGGCCGGCCGGGCGCGAGGCGCGCCGCCGCTCTGACGAGGACATCCATCCCCTTGCGGGGCACGAGGCGGCTGACGCTGAGCAGCACGCGCCCGTCGGGCGGCAAGCCCAGGCGGCGCCTGGCCTCCCGGCGCGCCGACTCGTCGAGCGGCACGAAGCGCTCGACGTCGACCCCCGGTGGCACCACCACGGCGGGCAGGGTGGTGCCTGCGGCCCGCTCGGCCTCCGCCAGCGGATAGCCCCCGGCGGCCACGACGCACGACGCTCCTCGCAGCACGCCGGCCAGCGCCGCACGTGCGAGGGGAAGCCGGCCGGGCACCGTCACCTCGGAGCCGTGCACCACGACCGCGTACGGGACCGACAGGCGGTCCCCGATGAGGCCGAGCGGGAGGGCCGGATCGAGCACGACCAGCTCGGCGTCACATGCCCGGGCCAGATCGTCGACGACCCGGGCCAGCCCGGGCGTCGGCCACAGCACGTCGCGGTCGAGGCGGTGGACGGTGAAGGGCTGAGCGGCGTCGAACGCGGCGGAGTCGGGATGGCGGGTGGTGACCACGGCGAAGGAACCAGGGTCCAGGCGCCGCCACAGCTCCCACAGCATCGACTGGATCCCGCCGACCTTGGGCGGGAAGTCGTTGGTCACGAACAGGTGAGCCCGGGTCACGGCCTCACCCCGGCGAGGGCCACTGGAACCGCGCGCTCGACGAGCACCTCCGGGTCGTGCTCGGCCGCCGGGAGCAGGTCGTCGCGCCCGAGTCGACGGGCCGCCCAGGTGGCGTGCGCACGCAGGAGGGGATCGGGGTGCTCCAGGTACCGGGCGAGGAGCGCCTCGACCTGGGGGTCGCTTCCGTCGCCGACGTTGCCGAGCACCACCAGCGCGTTGCGCCGGAGGTAGCGGGGGTCCCGGCGCGCCACGTACCAGCGCCCCGCCCGGGCGAGCACGGCCTGGTCATCGTCGTCGAGCAGCTCGGCCAGACGGACCCAGGCCGAAGCGTCGGCCCGTCGATCCCCAACGGCCACCGCGCCGGAGGGGCGGTTGGGGGGGCAGACCTCCTGGCAGTCGTCGCAGCCGTAGATGCGATCCCCGAGGATCTCCCGCCAGGGCAGGGGAAACGAGCCCTCCGCCTGGAGCAGCCACGACAGGCACCGGTTGGCATCCACGACGCCCGGCGCGACGATCG
>CAVPEW010000007.1:0-75290 GCA_963703565.1 uncultured Microthrixaceae bacterium | reverse complement strand
CGTCAGAGCCGTCGTCGGCGCAGACGACGACGTCGGTGTCGTCGGGAACGGCGTCGAGGGCGTTGGAGATGAGGTTGTCGAGGATCTGCTCGACCGCGCCTGGGAGGGCGAGGACCCACAGCGCTGTGGGGACGTTGCCGACGAGTCGCACGGCCTGGTCGGCGGCGACGGGTGCCCAGGCGTCGACCCGGTCGGCGACAGCGGCGCTCATGTCGACGGGTACGGGTTCGGCGGGGGTGGCGTCGCTGCGGGCCAGGACGAGCAGTGAGTGCACGAGCCGCCCGAGGCGTTGGGTCTCGGCGATGGCGGCGTCAAGCCTCGGCCGCGCCGGTTCGGCGACGTGGGGGGAGAGCGTCTCGAGCCGCAGGCGCAGCGCGGTGAGTGGGGTGCGGAGCTGGTGGGATGCGTCGGCGACGAAGCGGTGCTGCGATTCGATGAGCTGGGCGAGTTGCTCGGCGGTGGTATTGAACGTGTTGCCGAGGGCTTGCAGCTCGGGGGGGCCGTCGGCGGTGTCTACGCGCACCGAGAGGTCGCCGGCGGCGAGGCGTGCCGAGGCGCGTTGGAGGCGGCGGACCGGCCGGGTGACGCCGCGGGCGAACATCATCCCGACTGCGGCGACGAGCGCGAGCACGATGGCGGACAGGAGGCCGAGGCGCAGCCAGGTGGAGCGGACGCGGGCGTCGACGGCGGAGGTCGGGTAGGTGATGCGAACGGCGCCGTGGACGGTGCCGCCCGACGCGACCGGGACCGCCACGTACAGGAGGTCGGTGCCGAGGGTCTCCGAGGCGCGGGTGCCGGTGGTGCGACGCCCGTCGAGGGCGGCAGTGATCTCGGGTCGGGTGGAGAAGTTGCGGGGCGGGCCGCCGGCGGTGTCGGAGTCGGCGACACTGATGCCGTCGGTGCCGACGACGACGATGCGCCCGCCGGTGTCGCGGTAGTCGGCCAGTGTCGTGTCGATCGCGGGGTCGCTGCCGGCTTCGAGGTTGTCCTCGACGAGGGAGGCGACGGCTTGGGCGTCGCGTTCGATGTCGTAGGTGAGGCGGCTCTGTTCGCGGTCGGCGAACACGCGGCCGAGCGGGATGACGACGACGGCGAGGGTGAGCGCTGTGATGGTCAGGTAGGTGGCGAGGAGTCGGCGGGCCATGGGCTCACCCCGGCGGGTCGAGCCGGTAGCCGACGTTTCGCAGCGTCGTGATCACATCGAGACCGGCGAGCTTGCGTCTCAGGGCGGCGATGTGGACGTCGAGGGTCTTGGTCGGGCCCCACCAGTGCTCGTCCCAGACGTTGGCGATGATCTCTTCACGGGTGCGGGCCTGACCGGGGGTCTCGGCCAGGTAGGCGAGCAGGTCAAACTCCTTGGGCGTGAGGTCGACCTCGACGCCGTGGACGTGGACGCGGCGCGCGCCGCGGTCGATCTGGAGTGACCCCAGCTGTTGGACGGCTTGCGCCGTTCGTCCGGGCCGCCCGGTGCGGCGCTGCACGGCGTGGATCCGGGCGACGAGCTCGCGGAAGCCGAAGGGTTTGACGACGTAGTCATCGGCGCCGAGGCTCCAGGAGCCGGACGCGGTCTACCTCGTCCTCGCGGGCGGTGACGACGATGATCGGCACGTCGCCCCGGGCGCGGATGCGGCGGCACACCTCGCCGCCGTCGAGGTCGGGGAGGCCGAGGTCGAGCAACACGAGGTCCGCGGTGTCCGCGGCGGCCACGGCGTCGACCCCGCTGCGAACCAGCGTCGTCTCGAAGCCTTCGAGCTCGAGGCCCTCGACGAGCGGGACGCCGATGGTGTCGTCGTCTTCCACGACGAGCAGCGTGATCGTCCCGTCGGACGGGGTTGCTGCGGTGCGTGGTGCAGGGAGAGCCACGCTCACCTCCCCTCGGTCGCGGTCGGCCGCTCTTTGCTGGTGTCGAGCGGCCGGGCGATCAGCGTGCGCCAGGTGTTCGGGTCTGGCTCGGCGCTGGGATCGCTGAGGTAGGACTTCCACATCCCCTCCGCCAGTGTCAGAGCCGCGTCGGCCCTCCACGACATGAGTTGCTCGTGGGTCCGGGCCAGCGCCTCGTAGGGACCGACTGCACTGGCATGCACCTGTCACACCCTTCACTCGACTGATGTGATGGTGGGCGCCAGACGCGTCGGACGGGTAGGGCCGAACGGCCCAGCCGGTCGAAGACGGGGGGGCGGCGGTGACCTTCGACCCTTCCGGCACCACCCGCGGGCTTCGAGACTGGGGGCGACCTCGAGGAGGGCGACCAGATGGACGCCCACCGCTGGCGGGGCCTGTGCCGACGCCGTACTCAACGCGTCGATGATGCGAACCGAGCTCGAGGAGGGCTTGCGATGGCCACTATCCGCACGATCGCCGTCGGCCTCGACCCCTCCGATCATGCTCGGCGGGCGTTCGACTGGGCAGCCGCCCTGGCCAGCGACATCGACGCCGAACTGGTTGCCGTCCACGCTGTTGGCCTCATCGAACACGGCAACCATGTGCCACTGAACTGGTTCGACACGCTAGATGCCCGTGGCGTGCGGCTCCGTCGCGTCGTGCGCAACGGCAGCCCAGTACCCACCCTCCAGGTCGTCGGCACTGAGGTTGGTGCCGACCTCCTCGTCGTCGGCACCCGAGGCATCGGCGGCACGCCCAGCCTCCTCCTGGGAAGCACCAGCACGCAGCTCGCGCAGACCTCGAACGTGCCAGTGGTCGTCGTGCCGTAGACCTGGTCGGAGGAGCTGTCGGAGTCGGTCTGGTGGCACGAGCCGAGCCGCACGCCACTCGGGCGGCCTCGCCGTGCTGGTCGCGAGGCCGCTCCGAGGTGTTCCCCCGTGAACCACGTCGCCGACGGCGAGATTCACGCGATCGTGTTCCCGTCCAACCGCGGAACGAAGCTGCACGCCGCCCTCGAAGGGTCGGTGTGCAGGACCGCGCCGTTGCAGAGAGCGGTGGTACGACCTAGGACGGGTCGGTGCCGGCGCCCCCGTCGCCGCCGGTCAGCGCGGTGCGCGGGGTGGCCGCCAGGCTGGCGGTGGCGCGCAGCTCGGACACGGCCGGGACTGGGTCGGCGTCGGCGAAGAGCCTGGGGTCGGCCAGGTCGGGCGGACGACCGGTGGGGTCGACGACCCACCACGATGCCTCCAGGGCGATCCCGTTCGGGTCGGTGAAGTAGATCGAGCGCATCACGTCATGGTCGACCACCTCGGTCACCTCGCAGCCGTGGACGCTGAGGCGATCCCGCAGCGCCTCGAGGGCCCGCTCGTCGGGCAGGTTGAACGAGAGGTGGTCGAACTGGATGGCACGCGGATCCGGCACGCCGGCCGGCTTGGCGAACGGCTCCACCTGGTTGCCGCGGTACTCGAAGAAGGCGACGGTCTGCTGGTCGCCGAAGGCGAAGAAGTAGTGGCGGAAGGCCGGGGTGCCGATCGTGGCCACCAGCGGCGCCCCGAGCACGCCGTGGTAGAAGCGCACCGTGGCGTCCATGTCCTGGGTCACGAGGGCCAGGTGGTTGATGCCACGCCAGCGGGGTTCCTCGGTCATGGGCCACGAGCCTAGGGAGCCTCGCCTGCCCGGGGACTCCGGTCGACGGGCAATCGCGCCGGCCGAGTCGAGCTTGCCCGCACCTCGGCGATCCGGGCGCCGGCCTAGGTGGCGCCGCGGGCGGACGCCGCGTGACCGCCAACTCCTGGAACCACATCCGCACGTGCGCGAGGCCCGCCTCGGCGCTTCACTGGACCGGTTGGCGGCACCGACCGGGTGCGGCTGGCAAGGGAGTGCCATGTCCGGGGAGCCTGCCGTTTCCGCCGTCTCCGGCGCCATGTACCACGCCGGTGCGAGGGCGCTTCAGGATCGCTTCGACAGTCGTCGCATCGCCGACCGACTCGAATCGGTCACCGTTCACCAGGAGCTGACCGAGGCCGACCGTGCGGCCATCGAGTCGTGCGCCATGTTCTTTCTCGCCACCGCGGACGGCGACGGCTGGCCCGACTGCTCGTACAAGGGGGGCATTCCCGGCTTCGTCCGTGTCATCGACCCGACCACCATCACGTTCCCCAGCTACGACGGCAACGGGATGTTCCGCAGCCTGGGCAACATCGTGGTCAACCCGCGGGTCGGCCTGCTGTTCGTGGACCTCGAGCGATCCTCGCGCCTGCGCGTGGTCGGGACCGCGGTCGTCGACCATGCTGCCGACGTGGTCGGCTCCCACCACGGCGCTCAGGCGGTCGTGCGGGTGTCGGTGCAGCGGGTGTTCCCGAACTGTCCCCGGTACCTGCACCGCATGGCCATGGTGGAGCACTCCGGCTACGCCCCCCGCCCCGGCCACAACCCGCCCCAGCCGGGTTGGAAGCAGGCCGAGGTGTTCCGTGACGTGCTTCCGGGGATCCCCCCACCGACGTGACCGGCTGGATCCGGGTGCTCGCGCTCGGCACGGCCGCGCTGGTCGCAGGCTGGGGGGTGCTCGCGGTGGCAGCCCGCCGGCTGCCCGCGGGGGCAGCGCGCGAAATGGCGGGGATCCTGCCCAACTGCATCGGCACCGCCCGCCGGCTCCTGCGCCACCCGGCGGTTCCCCGCCGGGCCAAGGTGGCGGTGGCCCTGGCCGTCATCTGGTGCCTGTCGCCCATCGACCTGGTGCCCGAGCTCCTCCCGGTGATCGGACCGCTCGACGACGTCGTTGTCGTCGCGCTGGCGCTCCGCTACGCCGCCCGGCAGGTGCCCCGAGCCGTGATCGAACAGGCCTGGGCGGGCGAGCGGGCCACCCTCGCCCGCCTTCTGGGGCCCGCCGACGGGCTCGCCGCTAAGCGCTCTGCCGGCTCGACCGCAGGCAGACGCCGGTGAGCGTCCCTGCCCCGCCCGGCGTTCGACCCCGGGTCTGCGCTGGCCCACAGCTGGGCGAGTCCGCTGGCCGCCAGTGTGACGACGAGCGCGATCAGCCCACGTTGCGACGCAGCAGGGAGTGGACGCGCTCCCAGTGCAGCTCCGAGGCCCGGCGGTCGTAGCGTTCCCCGGCGGGGGCGAAGCCGTGCACCGCGTCGGTGATCATGTCGATCGTGTAGGTCACGCCGGCCGCGTCGAGCGCCTCGCGCATGACCGGGACGGTCTCCGCGGGTGCTGTCGGGTCGGGATCGACCCAGGCGAAGTACGCCTCGGCCCGCATCGCGTCCAGACCCACGTGTGGCGAGTCCTCGGTGTCGCGCACGAGCCAGGCGCCGTGGATCGACGCCGCCGCCCTAACGCGGTCGGGACGCGCCCGCGCTACGGCGAGGGTCAGCCCCCCGCTCATGCAGAAGCCCACCACCCCGACGGGGCCGCCGGCGGCGGCGGGATCGGCGTCGGCCACCGCCAGCAGCGCCTCGGCGTCACCGACGATGTTGGTCGGGGTCACCGAGCCCATCAGCTCCTGCCGGGCGTGCATGTCCTCGTCGCTCTGGCCGAGCTCCCGGAACGGGCCGCCCCGATAGAACAGGTAGGGGAGCATCACGTAGTAGCCGGCGGTGGCCAGGCGCGACGCCATGTCGGAGAGGGCCGGGCGGATGCTCGGGGCGTCCATCAGGTACAGCACGACGGGGTGCGGGCCGCCGTGGCTGGGGTGGAACACGAACGTCGTCATCGTCCCGTCCGGGGTCTGGACCTCCATCCGCTGTTCGATCACGTCGTCCCCCTGGCCCAGCCGGTGCTGTCGAGTCGTCCCCTGACGGACTCTACGGCCGATGCCCGGTTCACGAGCGCGTCTGGCCGACACGTGTCAGACTGGGTGGAGACATCGAACCAGGGGGGATCGATGAAGCGATTCATGGGCACCGACGAGTTGGCTCGCGACGAGAGGTTCACCAGGACCGAGATCCCGGTGGACTTCCTCATGGCCGAGGAGGTCACGCTCGAGCAGATCGAGCAGACCTTCGAGGCTCTGCAGACCAACCCCGAGATGAAAGAGGCTATGAAGGACGGCGGCCTCACGATCGGGAGGCAGATCCGACCCACCGACGACCTGGCCCCACTGCAGATCAAGGCCTCGATGCACGGCATCTTCATGGGCGAGATGCAGGCGCTCGAGGGGGCCGGCCGAAGCTGCTGGGACTTCACCGACGACGACGAGCTTCCCTGGAAGTTCCAGCTCGACATGGCCCGCCAGTGCTGGGACGAGACCCGCCACGTGGAGATCTACGGCGCGCTGCTCGACCACGTCGACTGCGAGATCGGCGAGTTCAGCGAGAACCTCCTGCTGTTCGAGTTCTCCTGCTCCAACGATCCCGCCGAGCGGGTGGTCGGCGTGAACCGCTGCCTGGAGGGCCTGGCGTTGGACGTGTTCAACGACACGATCCGCTTCGGCCGCCAGGCCGACGACGAGACGATCTGGCGCAGCGTCGACTACGTGGCCGCCGACGAGGTGACCCACGTCCGCTTCGGCCAGGTGTGGTCCAAGGCGCTCACCGAGGGCGACCCGGCCCGACGCAAGAAGGTGGTCGACTTCCAGCGCAAGGTCGACCGGGCCTTCAGCTTCGGCGGCCTGCGCGGCGCGTACGACTCGCGCACCAACGAGGAGTTCCTGCCCCTCGCCATCGAGTTCCGCAAGCTCGCCGGCTTCACCGACGCCGACATCGAAGAGGTCCGCAGTGCCGGGCCGGTAGTGAAGGACTTCGCCCGCTAGCAGTAGCGCGGTGGCCGGGCGTACCGGCCGCGTGCCGATAGCAGGCTCTGCCGTGCTCCGCGGCGGCAGGTCAGCCGCGCCCGCAGGGCATCGAATGGCCTCGGTCCGTCGCCGTCCACCCGAGCGCTTCGCTGCGCGGCCACCAGTCGCCTGTCACCGGGTCCTGGTCGTAGGGGACGGGAGCGTCGGTCGAGGCCACCGCCGCCACCCCGGCGACGAGAGCGTCGACGTCGTCGGCGCTGGTGGACAGGCCGGCGCTGGCGCGAACTGCGCCGGGCACCGCGCGCCGGTCGCCTTCGAGCACGGCCCGTCGGTAGCTGGCTACCTCGGCCGCGTCGAGGTCCAGGAGCCGCAGCAGGTACGGGTGGGCGCAGAAGCAGCCGTGGCGCACGCCGACGCCGTGCTCGGCGCTGAGCCTGGCCGCGACCAGCGCGTGGGGAGCCCCGCTCACTGTGAAGGTGACCACGGGCAGGCCGGAGTCGCCCGGGCCCAGGATCCTCACAGCCGGCACCGAGGCCAGACCCTCGTGCAGCCGCGCCGACAACGCCCGGTCGTGGCGTCCCACCGCATCGAGGCCCAGGCGGCCGAGCTCGTCGATCGCCGCGCCCAGAGCGACGGCCCCCACCACGTTGGGCGACCCGGCCTCCTCGCGATCGGGGGGCTCGGTCCAGACGACCTCGTCGAGGTCGACCAGGTCGACCGCGCCGCCTCCCGCCAGGAACGGGTCGCCTTCGGCGAAGGTCTTGCGGGGACCGATGAGCGCGCCGGCCCCGAAGGGGGCGTACATCTTGTGGCCGCTGAAGGCGACGTAGTCGGCCTCGGCGGGCAACGGCCTGTGCGGGGCGAGCTGCGCGGCGTCGACCAGCACCGGGACCCCCCGTTCGTGCGCGAGGGTCACGAGGGCGTCGAGGTCCGGGCACCAACCCGTGACGTTCGACGCGCCGGTGACCGTCAGCAGCGCCGGTCGGGGCAGCTCATCGAGCGCGGCTGCGACCGCAGCGGGCTCGAAGGTCCCCTCGCGCCCGCACTCCACGTAGCGGCGACGGGCCACACGGCCCCAGGGAAGGAGGTTGGCGTGGTGCTCGACCACCGTGGTGACCACGACGGCGTCGGCGCCGAGGTTGAGCCGGTAGGCCAGGTGGTTGATGGCCTCGGTGGTGTTGCGCACGATGATCGCCACGTCGCGCCCTGGGTCGCGCGCGGCGAAGGCCAGCACGCGGTCGCGCGCGGACTCGTAGGCAGCGGTCGAGCGCCGCGACCGGTAGCCCGCGCCCCTGTGCACGCTGGCGTACTCGGGTAGGAACGCCGCCACGGCCTCGGCCACCGCGGGCAGCGCCGAGGTGGACGCCGCGGCATCGAAGTTGCGGTAGGGCCGAGCCTTGCCGTCCACGCAGGGGACCGTCTCGCCGTCGCCCACCAGGCGGGCCGGCGGGGAGGTGTCGCTCACGGGTCCCGCCGGCCCCGCTCGGCGGTGCACTCGGTCACGATGCCTCCCCGAACGTTCTGGGTGACCACGACCCGTACGCCCGCCGCCCCCGTGGCGCGGTCTATCTCGGCGGCGATCTCGGCGGCGAGCGCCTCGGCGAACACCGGCCGATCGCGGAAGGACCACAGGTACAGCTTGAGCGACTTGGACTCCACGCAGAGGGCCTCGGGCAGGTAGTCGATGGTGACGCTGGACAGGTCGGGCTGCCCGGTGACCGGGCAGACAGAGGCGACCTCCTGGGTCGAGAACCGGACCCGGGTGCAACCCGGGGGGGCGGGGAAGGTCTGCACGTGATCCAGCGGCCCTCGCACGGGGCGGCCCAGCACGCCTGGCTGTTCGTCGGCCATGGGCCGCGAGGCTACGAGCCCGCCTTGTGCGAGAGGCTCCGAATCGCCGGCAGCTCCACCAGGGGAGCGAGGCTCTCGCCCATGTCGGCTCCGGGTCGGGCGACCACGTCCGCTGTCAGGGCCGTCGCCCCGTCCAGCTTGCCCAGCGCCACCTGCCTGACCTCGAGGTCGGGCAGCGACCGCAGGACCGCGACCACGGCCCGATGGTCGCTACCAGGTGCCAGGAGCATCTCCAGGTGGGCCTCCTGGCCGGAGAAGCGCCTTCTCACCCAGTCGCGAGCGGGCCGAAGGGCGACCAGGCTGGCGGTCAACGCCACGGTGGTGGCCACCGCGGGCCCGAAGTAGCCGACCCCCGCCGCCAGGCCGATGGCCGCCACGACCCACACGCTGGCTGCCGTGGTGAGGTTGTGGACGGTGCCGCCCCGGTGGAAGATGAGCCCGGCGCCGAGGAAGCCGACGCCGACCACGACCTGGGATGCAACCCGGGTGACGTCGATCTGCACGTTGGTCCCGGCCCGCTCGGCGACGAACTCGTCGAAGCCATGGGTCGAGATCACCCCGAACAGAGCGGCGCCGGCGGCCACGGTGATGTGGGTGCGCAGCCCTGCCGGCTGGGCGGACGCCTCACGCTCGACGCCGACCACGGCGCCGAGCGCGATCGCCACGACGATGCGGGTCGCCATCTCGGGTCCGGACACCGGCACGATCCTCGCACGACCCGCTGTCGCCAGACCGCAACCCGACCGGCGAAGGGCACGTTCGTGACGGATCTGTTGCGCTGGAAGGACCCGGGTGCAAGGATCCTGCCCAAATCGGGCGCGCAGCAGTTCAGGCTGCCATGCGAAGGGTGGGCATCGAGATGGGCATTCGGCGTGGTTTCACCAGGTCGCGGGCGGCCTTGGCTCTCGTAGCGACTGCGTTGGTGGTGGGCCTGCTCCCCGCGGTGGCGTCGAGCGCGCCCAAGGTCTCCAACCCGCTCGTGGTGCAGGCCGCCGCCAGCCCGAACCCCGTGCCTTCAGGGACCGAGCTGACCTACACGATCACAGTCGCCAACAACGGCGGCGCCGCCATCGACCAGGTCGTCACGACCGACCAGATCAACGGGCTAGGCGGCATCGACGTCGGCGGCACCAACCAGCTCGTGCTGACGAGCAACGTGGGTTCGTGCACCCAGAGCGCCAACAGCGCTGGTTACCTCGTTCGCTGCGAGCACGGAACGATGGCCGGCTTCCAGGTCGCCACCGTCACGGTGCGCGGCCGGGTCACCGCGGCCGCCGGCTCGGTGCTCAACAACACCGCCACCACCACTGCCACCAAGTCGGCCCAGACGGTCAGCGCCAGCGCTACCACCTCGGTCCAGGTCACCGGTGGAAGCGGTCCCCTCGCCGACCTGTCGGCGTCGATCGCAGCCCCCTCCACGGTGCTCACCGGCGCCGACTACGGCGCGACCATCACGGTCGACAACACCGGTGCCGCCAACGCCAGCGACGTGGTGGTGACCGCCACGGCGGCCGCGGGCACCGAGCTGCTCACCTGGAGCGCCACGAGCCTGTTCACCTGCTCGACCAGCGATCCCGGTGACGGGACCACGCTGCTCACCTGCACCGGAGGCGCAGTCAACGCCGGCGCGAACGCCGCTCTCAGCCTGTACCTGCGGGCCCCGGCTGCCACCGGTACTGCCGTGCTGCGGGCCCAGGTCGACCCGACCAACGCCGTGGCAGAGTCCAACGACTTGAACAACTCGGCCCAGGCCAGCACCTCCTACACGTCCTCGCTGCCCTCCAACGCCCTGGTGGTCGCCAAGGACGCGCCGAACGAGGTCGTCCAGTACGAGCTGGCCACCTACACGCTCACCGTGACCAACACCTCCGGCTCGAGGGCCGACTACGTGACCCTCACCGACGGCACCCAGGGTCTCGACGCCGCCAGCGTGGCCGTGAACGTGACCGCCGCGCCGTCGAGCCCAGGAGTCACCTGCTCGGTCGCGGCACCCCAGGTGCGCTGCGACACGACCCGCCTAGCCGGCGGCGGCTCTTTCACCGTGACCGTCACCGGCCAGGTCATAGCCCCAGCCGGGTCGTTCATCATCAACACCGCGACGGTGAACGGCAACATCCGCAACAAGGGCGTCACGTCCACCGCGACGGGTGTCACCGTGGTGCGACCCGGGGTCGACCTCACCGTCACCCAGCACCGCACCTTCCCGGTCGTCCCTGCGCCGGTGCGCGCCGCCGACCGGTTCGACTACACCATCACGGTCGGCAACAGCGGCCTGCGCGACGCATCCAACGTGGTGGTGCGCGAACCGCTGCCCGCCGGCGTGCTCCTCGACGGCTTCGACGCGAGCGTCGCCGGCACCACCTGCACGCCCGCCGTGCCTCCTGCCACCGGCGGGGTCGTGCAGTGCGTGATCCCCCTCGTCGAGGGCGCGATCAATGGCGGCGCGCCTGGAGGGACTACCGAGACGATCGTTCTGGAGCTGATCGCACCCCAGGTGGCGGGCGCGATCACCAGCACCGTCACCGTCGACCCGTTCAACCAGATCGCCGAGGCCGACGAGACCAACAACACCTTCACCACGAACACCGACGTGGCGACCGGCGTCGACCTGACCATCGCCAAGGTCGACGACTTCGACCCCGTCGCTCGCAACGGAACGCTGCGCTACACGATCACCGTGCCGAACCTGGGGACCCAGGACGCCTCCGCGATCGTGGTGCGCGACCCGTTGCCGGCGGGCACGCAGTTCCGCAGCGCCAGCGGCGACCACAACTTCACCTGCTCCTTCTCGAGCGGGGTCGTCGCTTGCACCGGTGGGATCGTCCGGGGCACCTACTCGGGCTCGCTGACCCAGCCCGTAGACATCGCCACCATCACCATCGACGTGTTCGCCCCCGATGAGCCCGGCACCATCCACAACGAGGTACGCGTCGACCCCGACAACGCGATCGCCGAGATCGACGAGTCCAACAACGTCGCCTTCGAGGACACCGTGGTGGAGAACGGCTCGCCCAACGGGGCGTACAAGGAGCTGTCGATCCCGCAGATCGCGGTCAACTTCGACCCGGTCGCGACCAGCGGGACGCTCGACTACACGCTGACCGTGCTCAACACGGGCAGCGCCGACGCGTTCAACGTCACGGTGCAGGCGGCGTTGCCCGCCGGCGCGATCTACCGCATCGCCGAGGACCTGTCACCGGGCCTGGGCTCGTTCACCTGCTCGGCGGCCGGCACGCTGGTCACCTGCACCGGCGGGACTGTCACCTCTGCGAGCGGCACCCGCCAGATCCGCATCTCGACGTTCGCTCCTCCCACACCGGGGACAGCGACCCTCACAGCCACGGTCGATCCCGCCAACGCCATCGGCGAGGCCGATGAGGCCAACAACGTCACCGACAAGTCCGTGCAGGTCGTGGCCGGCTCGCCCAGCGGCATCTACAACAACCTGCGCGTCGTCGACATCACCGACAACTTCGATCCGGTCGCCCCCTCGGGGACCCTGATCTACACGGTGGCCGTGGAGAACAACGGCGCAGCCGACGCCTTCGGCGTGTCGTTCCGCGCGACGTTGCCGGCCGGGTCGATCTTCCGCTCGGCTCAGGACAACGCCGTCGACGCCGGATCCTTCTCCTGCAGCGAGGCCGGCGGGGTCGTCGACTGCTCGGGGGCGCGGATCAACGCGGCAGCTGCGCGGCAGGTCGCCATCACCGTGTTCGCTCCCGCCCAGCCGGGTCAGGCCCGTCTCGACGTGCTCGTCGACCCCGCGAACGCCATCCCCGAAGGTGACGAGTCCGACAACGCGGCGGAGGAGTTCACCCAGGTGGCCCTGGGAGGGGGTGGCGGCTTCGTCGAGCTGTCGCTGACCAAGCAGGCCCCGGTGGACGTGTCCCCCGGCGCCGCCTTCGACTACACGCTCAAGGTGACCAACACCGGGTCCGACGACGCCTTCAACGTCGCCGTGCGCGACCCGCTGCCCACCGGGGTGACCTTCGTGTCCGCCTCCGGCGACGGCAACTTCACCTGCACCCAGGCGGGCGGCGTGGTCGACTGCACCGGCGGCTACCTGCCCGCCACCGATCCCGACACGCAGCGCACGATCACCATCCGGGTGCGGGCGCCGCAGATCCACGCGCCGGGTCAGCCCATCCGCAACCAGGCCTTCGTCGACCCGTTCAACGCCATCGCCGAGGCCAGCGAGGTCAACAACACCGCCTCGGCCGACACGACGGTGACGTCCAAGGTCGACCTGGCCATCGACGTGCCCGACGTCTCGATCGGGACAGGCACCGACGGCCACTGGACGGTGACCGCCAGCAACACCGGCAGCGAGGCCGCCGGCCCCGTCACCTTCGAGTTCAACGTGGCGGTGGGGATGATCATCCTCGACGTGTCCGCCCCGGCGGGCTGGTCGTGCACCACCAACGAGAACCCGGTCAACAAGGTGACCTGCACCACCAGTCAGTTCGCCGCCGGCGGCACGGCTGCACTCGACGTGCACGTCTACAAGACGGCCGAGGGCACGGTGAACGGCAACGCCGTGATCGACCCGGCCGACACGGTCGTGGAGTCGAACCCGGCCAACAACACCGACAGCGGCACCGCCTGACCCACTCGTTCGGACCGGGGCGGGGCTCCCGTCCCGGTCCAGACGACCCGACGCGAAGGGAGCGGCATGCGGTCGACGCAACGAACCAAGCGGGCCCTGGCAATCGTCGCAGCGGTCGCGGTGCTGGTGGCCGGCGTGGCCCTGTCCCGCTCGGGAGACGACGACCCCACCGCTGACGGCGCCACGTCGCTGGTGGCCAGCGAGGGCGGCCCGCCGGCACCGGACCCCTCGCCCGAGAGCGACTGCGCTCTGCGCTACGTCGCCGGCGGCGACGGCGTGGTCGCCGGCACCGACGCCTCAGACACCGATCGCTACTCCAACAAGCTCCTCGAGAAGCTGCGGGCGTCGCCCTCCAACGGTCCCTGGTGCCTCAACAACACCTCGGTCGACCCGACCAGCACAGGCGACTACGTCGACCGGGTCGACGCGAACGGCCAGACCCAGCGAGGCCTGGCCAACGACCTGCGCCCCAGGCTGATCACCCTCGAGGTGGGCCGGCAGAACTCGGTGATCGTCGAGCACGTCTCCACCTGCCTGACCCTGATCAAGAACCACGAGTTCCTCGCCGCGAACGTGTGCGCGCTGGCGGTGCTCAACGCCCAGCCGGCCTTCGACCAGCTTCGCGACGAGCTCGCCAACATCCTCAACGGCTACCGGGTCCAGATGGACGGCAACCCGCAGCTGGTCGTGGCGGTGCTGGGCTACTTCAACCCCTATCCCTCCGCCACCGACGTGGCCACCGACATCCCCGGCTTCTGCGCCGACCTGGTGGACACGATCCCCACCTGCACCGCCCGCTGGATCCAGCTCCCGCCGGCGCTGGTCACCCTCGACCAGGTGGTTCGCAAGCTCAACCGGACCATCGAGGGGGTCGTCAAGCCGTTCCGCACCGCCAGCCAGGGCCGGTACTTCTTCATCAACCCCTACGACGAGTTCAAGGATCACTGCACCGAGATGACGGTCAAGATCCAGACCAGCGTGTACCACCCCACCAACACGGTCGACAACCACAACACCGACGAGGACTTCGGGTGCTCCGACGGGGGCGACACCTGGATCGCCTCCGACGGCGTCGGTGGGTTCCTGCCGCCGTTCCTGTACCTCACCCCGGCGGTGAACGGGGTGCTGCTGCTGGCTCTGCAGCAGACCACCGGCATGGGGATCAACCCCAACGCCGACGGGCACGAGTGCCTCGCCGACATGATCTACCAAGCGACCAAGAACAAGCTCGGCATCCCCGAGGCGCCCGAGGAGCCCTGCTCGTGACCACGCGCCGAGATCCCCGCCGGCGTCGTCGCCTCGTCGTGGTCGCGGCCGTCGCCGGCCTGGTGGCCGGCCTGCTCGCCCCCCTCGGCGTCCCCGCCAACCCGGCGGGCGCCGATCGCGGCGAAGGCGCGGGCGCAGCGGTCGCCGACCAGCAGCAGCGCATCACCGTGGGCGGCCTGCATGCCTGCGCCGCGCTCGACACCGGCGCCGTGCAGTGCTGGGGCGACAACGACCAGGGCCAGCTCGGCAACGGCACCCGCTCGGTCACCTCGCGCCCGGTGGCGGTCTCCGGGCTGAGCGCAGCACGCAGCGTCGCCGCGGGCTCCCAACACAGCTGCGCCGTCGTGCACGGCGGGGGAGTGCGGTGCTGGGGCCTCGACGGCAGCGGCCAGCTCGGCGACGGCGACGAGATCGGAACGACCAAGCTCACCCCCGTCGAGGTGCGCTCACCGTCCGGCACGGGGGCGCTCACCGGGGCCAGCGCTGTGGCCACCGGCAGCTTCCACACCTGCGCCCTGATGGGCGACGGGACGGTGCTGTGCTGGGGCCTCGACGGCAGCGGCCAGCTCGGCGACGGTGATCCCGGTGACGTGTCGTTCCGGCCGGTCGCCGTGTCCGGCATCACCAGCGCCAACCCGGCGGTGGCCGTCACCGCCGGCGAGTTCCACTCCTGTGCCGTCCTCGCCGACGGCACCGTCACGTGCTGGGGCCACAACGGCTTCGGCCAGCTCGGCGACGGCACCACCCAGGAGCGGGCCGTTCCGACCGAGGTGTCCGGGATCGACGAAGACGACCCCGCCCGCGCGGTGTCGGCCGGTTCCTCGCACACCTGCGCGGTGCTCGAGTCGGGCAAGGTCGACTGCTGGGGCCTCAACAACGAAGGCCAGCTCGGCGATGGCACCAAGACCGACCGGCACACACCTGTGGAGGCCGACGGCCTCGACGACGCCACGGCGGTGTCGGCAGCGGTGCGCCACACCTGCGCCCTGCGCTCCACCGGCCAGGCCTCCTGCTGGGGCGACAACGCCCGCCAGCAGCTGGGCTACCAGCCGTCCCCGCTGCCACCCGACCAGCGCCTCGTGCCCCACGACGTGCCCGGCATAGCCGGCGCGACCGCAGTGACGACCGGTGGCTTCGAGAGCTGCGCACTGGCCGGATCGCTGCGCTGCTGGGGCTACGACTTCTACGGCCAACTGGGCGGCTTCGTGTCGTCGAGCTCCAAGCCCGTGACAGTCACCTCGCTGACCGACGCCACCGGCGTCACCACCGGGGACGGGCACGCCTGCGCCCGGCTCACGCCCGGCACGCCAGTGTGCTGGGGCGACAACGGCTCGGGCCAGCTCGGGCGCGCCGTCGGTGCCGACAGCCCCGTCCCGGTCCCCGTCGACGTCGCAGGCACAGTGACCAGCATCACCGCAGCCAACCGCCTCACCTGCCTGCTGCCCACCTCGCCCGGGGCCCCCTCGTGCTTCGGCGCCAACGGCGACGGCCAGCTCGGGGACGGCACCACCGTCGCCCACACCGTCCCGGCGCCGGTGTCGGGCGTCGTCGACGCGACCTCTGTGGCAGGCGGCGGAGCCCTCGGCACTGCCGAGCGCGGCCACGCCTGCGCAGTGCTCGGCGATGCCACCGCCCGCTGCTGGGGCCGCAACGCCGACGGCCAACTCGGTGACGACACCACGACCGACTCGGCCGTGCCGGTGACCGTCAGCGGTCTCGGCGGGGCGACGCGCCTCGCGGTGGGCGGGTTCCACACCTGCGCGCTCGTCGTGGGCGGCGCCGCCCGCTGCTGGGGTGACAACTCCTCGGGCCAGCTCGGCGACGACTCCGACGACGAGCGCCACACGCCTGTCGCTGTCAAGGACCTCACGGGGGCCACCGACCTGGCCGCCGGCGCGGGCCACACCTGCGCGGTGGTCAGCCCCGGCGTGCGCTGCTGGGGCGACAACGACTACGGCCAGCTCGGCGACGACAGCACCACCGATCGTGACACCCCCGTGGCCGTCGACCTCATCGGTGCGCTCGACCCTGCCGTGGCCGTGGTGGCCGGCGACTTCCACACCTGCGCCCTGCTGGCCAGCTCCACCGTCGTCTGCTGGGGTCGCAACGGCGACGGCCAGCTCGGCGACGGCACCACGAGCAACCGCGACCAGCCAGTCGTGGTCGACTCGGGCGGCAAGCTCGACCCGCCCGACGGCGAGCAGGTGACCACCTCGATCAGCGCCGGGCGGCAGAACACCTGCGCCCGGCTCGTCGACACGTCCGTGCGCTGCTGGGGTGACAACAGCAGCGGCCAGCTCGGCGACGGCATCGACCAGTCGAGCCTGACCCCGGTGGTGGTGGGATCGCTCGCTTCTACGGTGGGCACCAACGGACTGCCCGAACCCGTCGACGACGAGGCCACGACAGCTCCGCTCACGCCCGTAGACGTCGACGTGCTGGCCAACGACACCGACCCAGACGGCGACGTGATCACCCTCGTCGGCGTCGGGGGCCCCGCCAAGGGCACCGCGTCGGTGGTAGCCGGCAAGGCGCGCTACACCCCCGGCGCCGCGGCGTGCGACCCCGCCAGTGCCACCTACGGCACCGACTCCTTCAGCTACACAGTGACCGACGGGCTCGCCGTGGTCCCCGCCACGGTGCGGGTCACGATCACCTGTCCCAACCGGGCCCCGACCGCTGTCGACGACTCGGCCTCCTCCGCCGAGGACACCTCCGTCGACGTGGACGTGCTGGCCAACGACTCCGACCCCGACGGCGACGTGCTCACCGTCGGGACGCTCGGCACCCCCACCTCCGGGTCGGTGGCGGTCGTCGCCGGCCAGGTCCGCTACACGCCCAGCCCCGACACGTGCGGCACCGACACGTTCTCCTACGTCGCCGACGACGGCAACGGCGGCTCCGACACGGCCACGGTGACCGTCACGGTGGTCTGCGCCAACGACGGCCCGGCCGCGGTCGACGACACGGCATCCACCGTGGAGGACACGCCGGTGCTCATCGACGTGCTGGCCAACGACACCGACAGCGACCCGACCGACGCGCTCGTGGTGACCGCGGTCAGCGATCCCGTGCACGGCACCACCGTGCGCAACGCCGACGGCACCGTCACCTACACGCCCGACCCGGGCTACTGCGGGAACGACTCGTTCTCCTACTTCGTGTCCGACGGCGCCACCGCCGACACGGCCACGGTCACCGTGACCGTCACCTGCGTACCAGGTGGGCCCAACGCCGTCGACGACTCGGCCTCCACCGCGGAGGACACGCCGGTGGTCATCGACGTTCTGGTCAACGACACCGACCCCGACGGCGACGCTCTGACCGTCGTCACCGCGACCGACCCGGCGCACGGCACCACCGCCGTCGACGCCGGCGGCGTCGCCGTGACCTACACGCCCGATCCCGACTACTGCGGCGCGGACACGTTCGGCTACACCGTCGAGGACCCCGGCGGCGCCACCGACTCGGCCCTGGTGGTCCCGGTCGAGATCTCCTGCCTGCAGGACCCGCCAGTGGCAGTGGCCGACTCGGCGGCGGTGGCCGAGGATTCCTCGGTCGTGGTCGAGGTCCTGGCCAACGACGTCGACCCCGACTTCGACGTGCTGGCGGTGGTGGGGCTCACCGCGCCGGCCCACGGCACCGCCGCGGTGGGAGCGCCGGGTACCGTCACCTACACGCCAGCCGCCGGTTACTGCGGCCCGGACACCTTCGGGTACACCATCGGTGACGGGCAGGGGAACACCGCCACGGCCACCGTCTCGCTCAGCGTGGCCTGCGTCAACGACGCGCCTGTCGTGGCACAACCGCCGGCTGCCACCACGCCGTGGGGCGACACCGTGACCGTGATGGCGGCCGCGTCCGACCCCGACGGTGACCCGGTCACCTGGAGCCTGGTAGCCGGCCCCGCCGGGGCCGGGATCGACCCGTCCACCGGAGTGCTCACGTGGGCTCCCGGGGACGCCCAGGTCGGCAGCCATACGCTGACGCTGCTGGCCCAGGACTCGGGCGGGCTCTTCGGCACAGCGTCGTTCACCGTCACCGTCACACGCCGCGCCACCACCTTGACCTACACGGGCGCCTCGTCGGTGCAGTACTCCGACCAGGCGACGACCACGGCCGCGCTCGCCGACAGCGCCGGTGGCAACGGTGTGGGGGGCCGGACCGTGACCACCACGCTGGCCGGCGCGTCGTCCATGGCGACCACCGACGCAGCCGGGGTGAGCAGCGGATCGATCGTGGTGCTGACCCCGCCTGCGGGCACCACCGTGACGGTCTCGTTCGCCGGCGACGCCGCCTACCTGCCCGCCACCAGGACTGTGCCCTTCACGGTGGTGCCCGAGTCTCTCGTCGTCACCCTGAGCGGGACCTTCGTGACGGCGGCCTCGGCTGCCTCCACGCCGGTCACGCTGGCGGCGACGGTGGCCGAGGAGGCCGACGGCCGCCTCGGTTCCGGGCTGGGGGGCGTGCAGCTGGCCTTCGCCGAGGTCGGTGGCCCGACCCTCTGCAGCGCCACGGTCAACTCCGCAGGCAACGGCGCCGGCAATGCCACCTGTACGGCGAGCCTCGCCCGTGGCGCCAAGGCCCTGATGGTCACCGCCACGAGCCCGCTGTACGAAGCGCCGCGCGAGCTGTCCGCAGTGGCTGTGGGCGCCAGCACCAGCGGTGCCGCAGCCGGTGCAGGGCGTGTGGTCGCCGGCGCGGCCCGGGATGACTTCGCCTTCGTGGCCACCCCGGCCAGCCGCAGCACGCCCGCCAGCGGCTCGGCCGTGCACCTGTGGCGGTCAGGTCCGAGCACCGTGACCGTGGCGCGATCCTCGACGCTGAGCGCGTTCACGGTGAGCTGCACCGGCGGAAAGAACAAGGTGTGCTCCCCGTCGCTCAGCGCCACCGGAGCCGCCAGCTTCACAGTCTACCTCGCCTCGGGCGCGGTGACATCCGGTCCGGCGCCCTCCACCATCTCGGTGGCCGCCACAGTGCCCGACCGTTACTCGGTGTCGATCACCGGGGCGGTCACGTACTCCCTGGGCTCGGCAGCATCCAAGGCCACGCTGACCGGCGGCGTCATCCGCACCTGGTAGGCCCACGGGCATGTGGCGTTGGTCACAGCTAAGGGGCTCCAGGGCTGCCCCCGGCGTGCCGATCACCCCGCCGTGGGCACCGACCTCATCGACGTTGGCGTGCCCGCTGGCCCGCGCGACGGGTCCACCGACCCCGTCGAGCTCGTGGTGGTCGTGGACGAGCAGGGCCGCATCGTCCACGCCGGGGGCGCCACCGCCGAGCTCACCGGCAGCAGCCCACGGGAGCTGCGGCTGCGGACCCTCGCATCGATCGTCCACCCCAGCGACCTCGCCGGCGTGCTCGGTGCCGTTTCACGGGCCGGGCAGGCCGGCGGCCCGGTAGCCGTCGACCCCGCCCGCCTCGTCGCTGCCGGCGCCGTGTCGAGTCTGCGAGCCGAGGCCAGCACCCGGCGGGACAAGCGGGGCCGAACCCGCACGGTGCTGCGCTGGTCCCAGGTCGGCGTCGGCACGCCACCCGACGAGGGGGCTCTGCGACGGGGCCTGAGAGCCGGCGAGCTGGCCTTCGACTACCAGCCCGTGGTTGATCTGGCCGACGGGAGGGTCGCCGGCTACGAAGCCCTCCTGCGCTGGGAGAGGCCCGGCGTCGGTCGGCTCGGACCGGGATCCTTCCTGGGGCTGGCCGAGGACCCGGCGATGGCGGCGCGGCTCGGTCGCCACGTCGTACGCACCGCCTGCGAAGAGCCGTCGCGAGCGACCTGCCCGGCCTGTCGATCAACCTGTCCGCGGCGGAGCTGCGCGAGCCGGGGCTCACCCACCGCTTGCGCGAGGTGCTCGCCGACACGGGGGCTGACCCCGCCCGCCTGGTCGTCGAAGTAGCCGTGGGGTCGGTGCGCGCCGACCCGCACGCCGCGGCATCGACGATCCGAGCGCTGCGCGACCTGGGCCTGGCCGTCGCGCTGGACGACGCCGACACCAGCGCCACCTCCGCGGAGATGGTCCGCCTGCTTGCCGTGGACGTCGTCAAGCTCGACCGGCCCGTGGTGGCGGCGGCAGCGCGCCACCCCGCTGTTGGACGGGCGGCCAGCCGCATCGTGGAGGCGGCCCGATTCACCGGTGCCGCCGTGGTGGCCGAGGGCATCGAGACCCAGGCCCAGGCCGTGGCCCTGCTGGCGGTGGGCTGCCAGCTCGGTCAGGGCTACCACCTGGGGCGACCGGCGCCCGAACCGCGACCCTGAGCCCGGCGCCGGGCGGTCCCGGCCACCGGGAGCGCGATGGCGCCGGGGGTAGCGGCGGGGGAGACTCACTCGGTGCGAGCCGACCTGCTGGCGTCCATCCCCAGCCCGGGCGACAACGCCGTGAGCCTGGGCCCCCTCGAGCTGCGCGCCTACGGGTTGGCCATCGCGTTGGGCGTGCTGGCGGCCCTACGGATCGCGCAACGGCGCTTCGTCGCGCGCGGCGGCGATCCCGAAGTGCTGGGTCAGGTCGCCGCCTGGGCCGTTCCGGCCGGGTTGGTCGGTGCCCGCCTCTACCACGTGCTCACCGACTACCAGCGCTTCCAGGGCGACTGGTGGAGCGCGTTCGCGGTGTGGGAGGGCGGTCTCGGGATCCCCGGCGGGTTGCTCGCCGGCGTGGCCACGGGCGTGGTCGTGGCCCGTCGCAAGGGGCTCGCCATCCCACCGCTGCTGGACGTCGTGGCGCCCGCGCTCCCGGTCGCCCAGGCGATCGGCCGGCTCGGCAACTGGTTCAACCAGGAGCTGTTCGGGCGGCCCTCGGACCTGCCCTGGGCGGTGCGGATCGACCCGGAGCATCGGCCCCGGGGCTACGAGTCGGTCAGCACCTTCCACCCGACCTTCGCCTACGAGGCGTGCTGGAACCTTCTCCTCGCCGGGCTGCTGGTGATAGTGGAGCGTCGGCTCCGTCCCCGGCTGCGTCGAGGCCAGCTGTTCGTCCTCTACGTGGGTGGCTACGCCCTGGGCCGCCTGTGGGTCGAGTCGTTGCGGATCGACCCGGCCAACGAGATAGCCGGCTGGCGTGTCAACACCTGGGTCAGCCTGCTCACGCTGGCAGTCGCCCTGGCGGCGATGGTCGTGAGCTCTCGTAGCGCAGTGCCAGTCGACGACGCGGATGGATCCCTCGGCGCCCTGGGAGCGCCTCAGGGTTCGGACACCGAGCCCCAGGGTTCGGGTGCAGACAGGTGACGGCGCGATGAGGCTGGCCAACCACGACGGCCGGGCTGCGCTGGTGCTGGGCGACGAGGTGGCCGATGTGGCAGCGGTGTCGGGGGGGTCCCTCGGCCCGGACCTCGCCGACTGCTACGAGCGCTTCGACGAGCTGGCCGACCTGGCCGGCACGCTCACGTCGGGGACCGGACCACTCGACCCGTCCCTGCTCGGCTGCCCGGCACAAGGTGCCCGGCAGGTCTTCGCGGTGGGGCTCAACTACGCGGAGCACGCGGCGGAGGCGTCGATGTCGGTGCCCGCCGTACCGGCGGTGTTCACGAAGTTCCCGGCGTGTCTGGCCGGACCCCACGACGACATCGTCGTCGTGGGCGACTCCGTCGACTGGGAGGTCGAGCTGGTGGTCGTGGTCGGCCGCCTGGCCGACCGGGTGTCCGCGGACGAGGCCTGGTCCCACATCGCGGGCGTCACGGTGGGACAGGACGTGTCGGATCGCACCCTGCAGTTCGCTGCCGGGGGCCAGTTCAGCCTGGGCAAGTCGCGTCGCGGCTACGGGCCGATGGGCCCGTGGGTGGTCAGCCCCGACGAGCTGGCCGAGCGCGATGACCTCGCCCTGGGCTGTGCAGTCGACGGTGAGGTGGTCCAGCAGGCCCGGACCTCCCAGATGCTGCACGGCGTGGGGCCCCTCCTGGCCACCTTGTCGGAGGTGCTGCCGCTGTGGCCCGGCGACGTGGTCTTCACCGGCACGCCCGCCGGGGTCGGGTTCAGCAGGACCCCGCCGCGAGCCCTGCGACCGGGCATGGTGCTCGAGAGCTGGATCGACGGCGTGGGCGCCCTGCGGAACCGCTGCGTCTGACCCGGGGCAGGCTCAACGAGATGTGACATCTGGCGCTGGTAAGAATGGCGGGCGAGGGTTACCACCTCCTAGCTTGACGGCCCGCGGCGGCACCGACCGGCGTTGCAGGGGACCGGGGGTGCGTGCGAACCGATGGACTTCGACTTCCCGCCCGACGACGACCCACGTCGCAGTGCTGTGCGGGCGTGGCTGGCCGAGCACCCAGACCCGAGCGGGCGGGAGCTGTCCGAAGCCGGCTACGTAGTGCCCCACTGGCCGGCCCCCTGGGGCCTGAGCGCCGACCCGATGCACCAGCTGATCATCGACGACGAGCTCACCCGGGCAGGGGTGAGCATGCCGCGCAACCCCATCGGGATCGGCTGGGCGGGCCCCACGATCCTGCTGGCGGGCACCGAGGACCAGAAGCGCACGTACCTGCCCCCGCTGCTCGCCGGGGAGGAGTTCTGGTGCCAGATGTTCTCCGAGCCCGACGCCGGTTCGGACCTGGCCGGGCTCTCGACCAGGGCCGTGCGCGACGGCGACGAGTACGTCGTCAACGGCACGAAGATCTGGACCTCGGGGGGTCACCACGCCAAGTACGGCATCCTGATCGCTCGCACCGACCCCGACGTGCCCAAGCACAAGGGCATCTCGTACTTCATCTGCCCGACCGACCTGCCCGGGCTGTCCATGTCGCCGATCATCGACATGACCACGGCGCACTCGTTCAACCAGGTCTTCTTCGACGACGTGCGGCTCCCAGCTTCGCTGCGCGTGGGTGAGGAGGGCGACGGTTGGCGCCTGGCCAAGGTGACGCTGTCCAACGAGCGCGTCTCGCTGTCCTCGGCGGGTTCGCTGTGGGGGGCCGGCCCTTCCGCGGCCGACCTGCTCGACCTGGTACGGGCCCGGGGTGGATGCGGCGACCGCCGGGTGCGCCAGCGTGCCGCCGCCTTGCACATCGAGGCCGAGGTGCTGCGCCTGAACCGGCTGCGGACCCTGTCGGCCCGCCTCAACGGCCGCACCCCCGGACCCGAGGCCTCGATCCAGAAGATCATGGCCGACGAGCACGGCCAGCACGTGATGGCGCTGGCCAAGGAGCTGGCCGGGACCCGCGGGATGTTGGCCGGCTCCGGTCCCGAGGGGGAGCTCCCCGCTCGTGCCCGCGGTGGCGCGACCGAGCTGACCAGCGACCGGTTCGGCCACGACGATGTCGACCCCATCTGGAGCTACGGGTTCCTCTTCTCGCCCGCGCTCACCCTGGGTGGCGGCACGTTCGCCGTGCAGCGCAACATCGTCGCGGAGATGGTCCTCGGCCTGGGCCGTGAGACCAACGTGGAGGCCGGCAAGACCTGGTCCGAGGCGCGCCGGGGTTGAGCACGGCCTACACGGCGCCCGACGCACAGGTCGAGCGTCGCATCGCCGCCGTGGCGCGACCCCGACCGGTGCTCGACCGCGGCCGCTGCGCCCGTCTCACGACCCGCCAGCGCGAGCTGCTCGACGAGGTCTCGGCCCTGTTCGCCGGCGGGGGCTTCGCCCAGCTGACCATGGCCGACCTGGCATCCGAGCTGAACTGCTCGTTGCGGACCCTCTACTCGCTCGCGCCCAGCCGAGAGGAGCTCGTGCTGGTGGCGATCGACCGCCACCTGTGGGAGACCGGTCGCCGGGCCCGCCGGGCGGTTCGACGGGCTGGGGGCCCGGGAGCGCTGGACGCGCTGCGGGCCTACCTCGGCGCGGCCCACGTGGCGGTGGTCGACACCACCGAGGCCTTCGTCCGCGACATGGCGCTGGTGCCCGGTGCGTCGGCGTTGGCGGCGGCGCACTCGGGCTACCTGGTGGCCGTGACCGCCGGGCTGCTCGACCTGGCCGTCGAGCGAGGCGAGGTGGCTCCGATCGACACCCGGGCGTTGGCCCAGGTCATAGCCGGCGTGGGCGCCACCCTGGCAGCCGCAGAGGTGATGCCGACCCTGCGCTCGTCGCCGCGGCACGCCGCGGACGAGGTCGTCGAGGTCGTCCTGGCCGGCCTGCGGAGCCTGCCCGGAGGCTCGAGGCGCCAACGGGGGGGCGGGCGCGTCGCCCATTCCGAAGCCTCGGCGCCCTGGGCTGCCGGCCCGGCGACGGGTGCGTCCGTTCCGCCGTCCAGGTCAACGTACGGACCACTGTCCAGCTCACTGTCCAGCTCACTGTCCAACTCACTGTCCAACTCACAAGGAGTCCCATGCGCACCGACGTGACCGAACTGTTCGGCATCGAGTTCCCGATCTTCGCCTTCTCGCACTGCCGCGACGTCGTCGCGGCCGTGTCCAAGGCGGGCGGGATCGGGGTCCTGGGCGCCGTGGCCCATACGCCCGAACAGCTCGAGATCGACCTCGACTGGATCGAGGCCGAGATCGGCGAGAAGCCCTACGGCGTCGACCTGATCATCCCGGCCAAGTACGCCGGCGACGAGAAGGACGGCTACACCATGGAGGACATCCGGGCGCTCATCCCACCCGAGCACCAGGCCTTCGTCGAGGACATCCTGGCCCGCTACGAGGTGCCCGAGTTCCCGCCCGACGAGACCATCGACACGGGCAGGGGCCTGGGGCGCTCGAGCGGGGCGGCCCCCTTCTCCGCTGCCGCTGCCGGACCCCAGCTCGACATCGCCCTGGCGCACCGCACCGCGTTCGTCGCCAACGCGCTGGGCTCGCCACCCCAGTTCATGATCGACCAGGCCAAGGCGGCCGGGCGCCTGGTGGGCGCACTCGCCGGCAAGGCGGTGCACGCCGAGCGCCACGTGCAGGCCGGAGTGGACGTGATCATCGCCCAGGGCTCCGAGGCGGGCGGGCACACCGGCGAGATAGGCACGATGGTGCTCGTGCCCGAGATCGTCGATGCGGTCGACGTCCCGGTGCTCGCCGCCGGGGGCATCGGTCGGGGCCGTCAGCTCGCGGCGTCGCTGGCCCTGGGCGCCCAGGGCGTGTGGTGCGGCTCGGTGTGGCTGACCACCGACGAGGCCGAGACCCACCCGGTGGTCAAGGAGAAGTTCCTCGCAGCGACCTCTGCCGACACCATCCGCTCCCGGTCGATCACCGGCAAGCACGCCCGCATGCTCAAGTCCGCTTGGACCGAGGAGTGGGCCCGCGCCGACACCCCAGAGCCGCTGGGCATGCCGTTGCAGCCGGTGCTCACCGCTGCCGCACAGGCCCGCATCGCCCGCGCCTCGCACCACGTGGGCTCGGGGGCCGAGAAGCTGGCCAACTACTTCGTGGGTCAGATCGTCGGCACCATGAACGAGCGCAAGAGCGCCTCGCAGGTCGTCTTCGACCTGATCGACGAGTACATCGACACCGTGCAGACGCTGCAGGCCCAGCTGGAGGGCTGAGCAGGTCCCCTGCCGCCGCCGCGACGGCGGGGGACCAGTCACGGCGGCGGCGCCTTGCCTGTCCGGGTACTCACGGATGTCCGTATTGCGACATTGCATTGCATTTGTCGCATAGTGCAGGCTCTGGGTCTCCCCCCACCCGGAGGTCCGGTGTCCCGTCTCGCTCGGTGGTGCTTCCGCAGGCGTCGCCTCGTCCTGGTCGGCTGGTTGGTGCTGCTGGGCGCGCTCGGCGTGGGTACCCTCGCGGGCCACGGCAAGTTCTCCAACGACTTCCAGCTCGCCGAGTCCGAGTCCCAGGACGGCTTCGACTTCTTGCGGGACCACTTCCCGGAGTACTACGGCGACCCCTTGATGGTGCCGATCCGGGCCGAGGCGGGCCTGGACGACCCGGATGTGCGTGCCACCGTCGAGGCCTTCCTCGACGACGTCTCGAGGCTAGACGGCGTGCGGGAGGTCGTTTCGCCCTACGAGGACCTGCTGGCGGTGCCCAACGGCGACCGCACGGCGGCCATCGCCCAGGTGCGCATGGCCTCCTTCGGGCCCGATGTCGACGTCGAGATGGTCCGCGAGATCATCGACCGGGCCGACGAGGCCACGGCGCATGGAGTCGAGGTGCGCGTGGGCGGGCCGACCGCGCTGTTCGCCGAGATGGAGATCGCCAGCTGGCGGGAGGGCGCGGGGCTCGTGCTGGCCCTGGTGGTTCTGCTGGTCACGTTCGGCTCGGTGGTCGCTGCGGGGCTCCCGGTACTGATGGCGCTGGTGGGACTTGGCGTGAGCCTGTCGGGGATGTTGCTGCTCGCCCACGTGGTGGACGTGTTCAGCTTCGCCCCGGCCATGGCGGCGATGATCGGCCTCGGGGTCGGGATCGACTACGCCCTGTTCATCGTGGTGCGCTACCGCGAGTCGTTGAGGTCGGGGCTCGAGCCCGAGGATGCAGTGGTCGCCGCGCTGGACACCTCCGGGCGAGCGGTCGTGTTCGCCGGTGTCACGGTCGTCATCTCCCTGCTGGGGATGCTGCTGATGGGCCTGTCGATCATGGTCGGCATGGCCGTGAGCTCCTCGTTGGCGGTGGGCACCACGGTGGTGGGGGCGGTGACGCTGTTGCCCGCGGTGCTGGGCTTCGTCGGTCACGGCATCGACAAGGGTCGCGTGGGACGCCGGGACGCCGTGCCCCTCGCTGGCACCCGCTGGCACCGCTGGAGCCGCCAGGTGCAGGCCCACCCGTGGTTCGCCCTGGTCGGCGCCTTGATCGTGCTGGGCATCCTCGCCGCACCGGTCACCTCGATGCGCCTGGGCGGGTTCGACTTCTCCAGCGGGCCGCCGGACTCGTCGAGCCACCGGGCCTACGAGCTCATCACCGACGAGTTCGGGGTCGGCTTCAACGGGCCGCTGCTGCTGGTCGCCCCCACCGATCCCGACGATCCCGGCGTGGACGCCGACCTGGCACGCATCACCCGCGCCGTCGCTGGCACTCCCGGGGTGGCCCTGGCCGCCCCGGCGATCCGCAACGAAGGCGGTACGGCGATGGCGATGTTCGTCGTCCCCGAGACCGCCCCGCACGTGACCGATACCCAGGACCTCGTCGACCTCCTGCGCGACGAGGTGCTTCCGAGGGCGGCAGCGGGCTCGGGGCTCGAGGTGAAGGTGAGCGGGGCCACGGCGCTGTTCGTGGACATGACCGAGCTGCTGTCTCGCCGCTTGCCGGTGTTCATCGGCGCCGTGCTGGTCCTGTCCTTCCTGTTGTTGATGGTGGTGTTCCGCTCGGTGCTGGTCCCGGCCAAGGCAGCGATCATGAACCTGCTCTCGATCGGAGCCGCCTACGGCGTGGTGGTGGCGGTGTTCCAGTGGGGCTGGGGTGCCGGCCTCATCGGGCTCGACCACACGGCGCCGATCATGGCGTTCGTCCCGATGATGCTGTTCGCGATCCTCTTCGGCCTGTCCATGGACTACGAGGTCTTCCTGCTGTCGCGCATCCGTGAGGAGTACGACCGCACCGGCGTCAACGCCTCCGCCGTCGCCGACGGCCTCGCCGCGACCGCCCGGGTCATCACCGCCGCCGCTGCGATCATGGTGGCGGTGTTCCTGTCGTTCGTGGCCGGCGGGGACGTCATCGTCAAGACCTTCGGGCTGGGCCTGGCCGTGGCCGTCTTCGTCGACGCCACGGTCGTGCGCATGGTGCTGGTCCCGGCCACCATGGAGCTGCTGGGGCGGGCCAACTGGTGGTTCCCGCGCTGGCTCGACCGGCTCCTGCCCACCCTGCGTCTCGAGGCGCCCGTCGCCACATCGGCCCACGATCCGGGCGAAGGCGGAGCCGAGCCGGAGGGCCGCGGTGATCCGGGCGCGACCGAGGGCCCCAGGAGCGAGCCGCGCGCGATCGTGCGGAGCTGACCAGGACAGGCGGCAAGGGCGAACGCTAGAGTCATCACTCGATGACATCAGTTGATGAACTCGTGATGCGTCCCGTTGCCGAGGCCCCCCGCGCACCGGCGGGCACCGTGGCCGCGCTGGTCGTGGCGGCATTGACCGTATCGGTCACCTCGACGCTGGGGACTCCGCTGATCCCGACCATCGCAGAGAGCAAGGGCGTCTCGCTGGAGACCGCCCAGTGGATGCTGACCATCACCTTGCTGGTCGGAGCGGTCGTGACGCCGATCCTGGGGCGACTCGGAGACGGCTCCCGGCGCAGGCGGCTGCTGCAGGTGACGCTCGGTTCGGTCGGTGTCGGAGCGATCGTGGCCGCCACGGCGGGCTCGTTCCCCCAGCTGCTCGTCGGGCGTGCCCTGCAGGGCATCGGCTACGGCACGGTTCCCCTCGCCATAGCGCTGGCGCGCGAGATCCTCGCGGGCGAGCAGCAGCGACGTGCCATCGCCACGCTGTCGATCACGGTGGCGGTGGGCGCCGGGCTGGGCTTCCCGGTGACGGGGATGATCGCCCAGTACGCCGACTACCACGCCGCCTTCTGGTTCGCGGCAGTCTTCGCCGCCGCGGCTCTGGCCCTGGTCACGATGAAGCTCCCGGACGGCGCTGGCAACGGATCCGGCGTGCGCCTCGACGTGCCCGGAGCGGTGCTGCTCGGCGTGGGGCTGGCTGCCCTGCTGCTCGCTGTGAGCAAGGGCGCGTCGTGGGGTTGGGGCGAGCCCTCCACGATCGGCCTGCTCGTCTCGGCGGCCGTGGCCTTCGTCGCCTGGGCGATGGTGGAGTGGCGCACCCCCCACGCGCTGGTCGACCTGCGCCTGTGCGCGCAACGGCCCGTGCTGGGTGCCAACGTCACCGCGGTGCTGGTGGGAGTCGGCATGTACCAGGGTCTCGCGCTGGTGAACCGCCTGGCCCAGACCCCGACCTCGCAGGGCTACGGGTTCTCCGCCTCGCTGGTGGTGACCGGGCTCGTGCTGTTGCCGCTGTCGCTGGGCAGCCTCGCCTCCCAGCCGTTGGCCCGCGTGGTCGCCGACCGGGTCGGCATGCGCCTGGTGCTCGCCGCTGGCTGCGCCGTCGTGGGCGTGTCGCTGGCCTACAGCGCCGTATCCCACGACCACCTCGGCCAGCTCGCCCTGTTGACGCTGCTCCTCGGCGTCGGGGTCGGCACCACCTTCGCCGCGATGCCCGCGCTCATCGTCGCGTCGGTTCCCGAGCACCGCACCGGTTCTGCGATGAGCCTCAACCAGGTGCTGCGAACGGTGGGTGGGGCGCTGGGCAGCGCCCTCGCCGCGACAGTGCTGTCGGCCGACACGCCCGCCGGGTCCAAGTTCCCCGCCGAGGGGGCGTTCTCCACCGCCTTCTGGATCGGTGCCGGGGCCTGCGCGGCGGGGCTCGTGGTGGCACTGGCCATCCTGCCCAGGTTCGCAGCCGAAGCCCCCGGGGGGCCTGAGCTGGATCTGCTGATGGAGGAGTCGGCGGCAGGGGCAGGCATAGGACCGTCGACCTTCGACGGCGAGGGCGACGAGTGAGCCCTGCGCCGACCTCCGACGAGACGGGCGCAGCAGACCGGGGTGCCGAGGGCGACAGGCGTGGCCACCACGACGCCCCCGCGACGCGGCGAGCGTTGCTCGATTCCGCCGGCGCGCTCTTCGACGAGCGTGGCTTCGACCGGGCCACGACGCGCGAGATCGGCGCACGCGCCAGGGTCGACCCCTCGTTGATCGCCCGCTACTTCGGCTCGAAGGAGGGCCTGTACCTGGCTGTGCTGGACGATCCGGAGCGGGCCGGCACCGTCCCTCTCGCCGGCGCGGACCTCGAGACGTGCCTGGGCTACCTCCTCGCCCGCTGGAGCCGCCGGGGCACGTCGCCGGTGGCCTCGGCGATGGTCGCCCCCGACCTGCCCGCCGAGGTGGCCGAGCGCCTGGCCAGGATCCTGGGAGTACGGGTGATCGATCCCTTGGCGGGCGCGTTGGGGGCCGCAGGGGCGTCCGGCGACCTGACCGCAGCGGCCGAGCTGGCCGTCGCGCTGGTGGTGGGGATCGCGACCGGGCGGGCCAACGGGGCGCTGCCCCGCCTGACCGGGCTCGACGACGCGGAGCTGGTCCAGCGCCTGGTCCACGCCCTGGTCGACGAACCGGGATGATCCACCCATCGAAGCTGAGACGGCATGGTGCCGGACGTCTCACATTTCCGCCCAGCAGAGACTCAAAGGTGCGAAGCTCGCAGCGAGTAGTTGCAACCCAGCGGCAGGCGGAGCATTGTCCGGCCGACCATCGAAACGACAACGGGGGGGACACCATGCGCGCACGCCGGATGGGGGCGTTGCTACTGGCTGGCACGTTGGCTCTGGGAGCCTGCGCGTCCGACGACGAGGATTCGATCCGCGCTGCCAACCAGGGCGGCTCGCAGGCCAGCGAGCAGCCGAGCGCCACCGAGGCGCCGGCCGAGGACGCCACTAGCGACTACGCGCTGTTCGAAGACGATGCGACTGGGGTCACAGACACCGAGATCCGCTTCGGTCTCCACCTGCCGCTCAAGCTCGGCAGCGTCGACGTCGAGAGCATCCTGGGCATCAAGGCGGTGGCGGACGCCTTCTGGGAGAAGGTCAACGCCGCGGGCGGGGTCAACGGCCGCAAGGTCGTGGTCGAGTACACCGACGACGGCTACGACGTGAACACCGCCGTCAACAACTGTCGCCAGATGCTGAGCCAGGACGTCCTGTTCATCTCGGGCACCGGTGGTGCCGACCAGATCGCCGCCTGCGGGAACCTCGCTCTCGAGGCCGGCATCCCCTACATGTCCCTCGGCGTCAGCTCGAAGGGCTACATCGACCAGCCGGGCTACCGGTCCCTCACGATGACCTACGAGCAGAACGCCCGGCTCATGGCCCAGTACCTGATGAACAACCTCAAGATCGGGGACGCCCCGGTGGCCTTCCTGCGCTGGAACAGCCCCAACGGCCAGGGCGCGTCAGAGGCCTTCGCCGAGGAGATGGACAAGCTCGGGGGCAACCTCGTGATCAACGACGCGCTCGACAAGCAGGGCAACGCCAACGAGGCGAGCGCCGAGTGCCTCAAGATGCAGCAGGCGGGCGTTGAGTACGTCCACATGCTCATCGCACCCACCGTCACCCGGCTCGTGGCCAACTCCTGCGACGCTGCCGGCTACAAGCCCCACTACGTCACCCAGAGCAACAGCGCCGCCTGCGGCACCAAGCCACCGCTGTACCCGCCCACCCTCGAGGGATGCGACCGGTTCCAGTCCGTGCGCACCACGGTGAGCACCGGCGCGCTCGCCCAGGAGGCCAGGGCGGCCTGGAAGGCAGCCAACCCGGATCGCGACGAGCCCGATGACCTGTTCACCTACTGGGGCCTGTTCGACGTCTACCGCGAGGCGCTCACCCAGGCCGGCCCGGCCCCGACCCGCAAGAGCTTCCTCGAGTCGCTCGACAAGCTCGACTACGACAACGGGCTGTTCAACCCGATCAAGTTCGACGGCTCGCGCGTGCTCGGCCACGGCGTGGTCGTCGAGAGGGTCGGGCCCAACGGCACCGCCAAGGAGGTCGTGTCCGACTGGAAGACGAGCTTCTAGCGGTCGATGGCGGACTTCCTCACCTTCTTCGTCGCCGGCCTCGCCGGCGGTGCGGCCTACGCGCTGCTGGCCCTGGGGCTGGTGCTCGTGGCCCGAAGCTCGCGCCTGTTGCACATCGGGCTCGGCGAGGTGGGCACCTTCGGGGCCTTCGTCGCCGCCAGCCTGGCCGTGTCCCGGGGGTGGCCGTGGGGAATCGCCGCCGTGCTCGGGATCGCCGGTGCCGCGCTGCTGGGTGCCGGCAGCGCCACCGTGTTGCTGGCGGGACCCGACCGAGGTCGGGTCCCGCCCCTGGTCGGCACGGTCGCGCTGCTCTCGGTGCTGATCACCGTCGAGGCGCGCTACATGGGGGGCAACCGGATCTTCCCGAGCCCACTGCACGGCGACGGCATCACGATCGGTGACGTCACCATCCCGCCCACCCGGCTGTTCATCCTGGGCTCGGTAGCGGTGGTGTGCCTCGTGCTGTGGTTCCTGATCGAGCGCACCTCGATCGGGCTGGCCCTTCGGGCCGGCGCGGACGACCGCGACGCAGCCGCGGTGATCGGGTTGCGACCCAAGGTGAACGAGCGGGTGGCGTGGGCCATCGCCGCCGGGCTGGCCGGGCTCGCCGGCATCCTGCTTGGCTGGAACGCCGGGGCGATAACCCCTGGCTTCCTCACCCTGGCCATCACCCGCGCCTTCGCCGGGGCGATGGTCGGGGGCATGACGAGCTTCACGGGCGCGGCGGCCGGTGGGCTCCTGGTGGGGGTGGCCGAGAGCCTGACCCGCAAGTACTGGGGTGGGACGTCGGGCAGCTCCGACATGGTGGTGTTCGCCATGCTCGGGCTGGTGCTCCTCGCCCGCTCGTTCGGCCCGGCCAGCAAGGCCCGTCGCTCGCTGGGCGCCGCCGGGTCGGAGGCCCTGGTCTCGCTCCGCTCCCTGGTCCAGCCGCCCACGGCCCGCCCAGGCGCAGGCGGCCTGGCCGAACGCCTCGGCAAGGGCACCGTCATCATCGCGGCGGTCTCCGCCGTGGCGTGGCTGGTGCCCACCGACGACGCCTTCAGGGTGTCGCTGCTGCCGATCTACGGCTTGCTGGCCCTGTCGCTCAACGGCCTGCTCGCCACCACCGGGCAGCTCTCACTCGGGCACGGCGGGATCTTCGGTCTCGCAGCGTTCTTCACCGGCATCGCCGTATCCGACTGGGACATCGGCGTCGTGCCCAGCATCTTCGTGGGCATCTCGGTGGGAGCCCTGGTGGCTCTCGTGCTCGGGTTCGTGGCTCTGCGGATCCAGGGCCTGTACCTGGCTGTGCTCACACTGGCCTTCGCTGGTTGGCTGGAGGCGTTCCTGTTTCCCAAGGAGCTCTTCTCCAAGGGTGGCGCAGGCCTGCGCCTCGACAGGGCCGACGTCGGGTTCATCTCGCTCACCGACGACCGGGTCTTCCTGGCCGTGTGCCTGGGTCTGCTGGCGTTGGTGGTGCTCGCCGAGCGCCGCCTCGCCGCTTCGCCCATCGGCCGCGCCTTCGTCGCCGTACGTGAGAACGAGGTGGTCGCGTCGGCTCGGGCGATCCCACCGATCCGGGTCAAGGTCGCCGCGTTCGCCGCGTCCGGCGCGGTCGCGGGGCTGGCCGGGGCCCTCTTCGCCCACCGCCAGGGGATCCTGGTGGCGAGCTCGTTCCCGTTGACGCTGTCGTTCAGCCTGCTCGTCTACGTCGTGCTGGGCGGCATCGGGTCGCGCCCCGGCGTGCTCGCAGTCACCGGCGTGTTCATCTGGACCCAGACCGGCAACGGCGACAGCGCCGAGTTGCTCCTGCTGGCTGGCGCGGGTCTCATCGTGCTCGCCATCGGTCACCGGCCCGATGGCCTGGGCGGCGTGATGCGAGACCTGGTGGCCAGGGTGAGGCACAGGGATCAACGGCCCGCAGTCGTCGACCTCGAGCCCGACGAGGGCGCCTCGACCGAGCTGGTGCACTACCCGCGGCCTCCGCGCCCGATCCTGGCGCTGCCCGACGGCCGCCGCGGCGCTCTGGGGCTGCTGGTGGCCACCGACGTGTCCATCACCTTCGGTGCGGTGAGGGCCCTCGACGGCGTGTCCCTGCGGGTCGAGCCGGCAGAGGTGGTAGGCATCATCGGCCCCAACGGCGCCGGCAAGACGACGCTGTTCAACTGCCTCTCGGGCCTGGTACGCCCCTCGGCCGGCTCGGTGTGGTTCGCCGGCCGGCGGATCGACTCCGTTGGGCCTGCCGACCGGGCCCGGGCGGGCATGGCCCGGACCTTCCAGCAGGGCGGTCTGTTCGGAGCCGAGACGGCGCTCGGCAACCTGCTGATCGCCCAGCATGGCGCCGTGCCCCTCGATGCTGCCGCTCTGCTCGCCGCCGAGCCCGGCGGACGCGCCGCCGAGCGCGCCCGGCGCCATGTGGCCGAGGAGGTGCTCAGCATCCTGCACCTCGAGGAGCTCGCCGACGTGCCCATGGCGTCGGTGCCCTACGGCACGCGTCGCCTGCTCGAGCTGGGCTGCGCGCTCGTCACGAGGCCGCGCGTCATCCTGCTCGACGAGCCCGCTGCCGGGCTCTCCGAGGCCGAGACCGCCCGACTGGCGGGCATCATCGGAGCCGTGCGCCAGCAGCTCGGTGTCGCGGTCGTCGTGATCGAGCACCACGTGCCCTTCGTCCGGCGGGTCGCCGACAGCGCCATAGCCCTCGACGGTGGGCGCCTGGTCGCCACCGGCACCCCGGAACAGGTCGTGGCCGACCCGGTCGTGCGCGAGTCGTACCTGGGTGCGTCGTCCACCGACATCCCGGTGGGTCAGGCATGAGCGGCGACCTGCGCCTCACCGGCCTGCGCGCCGGGTACGACGGCATCCCCGCACTGCACGGCATCGACCTCGAAGTCCCCGCCGGCAGCTTCACCACCGTGCTGGGTGCGAACGGCGCCGGCAAGTCCACCCTGCTCAAGGCGATCATGGGGCGCGCCGAGGTGCTCGGAGGCGACCTGGCGGTGGGAGGCATCTCGATCCTGGGGTGGTCCACCCACAAGGTGGTCCGCCACGGGGTGGCGCTTGTCCCCGAGGGTCGGCACCTGTTCCGGGCGTTGACCGTCGAGGAGAACCTCGCCGCCGGTGCGCTCGGCGCCGGCAGCTACCGGGACCGGCAGGGGCGCATCGAAGATGTCTACGAGCGGTTCCCCCGCTTGGGTGAGCGCCGCGCGCAGCTCGCCGGCACCCTTTCGGGCGGCGAGCAGCAGATGGTGGCGATCGGTCGGGCGCTGATGGCGCGCCCGCAGCTGCTGCTGGTCGACGAGGCGTCCCTGGGCCTGGCCCCGGCGATCGTGCGCAACCTGTTCGTCCAGCTCCGCGGCATCGCCGACGAGGGCGTGACCGTGGTCGCGGTCGAACAGAGCGTGGCCATCGCCG
Organism: uncultured Microthrixaceae bacterium; assembly: GCA_963703565.1. Classification (GTDB taxonomy): domain Bacteria; phylum Actinomycetota; class Acidimicrobiia; order Acidimicrobiales; family VFJN01; genus CAVPEW01. The sequence goes on along the minus strand of CAVPEW010000007.1, from coordinate 40,161 downwards.
AGCACGCCGACACGGTGGTCGTGCTCGACCTGGGCCGAGTCGACCTGGTCGGGCAGGCCTCGGATCTAGCGGACCGCCTCGAGCGCGAGGTGGCCGCCACCTACTTCGGAGCACAGGGAGGAACAACGTGACCGAGAGCAGCACCCCCATCGACACCGGCCCCGACGAGGTGGTCGTCGACTGGTCTGCCTTCGCCGGCCTGGTGGGAGGCGGTTCGACCGCGCCCGGAGCCGCGAGCGCGAGCGAACGTCGTGGCCTGGTCGTGATCGCCGCCATCTTGTGGGTGGTGTCGCTGGTGCTGGTCTTCATCACCTGGAACGGTGTCCAGGACCGGAACCTGGTCGAGCTGCAGATGCCGATCCTGGCCAGCGGTGGGTTGTCCTCGATCGTGCTGGCCATCATCGGCGCTGCGGTGTTCAGCGCCGGCATGCGCAGGGGCTGAGCGACCGAGCACAGTCGCCCGCACCGGGAAGATCTGCCACCGGCCCGGGGTTGCCCCCTTGGTGACCCGAACCGAGATGCCGGTGCTGTCCGTGCTCGACCTGGCCCCGGTGGGGTCGGGATCCGACCCGCGCGAGGCCCTGGCCGGCTCGGTGGAGCTGGCCCGCCTCGCCGAGCGCCGTGGCTACGCGCGCGTGTGGGTGGCCGAGCACCACAACATGCCCGGCATCGCCAGCTCGTCGCCGCCGGTGCTCATCGCCCACCTGGCCGCTGTCACCGAGCACATCCGCGTCGGTGCCGGCGGAGTGATGCTGCCCAACCACTCCTCGCTGGTCGTCGCCGAGCAGTTCGGCATGCTCGAGGCCCTGCACCCCGGCCGGATCGACCTGGGCCTGGGCCGGGCCCCGGGCACCGACCCGTTCACGGCGGCCGCGCTGCGCCGGGCTCCGTCGTCGGGTGCCGACGACTTCCCCGAGCAGCTCCGCGACCTCTTCGCCTACTTCGACGGCACCCACCCGCGGATCTCGGCGGTGCCCGGGCGCGGCTACCGCCCGGCGGTCTGGATGCTCGGTTCGAGCGACTACTCGGCCCAGGTGGCGGGTGTGCTGGGCCTGCCGTTCTCGTTCGCCTACCACTTCTCCGCCGCCAACCTCGACGCGGCCGTCGCCGCCTACCGGGCCCGCTTCGAGCCTTCCGCCTACCTGGCCCGGCCCTACCTCAGCCTCGGCGTTCCGGTGGTGTGCGCCGAGACCACCGAGAGGGCCCACTGGCTCGCTCGACCCAGCGCACTGTCCTTCCTGCGCCTGCGCCAGGGCCGGCCCGGACCGCTGCCAACACCCGAGGAGGCGGCGTCGCACGAGTTCACGCCCGACGAGGAGCGGTTCGCGGCTTCCTGGTCGGCGCCTCTGGTGGCCGGCACGCCCGACGAGGTTCGCGAGGCACTGGTCGGTCTCGCCGAGCGGACCGGTGCCGACGAGTTGATGCTGACCACGATGGTGCACGGCGTGGCCGATCGTCTGCGCTCCTACGAGCTGGTTGCCGACGCGTTCGCCCTGCCCACCGCGGGCGCCGGGGCGGGCGCTGCCGCCGGGCGCTGAGCCGGCCCGCACCGGGTGGACCGCTTCGAGGAGCTCCGCAGCGCTGGCTCGCTGCCCCGGGCGTGGTCGTGCGCCGCGAGGGCCGAGCCGGAGGCGCCGGTGCTGCACACCACGGCGACGCTGTGGTGGAGCCGGGGCGAGCTCGACCGACGCAGCGCCGAGGTCGCCGGACGCATGGCGGCGGCCGGCCTGGTCTCGGGCGATCGCGTCCTCGTCAGCGCTCCCGCCAGCGCAGCGCTCGTGGTGGCCCACGTCGCCGCGCTGCGCCTCGGCCTGGTGGTGGTCCCGGCGAACGTCGCCTACACCGAGCGCGAGCTGGTGCACATCGCCACCGACGCGGGCGTGGCGGGCGCGGTGATCGACGACCCCGTGCGCGCCGGCTGGATCAGCCGGGCGTTGCCCACAGCGGTGGTCTCGGCCACGGACGCCTCGGGGCTTCCGGCAGGCCAGGGCAGTACCGACGACACGGTCCTCGACGAGGTCGACCCGGGCTCGCCAGCGGTCATCGCCTACACCTCGGGCACCACCGGGCACCCCAAGGGCGCGGTGCTGACCCACGCCAACCTGCTCGCCGGAGCCGCCGCCGTGGCCAGCGAGTGGGAATGGACCGCACGGGACCGACTCGTGCTGGCCCTGCCGCTGTTCCACGCTCACGGGCTGCTGATCGGCCTGCACGGCACGCTGCTGGTGGGCGGCTCTGCGGTGCTGCAGCCCAGGTTCGAGCCGGAGGCCGTGTTGGGCGCCGTCGATGAGCACCGCGCCACGATGTTCTTCGGGGTGCCGACCATGTACGCCAGGCTCGCCGATCACGACCAGGTCGGGCGCCTGGCGCGCCTGCGCCTGTGCGTGAGCGGGTCGGCCCCGCTGTCGCCCGCCCTGTGGGAGCGGATGCGCGACCGGGCGGGTGTGGAGGTCCTGGAGCGCTACGGCACCACCGAGACGCTGCTGACCGTTTCGAACCCCTACCGGGGGGAGCGACGCCCGGGCTCTGTCGGACTGCCCCTGCCCGGGGTCGAGCTCCGCCTGGTCGACGGTCCCGACGGTGAAGGCGAGGTGACCGTCCGCGGGCCGAGCGTCTTCGCCGGCTACCTCGGGAGCCCTGGGTTCACCGAGGCGGCCCTCGACGCCGACGGCTGGTTCCGCACCGGGGACCTGGGCCGCACCGATCCCGACGGCTACCTGCGCATCGTGGGCCGGGCCAGCGAGCTCGTCATCTCGGGGGGCTACAACGTGTACCCCCGCGAGGTCGAGGACGTGCTGTGCGCCCACAGCTGCGTGGCGGAGGCCGCCGTCGTGGGGACCCCGTCGCCGGAGTGGGGTGAGATCGTCACTGCCGTGGTGGTCGCCGCGCCGGGCGTCGCGTTCGACGAGGCCGACGTGCTCGCCCACGCCCGTCGCCAGCTGGCCGCCTACAAGGTGCCTCGGCTGGTGCGCGTGGTCGACTCCCTGCCACGCAACGCGCTCGGCAAGGTGGTCAAGAAGGCTCTGTCGGCCGGGACCCTGTGATGCCCCGGTCGCACCAGCCGCGCCCGCGCTAGGGTCGACCCGCCACGGGAACGGGAAGCCGGTGCGAGTCCGGCGCGGTCCCGCCACTGTGACCGGGGAGCGAACCCCACTACGCCACTGGCAGCAGCCGGGAAGGCGGGGCGAGCGGTGATCCGGGAGCCAGGAGACCGTCCGTGGCAAGGACGCGGCCCCGCCGGGGTCGACCCCACGAGGATGGAGGACCGAATGCCCAACGAGACCGAGTCGACCACCCGGCTGCCCGCCGTCGACATCAACCCCGTGCCCCGCTGGGCCTGGGTGGTCGGCGTGGCGGCGGTGGTGCTGTGGTGGCTGGTCACCTTCGAGAACAGCCAGCTGCTCGACCTCGTGGGCGCCCAGAGCGCCGCGGCCGGCAATGCGGTGCACGAGCTGTTCCACGACGCCCGGCACCTGCTGGGCGTTCCCTGCCATTGAGCGGGGCTCGTCGGTGCCCCGCTCGATGTCGCGCCCCGGTCCTGCGATCCTCGCCGCGGCGGTGGTGGGTCTGCTGGCCGGCCTGCTCGCGGCCGTGGTCTTCTCCATCGGGGGCGAGCCTCGCATCGAGGACGCCATCGCGATCGAGGTGGCCCGCGCCGAGCTCGACGCGGGCGCCGCGGCAGCAGACCACACCGCGACCCACGATCCCGGTGACGTGGCGGGCTCGGAGGTGCAGATCAGCCGCTCGACCCAGCGCGGCGTAGGACTCTTCGGGGGGACAGCCCTGGCCGGAGCTGCCTTCGGTGCGTTGTTCGGGATCGCGTGGTGGGCGATGCGGATCGGTCAGCCGGACCCGTTCCGCCGGGCGCTGGTGGCCGGTGCGGTGCTGGCGACGACCGTGACGGTGGTGCCGTGGCTCAAGTACCCGCCGAACCCTCCGGCGGTGGGCGACCCGGACACGATCTCGCAGCGCCAGGCGTCCTACGTGGCGCTGATCGTGGTCACCGGCCTGGCCTGGCTCGTCGCGTTCGCGCTGCGCCAACGGCTTCGGGACCGCCGCTGGTCGGAGCCCTCGGTGACCGTCGGTGCGGCCGCGGCCGGCCTCGCGCCGGTGCTGGCCGCTATGGCTCTGCTCCCATCGCAGGGGGTCGAGCTGTCCGTTCCCGCCAACCTGATCTGGCAGTTCCGCCTCATGTCGCTCACCGGCAACGCCGTGTTGTGGACCTCGCTGTGCGTTGGCTTCGCCCTGCTCGCCCAGCGCTGGTCGGCTCCGGTGCCGGAGCGGCCGCCGACCCTGGCCGGCGCAGCCAGCGGGTAGGGGCGCGGGCGCCGATGCCGCCGGCCGCGCGCTCCCCGTCGGGGCGCCGGGCGCCTCGATAGGGTGGCTCGCCGTGCTCGTCCAGGCGGTGCCGGCCGATCCCGAACTGACCGAGGCGTGCGGCGTCGACCCCTCCTTCGTGTGCCGGCGGGTCCTCGACTGGACCGGTAGCCCCGGGGCAGCGGAGGCCGTCGACGTCGCTTTCGGCAAGCCGGCCACGATCGCAGTGGTCGTGCTGTTGGCCTGGCTCGCCAACAAGGTGGTGAGCCGGGCGGTGGATCGCTTCTCCGCCAGCCTCGGCGGCGCCGACCCGGCCAACCGGCGGGTCAAGCGCCGCCTTCGGGCCACCCGTCTGGGGGGCCGGGTACCCGGGATGCTCGAGACCGGCCAGGTGTCGCTGCGGGCGGCGGCCCGGGCACGCACGATCGGTCTGGTGCTTCGCAGCATGGCCACCTTCGCCATCTGGGCCGTGGCCGGCGCCACGATCCTCGGCGAGCTGGGGATCAGCATCGGTCCTCTCATCGCCAGCGCCGGCATCGCCGGGGTCGCTCTGGGCTTCGGCGCCCAGAGCCTGGTCAAGGACTTCCTGTCGGGCATCTTCATGCTCATCGAGGACCAGTACGGAGTGGGCGACATCGTCGATGCCGGCGAGGCGAGCGGCACCGTCGAGGCGGTGTCGCTGCGCTCGACGCGCCTGCGCGACGTCAACGGCACCGTCTGGCACATCCCCAACGGCCAGATCGTGCGAATCGGCAACATGAGCCAGCAGTGGGCCCGCGCCCTGCTCGACGTCGATGTCGCCTACGGAACCGATGTCGACGTCGCCCAGGCCACGATCAAAGCCGTTGCCGACCGGCTTTGGGCCGACCCCTCCTGGAGGGGCCAGATCCTCGAGGAGCCGGAGGTCTGGGGGATCGAGCGCTTCGGGACCGATGGCATGGCGATCCGGCTGGTGGTCAAGACACAGCCCTCGGAGCAGTTCGGGGTGCTGCGCGAGCTGCGCCGCCGTCTCAAGGCGGCGTTCGACGAGGCGGGCATCGAGATCCCGTTCCCGCAGAGGACGATCTGGGTCCGGCGGGAGCCCGGCCACTCTGTCGAGGTCGAGTCGGGCGCCGCCGACCTCGACGGGTGATCACCCCTCGAGGGTGACCGCCACCTCGGGGGAGCCTGCCGGGGCGGCGGCGTCGACGAGCAGGTCGAGCTCGTCGATCACGCCGGCCCCCCGGAGGTCATCGGCCACCAGCGCGAGAGCGTCGCGGTCTGCAGCCGTGGCGCGCACCACGACCCGGGCCACCTCGGCTCGCATGGAGCGCTTGGCGGCGGTCTTGGCCTTGCGGACCTCGCGCAAGGTGCTGGCGGCCAGCGCCAGGGGAGCGCCACCGCCGGTCACGCCGGCCAGCTCGCCCGAGGTGGGCCACTGCGCGCGGTGCACCGACCCGGACCGCCACCACGACCACACCTCTTCGGTGACGAAGGGCAGGAACGGCGCGAAGAGCCGCAGGACGGTCGACACCGCCAGCGTCAGAGCGGCGGCGGCGGACCTGCTGCCCTCGTCGCCCGAAGCGCCGTAGGCACGGTTCTTCACCAGCTCGAGGTAGTCGTCGCAGAACGGCCAGAAGAAGGCCTCCGTGCGCTCGAGCGCGCGGGCGTAGTCGAATGACTCGAACGCCGTGGTCACCTCCTCGACCAGCTCGGCGAGCTGGGCCAGCATGGCCCGGTCCAGGGGTTCGGTCACCGCGGCGGCGTCGGGAGCGGGCCCGCCGACGCCGGTGAGGTTGAGCGAGAAGCGCGACGCGTTCAGCAGCTTGGTGGCCAGCCGCCGCCCGATGCGCATCTGACCCTCGTCGAAGGTCATGTCCATGCCCGGTCGGCCCCTCGCCGCCCAGTAGCGCAGGGCGTCGGCACCGTGGCGCTCGATCAGCGCGAACGGGTCGTCGGGCATGTTGCCCGCCGACTTGGACAGCTTCTTTCGGTCGGGATCGACGATGAAGCCGGAGATGGATGCGTTGGCCCAGGGCAGCATGCCGTGCTCGTAGTGGCTGCGCACCACCGTGGAGAACAGCCACGTGCGGATGATCTCGTGGGCCTGGGGGCGAAGGTCCATGGGGAACGTGCGCGCGAACAGGTCCGGATCGTCGATCCAGCCGCATGCGATCTGCGGGGTGAGCGACGAGGTCGCCCATGTGTCCATCACGTCGGGATCCGCAGCGAAGCCGCCCGGTGCGTTGCGCTGTGACTCGTCGTAGCCCGGCGCCGGGGTCGTCGTCGGGTCGACCGGAAGGTCGTCCTCGTCGGCGAGGATGGGCGAGAGCCAGTCGACGGACCCGTCGGCATCGATCGGGTACCAGACCGGGAACGGCACCCCGAAGAACCGTTGTCGGGTGATGTTCCAGTCACCGGCGAGGCCGTTGACCCAGTTCTCGTAGCGGACCCGCATGTGGTCGGGCCACCACGACAGCTCGGTTCCGCGCGCCAACAGCTCTTCGCGTGGCGGGTAGCGGATGAACCACTGCTGGCTGGTGACGATCTCGAGCGGTCGGGTGCCGTTCTCCCAGAACTTGACCGGGTGGGTGATCGGACGAGGGTCGCCGGCGAGAGCGCCCGACCCTGCCAGCAACTCGACGATGCGCGCCTGCGCCGACCGCACGGTCAGCCCGGCCAGCTGGTCGTAGACGGCCTGGGCAGCCGCCGGATCGGCGCACTCCCAGCCCGGTTCGCCCCAGCGCAGCGGGCGCAGGCGCCCGTCGCGTTGCACCACTGCTCGCACCGGGAGGCCCAGCTCCCGCCACCAGGTGACGTCGGTGGTGTCGCCGAAGGTGCAGATCATGGCCACGCCGGTGCCCTTGTCCGGGTCGGCCAGCTCGTGGGTCAGCACCGGGACCGACACGCCGAACAGGGGCGTCACGGCTCGGCGCCCGACCAGGGGTCGGTACCGTTCGTCGTCGGGGTGGGCCACGATCGCCACGCACGCCGCCAGCAGCTCCGGCCGGGTGGTGTCGATGCGGATGGCTCCGCCGTCGGGCCCACCGAACAGCAGCGTGTGGTAGGCGCCAGGCACCTCGCGGTCCGCCAGCTCGGCCTGGGCCACGCTTGTGCGCATGTCCACGTCCCACAGGGTGGGCGACTCCGCCCGGTAGGCCAGGTCACGGTGCACGAGCCTGAGAAAGCCGCGCTGTGAGCTGCGCGTCGCGCGGGGGCCGATGGTGGTGTAGGTCTGGTCCCAGTCGACCGAGAGGCCCAACGTCGTCCACAGTCGCTGGTACTGCGCCTCCATCTCGGGCACGACCTGCTCGCACAGCTCGACGAAGTTCGGTCGCGACACAGGGGTCGGCCGCGCCTTTCGATCGACGCGCTCCGGTCGCACCAGGTCCGGGTCGTAGGCCAGCGTGGGGTCGACGATGGTCCCCGTGAGCAACTGGACGCGCCGTTCCACGTTGAGCCCGTTGTCGTCCCAGCCCATGGGGTAGAAGACCGCCTTGCCCCGCATGCGCCAGAACCGGGCGATCAGGTCGGTGTGGGTGTAGGAGAAGACGTGGCCCGGGTGCAGGCTGCCCGAAACGGTGGGCGGCGGCGTGTCGATCGAGAAGACCTGGTCCCGCGAGGCGGTGCGGTCGAACCGGTAGGTGCCCTGGTCGTGCCACCGATCCCGCCACTTGTCCTCGAGCCCGTCCAGGGAGGCCTTGTCGGGGATCCCGGTCACGGCGGCGAAGGGTAGCGGCGCCCCTCGGTGGCTCCGAAGTCCGCCTGACCGCACCGGTAGCATCGCTCGGATGCGCCTGCTCGACACCGCAACGGGCGCGGTGCGCCCCCTCGCCCAGCGAGAGGCCGGTCGGATGTCGATGTACGTGTGCGGACCTACCGTCTACGGCCCACCCCACCTGGGGCACGGCCGGATGGCCCTGGTCTTCGACATCCTGCGCCGCTACCAGGAGTTCCGCGGCGTCGAGGTCACCCACGTTTCGAACATCACCGACATCGACGACAAGATCCTCGAGCGCGCGCAGCGGGAGGGCCGTGACTGGCGCGAGATCGCCCGGCGCTGCGAGGACGTGTGGTACCGCGCCATGGACGCGCTCGGGGTGGCCCGGCCCCACCACGATCCGCATGCCACGGGCTACGTGGAGCCGATGGTGGAGCTGATCGATGGCCTGCTGGCCAACGGCATCGCCTATGTGATCGACGACGGCGTCTACTTCGCGGCCGAGCGCGTCGCCGACTACGGCCTGCTGGCGCGCCAACCCCTCGACTCGCTCCGGGCCGGTGCGCGTGTCGACGCGGTTGGCGGGAAGCGCAGCCCGGTGGACTTCGTGCTCTGGAAGCCGGCGCGGCCCGGCCAACCCTCGTGGCCCGCGCCCTGGGGAGCCGGGCGTCCCGGCTGGCACACCGAGTGCGTGGTCATGTCGTTGGACCTGCTCGGCGACGGCTTCGACCTGCACGGCGGGGGCCAGGACCTGGTCTTCCCCCACCACGAGAACGAACGAGCCCAGGCGGTCGCGGCCGGCCGCCGCTTCGCCGGGCACTGGATGCACAACGGCTTCGTGGAGGTCGGGGGCGAGAAGATGTCCAAGTCGCTGGGCAACGCGTCCAACCTCGTCGACCTGGTGGAGCACCACGACCCCCGGGCCCTGCGACTGCTGGTGCTCCGGTCTCACTACCGCAGCCCGGTCGACGTCACCGGCGCCGCCCTTGCCGACGCCAGCGCCGCCCTCGCCCGGCTCGACGCGTTCGCCCGTAGGGCCACCGGTCTGGCGGCACCGGCCGCGCCCGAGGTGCTCGACGCCTTCGTGGCCGCCATGGACGACGACCTGGACACGCCCCGGGCCATGGCCGTCACCTTCGACGCGGTGAGGGCGGCAAACGCGGCCCTCGACGCCGGCGACGTCGCTCGGGCCGGTCCGTTGGCTACGGCGGTCACCACCATCGCCGGCGCCGTCGGACTGGCCTTGCAGACCTCGGCGGTGGAGGTGCCCGAGGAGATCCTGGCCACCGCCGCCCGCCGTGACCGCGCCCGGGCCGGGCGCGACTTCGCCGCCGCCGATGCGATCAGGGCCGAGCTCGAAGCGAAGGGGTGGACGGTGGAGGACACCCCGCAGGGTTCCGTCGTACGCAGAGCGACCCGGGCCTCCACCTGAGCTCGGCGGGTCCCGCCGGTCCAGCTCGTCCCAGCCGTGCCGAGCCGCCGATGTCTCGCCCTCAGGGCAGCAGCGGGATCCCCAGCAGCGACAACCCGGCCTCGCCTGTGGCGGGGTCGCAGCCCACGTTGGTTCCCAGCAGCTTCAGCCCCAGGCAGCTCGAATCGAGGCTGAGGCCACCGAGGGCGCCGAGGCTGATGGTCGGCGATCCGCCCACGGGTGCCGGTGCGGCCGGGCTGGAAGGTGCCGGCTGGCCGGGTGTCGGCACGGGCGTCGGAGCCACGATCGGCGTCGGTGCCGCACCGGGCCCGGGCTGCCCTACGGGCGAACCGGCAGGAAAGCCCCCGCCCGCGGAGGGCAGGGCCCGCCGGTAGTCCTGGTCGCCGGGGTCTGGCACGCCCAGCCCGGTGGGAGCGCCGAACGGCTCGAGGATCAGTTCGTCGAGCGCCGAGGAGCTGGAGCCGACCTCGGCCGGCTTGTCGACCGACACCGAGTCGCCCGGCGTCGTCGTGGACGTATCCGGCAGGGGGGAGAGGCGGTCGAGCCCGGTGCCTGCCCGGGCCGCGTCGGCTGCCTGCTCGGTGCTGGTGCGAGCGGTGGTCCCGTCGTCGACCGAGAGCAGGCCCACGAGGCCGACGGCCAGCGTGAGCGCCGCGGCTGCGCCGAGCGCTCGGCCGGCCCAGCTCGGCAGGCCCGCGCCGTTGGGCAGTCGAAGCCCGGGCGCTGATCGGCGCTCGCCGCCGTCGGGCGCCTCGAGGGGCACCTCGGTGGGCGCCACCCGGTCCACGGTGGTGGGGTTACGACCCGAGCTCGTGACCATCGTTGCTCCTCCCCGCTGTCCCGGCGCTGCACGTCTGGCCGGGGGCCCTTCCTCGCCTCACGCCGGCGCTCGCGTGGGTGCCTTCGGCCCAACAGGGGAGTTCGACGCGGGGTGCGTCCGCTCCTGCCCTGATGCCGTCTGCGAGTCCCTGATGCCCTTGTCCGCACATCGCCGCGCCGGGCGTGATCGGTGTGGCGCCGGCAGGACCGGATGGCGGAGGCGGCGAACCGTTCCGGGTGCGCCCACCCAAGCAGCGCCCGGCCCTGGTCACGCGGCGCCCGAGCGAGCCGATCCGGCCCCTGCCGGCGACCCGGTCGGGCGCATCCCTTCTGGCCTCCCAGCTCCGCCGCCGCCGCTTCCGCTCGGCCCTTCCCCCCGGGGCGGGCGAGAGCGGCGGTTGGTGACCGCCGGGCCGGCCCCGGTACCCGCCCGGGGTCGGCCCGGTCCCCCGGGGCGGTCGCCCCGCGGATCAGGTACCGGATTCGTGCTCGTCGCGCTCGGCCGCCCGAACGGCGTAGCCGAACACGATCGCCGGCGCGAGGACGACCGACCCGACGACGAGCGAGGCGACTATCACCGTCACGGTGGCCGAGGAGAAGCCGACGGCGAATCCGACCACGAAGACGATGATCGCCAGGGCGAACGCCCCGTAGCCGACGCGCTGTCCCATGCCGACGGCACGGGAGATGTGGGCTCGCCGGACCAGGACGGGGTCGTCGGCCGGGCCGGTCACGTGGCCATGGTGCCATGCCGCCCGCTGCGGGGTCCGGGTCCGATCCCCATCTCGGCCAGCAGCGATCCGAGCCTCGGCGCGCAGGTGGTCGAGCGACAGGTGCCTGCGCACCACGGCGTGGTTCCTGGCCAGCAGCCCCTCGTCGGGGAAGCGAAGGAACTCGGCGATGCCGGCGGTGTCCTGCAGATCGAACCACTCGAAGCCGAGCGCCCGCAGCTCCGCGGCCACTGGGTAGGGACCCACCGCCACGGGCCGGTGGTGCACCGCCGCCTCCACCGGTGGGTTCCCGAACCCCTCCCAACGGGACGGGAACGCCACCAGGTCGCAGGCGGCGTAGGCGTCCGCCATCGCGGACGGGCCGGGGAGCACGGGCTCCCGCAACACCTTGACCCGCGCCCGCGACAGGATCCTGCCCAGCTCGTCGCCATAGCCATCCTCGGCCGGCCCGGGCAGCCAGTAGGTCGCGTCGAGGTCCTCTGCGAGGCGCAGGGCACGCGGCACGTCCTTGCGGGCGATGGCCCGAACCGGGTGCAGGACCAGTGTCTCGCGCGCACCCACTCCCAGGCGGGCCCGGGTGGCAGCCCGGTCACCGGGCGGTTCGTCGGGGTCGAACGCGTTGCGGATCAGCCTGGCATGCAGCCCGCGTCCGGCGAACTCGACCGCGGTGAGCTGGTTGATCACGACGTGGCGCCAGGCCTCGTCGTGGGGCGGGAGCTCTGTGATGGCGGCGAGCTCGGCACGCTGCCAGGCGGGATCGTGGTGGTGCAGGACGGCTGCCCGGCCCGCCAGCCGCCCGGCCACCGCCCGCGCCGCCGGTAGGTTCAGCGGGATCGTGCACAGGTTCTCGACCACGGTCAGGTCCACCCCATCGAGGGCGTCGTCGAGCGAGCTCAGGTCAACGGGGCGCTCGTCGCCGATCGCCAGGCCGGCCACGACGCGATCGACGGGGCCCTCGCCGGCGACGGTGCGCACCGCGCAGCCCAGCTCGGTGAGCGAACGCGCCCAGGTGGCGGCCACTGCAGACACCCCGTCGTGCAGGCCCAGGCGGAACGATACGAGCGCGACCTGCGTCATGGGCGAGGGCGCAGCCTAGTGGGCGGGGTCGAGGCGGCTGCTGCGGGCGGCGAACGACCCGGGCTGGCGGTCCTGGCCCGTCAGCTGCTCGAGTCAGCCTGGCGGGGCGACCACTGCGTGCCCAACCCTTCGCGCTACCCCTGGCAGTGGCTCTGGGACAGTTGCTTCCACGCCGTGGTCTGGGCCCACCTGGGCGACGAGCGCGCCGGGGTCGAGCTGGCTGCGGCGCTGTCGTCGCAGGCCGCCGACGGCTTCGTTCCCCACATCCGCTACGCGGGAGGCGCCCCAGTCGACCATGCCCGGCTGTGGGGACGTGCCGACGCCTCTTCGATCACCCAGCCGCCCATGGTGGGTCACGCGATCGCCGAGATGCACCGGCACGGGTTGGACGTTGCCCCCGAGCTGGTCGAGCGGGCCACGGCCGCGCTCGCCTTCCTGCTCCGCCGCCGCCGCCGCTCGCCGGGGGGTCTGATCCAGCTGTGCCACCCGTGGGAGTCGGGATGCGACGACAGCCCCCGGTGGGACTCGACGTGCGAGGCGTGGTCGCCCCGGCGCTGGCGGGTCCGCAAGGGCGAGCTGATCGGCACGATCGAGCGGTCCAGATCGGGGTCCCCGCTGTCCAACCCCGGGTTCGCGGTCGGCTCGGTGGGTTTCAACGCGCTCGTGGCGTTCAACGCCCGGGAGCTGGCCGGCCTGACCGGTGACGGGCTGCTCACGGCAGAGGCCGACGAGCTCGCCGACGCCCTCGAGCAGCGCTGGGAGCCGACTTCGTCGACATGGCTCGACGATGGCGCGACCGAGGGGGCCTCCGGCGCGGTGCGCACCCTGGACGCGCTGCTTCCGTGCCTGGTCGGCGGGCGGGGAGCATCCGAGGCGCTGGCCCAGCTGGTCGACACCACCGCGCTGGGTGCACGCTTCGGGCCGTGCGGGGTGCACCGCGACGAGCCGTGCTTCGCGCCCGACACCTACTGGCGAGGGTCGGCCTGGCCTCAGCTCACCTACCTGTTCTGGGTGGCGGCGCTGCGCAGGGGAGACGCCGCGGTGGCCTCGTCGCTCGGCGCCTCGTTGCAGGCTGGGGCGTGGCGTTCGAACTGGGCGGAGCACTGGCATCCCGACGCCGGATCCGCCCTGGGGGCAAGGCCACAGACATGGAGCGCGCTCGCCGCTGTGGTCGGTGAGGGTGCCGAGCCTGCTCCGGGCCTGCCGGGGCCTCGATAGCTTGCTGCGCGGCGGACCCGGTCCGCGCCGTCCGGCCAAGGCGGGGTGCCGGGCTGGGGGCGCCGCCGCCGGCGTGCGAGAGCTGCCGCGGCGTCGGTGGCACCGGCGACCACGATGAGATCGCCGAAGGACAGCACCTGGCCCAGTGGCTCCACGGGCAGGGCATCGCCGATCAGCCCAGCAGGTCCGTCGCCGCCGAGGTGGCGCCCGCCCCGCAGCTCGATGTGCTCGAGCTCGCCGGGACGCGCGATCCCGGCTTCGACGAGCGCGCTGGCGCGCACCGGCATCCCCCCGTGGAGCAGTACTGCCGCCAGGTTGAGAGCGGCCCCGAGCCCGACCACGGCCAGACCCGTCACCGCGCGGTTGGCCAGGCCGGCGACGACGATCGCGGCCAAGCCGACCGCGAGAGCCGCCGCCGCCGAGCCGCCCGAGGTCGACCACGCGCCGGCCTGGGCGAGCGCCCCGACGATCAACGCCCAGCGCGCCCGTACGATGGGGCGGCGGTGATGTCTGGCGAGCGGCCTCCGGGTTGCTCCTAGCAGAGCCCCGGCCAGGACGCAGCCGACCACGAGCATGGGACCTCGACGCTACCGGTACGGCGATCGCGGGCCCGGGAGGGCCCCGCGGACGCTGCGGTCAACCCGTCGTGGTGTCTGTGACGTCGATCTCGCAGCTCTCGAGCGCGTCGGCGGTGGCGGCGGTGATCCGGGACTGGACGGACCCGGGTACATCCGACAGCGAGTCGTAGTCCTCCGTGAGGTTGTCGAGGCCGTCCTCGCCTCCCAGCGCTCGCACGACCCGGTCGGTCACGCAGTCGACCTGGGAGTCGTCGAGATCGAGCCCGGCGTCGGAGAAGCCGTCCTCGATCCCGGAGCGGAACTCGTCGCCCGAGCCGCTCGAGCAGGCCGCGGGGATCAGCAAGGCACCCAGGACAGCCGCGCTCACGACCAGGCGCGACCGCGCCGCGATCGGGAGGTTGCGCTCGGTTGGGCGGCGGTGACGCATCGCTGACTCGCCCTCCGTCGGTCGGGTCGGTGCAGCATAGGGGCCTCGGGTGACGGCGGCGCCATGGCCGCTGACCGTCAGTAGTTGCCCGGCAGCAGCCGCCCGACCTCGTCGTAGAACCAGAACAGCCCGAACCCCATCAGGGGCAGGGCGAGGGCGTAGGCGGGAAGCCTCCGCCATCTCCGTCCGACCCACCAGGCGGCGAGCGCGACCGCTGCGCAGGCCACAGCCCAGCCGGCGGCCCTCCCCGGGCGGGCATCGGTGCCGTCGAGCGCGCCGGGCGTGACCGGGCCGGCCCTGGTCCCCGAGGTGCCGGCCGGGGGGGACGGGGCGGGTACCTGCCCGGCGGAGAAGCTCGGCGATCACCACGATGCGCTGGCGGGCCGAGTACCGCGGGTGGCAGGCGGTGAGGGTGAGCTGGTCACGGCCGGTGCCGGTGAGCACCGACACCTCGCTGGGGTCCACGATCCTGTGCTCGCGCACCAGGTAGCGGAAACGGCCCTGCGTCGTCTCGGCGATGATCTCGTCGCCGGCGACGAGCTCGTCGATGCGGTTGAACGGCGCGCCGTAGGTGGTGCGGTGCCCTGCTATGGCGGCATTGCCGGCCTGGCCGGGCAGCGGCGTGGACGGGTAGTGGCCAGGCCCCCGCCGCAGGTCCGACAGGTCGACCCCCTCGACGACGATCTTGTCCACGCCGATCCTGGGGATGACCAGCCGAGCGGCCGGTTCGCCCTCGACCGCCGTGGCGGTCGCCGCCGGTGCGGGACCCGACGCGACAGACGTTGTCGTCGTGGTCCCCCCGGTGGAGGTGCCGACGGTGGCCCCGGGTCCGCCCGGGCCCGGCCCGTCGGCTCCGTCGGCTGCGGCGAGGCGGGCAGCGAACTCGCGGCGCAGGTCGTCCTGGGCGCGGGATTCGTGCAGGCCGGTGCCCCAGAGCTGCTGGGCGACGAAGCCGAGCAGCAGCACCCCTACCAGAAGGAGCAGGCCCCCGACCGCGCCCAGTGTCCGCGACCAGCGCACGGTTCGCACGCTACGACCTCGTCTGACCTTGGTCGGTCGCGGTGGGCCTTCGTAGACTCCCCCGAGCCCCATGGAGCCCGTCGTCCACCTTCGAGGCGCGGTGACGCTGCTGGGCCGCTTCCCCGCTCTGGCCGGGATCGACCTCGATGTCGCCGCCGGAGCGATCGTGTTGCTGCGCGGCCCCAACGGGGCGGGCAAGACGACCCTGTTGCGCTGCTGCGCGGGGCTGCTGCCGCTCGCGCGCGGTGAGGGCAGCGTGCTGGGCCACGACCTGACCGACGCCTCGGACCGCCGCCGCCTGAGGAGCCACGTCGGGCTGTTGGGCCACCAGAGCGGCCTCTACGAGGACCTCGGCGTCGTGGACAACATCCGCTTCTGGGGGCGGGCGGCGGGAGCGTCCGAGGCCGAGATCGCCGCGGCCGCGGCCCTGCTCGGCGTCGACGGGCGCCTGGCCGAGGTCGCCGTGGCGAGGCTCTCGGCAGGTCAGCGCCGCCGAGCGGCTCTGGCCTGCCTGGTCGCCCGGCGACCCCGCCTGTGGCTGCTCGACGAGCCCCATGCCGGCATCGACCGGGAGGGTCGCGACCTCGTCGACCAGCTCGTGCGCTCCGCGGTAGCGTCTGGGGCGACCGTGGTGCTGTCGTCCCATGAGCTCGACCGGGCCGAGGCCCTCGCCGACACGGTCGTGTCCCTCGACGCCGGGACGGCCGCCTGCGCCTCGTCCGGGACCGACGCTCCCGTCGAGGTGGCTGTCCCGGCTTCCGAGCCCTCCGCCGTGATCCCGGGCGGTCGCTGAGCGGTGTGGCGCGACGCGGCGCTCGTTGCCGGCAAGGACCTGCGCATCGAGTGGCGGGCGCGGGTGGTCACCGGGCAGATCGCGCCCTTCGCCGTGCTGGTGCTGATCCTGTTCGCCTTCGCGCTCGACCCCGATCGGGGGATCCTCGACCGGGCCAGCTCGGGGCTGTTCTGGGTGGCGGTGCTGTTCTGCGCACTGTTCGCCATCCAGCGTGCGTTCACCATCGAGGCCTCCGACGGGGGGCGAGATGCTCTGCGCCTGTCGGGTCTCGACCCGGCCGGGGTGTTCCTGGGCAAGGCAGCGGCCATCGCCGTGCAGCTCGCCGCGCTGGAGGTCCTGCTCGCCGCCGGAGTGGTCGTGCTCTACGGGCGCGACGTGACCGGCGTGCTGCTGCTGGGGGCCACGGCGCTGGCCGCGACCGTCGCCCTCGCCGCAGCGGGCACGCTGTACGGCGTGCTCGCCGCCGGCCTGCGCGTCCGAGAGACGCTGCTACCCGTCCTGTTGCTGCCCGTGGTGGCCCCGGTCCTCATCGGTGCCACCGAGTCGTTCGACGCCGCCCTGGGGGGAGCGGCGTCCGACGGTTGGCCCTGGTGCGCCGCGTTGGGCTTCTTCGCCGGCCTCTACCTCTTCGTCGGCTCGCTGGCCTTCGGGCCACTCCTGGAGGAATCGTGACCTTGCCCCCCGCCCCAGCCGTGGCTGCCGCCCGGCCGCCCGACACCGAGAGCACCGCCTCGGCATCCACCCGTGCGCTGGGTGGGGCGACCGTGGCCGGGGTTGCCCTGCTGGTCGCGTTCTCGTTCTGGTGGAGTCCGGCCGATCAGGTGCAGGGCGACTCGGTGCGGCTCATGTACATCCACGTGCCCAGCGCCATCTGGGCGTTCGGCTGCTGTGCTCTGACCACCGTGTCATCGGCGTCGTGGCTGCGACGCCGCACCGACGGGTGGTGGGTGCTGGGCGGCGCCGCCGCCGAGCTCGCGCTGGTGCTGACCGGGCTGACCCTGCTGACCGGCTCGATCTGGGGTCGCCCGACGTGGGGCACGTGGTGGCAGTGGGATCCCCGCATGACGAGCACAGCGCTGTTGTTCGTGATGCTCGTCGGCTTCCTCGGCCTGCGTGCGATAGACGACGAGGCGGGCTCCGGCGGTGAGCGGGGACGCCGGTCGTCCATCGTCGGCTTGCTGCTGTTCCCCAACGTCGTGATCGTCCACTTCTCGGTGGACTGGTGGGACTCGCTGCACCAGAAGGCCACCATCACCCGCTTGGACCCCACCATCGAGGGGACGATGCTGTTCACCCTGATGCTCGGGATCATCGTCTTCGGCCTGGGCGTGGCCTGGCTCATGGTGCACCGCTTCCGCGTAGGCTGGCTGGTCGACCGGGCGGTCCACACCAGCCTCGACGAGGCGATCTCCTTGCGGCGCGAGGAGGCGGTCCACCGCAGCTCCCCGGTCGCCAGCGCCGTTCGGGGGCGGACGTGACCGCCGTGGTGGCCATGACCCACGCCGGGTACGTGGCCGGCGGGTGGCTCGCCTCGGCAGGGGTGCTCGGGGCCTACGCCTGGTGGACGTTGCGGCGCGGCCGGGACCTCTCGCGTCGGGTCCCTCCCGAGGACCGCCGGTGGAGCTGACCCCGCGCACGGTGGACGAGCCGGCCGCCGCCCGGCGGTCGGGCCGGCGTCGGCGGGGAGCGGTGGTCGTCGCCGTGGCCCTGGTAGCGGTCGGCGTGATCGCCTGGCAGGGGCTCACCAGCGCGAGCGAGTACTTCTACAACGCCGACGAGGCGGCGGCGAAGCACGACGAGCTGGGCTCGAAGCGCTTCCGGGTCCAGGGAACCGTGGTGGGTGGCACCGTCGAACGCGCCGAGGGCGGAGCCTCGTTCGACATCGCCTTCAACGGTGTGAGCATCCCCGTGACCCACCAGGGGGGAACGCCCGAGCTGTTCGACTCGGGCATCCCCGTGGTGCTGAGCGGGCACTGGGACGGCGACCGCTTCGCCAGCGACCAGATCCTGGTCAAGCACAGCGAGCGCTACGAGGCCGAGAACGAGGATCGCCTGCGCGAGGCGCGAGCCGGCTCGGGCCCCGGTGCCTCGGCCTCCCCGCCGTGAACTCGACCCTTGGCATCGCGGGCCTGGTGCTCGCGATGGCCGCCTCCCTGCTGGGCGTGGTGACTCTCGCCGTCGGCCTGCGCCAGGGCAGACCGGAGCTGCTCAGGGCCGGCCGGTCATACGCGCTGCTGGTCGGGCTCGGTGCGGTCGTGGCGGTGCTGGCCATGCAGCGTGCGCTGGTCACGAGGGACTTCACCGTCGGGTTCGTGCACGACAACGGCTCTTCGCGCACCCCGGCGCTGTTCAACGTGGCCACGATGTGGTCGGCCCTGGAGGGTTCGATCCTGCTCTGGGCGCTGATCCTGTCGGGCTACACGGTGGCAGTCGCGCAGGGGTTCCGACGCCGACTGTCCGACCCGATGGTCGGATGGGCTCTTTTGACCATGCTGGTGGTGTGCGGGTTCTTCTTCGCCCTGATGCTCGGGCCGGCCAACCCGTTCGACCGCGTCTCGGTGCCGGCGGGCTACGACGGTCCCGGCCCGAACCCGCTTCTGCAGGACCACGTGCTCATGGCGTTCCACCCCCCGGTGCTGTACCTGGGGGTCGTCGGCTTCACCGTGCCGTTCGCGTTCGCGGTCGCCGCGCTGGTGACCGGGCGCCTCGGAGAGGGCTGGCTCGTGCGGACCCGCCGCACGACGCTTCTGGCGTGGGGCTTCCTCACCGCAGGCATCGTGCTGGGCGCGTGGTGGAGCTACGAGGTGCTGGGTTGGGGCGGCTACTGGGGTTGGGATCCGGTGGAGAACGCCTCGCTTCTGCCCTGGTTGACCGGCACCGCCTACCTGCACTCGGTGATGGTCCAGGAACGCCGCGGCATGCTGCGCGTCTGGAACCTTTCGCTGGTCTGCGCCACCTTCTCGCTGACCATCCTCGGCACGTTCCTCACCCGTTCGGGTGTGGTCGCGTCGGTGCACGCCTTCAGCGAGTCCGACATCGGGCCTTGGCTGCTGAGCTTCTTCGCCCTCATCGTGGCGACCACTCTCGGGCTGATCGCCTGGCGGGGTGACCGGCTGCGCTCGCCGGGTCGCATCGACTCGCCCGTGTCGCGCGAGGGCGCGTTCCTGACCAACAACGTGCTCTTCGCCGGGTTCGCGTTCGTGGTGCTGCTGGGTACCGTGTTCCCGCTCATCGCCGAAGCCGTCCAGGATCGTCCGCTCTCGGTGGGTGCCCCCTACTTCGATCGGATGACGATGCCGATCGGGTTGGTGCTGCTGTTCCTGATGGCGGTGGCACCCGCGCTGCCGTGGCGGAAGGCCTCCGGCGAGGTGCTGTCCCAACGCCTGTTGTGGCCTGCGGTAGCCGGGGCGGCCACGGTCGCGGCCACGGTCGCCGCCGGAGCCCGTGGCCTGGCACCGGTCGTGGCCTTCGGCCTCGGTGCCTTCGCAGGAGCGGCCGCGCTGCGCCAGCTCGTGCTGGCGGGACGTCGTCAGGGCTGGCGCGGTGTCGTCGGGCGGACCAACGGCGGGATGGTCGTGCACCTCGGGGTGGTGATCGTGGCGGTCGCCATCGCTGCGTCCAACAGCTACGTGCGCGAGTCCGAGGAGGTGCTGGCGCCGGGGGAGCGGGCCTCCGTCGCCGGCCACGAGGTCCGCTACCTGGGGGTGACGACGAGCGAGGAGTCCAACCGGACCGTCACCAAGGCCCGGGTCGAGGTCGACGGTGGCCGCGTGTACGAGCCCGCGCTGTCGCGCTTCGAGCAGGTGGGCTCGCCGATCGCCACGCCGTCGGTGCGCACGGGCCCGCGCGAGGACGTGTTCCTGACCATCACCCAGCTGCCCAGCGAGCCCGACGGTCGCATCACCCTGAGGGTCATCGTCCAGCCTCTGACCGCCTGGCTCTGGATCGGGGGCGGGGTCATGGCTCTGGGCACCCTCCTGGCCGCCTGGCCGGGGAGGCGGCGCCGTCCCACCGACGCCTCCTCTGCGTTGCCTGCTCCACGCCGGCGGGACGCGCCCTCGCAGCGCCCCGCCTCCGACGTGCCCGCCGAGGTGCCGGCCGAGGTGCCGGCCGGCACCGGGAGCACCCGTGGCTGAGGGATCGGACCTCGACCAGGTCCAGCACGACGACGAGATCGTCGTGCTGGAGGACCTGCAGCCGGGCCGGGTCGCGCTGGTGGCGGCCGCGGTCGTGGCGGTCGTGGCCGTGGTCCTGGTGGCGTTCCTGGCCACCCGCGGGGACCAGGGCGAGGTGCAGGCGACCAGCCCCCTGGTGGGGCGCCTCGCGCCCGCGGTGAGCGGTACGGCCCTCGACGGGAGGGCCTTCGACGTCGACGCCCAGCGCGGCCGCTGGCTGGCGGTGAACTTCTTCGCCACATGGTGCGTGCCGTGCGTGCGTGAGCACCCCGAGCTGGTGGCGTTCTCCGAGCGCCACCAGGCTCGGCGGGACGCCACCGTGGTCAGCGTGGTCGTCGAGACCCCCGAGGAGGAGGCCCGTGCCTTCTTCGAGCGCCGGGGCGGGACGTGGCCCGTCGTGATCGATCCCTCCGGTCGCACGGCGCTCGACTACGGCATGGTCAAGGTGCCCGAGACGTTCCTGGTAGCGCCCGACGGGACGGTGGTCTCACGCCTCGTGGGCGGGGTCACCGCAGACGGGCTCGACGCACTCATCGGACGGTTCGAGGGGGCCGCATCGTGACCCGACGACTGGTCTGGTTGGCCGTCGCGCTGGTCTCGTCGGTCTCGCTGGTCGTCGCCGCCGGCGGCGACCCCGGACCCCGCACCCGCGAGGAGCGCATCAGGGCGGTGTCGGAGACCTTGCGCTGCCCCTCCTGCGCCGGCCAGTCGGTGGCCGACTCGGACTCCCCGGCTTCGCGCAGCATTCGCACCGAGATCGCCCGGCGGGTCAGTGCCGGCGAGTCCGACGGCGAGGTCCGCGCCGCCATCGCCGAGCGCTACACCGACGTGGTGCTGCTCGAGCCGGGCCGCTCGGGCCTCGCCGGGCTGGCCTGGGCCATCCCGGTCCTGGTGATCGTGGCCGGCTTGGGGGCTCTGGCCGCGGCGTTCGTCCACTGGCGGCGCGCCAAGCCGGCCGAGCCCAGCGACGCCGACCGGGAGCTGGTCGCCCAGGCGCGCTCCAGCCGGGCGCCATGAGTGCGCGGGAGGTGGTCAGGTCGGCGGAGGGCCGCCTCGGGCCGGCCCAGCTGAAGGCCCTCGCCGACCAGCGGGACTTCCTGCTCCGGTCGCTCGAGGACCTCGAGCACGAGCACGCGGCCGGCGACGTCGACGACGAGGACTACCTGGATCTGCGCGACGACTACACGGCTCGAGCCGCGGGCGTGTTGCGCGCTCTGGAGCGCGGTCGGGCACGGGTGGTGCGGCGCAGGAGCTTCCCGGGGGCGCACCGCTGCGTGGGTGGTCGGCGTGGGCGCGTTCGCTCTTGCGGCGGGGGTGCTGGTCGCGCAGGGCCTGGGCCGACGCGACGGGGGTGGCTTCATCACCGGCGACGTCCGCACGACGGTTACCGAGCAGCTGAACCGGGCCCGCAACCGCGCCGCGGCGGGAGATCTGGCCGGAGCGATCGATGTCTACGACGAGATCCTGCGCACCTCGCGCGACAACCCCGAGGCCGGCACCTACCGGGGCTGGTTCCTCTACCTGTCCGGCGAGGTCGACGAGGGTCTGTCACAGCTCCTCGACACGGCCACCGCGGCGCCGACTTATCCCGACGCGCACGCGCTGTTGGCCGTGGTGTTCTTCCGCAGCGGGCTCGCGGACGAGGCCCGACGCGAGCTCGCCCTGCTCGACGGCCTCGATCCGCCCGCCGAGCTCGACGACCTGCTGGCCCCGATCCGTTCCAAGCTCGGGGTGACCGAGCCCACCTGAGTCGCCGCCCCCGTCGGCAACGATGTTGCTCGACCCGGCGGCAGCCGTTGGCTCCGGCGGGGCTCAGGCGGGAGGTGGCAGGTAGCGCCCGGAGGTGAACCCGGCGCCGTTGCGATGCAGCACCCACGTCGACGCCTTCTGCCACTTGCGCCGCGAGGGCAGCTCGGTCCCCGCACGTTCGCACGAATCCAGCAGCTCGGGGATCACGTCACCGTGGCTGCACACCACGGCGTCGACCTCTTGCAGGTCCCGGGCGACCGCGAGCGCTCCCTGGGCCCCCGAGCCCTCCCCGAGTCGGTCGTCGACCTCGACCTCCAGGCCCAAGCGCTCGGCCAGTGGCCCGACGGTGTCCAAGCAACGCCGGGCAGGCGATGAGACCACCCTCGCTATCGGCTCGCCGGCCAGTGCCGCAGCGAGCGCCACCGCCTGGTCCCGACCCCGCGGGTCGAGCGGTCGCTCCACGTCCGGCCGCGACCGGTCCGATCGGCTCCCGGCCCTGGCGTGGCGCACCACGAACAGCTTGGTCACGAGGGCCGGATCGTAGCTGCCATCTTCGACCGCGCAGCCCGCCGCGCGCCTCAGTTCGGGCCCGGTCGCAGAGAGCGCAGGGCGTCGAGCACCACCGGCAGTTCCGACAGCACGGCGTCGACGTCGTCGTCGCTGCTGGACCATCCGACCGAGAGCCGCAGGCTGTGGTGGGCGTCGACCCCCATGGCCTCCAGGACCGGGGATGGCTCGAGGGACTCCGACGCGCAGGCCGATCCGGAGTGGGCGGCGATGCCGGCCCGGTCCAGCCCGAGCAGGACCGCCTGGGGTTCGACGCCGGCCACGCCCACCGTGACCAGGTGCGGGGCCCGGTGCTCGGTGTCCCCGTAGCGGGTGAGCCCCTCCATGGACTCGAGTCCGGAGGCGAGGCGGGCGGTGAGAGCCTCTTGGGCCGCGGCCTCGGCGGTCACGCCAGCGGCTCGCAGCGCGCCGGCCGCGGCACCGAATCCGATGAGGGCCGGGAGCGCCTCCATCCCGGCGCGCCGCGCCCGCTCCTGGTCGCCGCCCACGAGCAGGGGGCGGATGCGCAGGCCTCGGCGCACGGCCAGCGCCCCGGCACCGGGCGGTCCGCCGAGCTTGTGGGCCGACACCGAGAGCAGGTCGATCCCCGAGGCGTCGAGGTCCATCTCGATCCGGCCCAGTGCCTGTGCAGCGTCGACGTGGAGCAGGACTCCCCTCTCGCGGCAGCCGGCGGCCACCTCTGCGACGGGTTGGACCGTGCCGACCTCGTGGTTGACCCACTGCAGGTGGGCTGCCGCCACCCGCCCGGCGTGCTCGTCCACGGTGGCCAGGAACCGTCCGGCGTCGACCCTTCCGGCGCCGTCCACAGGGACCAGGGCCACCTGCCCGTGCGCGGCGGCGCCGGCGCGCACGGCGGAGTGCTCGACGGCGGACACCACCTGCACCAGGCCGCGCTCCGCCGCCCCCCAGCATGCGGCGGCGATCGCCTCGGTCGCTCCGGAGGTGAGCACGACCTGGCGCGCTCGGGTGCCGAGCAGCGCTGCGACGGCGTCGCGGGCCTCTTCGAGGGCCTCGCGCGCCCGGAGGCCCTCGGCGTGGATGCGGCTCGGGTCCCCCGCGGGCTCCGACATCCACTGGATCATCGCCGCCGCCGCTTCGGGCCGCAGCGGGGAGGTGGACGCGTGGTCGAGGTAGTGGCGGGCCACCGCTGGCAGCGCGGCTCAGTCCGAACCGACGGCCGTCACGCAGCGATGGTCGCCCATGGGCAGGCTCGCGCGCGTCTCGGCGCCGGTCGCCCCGTACAGCGCACCCAACATCCCGCGGACCAAGCCGCGGTCGACGGCGCAGATCACCGGGTTCTCGATCGCGGCGTCGCCGAAGGGGCAGTGGCCCGACACGATCCGCAGCTCCCCCCGGTTTCCCTCGGCTCGGGCGTCGAAGCCGTGGGCCGAGAGCGCCTCGGCCACCGCGGCGAGCGCGGCTCGCAGCGACCGGTGCAGGTCGGCGCCGCTGTTGGCGGCGAGGCGGGCTCCGTACTCGATGCCGACCTCTTCGGCCATGGCCTCGGCGACGTCGTCGGGCAGCAGGGTCAAGGAGCGGGCGAGGAGGGTGACGAGCAGGTCGTCGTGGCGGATCGCCAGCTCGAGGGACATGTCCGGACGGGGACAGGAGTACCGCTTGGAGGGCCGTCCCGCACCTCCGCCGCCCCGCCCCAAGGCGACCTCGACATGGCCGCCCGAGGCGAGCTTGTCGAGGTGGTGCCGGGCCACGTTCGGGTGAAGGTCGAAGGCCTGTGCCACCTCGACAGCGGTGGCACCGGACTGGTCGAGCGAACGACGGTGCACGAAGAGGTAGATCTCACGCCGGGTCGGGTCGCCGAAGGCCGACGTGATCGAGCTGACCGCCGAGGCGAACTCCTGCGGGGACAGGGACGGGCGATCCACGCCGATATTCTACCTATACGCATAGTGCTAATCCCCCGTGAGCGTGGTGCGGCCGGCGCGGTCGCCGCCACCGCCAACCGCGTGCTCGGGGCCCGAGCCGCAGGAGCGAGCCCGATGTCCCTCACCGTCGATGCCGTGGTCGAGGCGCTCCGCCCGGTCCAGGACCCGGAGCTGCACCGCTCGATCGTCGACCTCGACATGGTCCGCCACGTCGATGTGACTGGCGGTTCGGTGTCGCTCGAGGTGGTGCTCACCATCGCCGGCTGCCCGCTGCGGGCCGAGATCGACCGTCGCGTGAGAGCGGCGCTCGCCGACCTGGGAGCGACGGAGGTGGCCCTCGAGTTCGCGGTGATGACCGACGAGGAGCGTGCAGCGCTGCGCCAGCGGCTCCACGGTGATCCTGCCGCCACGGCCGGCAGCCAGCCGGCCCAGGGTCACGCCGAGGGTCGGGCCATCCCGTTCTCCGACCCGGCGTCCCGCACCAGGGTGCTCCTCATCGCCTCGGGGAAGGGTGGGGTGGGCAAGTCCTCGGTGACCACCAACCTGGCGGTGGCGCTCGCCGCCCGGGGCCGCGACGTGGCGATCGTCGATGCGGACGTCTGGGGCTTCTCCATCCCGCGGATGCTCGGCGTGGCTCGGCCCCCGGTCGTCATCGACGACATGCTGGTGCCGCCCACGGGTGCGGGGGACGTGCGCTGCATCTCCATCGGGTTCTTCGCCCAGGAGGACCAGCCCGTCATCTGGCGTGGCCCGATGCTGCACAAGGCGCTCGAGCAGTTCCTCACCGACGTCTTCTGGGACGACCCGGAGTACCTGTTGGTGGACCTCCCACCGGGGACAGGCGACATCTCCTTGTCGATGTCGCAGTTCCTGCCCAGGGCGGAGACCTACGTGGTGACCACCCCGCAGCCGGCGGCGCAGCGGGTGGCCCAGCGAGCCGGGTACATGGCCCGCAAGGTCAACCTCGAGGTGAAGGGCGTCATCGAGAACATGAGCTGGTTCACCGGCGACGACGGCACCCGCTACGAGATCTTCGGCGCGGGTGGGGGCGCCGAGCTCGCCGAGCGTCTCGCTGTGCCGTTGCTGGGTCGGGTGCCGCTGGTACCTGCCTTGCGCGCGGGTGGCGACGAGGGGCGTCCGATCACCCTGTCCGATCCCTCCGCCGAGGCCTCGCAGGTGTTCTCGTCGATCGCGGCCCGCATCGACGACGAGCTGGCACCGACTCGGCGCTACCGCGCCGAGCTGCGCATCGGCTGACCACCCTCGGGGCCAGCCCGGGCGCGACGAGGGGGTGACGGTCGGTGACCGCCACCCCCTCGTTCACAGGCCCCGTGAAGGGTCCGCCTGATGTCGCCGGACCCTTGCAGGCCCGGGTCGACGACGCTCTCGCTCAGGGACGCCAGCCGATCAGCGACTCGCTGGGGTCGAGATCGAAGAGGCGGGCGGCGTTGAGGCCGAGCACGTTGGACCGGGTGGCATCGGCGAGGTGGCCCATCTGGCGCTCGATGGCGGCGGCCGAGTGCGGCCAGGACCCCTCGTGGTGCGGGTAGTCGTTGGCCCACATCATGTTCTCGGTCAAGCCGTGGTCCTCGATGAGCTCGAGGCCGACCGGGTCCTCCTGGAACGAGGCGTAGCCGTGCATCCGGAAGTAGTCGCTGGGCAGGTGGGCCAGCTTCGGACGCACCCAGAAGTGATGCTTGCGGTAGGCCTCGTCCATGGCGTCGAGCGCCCAGGGGATCCAGCCGATGCCCGCCTCGATGGTGGCGAAGCGCAACTTGGGGAAGCGCTCGAGCACGCCCGAGGCGCACAGGTTCGCCATCGGCTCCATGGTGGGCGACAACGAGTGCACCACGTAGTTGATCACCGCACCGCCGTTGCCCTTCGACGCCCGCGGATCGCGCCCGGTCGAGACGTGGAACGTCATGGGCAGCTCGACGTCGGAGATGAGCTCCCACATCCAGTCGAACTCGGGCAGGTTGTAGTTCAGCTGGTCGGTGTCGTGGCCGCCCCACACCGGCTTGCACGGCAGCGCGAGGCCCTTGAAGCCGTTCTCGGCGGCCCACTTGATCTCCGCCTCGGCCCCCTCGCGGTCACCGGGGGAGATGCACGCCATGGGCAGGATCCGCCGCGAGTAGGCGGAGAAGGTCTCGTGAGCCCAGCGGTTCCACGCCCGGGCCATGGCCGAGACGAAGACCGGGTCGGGTGACGCGAACAGCAGCAGCCCCTTGTTGGGGAACGCGATCTCGACGTCGACACCGTCGGCGTCGAGATCGGCGAGGCGCTGGGCGGGATCGGAGCCGGCCTGGGAGCGGGCGACGTCCTCGTCCTCCATGCGCCCCTTGGCCTCGGTGGTGCGCAGGAGCTGGGGCCGCCAGCCCTCGGTGATGAGGTACTGGTTCCCGTCACGGGTCTCGATGTGGGGGATCCGGTGCTTGTACGGCTCCTCGATGCGGGAGTCGAGCCAGTCGAAGGGCTCGTTCACGTGGCAGTCGGCCGAGACCATGAAGTACTTGTTGGCAGCGCCGGGCTTGGCCGATCGCTCCCAACCTGCGTCTCCGGGTGTCTCGGTCCGCCATGAGTTAGCGGTCAGCGTCATCTCTTCGAACCTCCTTAGGCTCGGGTCCAGTGGACCAGGGTAAACGGCGAGGGCCCGTCGTGGTCCTCGAAGATGGCGGTGACCGGTGTGCCTATCACCACGGGTTCGGCGGGATCGCCGGCCAGGTTCCCCAGCATGCGCACGTTGCCGGCCTGGGCCAGCTCGACGAGCACGATCACGTAGGGCACGGCTTCGGCCAGTGCCGGGTGGACCGGGTGCCAGACGCGCTCCCAGCTGTAGATGGTTCCGGTCGGTTCCACCGCCACCCAGTCGAGGTCACGGCTGCGGCACTGGTTGCAGACGTACTCGGGACCCCATTGCCAGGTGCGGCAGGCCGAGCAGCGCTGCACCCGCAGCTCGTGCGCTGCGGTCCCCTCCCAGTAGGGGGCGTCGAGGTCGGTCGCCGCGGGGGCCGGCAGGCCTTCGGGAAGCAGGTTGGCGGCCATCTCAGCTCCTCGTCTCGTCAGTGCCGTAGACGGTCGTGCTGACCACCGGCACCATGGGACCGCCCGACGCGAGGGCGACCCTCGCGCCGGCGACCTGGTTGCAGGACTGCCCGCGCAGCTGGCGGACGGCCTCGATCTGCAGGCCGAGCCCGTGCATGTAGCACTCGGCGAGGTTGCCGCCGCTGGTGTTGAGCGGCAGCTTCCCGTTCGGGGCGATCAGGTTCTCGAAGGTGAAGAACTCGTTGGCCTCCTCGGGTTGCACGAGGCCGTGCTCGATGAGGCTCATCACCACGCCGCCGGTGAAGTTCTCGTAGGACTGCACGACGTCGACGTCGGCGGGCCCGACCCCGGACATCTGCCACATCCGCTCCGCCACCTTGGTGAACCCGGCGGTGCCGTAGCGGGGCGCGTTGTGGACCCCGGCGGCGGAGCGGTGGTCGCCGCCCATGGCCGAGCCCAGTACGAACACCGACGGTTGGGGCAGGTCCTTGGCCCGCTCGGCGGGCACCAGCACCATCGCGGCGGCGCCGTCGTTCTCCTGGCAGCAGTCGTAGAGCCGGTAGGGCTCGACGATCCAGCGGGCGCCGTCGTACTTCTCGGCGGTGAGCGGCTTGCCCCGCATAACCGCTCGGGGGTTGTTCTGGGCGTGGTGGTAGGCGGCCATGGCAACCGCCTTCTGCGCCTCGGGCGAGATGCCGTGCTCGTAGTAGAAGCGCTGGCTTCGCATGGCGAACATCTGCGCCGGGCTGAACAGGCCGTAGGGGGCGGTCATGGCCGCCTCACCCTGGACGGCGTCGACCGCCCGGCCCTGCCCGAAGCGGCCGAACTGGCCCTGGGCCAGCGCCCGGAACACCACGACGCAGTCGGCCATGCCGGTGGCGACAGCGGCTGCGGCGTTCCCGACCGCGCCGGCGACCCCGCCGCCGCCGGACTCCCACTGAAGCGTCGAGTAGCGCAGCACGTCGGTGCCCAGAGCCGAAGCCAGGCGCGAGGGAGTGTTGCGGTCCATGCTGTAGGAGCTGAAGCCGTCGACCTCCCGCACGTCGATCCCAGCGTCCTGACAGGCCGCTTCGACTGCCTCGACCGCGAGCACGAACTCCGGCACGGGAGCCTGGCCCCGCTTGTAGTACGTGGTCTCACCTACTCCGGCCACCGCTACAGCACCGCGCATCGTGCGCTCCACGATCCCCCTCTCGCGCCGACCCGCGGTCGGCCCCGGCGAGACCGTAGTGGTCCACCACCACCGCGCGCCCAACCCGGCGTTGCCTAGTGTCGGCCCACTGATCAGAGGGGGACATCCACATGAGCGACGCCAACGTCAGCACGAGCACGTCGATGAAGGGCAAGGTGGCAGTGGTCACCGGAGCCAGCCGGGGCATCGGCGAGGCGATCGCCCGTCGCTTCGCGTCGCAGGGCGCGGCAGTGGCGGTCGTGGCCCGCACCCAGTCGCAGACCGACTCGCGCCTACCGGGGACCATCCACGACACGGTCGCGCGCATCGCCGCGGCCGGGGGCCGGGCCATGGCCGTGGCTGCCGACCTGTCCAAGCCCGAGGACCGCGCCGGGATCGTCCCTGCCGTCGAGGCGGAGCTGGGTCCTGTCGACGTGCTGGTCAACAACGCTGCCGTCACCTTCTTCGCCCCGGTCATCGACATGGCCGAGAAGCGGTACCGGCTCATGTTCGAGGTGCAGGTGCGCGCGCCGTTCGAGCTCGCCCAGGCGGTGCTGCCCGGGATGCGCGCCCGAGGGGCTGGATGGATCCTCAACATCTCCTCGGTGGCGGCGCGCCACCCTTCGGGCCCGCCGTTCGGCGCCATGGAGGAGTTCGGCGGGACCGTCTACGGCATGTGCAAGGCGGCTCTCGAGCGCTTCAGCACCGGGTTGGCCGCCGAGGAGAACCGGTTCGGCGTCGTGGTGAACTCGCTGGCGCCGACCCTCGGAGTGGTCACACCCGGGGTGCTCCTGCACGGACTGGTGCCCGAGGGCGGCACCGGCTTCGACGAACCCATCGAGGTGATGGCCGAGGCGGCGCTGGCCCTGTGCACCTCGACGCCCGACGGCCTCACCGGACGGATCGCCTACAGCCAGCCGCTGCTCGACGAGCTCGGTCGCCAGCCAGGCCCACTGGACCTGGTCCCCTGACTGCCCGCCCCCGCTGGGCGCTCAGTTCGCGGCCACGGCGCGGCGCAGTGCTTCCGCCAGCGGACCGGCATCGCCGGACTTGAGCACCAGGCCGATGCCGAGGCGGGCCATCTCCCGTCGCACGAAGTCGCCCGCGACCGCGGTGTAGGCGACGATGCCGACGCCGGGGTGGCGCTGGCGGAGCTCGGGGATGACCTCGAAGCCACTCATGCGGGGCATCAGAAGGTCGAGCACGACCGCGTCGGGCTCGCGCTCGGCGCAGGCAGCGAGCGCCTCCTCGCCGTCCCCTGCCTCGGCGACGACCTCCATGTCGTGGTTGCGCAGTCCGAGGCGGATCAGCAGGCGCACGTCGGGCTCGTCGTCGGCGACGAGCACCCGCAGCGGTCGGTCGGGATCGGAAGGGTCGGGCCAGGTCACGACAGCGGCGGGCGCTCGCGTGTCGCGTCCCACGGCGAGGCGAGCACAGCGACGTCGCCGCGCTCGTCTCGTGTGCCCACGAAGGGGACCGTAGCGCCTCGCAGCCGGCGTGCGGATCCGGGCCGCGACCGGCGGCGCCTTCACCGGCCCTAGCGTGGTGGGCGTGTCCGAGCGCCCTACCGCGGCCACGCCGGCGGAGGCCGACCTCGGGTTCGCCCCCGAGGACCGCCGAATCGGGCGCCGGGTCTTTCTGGGTCTGGCCGGGCTGGGCGCGGCTGGGATCGTGTGGGGCGCCCGGTTGCAGTCCGGCCTGTCCGACCTCGTGGAGCCGCTGGCCCGCCGCGATCCGACCGGGCTCTCCGAGCTCGTCCCGACTGCGGGACGGTTCCGCATCTACTCGGTGACGGGATCGCTGCCCTCGCGCTCGCCCGAGGAGTACCGGCTGCGCGTCGAGGGGTTGGTGCGACGTCCCCGCACGCTCGACCTGTCCGATCTGCGTGCCGGGCTGCCCCAGCGTGACCTGACCCGCGACTTCCAGTGCGTGACGGGTTGGCGAGTCGGCGACGTCGACTGGGCCGGCGTGACGGTGAGTGACGTGCTCGATGCCGCCGGGGGCCTCGCCGATGGCGTGACCCACGTGCGGTTCTGGTCCTTCGACGGCACCTACACCGAGACCCTGACCCTGTCGCAGGCCATCCGCCCCGACGTGCTGGTCGCCCACGGCATGCAGGGCGGCGACGTCAGCCGGGAGCACGGGGGTCCCGTGCGCCTCTACGTGGCGCCGATGTACGGCTACAAGTCGCTGAAGTGGCTCGAGCGGATCGAAGCCGTGCGCGAACTGGATGCCCCGACCGACCCGGGCTACTGGGAGCAGCGTGGCTATGACAGCGACGCCTGGGTCGGGGCGAGCAACGGCCTCGACGACGACCCGACCTCGTGAGCGAGAGCCTCTGCTCGCTGGCGGGAACCGCCTCTGGCCGCGTCGTGCGGTTCGACGTGGTCGAACGGGCCCTGCACTGGTGCACTGCGACCGTGACGGCTGTGCTGGTGGTGACCGGGTTCGTCCTGTACGTGCCCTCGCTGTCGAGCTGGGTGGGTCGGCGGGCGCTGCTCAGAGACCTCCACGTCGGCGCCGGGCTGGTCCTCCCCTGGCCGTTCGTGGCCGCCTACGCCGGGCCGTGGCGCGTGGCGTTGCGCCGCGACGTGCACCGGCTGGCCCGGTGGTCCGGCGACGACGTCGACTGGCTGCGGTCGCTGGGCCGCCGGGCGCGGGACCGCACCGGCAAGTTCAACGCCGGTCAGAAGGCCAACGCCGTGTTCGTGGCAGCGGCGCTGCCGGTCATGGCGGCCACGGGGTCGATCATGCGGTGGTTCGAGCCGTTCCCGCTCTCGTGGCGAACGGGCGCCACATTCGTGCACGACTCCCTGGCCCTGCTGTTGGCAGCGGTCCTGGCCGGCCATGTCGCCAAAGCGCTCTCCGATCCGGTCGCGCTGTCGGCGATGGTGAGGGGGTGGGTACCGCGCTCGGTCGTCGACCGGCACCACCCCCGGTGGGCGGCCGAGCTGGAGGTCGAAGGGGAGCACCGGGGGCGGGGTCGTGTCCGGCGGGACGCGGACTAGCGCGCGCCTAGGGTTGGCGTTCGACCCGTTGGACAGGAGATGGCCCGTGGACGTCCGAATCGGTCTGACCCAGACCCCCAAGGAGCTCGAGGTTCAGCTGCCCGACGACGCCGATGCCGAGGCGTTGCGGGCGCAGGTCGACGACGCCATCGGCGACGGCTCGACCCTGTGGATGACCGACCGGCGCGGCCGCCAGATCGGGGTCTCGGGCGCGAAGGTGGCCTACGTGGAGATCGGTTCGCCCGACGACGCCCGCCGGGTCGGGTTCGGCTGACTCCGGGCGCGATGGGGGCCGACCGGGTCGACCTGCTCGACCGCCGGCTGCTGTTCGTCACCGGCAAGGGCGGGGTCGGCAAGACCTCGATCAGCGCCGCGCTGGCGCTGGCCGCTTCGCGGCTCGGCAAGCGCACCCTGGTCTGCGAGGTCGACGCCAAGGGCGACCTGGCGGCGGCTTTCGAGGTCGGTCCCACCGGCTTCACACCGCGGGCCATCGGCGAGGGCCTCTACGCGATGTCGATGGACACCGAGGCGTCGCTGCGCGAGTACCTGCACCTGCAGCTGCGGGTTCCCCGCATGGCGCGTCTCGGACCGCTGGCGCGCACGTTCGACTTCGTCGCCAACGCCGCACCGGGGGTCAAGGAGATCCTGACGGTGGGCAAGTTCTGCTGGGAGGTGCGCGAGCGTCACTACGACCTGGTCGTGGTCGACGCGGCCGCGACGGGCCACATCGTGGGTCAGCTCTCGGCCCCGCAGGCGATCAACGGCCTCGTGCAGGTCGGGCGCGTTCGCGACCAGACGGGCTGGATGCTCGAGATCCTCGGTGACCCCGCTCGCACAGGCGCTGTGATCGTGGCCTCTCCGGAGGAGATGCCGGTGAGCGAGACGCTCGAGCTGGCGGGCCGCCTGCGGGACGAGACGGTGGTCGACCTCGCCGCCGTGGTCGCCAACCGGGTCCTGCCGGAGCTGTTCGGCCGAGCCGAGGAGGCGATCTTCGAGAGCCTCCGGCGCCCACCGCTCGACGGCGAGCTCGACCGGGCGCTGGGCATGCCCGCCGGCGCGGTCTTCGACGGCGCCGAGTTGGCGGTGACGTTGCGGCGCACCCGGGCGGCGCACCTGGCGCGCCTTCGCGCCGAGCTGCCCGAGAGCACTCCGGTGCTCTACGTGCCGTTCCTGTTCCAGCGCACCCACGGGGTGCGCGCGACAGGCCAGCTCGCGCAGCACCTCTCCGAGGAGCTCGGCCTGTGACCACCGCGCCCCGTGCTGCGACGTCGCTCGAGCAGCTCCTGGCGGCCAAGGAGATCGTCATCCACTGCGGTGCGGGAGGCGTGGGCAAGACGACCTCGGCAGCGGCGGCTGCGGCCATGGCCGCAGCGCACCACGGCGGAAAGGTGCTCGTCTTGACGGTCGACCCGGCCCGCCGCCTTGCGAACGCCCTGGGCCTGGAGGCGTTCGGCAACGTCGAGACCCTCGTACCTGCCGAGGCCTTCACAGCGGCCGGCGTCGAGCCACGTGGGGAGCTGTGGGCGGCGATGCTCGACACCCGCCAGTCCTGGGATGATCTGGTGCGCCGGCACGCCCCCGACCCAGCGACACGCGACGCCATCCTCGCCAACCCGCTGTACCAGAACATCGCCGGGCGCTTCGTGCAGAGCCACGACTACATAGCCATGGAGCGGCTCTACGAGATCCACGCCTCGGGCCGCTACGACCTCATCGTGGTCGACACGCCGCCGACCCGCCACGCCATCGACTTCCTGGAGGCGCCCGAGCGGATGGCCGACTTCTTCTCGTCGCGCCTGTTGCGCTGGCTGACCGCGCCGGCCCGCTCGCGGGTGGTGTCGGTCGCCTCGAGGCCCTTCTACACGGTGGCCGACAGGATCCTCGGCTCGAAGTTCCTCGAGGACATCGCCGAGTTCTTCCTGCTGTTCCAGACGATGTACGGCGGGTTCGTCGAGCGGTCGCGAGCGGTCACGGCAACGCTGGGCGATCGCCGGACCACGTTCGTGGTGGTGTCCACCCTCGAGTCGGCGCCGCTGCGCGAGGCAGAGTTCTTCATCGAGGCGCTGGGTCGGTCGGGATTCCACCTCGGGGCCGTCGTGCTCAACAAGGTGCTGCCCCCCTTCTTCCTCGATACCGGAGCGGCCCGCGCGGCCGGCGAGCTGGTGCGTGGTGCCGACCCGCTCGCCGATGCGCTCGTCGGTGCAGGGGGCCGAAGCGTCGAGGCTCTCGGCTCGCCGGCCGCGGTGGCCCGCGTCCTGCGCGAGGTCGGGGAGAGCTTCGCCAACTTCGCCGTGGTGGCCAAGCGCGAGGCGGAGACACGCGCCGAGCTGTCGGCGGCCCCGGATGTCGTGGCCACGGTGCCCTTCTTCGATCGTGACGTGTACGACCTGGCCGGCTTGCTACGCCTGGGCGAGGAGCTCTGGGGAGCGCCCTGAGGGTCGAGCTGGGATCCCGGCACCGCTGAACCGGTTGGCCTAGGATCCCGTGGTGCGCTGGCGACGTCGGGCGAGCGAGGAGGAGGGCCCGCCCGGGCCCGCCGGCGGTGACGCGGTGATCGACCTGCGCGAGCCACCGGTCGAACCTCCCGCCGCGGTGTGGGGTTCACCGGCTGACTGCCCGGCCTGTGGCGAGCACGGCTACATCGACCGGATCGACCTGGTCCGCGAGGTGATGTACCAGCACTGCCCGGTGTGCTGGACCAAGTACGAGATCGCTCGCGCCGACACCGAGGCCCGCTGAGCGCGCCGGGCCGCCGGTAGGGTCGCGACGAGATGGCGTCGCTGTACGAGCTCGCCCGCGCCCACACCGCGATCAGCGCCCCGGGGATCGGTCACCTCCAACGCCTCGTCACATCGTGGGGGTTGCTCGCCGACTTCTGCTTCGCCGACCTGTTGCTGTTCGCTCCGTTGGAGGGCGATTCCGGCCGATTCGTGGTGCTGGGACAGGTGCGCCCCACCACGAGCCAGACCATCTACCGCGCCGACTGGATCGGAACCGTCGTCGAGGGTGACGAACGGCCGTTGGTCGAGCGAGCGCAACGCCTGGGAGAGATCATCGAGGACGAGATCGTGATCTCGTCGATCAAGGAGCAGGTGCGGGTCCTGTGCATCCCGGTGCGTCGCGGGGGCGAGGTGATCGCTGTGATGACCCGTGAGTCGGCGCCTGCGTTCGGTCGCCAGCCGGGCGAGCTGGAGCGGACCTACGTCGACATCTTCAACCGCTTCGCCCGGATGATCGCCGCGGGGACGTTCCCTTTCGACGAGCAGGCGATCGAAGCCGAGGATGCGCCCCGGGTCGGCGACGGGGTCATCCTGCTGGATGCCTCCGGCCGCATCGAGTACTCCTCGCCCAACTCGGTCTCGGCGCTGCATCGCATCGGCATCCACGCCAATGCCGAGGGTCTGCGCTTCGCGGAACTGGGCCTGGACGAGGCGGTGGTGACTGGCGCGCTCCACTCGGGTGGACCGGTCACCGAGGAGATCGAGCGAGGAGATGTGACGGTGCTGTTGCACTGCATCCCGCTGCTGGATCACGCCCTGGTCACAGGCGCGATCCTGCTCACGCGGGATGTGTCGGAGCTGCGGCGCCGGGACCGACTGCTGCTGTCCAAGGACGCCACGATCCGCGAGATCCACCACCGCGTGAAGAACAACCTGCAGACGATCTCGTCGCTGTTGCGCCTGCAGGGCCGCCGACTCGCTTCCCCAGAGGCGAAGGTGGCGATCGAGGAGTCGGTCCAACGGATCCGCTCCATCGCCCTCGTCCACGAGACGCTGTCGCGCGAGACGGGTGACGACGTCGAGTTCGTGGAGATCGTCCGGCCCCTGTTGCAGATGGTCGAGGAGGGGATGGGCTCGGCGGAGCGGCCCGTCGAGCTTCGAGTCGAAGGGTCGGCGGGGGTGCTGCCGGCCGGTGTCGCGACCCCGCTCGCGGTGGTGCTCAACGAGTTGTTGCAGAACGCCCTCGACCACGCGTACCCGGAGGGCCTCTGCCTCGCCGGCGAGCCCGGGACCGTCGTGGTCAAGTTGCGCGACGAGTCGGGCCGGCTCGGGATCGAAGTCGCCGACGACGGGGTCGGGATGGCCGACGGCTACGACCTGTCGGCGTCGTCGGGGTTGGGGCTGTCCATCGTGCGGGCGCTCGTGGAGTCCGAGTTGGGTGGGACCCTGTCGGCTCGACCGGGCAGCGCCGACGAGTCGCGCCCGGGAACGGTGGTGTCCCTCTCGGTGCCGGTCCCGGCGACCGAGGGTTGACCGCTCAGGCGCTGCGGCGCCGGCGGGCCAGGTACTGCTTGCGGAGCTGCCGCCGCTCGTCTTCGGAGGTGCCGCCCCAGATGCCGGAGTCCTGGTTGGTGGCCAGGGCGAACTCGAGGCAGAGGCTCTGCGCGTCGCACGTTCGACACACCGCCTTGGCGTTCTCGATCTGCTCGATGGCCGGGCCCGTCGTGCCGACGGGGAAGAAGAGGTCGGGATCGGTGTCCCGACAGGCGGCGAGGTCGCGCCAGTCGTCGCGATCCAGACTCAGGGGCAGCAGCGGGCTCAGGGCCACGACGACCTCCACGGCGGGGAATGGGGTCACACCTTGTGACGAGTTTCACATGCCGCCCCGTACAATGAGGGCGAAAAATGGGTGCGGCTGTGGCCAAATGAGGCTAGCGGACGTTCGCCCTGGCCGGCAAGGGTTTTTTCGGATGCCAACACTCGTTTCGCGGGGCCGGAGCCGAAGTCGCGTCAGGGTACGACCAGGTCCATCGCGTCGGGGACGTGCCGTATCTCGAGGTGGTCCGCGTTGCCCAGGTGGTCTCCGTCGACCTGGTAGGGGAACGGGCCGTAGCCGCGGACCTCCACGGCGGCGAGGTCGTCGCGAACGTCGGTCCGTCGGCTCTGGCGCAGGTGGCGACCCCGGCCGAGCGCGGAGGCCACGAGCGCGAGCGTGGGAACTAGTCGGAGGGTCCGCAGCGTCACCATCGACAGCCGAGTGTCCAGTTTCGCCCCCGGCGCGAGATCGAGTGCCCGGTTTCCCAGGAACGTGTAGGGGTTGGTGTTCAAGCAGATGGCGAAGTAGGCGTCGTCGATCACCGAGGCGTCCTCGTAGTGGATGGCGAAGCGGGGCCTCGACCGGTCGTAGTGCGCGACCCAGGTGGCGAGCGCGGCGTAGACGAAGAGAGGATGGCCGAGGTAGCGCTTCAGCTCCGACCTGCGCTCCACTTGCGCGACCACCGCGGCGTCGAAGCCCAGCCCGACGTGGAAGAGGAAGTAGCGCCCGTTGACCGAACCCAGCCCGACGCGGCGGACCCGCCCGGCTGCGAGGCTCTCGAGGGTCGAGGCGGTGGCCTCGACCGGGTCATTGGGCAACCCGATCGTGCGGGCGAAGACGTTGGTCGAACCTCCGGGTAGCGGCGCGAGAGCGCACCTCGTGCCCGCCAGGCCGTTCGCCGCCTCGTTGAGGGTGCCGTCCCCGCCGAGCACGACCACGGCGTCGAGCCCCTCGGCGGCCGCGCCCTGGGCGATGCGGGTCGCGTGGCCTCGCCGGCTGGTGGTGGCCTCCCTCACGTCGTGATCTGCCGCCAGCGCCTTGCGAATGACCACTCGCGTGCGCGCGGTGACCGACGATGCCGAGGCGTTCACCAGGAGAAGCAGCCTCACCGGTGCACCGCGCTCACCAGATGCAGCGCACGTCGCCGGTGAGCTTGGCGTGGTCGCGCAGGCGTCGGTCCTTGGTGGCCAGCGGCACGTCGTAGGCGCGGGCGGTGGCGTAGATCACCCGGTCGTAGGCGTCGCCGGCGAAGCCCTCGGCGACCAGGAGGCCGGCCGACACGGCGATCGCCGGGTCGACAGGCGCAACCCAGACCCTCTCGCGGGTGCACAGGTCACGCACCCAGGCGTGCACGTCGCGGTCGAGTGCGATGCGCCCGGCGGCCACCATCTCGGCGACCTCGCCGCAGCTGGCGGGCGAGAGGTAGATCCGCTCGCTGGTGGCCATGTCGCGTGCCAGGCGCGCCGACAGGCGGGCGGGTTGGCTGGCCCACCACAACACGACGTGGGTGTCGAGGAGTATCACCCCGGCCCGGCCTCGGGCCGGGCCGGGGAGCCCGGCGGATTCGGTGGCAGCGGCCGCGCCGGAGCGTCGAGGCAGAACAGCGCGTCCTCGCCCTCCACGAGGATCTCGACGCTTCCCTCGAGCGGTCGCGTCGGCTCTTCGTCCATCGGCACTAGGCGCGCCACCGCCCGGCCATGCTTGGAGACCACGATCGTGGTCCGGGTCCGCTCGACCTCGTCGAGCAGGCGCAGGCATGTCGCCTTGAACATCGTCGCGGGCACCGTGCGCGACGTCAGCGGCGCGTCGGTCACCAGTGCAGCATAGGTTCGACCGGGGCCCGTCGGGGCAAGCTCTGACCATTGGGGTGGTCAGAGCTTTGGTGAGATTTGGCCAGGGCTCGATCGGGCTGAAACGATGCCCCGCATGCACGTCGTCGTCTGTGTCAAGCAGATCCCCGATCCCGCCGAGCCTGGCAAGCTCGAGGCCGATCACACCCTGGATCGCAGCAGCAAGCTCATCCTCGACGAGGCCGACAGCTACGGGGTCGAGATGGCGTTGCAGCTCGTCGACAAGGCGGGCGGGGGAGAGGTGACCCTTGTCTCGATGGCCCCCAACCAGGAGACCTCGGGTCTGCGCACCGCTCTCGCCATGGGAGCCGCCAAGGCCCTGCTCGTGTCCGACGAGGCCCTCTCCGGCTCCGGTGCGCTCGACACCGCGAAGGTGCTGGCGGCGGCGATCAAGCGGGCCGACCCCGATCTGGTGCTGGCTGCGACTGAGTCCTCCGACGGCTATACGGGCACGGTGCCCGAGATGGTGGCGGCGCTGCTGGATCTCCCGTCGGTGACCTTCGCCAAGGACATCGAGCTGGTCGACGGGGCCCTGAAGGTTCGCCGCCAGACCGAGGCCGGCTACGACGTGGTCGAGGCACCGACCCCGGCCGTGGTCAGCGATACGGTTATGTGCCTGTTCTTCGACGGTTGGTCTTGCTTGCGCCTGCGCCTCGGTCTCGACCGTCGCGAGAAGGGCCAGAACTCGATGAGCATCGTCGTCGAGCAGAACGGCGAACTCTACAGCCTGATCGTCGATTCGGTCGGCGAGGTGCTGAGCCTCGAGGGCGCCGCCTACGAACGCAATCCGCCGACGCTCGACCCGCGCTGGCGCGACTTTTCGGACGGAATTGTATCGCCTCAACGGCTCGCTGCTGGTGGTCCTCGATGTCTCCCAGCTGTTGCAGTTCGCCAAGGCGGAAGCGGCCTGAGGAAGTGACGGGGGATCGAGACCAGGGGCCCCGGTCGGATAACGGGAGAAGAACATGAAGCGCTGTCTGGTCGTGGATGACTCGAAGGTCGTCCGAATGGTCGCGCGAAAGATCCTCGAGAGCCTGAATTTTCAGATCGAGGAGGCCGAGAACGGCCAGGCCGCGATGGACATCTGCAAGCGCGCCATGCCCGACGCGATCCTGCTCGACTGGAACATGCCGGTCATGAACGGCATGGATTTCCTCAAGGGCCTGCGGCGCATGGACGGGTCCAAGCAGCCGGTCGTGGTGTTCTGCACCACCGAGAACGACCTGAAGATATTCGGAAGCGATCACCGCCGGCGCCGACGAATACATCATGAAGCCCTTCGACAGCGAGATCATCGAGTCGAAGTTCAATCAAGTCGGCCTGCTCTAAACCCGGTCACCAATATTTCAATGGCACTGATTTCCCCCATCGCCCCGCCGGTAGAATCCCGCACGCAAGAGCTTGCCGATGGCTGAACTTCAACTCGATGATCTCGCTGTCGAAGGGCTTCATGATGTATTCGTCGGCGCCGGCGGTGATCGCTTCCTGAATCCGCTTCAGGTCGTTCTCGGTGGTGCAGAACACCACGACCGGCTGCTTGGAACCGTCCATGCGCCGCAGGCCCTTGAGGAAATCCATGCCGTTCATGACCGGCATGTTCCAGTCGAGCAGGATCGCGTCGGCCATGGCGCGCTTGCGAAGATGTCCATCGCGGCCTGGCCGTTCTCGGCCTCCTCGATCTGAAAATTCAGGCTCTCGAGGATCTTTCGCGCGAACAGTCGGACGACCTTCAAGTCATTGCCCACAACCAGGACAGCACTTCATGTTCTTCTCCCGTTATCCGACCGGCCGCTGGGGCCCGATGCCCCCGTAGCTCCTCGGCCGCTTCCGCCTTGGCGAACTGCAACGCTGGGAGACATCGAGGACAGCGAGCCAGTTGAGGCGATAAATTCCGTCCGAAAAGTCGCGCCAGCGCGGGTCGAGCGTCGGCGGGACTGGATTTCGTAGGCGGCACCCTCGAGGCTCAGCACCTCGCCGACCAAATCGACGATCAGCTGTTCGCCGTTCTGCTCGACGACGATGCTCATCGAGTTCTGCCCCTCTCGCGACGGTCGAGACACGATGGTAC
>CAVPEW010000006.1:0-4690 GCA_963703565.1 uncultured Microthrixaceae bacterium | reverse complement strand
ATGGGATCCGCAGCGAATGTACGTAGCCCAGAGCGCGCGTACCGCCCGAAGCGAGAGATGGTCGCTTCGTCCATGGCACGAAAGCTGGCCGTCCCGTAGCGCCACCTTCCCCGTCGCTTGACACGAACCCTCGGATCAGCCGCGATGTTGTGCGCGAACCCGGAGTGTTCGCCGTGCACAGCGATCAGCAAGAGTTGGCGCCCGTCGAACGGACCGTTCGCAAAGGGCGTTCTTCGGAGCTTGCCCGTGCGACGGCCGGTCGTCTCGAGGAGCACCCACCATGGCGCAAGGCCTGCGAGACCACGAGTGATCGGGTTGACGATCTTCCAGAAGGTCCGCGCCATTCCACGCCGAGAACTCATTCCGTCACGCTACTCATGGGGCACACAGCAGCTGCCCCCGACCGCCGGCTGGAGGATGCACGCCCAACCACGAGGCACCCGAGAGCGGCCCTCCGCCAGAGGCGGGGCCGAACGATGGAGGGACCCCACTTCGTTAGCCCGAGTCCGGCGGCGACGACTCGGTCGTCGACCTCACGACCGACGTTGGTCTCACAGGTACCGGCGACCAGGCCCAGCGCCGCGTCGGCGACGAGCACGCGCCACGCCTCGTCGGGCTCGACGTGCGTGAGCGACCGCGGGGCGGCGGTGAGCGCGGACGGTGGCTGGTTGGTTTGGTGCTCACCGCTTTGGCGGGGTTCGGGGACTGGCTGCGGTCCACCGAGGCGGGCACCTAGGCTTGCCGGACAGTGAATGCGCATGCCTGGACGATGGTCACTGTCACGCTGCTGGTGCTCTCTGGCATCGCCGTGCGGGTGTTCGCCTTGTGGGAGGAGCCATCCACGACCGGACTGGCGTTGCTGCTCACGCTCGCCGCCGCCGGCCTGACCGCTCTCGGCGGCACGATCGGGGGGTCGCTGGTGTTCGACTACGGCTTCGACGTCGAGGCCGGCGACCACCCGGCACGGCACCGGTCCGAGCGCGACGTCCTTCCGGGCCACAAGCACGAAGCCGACCAGACCCTCGACCTGAACGGCCAGGAACCTGCGAACGAGCCCGAGGCGGCGCGCCGATCATGACGCACATCGGCCGCGGTCCTCGAAGGGAGACGACGTGAAGAAGATCGCCTCGGAGCCGCTGGTGGAGCGGATCCTCGACGGGGGTGTCAACACCGTGTTCGGGCTTCCCGGCGACGGCATTGACGGGAGCATGGAAGGGCGGCGGCCGTGAGCGGTTTGGCGATCATCACCGAGGCGTGCATCGACGTGAAGGACCGGGCCTGCGTCGACGTCTGCCCCGTGCAGTGCATCTACGAGTTCGACCCGGCCAAGAACCAGCTGTTCTCCGAGGAGCAGGCCGGTAGTGGCGTCACCGAGAACACACACCAGCCCGATCCCGACGCCATCGCCGTATTCGCCGACAGTGTGCTGTACGTCAACCTCGACGAGTGCACCTCCTGCACCGCTTGCTACCAGACTGATGTGTGCCCCGTCGGCGCCATCTACTCCGAGGAACACGTCCCCGACGGCACCACCAACACGAAGTACAACCCGGCGGACCCCAACAAGGGCCACGACCACACCTTCTTCATCGGCCACAGCCGGGCGGTGTTTGCCGACTGAACGATGCGAGCGGCCGAGATCCTCGACGTCGTGCGTGTCAGGCGGCGGCGAAGACGAGTGGACCCTCGACCACAACCGGGGTGAACGCCGCGGTCCGCAGCGTGGCGAACTGGCGATAGAAGTGCGCCGGGGTGCGTTTGGTCGCCAGCGGTGCTCAGGCGGCAGTGGGTGAGGCCGTCGGCCGGGGTTGCCGGCTGCGGTGGCTTCGGCCTCTGCGACTGAGGGCGCGTACGAGGGTGAGGAACACGACGACGGCGATGGCGAGAGCGGTGGCGACCTTGGATGCGGGGTGCCCGGCGTCGGTGCCCGCGGTGACGAGGTGGAAGGTGGCGGCCCAGAAGGCGACGTAGCTGGAGAGGTGGATGCCGCGCCAGAGGCGTCGGGGGAGGCGGCGCATGAGGAGCGAGCTGATCTCGACGGCGGCGAGGAGGTACATGGCGATGACACCGAGGGCGACGGCACCGGTGCGCCAGCTGGACGCGAACGGGACGAGGATGTCGGCGGCGCCGAAGTGGACGAAGTTGTCGGTGACGAGGCCGACGATGTGCAGGCCGGTGAAGGCGACGGCGGTGCCGGCGAGGAAGCGGTGCAGGTCGAGGATCCACGCTGGGGTGGGGTGGCCGTTGGTGAGCCGGGTGCTGAGGAGCAGCCCGGAGATGACCGAGGTCGTGACGAGGGCCCAGGCGACGTAGCCCGTCGCTCGGGCCAGGTACCACCAGGTCTGCGGGTTCATCGCAGCGTCGCGCCGAGGTCGGGGGTGGCGTGGCGGGCGCCGTCGGCGGTGACGATGACGGCGTGGATGCCGTCGAGCTCGTCGAAGCCGGCGGGTCCGGTGAGGAACAGCGCCTTCGTGAGCGCTTCGGCCCACCAGGCTTCGCCGGCGACGACGGTCACGGCGACGACGTCGGTGTCGGCGGGGCGGCCGGTGGTGGGGTCGATGAGGTGGTGGGCTTCACCGGCCGTGGTCTGCCAGCGGCGCAGCAGCCGGGAGCTGGTCGCGAGCGCGCCGCCGGGCATGGCGAGCCGGAGCAGCTCCCGGCCGGGGTGGATGGGATCGACGACGTTGACGACCCATCCCTCCGAGCTCGGCGCCCGGCCGAGGACGCGCAGGTCGCCGCCGAGGTTGACCAACGCGCCCTCCGAGCCGTCGGCGACGAGGAGGCTCGGCGGTGAGGTCAGCGGCGAGGCCCTTACCGATGCCGCCGGGGTCGATGGTGACGCCGACCGGGAGGGTGATGGCGTTGATGCCGGGGATCAGGTCGATGCCGGCGGGCCCGGGCGCAGGACCGATGGTGACCGGCGCAGGGTGGACGACGCGGGTGATGTCTTGGAAGTCCCGGTCGTAGCCGTGGGCGGTCAGCGCGGGCCCGACGGTGGGGTCGTAGCGGCCGCCGGTGGCGTGCCCGGCGGCGACGGCCCGGGTGACGAGCTCGAAGGTGTCATCCGAGACGATGAGCGGCCGGCCCTGGCTGTGGTTGAGGGCGTTCACCTCGCTGGTGTCGAGGAACCGGCTCCAGCGGCGCTCGAGGTCGCGGATCCGCCGTTCGGCGGCACCGACGAGCTGCGGTGTGGCGCCGACGGCGGCGACGTGGACATCGGTGCCCATCGCCCGGAAGCGGGTCTCGAGCATCGGGCCGGCGGTCGTGAGCATCGGTGCTCAGCTCCCCCGGCTGGTCGTGACCGGCGCCGCGACCGTGGGCGTGACTCGCGGGGCTGCGGGCGCGGCGACCTCGGTCGCCCCGGTGCTCCGCCGGATGACTGTGACCGTTGGCGCCGCGGCGTCCGTGGCCGCGGTCGTGGTCGGGGCGTCGGTGCTCGGGCTGGTCGCCTGGGCCATCGCTCCCATGAGGCCGAGCGCGGCGGCGGCGCTGAGGCTGCCGGCGATCATGCGGCCGCCGGTGGCGGCATGGCGGCGACGCGTCCGCGGCCGGGTCCCGGCGGGTGCGGTTGCAGTCCCATCGCTGTCAGCGGTGGGTGCCGAGTGCTTGGGGCCGCGGCGCTGGCGGAGCGCCTCGAGCCGGGCAACGCGTTCGTCAGCTGCGGTGGGGTCAGTCGTCATCCTCGGCGCCCTCGTACTCGTTGTGGTCGCCGTCCTCGCCTGCGTGCTCGTACCGGTCCTCGTCGTCGTGCTCGTAGCGGTCGTCGTCCTGGTAGCCGCTGGCGGCGGAGGTCGTGACCGGCTGGGAGTTGGTGGGTTGGACGGGCGGCGTCGATGCCACGGTCCTGGTGGTGGCGGGGTCGTCGACGTAGACCGTGACGGGCGGGGTGGCGGTGGTGTTGACGGGGCTGATCTGGCCGACGTTGTGGTCGCCGGTGGCGCCGACGATGCCGGAGTTGAGGGCGATCCCGGCGGCGCCGGCGAGTAGGGTGAGCGAGGCGGCAGCCGCGGTGGTGATGGCTTTGCGTCGTTCCATCGTGTGGTGCTCCTTGGCCTGCGGAACCGTGGTGTTCCTGTGGAGTCGACGGTACGGAGGCAGCGGTGAGCGGCCGCTCAGCCCGAGGTGAGAGTCGGGTAAGAGTTGCGCGCCTTGCCGGCCCGCTCGTCGTCAGCGGCTCCATCGGGCGGGGGTGCTGGCGTGCGGCGCAACGTCACGACCGCGTCGAGACCGACCCCGCCGGGCCCGGGTTCGAGGCTGGCTTGACCGCCGGAGTGGGCGGCGAGTTGGGCGACGATGGCCAGGCCGAGCCCGAACCCCCCTCGGGTGCTCTGGTCGCCGGCTGGTCGCCAGAACCGTTCGAACGCGTGGGCGCGTGTGTCGGGGTCCATGCCTGGGCCCTGGTCGATGACGTGCAGGTCGACGGCGTCAGAGCCGTCGTCGGCGCAGACGACGACGTCGGTGTCGTCGGGAACGGCGTCGAGGGCGTTGGAGATGAGGTTGTCGAGGATCTGCTCGACCGCGCCTGGGAGGGCGAGGACCCACAGCGCTGTGGGGACGTTGCCGACGAGTCGCACGGCCTGGTCGGCGGCGACGGGTGCCCAGGCGTCGACCCGGTCGGCGACAGCGGCGCTCATGTCGACGGGTA
Organism: uncultured Microthrixaceae bacterium; assembly: GCA_963703565.1. Taxonomy (GTDB): domain Bacteria; phylum Actinomycetota; class Acidimicrobiia; order Acidimicrobiales; family VFJN01; genus CAVPEW01. The sequence continues at coordinate 45 of CAVPEW010000006.1, read as the reverse complement.
CGGGTTCGGCGGGGGTGGCGTCGCTGCGGGAGCAATACGGTCTGG
>CAVPEW010000005.1:0-14061 GCA_963703565.1 uncultured Microthrixaceae bacterium | reverse complement strand
ATCGTCAGTCTTCTTGCGCTGCAAATCGCGGTACTGGTTTTCGCAACCTGGAGCAGCCCGAAAGAAGGCGGCGGTTTTTTTGCGTCAATCTTCGCAATCAAGTGGTTGTTAACCGGATTAGCCGCAATTGGCCTTGCTGTTGTGCTCAATCGCTGGTTGAAAATGAGTTTGTGGAAAATTGGCTCCGGCGCAGCATTAGTACTGTCTTCAGCGATTCTGTTTCACGATGGTCCCTGATTGCCTTTGTCGTCGGAGCAATACGTAAACGGAGCCAGTAAATGATAACACGAAACGTATCGCTCAGTCTGCAGGATTTCCTGCATTTTTTGGCGTGCACCGCTGATGGTGAAACCCTGGTCATAGAGCAAATCGCGGATCCGCCGGATCATCAGCACCTCGTGGTGCTGATAGTAGCGACGGTTGCCGCGCCGTTTCATGGGCCGCAATTGCGTGAACTCTTGCTCCCAATACGCTGAACGAAGTAGACGACAGAACCAGCAACATTGCGCCGGTCTCGCGTACCTGCGCGCGACCGGGCGCGGCGCTCTGGCGGACGCCGCCGGGGCGGTGCTCGCCGACCTGCGCCCCGATCCCGAGGTGGCCGAGGAGCCGGCCCGCTTCTTCGACCAGGTGATCGAGATCGACCTCAGCGAGCTCGAACCGATGATCAACGGGCCCCACTCGCCCGACAGGGCCCACAAGGTGAGCGAGATCGGCGCGCACGCCCGCAGCGAGGGCTGGCCACTGGAGGTGTCCTCTGCGCTGATCGGCTCGTGCACCAACTCCTCCTACGAGGACATCACCCGAGCGGCGTCCATCGCCCGCCTGGCCAGGGCCCACGGCCTCAAGGCGCGCACCGAGCTGCTCATCACCCCCGGGTCCGAGCAGGTGCGGGCCACCATCGAGCGCGACGGCCTGCTGGCCGACCTGGAGGCGATCGGGGGGACCGTCCTGGCCAACGCCTGCGGACCCTGCATCGGGCAGTGGGACCGATCTGACCTCGACCCCTCCCGGCCGAACACGATCGTCAACAGCTACAACCGGAACTTCCCCAAGCGCAATGACGGCAACGCGAACACGCTGGCGTTCGTCACCAGCCCCGACGTGGTCGTCGCGCTCGCCCTGGCGGGAACGTTGGATTTCGACCCTGTGCACGGCGAGCTGACCAACGATGCGGGCGAGCACGTCCGCCTGGAGCCGCCCGTGGGCGAGCAACTACCCGTCGCCGGCTTCGATCCGGGCGAGTCCGGCTTCCAGGCGCCGCCACCCGACGGTCGATCCGTCGAGGTGCGTGTCGACCCTGCCAGCGACCGGCTGCAGCTCCTCGAGCCCTTCGCTCCCTGGGACGGCGGCGACTACACAGAGCTCCCGGTGCTGCTCAAGGCGGCGGGGAAGTGCACCACCGACCACATCTCGGCGGCAGGGCCCTGGCTGAAGTACCGCGGACACCTCGAGAACATCTCGGGCAACCTCTTCCTGGGTGCCGTCAACGCCTTCCGCGACGACGTGGCGGCGGGGCACGGCAAGGACCCCCTCGACGGTGAGATCCGTTCCTACCCGGACATCGCCCGCCACCTGCACGAGGCGGGTGTGGCGTGGGTGGCGGTCGGCGACGAGAACTACGGCGAGGGCAGCTCGCGCGAGCACGCAGCGATGGAGCCGCGGTTCCGCAACGGCAGGGCCATCCTGGTTCGCAGCTTCGCCCGGATCCACGAGACCAACCTGAAGAAGCAGGGCATGCTCCCGCTCACCTTCACCGACCCGGCGACCTATGACCTGATCGACGAGGACGACCGGATCAGCATCCACGGGCTGGCGGGGCTGGCGCCAGACCGTCCTGTCGACTGCACGATCCACAAGCCCGATGGTGAGACCATCGATTTCGAGGCCGTCCACACCTTCAGCGCGGACCAGATCGAGTGGTTCCGCGCCGGCAGCGCGCTGAACCTCATCCGGCAATCGCGGGGCGGCTGAGGGTCTGCTCGGGGTCTGCTCGGCTGGGTCCGCTCGGCTCGGCTCCTCGTGCCCGAGGGTTCCTCGTCCAAGAGCGAAGACCACGAAGCGCCGGCCAAGGGGGGATCGGCCGGCGCTTCTTGGAGTGTGCGGGCCAGTGGGGGAACCGGCCTCCGCACGCTGTCGAGGACACCCGGGGGGACAGGTGCGCTCTCGTTGTGCCTTCAAGGTACGGACTGGACAGTCGATCCGTCAAACAGTTCCTGAGGATAGGTGCCATCATTGGGAGCGATGGACCTTCGCCAGCTCACAGCCCTGCTCGCGGTGGCCGAGACCGGTAGCTTCTCGGCCGCCGCCCGCTCTCTGCACACCGTTCAGTCCAACGTGTCCACCCACGTCGCCCGGCTCGAGCGCGAGCTCGGGGTCACGCTGGTCGACCGTTCCAACGGCGGCCTCACCGAGGAGGGCACGGCAGTCGTGCGCCGCGCCCACCGGATAACCCACGAGCTGTCGGCCATCGAGGCCGATGTCGCGGCGCTGCGCGACGAGGTCATCGGTGACGTCCGCCTGGGCTGCATCGGCACGGTGGGACGGTGGCTGGTCCCTCACCTCCTCGAACGCCTCGCCGAGGACCACCCGAAGCTCCGCCCGGTCGTCCTCGACGCCACGACCTCCTCGCTGGTGCCCCAGTTGCGCTCCGACGTGCTCGACCTGGCGGTGGTCAACCTGCCCGTACGCGACCCCGAGATCGCCACCGAGCACCTCTTCGAGGAGGATCACCTGGTCATCGCCCCCGAGCACCACCCGCTGGCCCGGCGGGATGTCGTGCACTTGCGCGACCTGGCCGAGCACGAGCTGCTGCTCGAACCCAAGGGGACCTCGTTTCGCGACGAGCTCGACGCCGAGGCGGCGAGGGCCGGCGTCGTGTTGCGAGCCAGAGCCGAGGTCGACGGTCTGCGCCTGATCGCCACGCTGGCCTTCCAGGGCTTCGGCGCCGCCGTCGTGCCGGCCACCGCTGCGCCCCGCTGGCTCGACAACGGCGCCTGGAGGCGCGTTCGTGTGGACGGCCTGGCGCGCCGCAGCGTCGGGCTCGCCCGGCGCCGCCAGGGGCTGCTGTCCGCACCTGCGCGTGCCGTGCGCGCCACCGTGCGCGCCGTGCTGGTCGACCCGGTCAGCGTTCTCGACGGCGTACACGTGGTGGTCGCCGAGTGAGCCCTGCCGCATCCGGCCCGAGTAACGGGGACCGACGAGCCGGGGTCGCACCGGCGATGCCCCCCTCTGTGCCCATCGCGGCGCGACACCCCGGCTCGTTGCGCGCGGGCGTGTCGACCTTCGCCGGCAGGCCGGTCGTGTGGGTCGAGGTGAGCGGCTCGCGCCGGCGAGGCGCGCTCAGCGCCCAGGACGGGCTGACCTGGGCGGCGGCGGCGGACCACGCCCTCGCCCTGGGCGTGCCCCTGCTGGGCGTGGTGGCCACCTCCGGCGCCGACGTGCACGAGGGCGTGGCCGCCCTCGACGGTTGGGGCCGCGCCGCCCAGGCGGTGTCACGCTGCTCGGGTCGGGTCCCCGTGTTGCTCGCCGCCACCGGCCCGGCGGTGTCGGGACCGGCCCTCCTGCTCGGTTTGGCCGACCAGGTCGTCATGACCCGCGACGCGTACGCGTTCGTGAGCGGACCGCGCATGGTCGAGGACTTCACGGGCGAGCTCCTCGACGTCGACGAACTGGGCGGATCGGGGATCCACGCGGTCAGCACCGGCCTGGCTTCGATGGTGGTCGGTGGGCGCGACGACGCGATCACCTCGCTCGCGGCGCTGTTGGACTACCTGCCCACCAACACCGACGAGCTGCCGTCGGAGATGCCGACCTCGGACCCCGCGAACCGACCGACCCCCGAGGCGGGAGCGTGCATCCCGCCCTCGCCCACCGGCGCCTACGACGTGCGTGACGTGGCCAGAGCCATCCTCGACGACGGCATCCTGCTGGAGCTCCGGGCAGGGTTCGCGCCCAACCTCGTCACCGCGCTCGGCTCGGTCGCAGGGCGCCCCGTGGGCATCGTGGCCAACCAGCCCCTGTCGCTCGCCGGGACGCTGGACATCGCGGCCTCCCAGAAGGGCGCGCGCTTCGTCGGCTTCTGCGACAGCATGAACCTCCCGCTGGTCACCCTGGTCGACACCCCGGGCTTCTTTCCCGGCCGCGACCTCGAGTGGCGGGGCATGATCCGCAAGGGCGCCCAGCTGGCCTTCGCCTACGCGCGTGCCAGCGTGCCCCGCGTAGCCGTCGTGCTGCGCAAGGCATACGGGGGCGCCTACATCGTCATGGACTGCCGCACGATGGGCAGCGACGCCTTCCTGGCGTGGCCCTCCGCCGAGATCGCGGTGATGGGGGCCCGGGGCGCGATCGAGGTCCTGCACCGCGACGTGCCCGCGGACCAGCGCGACGCCCTCGAAGCCTCCTACGAGGCACGCTTCCTGAACCCCTACGTCGCGGCCGATCGAGGCGCCGTCGACGCGGTGATCGACCCTGCCGACACCCGACGGGTGCTCTCGTCGGTCATCGGCGGCCTCGGGACCAAGCGGGAGCTGCTGCGGGCCCGCAAGCACGACAACAGTCCGCTGTGAGCCCCGTTCTGGTGGTCGGGCCGACCCGAGGCCTCCTCCGGGGCACCCGGTAACCTCGCCACCGTCCCTGATCCGCACGAGGTGGAGCGAGCGTGGCCGACAGCATCACGATCACCGACAACCGCAGCGGCGAGTCGGTCGAGGTCCCGATCCGAGACGGCGGGGTCGACGCCAGCGAGTGGCGCAAGCTCCTACCGGGGGTCTGGTTCTACGACCCGGCGTTCATGACCACCGCCGCGACGTCGTCGGCCATCACCGAGCTCGACGGCGAAGCCGGGATCCTGCGCTATCGCGGATATCCGATCGAGCAGCTGGCCGAGAGGTCGACGTACCTCGAGGTGGCCTACCTGCTGATCCACGGCGAGCTGCCCGACGAGGACCAGTACCAGGCCTGGACCCGCGAGATCACCTACCACACGTTCATCCACGAGAACGTGCGCAAGCGCTTCCTCGAGGGCTTCCACTACGACGCCCACCCGATGGGGATGCTGGTATCGGCCATCGCCGCCCTGTCGACCTTCTACCTCGACGCCAAGGACATCTTCGACGCCCAGGTCCGCCACCGACAGATCGTGCGCCTCATCGCCAAGTTGCCCACGATGGCAGCCGCCTGCCACCGCTTCAGCGTCGGGATGCCCTTCGTCTACCCCGACAACAGCCTCGACTTCCCGGCGAACTTCCTGTCGATGATGTGGAAGGTCGCCGAGCCCCACTACCAGGCGGACCCTGCCCTGGCCCGGGCGCTCGACGTGTTGTTCATCCTCCACGCCGATCACGAGCAGAACTGCGGCACGACGGCCATGCGCACCGTCGGCTCTGCCCACGCCGATCCCTACTCGGCCACCGCGGCGGCTGCCGCGGCCCTCTACGGCCCCCGTCACGGGGGCGCGAACGAGGCCGTGATCAAGATGCTGCGCAGGATCGGCTCGATCGACAACGTCGATGCCTTCATCGCCGAGGTCAAGCAGGGCAACGGCAAGCTCCAAGGCTTCGGACACCGCGTCTACAAGAGCTACGACCCGAGGGCCAGGATCATCAAGCAGACGGCCGACGAGGTGTTCGCCGTCACCGGCAAGAGCCCCCTGCTCGACATAGCGCTCAAGCTCGAGGAGACCGCCCTCTCGGACGAGTACTTCACCTCGCGCAAGCTCTATCCCAACGTCGACTTCTACTCGGGGCTGATCTACCAGGCGATGGGCTTCCCGACCGAGATGTTCACGGTGCTGTTCGCCATCCCGCGCACCGCCGGCTGGCTGGCCCACTGGGTGGAGCTGCTCGAGCAGGACCAGAAGATCGCACGGCCCCGCCAGCTCTACACCGGCACGGCCGTTCGCGACTACGTCCCCATCGCCCAGCGCTGACGACTCCGTGCACGCGGTCACGATCATCGACGGCTCGCTCGCCTGGTCCGAACGCCCCGATCCGCGACCGGGCGCCGGGGAGCTCCTGATCGACGTTCGAGCCGCCGGCATCTGCCGGGGCGACGTCATGCAGCGCGACGGGATGTACCCCCCTCCCCCGGGCACGCCTGCTGACGTGCCCGGTCTCGACCTGGCCGGCGAGGTCATCGAGCTCGGCCCGGGCGCGAGCCGCTTCGCCGTCGGCGACAGGGTCATGGCGGTCGTGGTCGGAGGCGGCCAGGCCGAGCGGGCCGTGGTCCACGAGCGGCTTGCGATGCCCGTGCCCGCCGAGATGTCCTGGGAGCAGGCAGGCGCGTTCCCCGAGAACGTCACCACCGCCCACGACGCCCTGTTCACCCAGTGCGGCTTGAGCCTGGGGGAACGGGTCTGCGTGCACGGAGCGGCCGGCGGGGTCGGCACCGCTGCAGTCCTGTTGGCTGCGGCCGCCGGCGCTCAGGTCGTGGCCACCGTGCGCCACCCGGGGCACCGGGCTCGGGTGGCGGCACTGGCCGACGGCGTCAATGCGGTGGCGCCCGGAGAATTCGTCGACCGCGGACCCTTCGACGTCGTGCTCGAGCTGGTCGGGGCGCCGAACCTGCCCGACGACGTCGACGCCCTAGCCACAGGGGGGCGCGTGGCGGTGATCGGCGTCGGCGCGGGCTTCAAGGCCGAGCTGAACCTGCTCAAGCTGATGTCGGCAAGGGGCCGCATCTACGCTTCGACGCTGCGGGCTCGACCCCTCGAGGGCAAGGCCGACGCCGCCCGCCGTGTCGAGGCGCACGTGCTGGCGCTGGTGCGCAGCGGGCGCCTCGACCTGCCCATCGCGGCAACCTTCGCCATGCACGAAGCGGCGGCCGGCTACGAGCGCTTCGAGGCCGGCGCCAAGTTCGGGCGCATCGTGCTTCTCCGTTAGCTGCCAGACCCGCGGCTCGTCGTAGGGTCGGGCGGTGGATTTCGCGCTGCCGCCCGAGATGGACGTCCTTCGCGCCGAGGCCACCGAGGCCGGTCTGGCATGGGCCGCACGCAGCGAGGCGCCAGACGACTCCTGGATCGTGGGCCACGACGCCGAGGTAGCCAGGGGACTGGCCGAGCGGGGCTGGTTGGGGATGACCTGGCCCGTCGAGGCGGGCGGCGGCGGTCGCAGCGCCCTCGAGCGCTTCGTGGTGTTCGAGGCGCTGATAGCCGCGGGAGCACCGATCGCTGCGGCGTGGTTCGCCGACCGCCAGATCGGCCCCACCCTGTTGCAGTTCGGAACCGCCGAGCAGCAGGCGAGGTTCCTTCCGGGGATGCTGGCCGGCACCGAGATGTGGTGCATAGGGATGAGCGAGCCCGGCGCCGGTTCCGACGTGGCCGGCATCACTACGCGCGCTAGGCGCGAGGGCGACGTGTTCGTCGTGTCGGGGCAGAAGATCTGGACCAGCGGCGCGGCGCTGGGTGACTGGTGCTACCTGATCGCTCGGACCGACCCCGACGCCGCACCGCACAACGGCCTGTCGGAGTTGATCGTCGACCTGCACGCCCCGGGAGTGACGGTGCGCCCGGTCGTCGACGCGACCGGCAGCGGCCACTTCTGCGAGGTCTTCCTAGACGACGTACGGGTACCCGCAGACCACCTCGTCGGCGAGCTGAACGGCAGCTTCGGGCAGGTCATGCGCCAGATGGAGCACGAGCGAGGCGGCATCGACCGCCTGCTGTCCAACCACCGGCTCTACCGCGACGTGCTCGCCCGCGCGGACACCACCGACCCTCGCCTGCGCCAGCGGATCGCCGCCGTCGAGTCCGGCTACCGCATCGGTCGCCTGCTCGTGCTGCGCGAAGTGCTGGGCCAGGCACCGCGCAGCTTCTCGGCGGCCACCAAGACGTTCTGCACCGAGCTCGAGCAGGAGGTCGCGGAGCTGTGCGCCGCAGTGGTCGGCCCGCAGACCATGCTCACCGAACCGGGCCTCGCGGGCCGGGTGGCTCGAGGCGTCTGCTACCAGCCCGCATACACCATCATGGGAGGAACGACCGAGATCCTCCGCAACATCCTTGGAGAGCGGGTGCTCGGCCTCCCGCGCTGAGCTCGGATCACAGGCGACGCAGGGTCGGCTCGCGCTCGGGGGTGGTCTCGCCCACCTCCACGACCGCATCGAGCACCTCCGCTGCGTCGTCGCGCACGACGAGGTCGAGGGCGACACGAACCAGCCCGGGCACCTGGTCGGCCAGCGCTGCCAGCGCCACGAGCACCGCCTCGAGGTTGGCCCCCGAAGCGGCGCTCAACGCCGACGTAGCGGAGCAACCCGCCACGAGGCGGACGGCATCGAGATCGCTGACCGGCAGCACGTGCTCGGCACGCTCGGCCACCGTGGCAGCGCGATCGGAGCCGAGGGCCAACACGGCCCCCATGAGCGCGTGCCGCTCGATCGACACGGCGACCTCGACCCCGGGGGCGGCCATCCGTTGCACCAGAGCGCGCCTCAACGGTGCGCCCCGGCGCCGGCTCATGGTGTCCCACGCCCGGCGCAGCGCCGTCTCGTCGGGCAGGTCCAACGCGAGGACCCCCGCCGCGATGCGCGCAGCAGGTGGGCCCCCGGGCACCTTGAGAGCGACCGGCCAACCCAGCTCGTCTGCCGCCCGCACCGCCCCGTCGAGGTCAGCCACCTCTCGGGCGGCGACCGACGCGATGCCCAAGGCCTCGAAGAGCGCGTCGCGCTCGGGTGGGGAGAGCAGGGTGGTGGGCCCACCCGCGGCCGCTCGGGCGCTGCTGAGCACCTCGACGAGCGCGGCGAGCACCGCGGGATCGAGCTCGGGGATGCGTCCGGCGGGACGGTCCCTCCAGCGCCCGTAGGCGGCGGCGCGGCCCAGCGCCAGCGCGGCGCTGTCGACCCCGCGGTATATCGGCACGGGCCCCGCCGCGCGGCGGGTCGCGTCGGTCGGGGTTCGGCCCAGGAAGCAGGCCGCCAGGGGCACCTGACTCCCGGATCCTGTTTCGCCCCCCTCCCCGTCGCCGGGCGTGCCCGACGCTATGTCGCGCTGCGCCCCGGCGAGCGCGGCGGCCACCTGCTCGGCAGCGGCACCCAACGCTGGCGCGAACAACGCGAGCACGCAGTCCACGCCAGGGTCTTCGCCCACCGCGCCTGCGGCAGCGGCGAAGGCGGCGGCGTCGGCGGCGAGACCCAGATCGGCCGGGTTGGCTGGGCCCGAGGGGTCGGACCCGGTGAGCGCGGCGAGGCCCGAACGGGTGGCATCGCACAGCTCGGCCAAGCGCAGCCCCGCGTCCACACAGGCATCGGCGGCGATGGCGAGCGAGCCGCCAGCGTTGCCCACCACGGCCACCCGATCCCCGAGCGGCACCGGCTGTTGGACCAGCAGCCGGGCGACGTCGAGCAGCTCGGCAAGGGTGTGGACGCTGATGACGCCCGTCTGTTCGAGCAGGACGTCGGGCGACATGCCACCGCCGGCACGACCCATCCCGGCGTGAACGGCCACGATGGGCTTGTCCCGCCCGACGTCACGCGCGATCCGAGCGAAGCGGCGAGGGTTGCCGAAGGACTCGATGTACATGCCGATCACCGACGTGCGCTCGTCGGTGTGCCAGTACTGCAACAAGTCGTTGCCCGACACGTCGGCCCGGTTGCCCAGAGCCACGAACGATGAGAGCCCGAGGGCGAGCTCGGTAGCGGACTCCACGACCGACGCTCCGACCATCCCAGACTCGCTCAGCAGGGCGAAGCGCCCGGGTAAGGGGTCGAGGGCGACGAAGGTCGCGTGTAGGCGCACGGCGGGGTCGGTGTTGATCAGACCCAGGCTTGCCGGGCCGAGCAGGCGGATCCCGAAGCGCCGCGCCACACGCACCACGTCGGCCTCGAGGGCCGCCCCCTGCCATCCCCCGTCGGCGAAGCCCGCAGAGACGACCACCACGTCCCGCACCCCCTTGAGACCGCACTCCTCGATCACCGCCGGCACAGCCGCGGCGGGAACGGCCACGACGACGAGGTCGACGGGGTCGGCGATGTCGGCCACGCTCGGGACGGCGCGCACCCCAGCGACGTGGGGGGCGCTGGGGTGCACCGGCCAGACGGGTCCCTCGAAGCCTGCCAGAAGCAGGTTGCGGAACAGCTCGTGGCCGATCCCACCGCGCTCGCGGCCCGCCCCCACCACTGCCACGGCTCGCGGAGAGAGCAGGCGTTCGACCGCGGTCGCGGCCGCCGAGCCCGCCCGGGCCTCGATCGCGGCTTCCGCGGCGGGGGTGGGTCGCAGATCGAGGCGTACCTCGATGATCCCGTCGGCGAATCGGCTCACGGCGCTGAACCCGGCCTGGGTGAACACGCCCAGCATCGATCGGTTCTGGGGCAGGACGCTGGCTGTGAAGGCGACGATCCCGACCTCGCGGGCGCGCGCGGCGAGGTGCTCGAGCAGCATCGTCGCGATGCCCAGGCCGTGATGCCTGTCGTCGACGAAGAACGCCACCTCAGCCTCGCCCCGGTGCTCCCAGCGGTCGTAGCGGGCCACGCCGATGAGTTGGCGATCGCGCTCGGCGACCAGGGCCATCCGGTCCACGTAGTCGACGGTGGTGAGACGCGCGAGGTCGCGTTCACTCAGCCGTGGCCTGGGACTGAAGTACCGCGAGTAGATGCTCTCGGCGGACTGGCGACCGTGGAACACCTCGAGACCGGCGGCGTCGTCGGGCCGGATCGGCCGCAAGTGGACCGTGGAGCCATCGCTGAGCACGACGTCGGCGACCCAGGCGTCGGGATAGCCGACCGGCGGTTCGCTCCCGATCGCCGGCGTCGCCGCCATGGCCCGACGCTAGCGCCGATCCGACGGCGGACCCGACGCGTCCGGGGTCGATCCCGCAGCCCGGGCCCGGCGGGACTCGCGCACTGCGAGGGCGACCACGGCAGCCACGCCGCCCACGAGCACGAGGAACGTGGCGACCTGCAGCGCCCCGCCGCGGTCACCGGCGTCGGAGGGTTCACGACCGGAGTTCGGCTCGGGGATGATCTGCTGGGTGGGCACCTGGTCACCCACCACGCTGGTGGGGGTGACCGAGGGTTCGGGCTCCTGAGCCCCGAGCCGGCCCGCCGGTATGGCGAGGGTCGAGGTCGCCACGACCAGCACGATCAGGGTCCTCACCCCGGCGGTCCCCAGCGAGCGTGGGAGCGGCCTCACCCGCGCCGGCGCCGCCTGGCCGGGGTCGGCGCCATGGACGCGACGGCGGTGGCGGCCGGTGTGGGCGAGTCCAGGTCCCAGATCCAGCGCCCGCCGTCCTGGCGGATCCGCCCCAGCGCGACACCGGGCACAGCCCGATCGGTCACGGCCACCACCTCGTCGTGACCCGTCGCAGCCTTGGCAGCGGCGCGCGACAGGAAGCCCGAGGTGCCCTCCAGCGCACCGGCGGGCGCGCACACCACCGCCCTGGCGACGATGTCGCCCTCGAACAGCGACTGCTCCGACGCCGGCAGGTCCCACTTGAGCGCGGGGTCGGCGATCACGGCGACGTGGGTGTCGGGGTGCTGGCGGTGGAGGTGGACCACCGCCTGGTGCAGCTGACCCAGCGAAGGCTTGGCCCGGCGGAACCCGGCCACCATGCCGGCGTCGACGAGCACCAAGCGCGCACCGATCATCGCGGCGAGACGCTAGCCCCGTCGTGGTGCGCAGGCGGCGGACGTGACGGCTGCTCCGCGGCGTGGCAGCGGGCGAAGCTTCGGGACCCGGTGGCGCGGAGCAGAGCCGGTGCCGTCCCGGACATCGGAACGCAACGTTGGAACGGCCTGGCGGGGCCCACACACTCCGGGCTGGGGCGCGGCAGGTCACGGGGGTCTGCGCGCCAAGGGGGTAGAGCGACGTGACCACGGTCGAGCAGAGGAGCGAACTGACCGACGAGGGACTGCTGCGGATCCCCGGCATGGCGAGCAGGTGGGTGCGCCTCGGGAACGGCGCGCGAGCCCATTACTCCACCAGCGGCGACGAGGGTCCGCCCGTGATCCTGTTGCACGGGGGGCTGCCTGGCTCGTCGGGCGTGGCGGGCTGGCGGTTCATGGCGCCCTTCTTGGGCGCGAACGGGTTCCGGGTGTACTGCCCGGACCAGCCGGGCTTCGGCCTGTCCGATACGGCTCCCCAGTACCGGCCCGTGAACGGCGTCATCGACCACGTGCGGTTCGTCGACGACTTCGCCGACGCGCTGTGCCTCGAGGACTTCTTCCTGGCCGGCAACTCGATGGGGTGCATCAACACGGTCCACTACGTGGTCACCCACCCCCAGCGCGTGCGGGCCTTCGCGCTCATCGCCGGAGGGGTGGGAGACCTGGTGCCCCTCGAGATGGAGGCGGTCGGCGAGCAGATCGACCCCTACGCCTTCGAGGTGACCGAGGCCTCGATGCGCGCCATGATGGAGACCATCATCTATCGCCCCGGAGCGATCCCCGACGAGCTGATCACGATGCGGACGCGGATGGCCCAGAACCAGGCCCAGTCGTGGGCAGCGTTCTGGTCCGCCATGCCGCGAATCGCTGCCGACCCGAACCTCTCGGCGGGGGTGCGCACCCGTGGGCGCCTCGAGGAGCTGACGATCCCCGGGATCTACCTCTACGGCAAGCAGGACGTGCTGATCCCTGTCGAGCAGGCCTACGCGCAGGAGGACGCGCTCCCCGGGATCCAGTTCTTCTACCCCGACGAGTGCGGCCACCAGGGCCAGACCGACCAGCCCGACCTGTTCAACCAGGTCTTCCTCGAGTTCATGCGGGACGGGCGCGTGAGCCGGGCGACCGCGGACAGGGCCGGGGTGTCGACCCGGCGGCCCGAGCTCCCCCACCTCGTCGAGCCCAGCTAGCGACGGCCGCTGTTCGGGCCGATGCCGATAGCCGAAGGGGTGGGCCGTAAGGGATTCGAACCCCTGACCCCTTGCGCGTCATGCAGGTTCGGGCCGGTGCGCTGACCTGCGACGATAGCCCGGATCTGCCCTCTGACCTGGGCTTTTCCTACTGGACGACTACCGAACAGGACCGAGCGATTCCGAGCCTCTTGCGGACTCCTCGCGGACTGGCCGCGGACTGAGGCTCGGGCCAGAGGTGCTCGAGGAGCTCCTCGAGCGGCATCCGGTCGAGCTCCTCGAGGACCTCGGCGACATCGGCCACGAGCAGGCTCGAGGCGCCTGCGCGGCGCATCGCGGGACTACGTTCAGCGGTTCGCGTGACCATCGGGGTCTCCTCCCGGGGGTTGTGTGCGAGGGTCCGGCCTGGCAGGGCTGGGCCCTCGTTGCGTTCTAGGTCTGGCCTCTGCGGCGGTGGACGAGCCCGGTCTCGCGGCGGATCCGCTGGCGCTCCCGGACGGTGGTCCCGCCCCACACCCCCCAACCTGGCTCGTCGTCGACGGCGGCATCGAGGCATGCGCCAGCGACGGGGCAGCCGACGCACGTGGCCTTCGCGGCGCGGATGGCGTCCATGTCGCCACGCTGGGCGAAGAAGATCTCGGCCTCGAGCCCTCGGCAGGCGGCGAGGGCGTGCCAGGCGTCGCCGGTGGCGGGCAGTGGGTCGGTCATAGGCGGGCTCCTCTCAGGTGAGCGGGCGGGGCGGCCGGTCAGAGACCCGCGCAAGCGGGCCGCCCCGGTGTCCTCGGTCGAGCTACGACCCGGCGGTGATGTCGCACGCCACGAAGGCCCACGGCCGGCGGAGCTTCCAAGCCAAAGCGACCCTCGCCGCGGTACTGGACCCTGTTGAGCGAGAAGCCGGTCGCGAGGGTCCCGGGCGCTTCGCCCTCGACCTGAAGCTGTGTCGCCTCCGACCAGTCGATCCGCGTCCGCTCCCTGTCGCGGATCCGGATCGAGGTCGGGGAGAAGTCGCCGACGAGCGCTGTGTCGTCGCCGATCTCCTCGGACAACGCGACGCGCTGACCCCAGACCAGTTGGCGGGCGGTGTCGAGCGGCAGGGTCCGGCCTCCGGAGGCGCCGGAGCCTGCCGCTCGACGCCGGCAAGGCCGACTGGTCTGGGGTCAGCGCGTCGCGTTGTCGAGGAGATCGGCGACGACACCGCGCTCGTCGGCGACTTGACCTCGATCCGGATCCGCGACAGGGAGCGGACGCGGATCGACTGGTCGGAGGCGACACAGCTTCAGCC
>CAVPEW010000004.1:0-11397 GCA_963703565.1 uncultured Microthrixaceae bacterium | reverse complement strand
CTGGTCAACCGCGAGGAGGCCCCCGAGGCGGGGCGCATCCACGTCGCGGGCAAGGACATCGCCGCTCTGAACAGCTGGAAGGTGCCGTTCCTGCGCCGGAACATCGGCAGCGTCTTCCAGGACTTCAAGCTCCTGCCCACCAAGACGGTCTACGAGAACGTCGCCTTCGCCCTCGAGGTCATCGGTCGGCCGCGCCACGTCGTGCGGACCCAGGTCCCGGCGATCCTGGAGCTGGTCGGGTTGGCCAAGAAGACGCGGAACTTCCCCGACGAGCTCTCCGGCGGTGAGCAGCAGCGGGTCTGCATAGCCAGGGCCTTCGTGAACCGCCCGCTGATCCTGCTGGCCGACGAGCCGACCGGCAACCTCGATCCCGCCACCTCGGTGGGGATCATGCGCCTGCTCGACCGGATCAACCGCACTGGCACCACCGTGGTCATGGCGACCCACGACCGCTCGATCGTGGACACCATGAGGCGCCGCGTGATCGAGCTCGACCGGGGCTCCGTCATCCGCGACCAGAGCCGCGGCGTGTACGAGTAGCGGCGGCGCATGGCCATCAAGCTCGACTACGTCCTTCGCGAGACCGGCACCAACCTGGTCCGCAACATCACGCTCACACTGGCCTCGATCCTGACCGTGGTGGTCTCGCTGACCCTGTTCGGTTCGGCGCTGCTGCTCCAGGCGGGTGTGGAGAACGCCAACGACCGCTTCGCCGGTGGCATCGAGTTCATCGTCTACCTCAACCCCGACGTGACCGAGCAGCAGCGGGCGGCCATCCAGACCGACCTGGAGTCCAACGCCGACGTGCGCAAGGCCACCTACGTCGACAAGGACGCCAGCTACGAGGAGTTCAAGCGGCTCTTCGCCGAGACGCCCCAGCTGGTCGAGACGGTGTCGCCCGACATCCTGCCTCCCTCCTACCGCGTCGCGCCCGTGGTGAAGGACCCGGAGGTGGTCCAGGCGCTGGGCGAGGTCTTCGAGGCCAAACCCGGCGTCAGGGAGGTCGTGTTCGCGCTGCAGGTGGTCGAGCGGATCCAGACCACCTTCAACAAGATCGGGGTCCGGTTCCTCGCCGCGGCCCTGCTCCTGCTGCTCGCCGCGCTGTTGCTGATCCTCAACACGATCCGTGTCGCGATGTTCGCCCGCCGCCGCGAGATCGAGGTGATGAAGCTGGTCGGGGCGACCAACTGGTTCATCCGGGTGCCGTTCATCGTGGAGGGCATCGTCCAGACCCTGGTGGGCGGCCTGGTCGCGGTCGGGTTCATGACGTTCCTGGTCCGACCCTTCATCGACGATCTCTCCAACGACCGGGTCCTGCCGATCTTCGAGGGCTTCGAGGTGACCACGAGCAACCTCGTCTTCACCAACGTGGTGGTGCTCGCCGTGGCGGTGCTCATCGGCGCGATCGGTTCCGCCGTGGCCGTGAGCCGCTTCCTCGACGTGTGAGCATCGCCTGCCCCGGCGCTGACCGCTCGGGGCGATCAGGCCCGCGGCGGCGCCGCCGGTGAGGCAGCATCGTCGGGTGAGCACCGAACCCTTCGTGCCGTCCCTCGAAGCCCCCGAGTCGTGGACGGCGGCGCTGACCGTCGCCGTGCGCGGCGGTGATGTCGTGCTGGTCGACGAGCCGCCCGAGGTGGTCGCGCCCGGGGCGCCCTCGATCGTGCTCGGCACCCTCGGAGGGATCGCCTGCTGGGCGATCGACCTCGACGGTGACGGGAGACCCGATGAGGCCAGCCTGGACGTCCTCGACGCGCTGATGCCGCTGATGGGCCTGTGGGGTCGGGTGGACGAGCGGCGCTGGACCCTGGCGGGACGAGCGGTTCAACTCGTCGAGTGGGAGCGCACGCACCGGTTCTGCGGGAGCTGCGCCATGCCGACCGAGGCGTCGGCCACCGAGCGGGCTCGTCGCTGCCCGTCGTGCGGGCTGCTGGCGTTCCCCCGTTTGGCGCCGGCGGTGATCGTGCTCGTCGAGCGGGACGGCAAGGCTCTGCTGGCCCGCAACGCCAACTTCCCCTTGGCGATGTTCAGCTGCCTGGCCGGTTTCGTCGAACCGGGGGAGACCCTCGAGGAGTGCGTCGCCCGTGAGGTGCGCGAGGAGGTCGGCATCGAGGTCACCGACGTCACCTACTGGGCGAGCCAGCCCTGGCCGTTTCCGCACTCGTTGATGCTGGGCTTCACCGCTCGTTGGGCGGGCGGGGAGGTCGCCGTGGACGGCGTGGAGATCGCCGAGGCGGACTGGTTCGGGCCCGAGGAGCTGCCAACCATCCCGCCGGCGATGTCGATCGCGCGGCGCCTCATCGACGACTGGCTCGCCCGTAGCGGACCGCTCGACGCGCGCTAGGCGGCGCGGCTCCGCCGGACCTTGGATCTGCCTTGCCCCGCTGGGCCGGCTGGGGCGCTCGGGCGGGTCGTGACTTCCTCGGTCGCCGCCGCTTCATCGCCGCCTACCGCCCCGTCCCGCGGCCCGGCGACGCCGGAGCACCACCGTGTCGGTGGACCCACGCGCGCTCGGTGCCCCAGGTCTGGTCCCAGTGCGCTCCAGGTGTGTGGCGGGTCACCCGCACCCAGTTCGGCGCGCCACGTTAAGACCTGGTTTCGTCCATTGACCGGACGGCGTCCCACTGTTTCGATGCATTATCGAAATGAGTGACGGATCCCCCACCGCGACGACGGCGACCACTCAGGGCGCCCGAGACCACGCCCGCTCCATGGCCGGCACCGTGGTCGAGGCCATGCCCACGGTGCCACCGCCCGACGGCGCCCTCTGGGACGAGGTCGTCGCCGGCGGCGGCTACAGCGCGTTCGCTGTACCCCGTGGCGCTCGGATCCGGCTCGTCGACCTCCAGGGCGACGCCTGCGCCGGGTTGCTGCTGCACCGGGCCGGTGGTGAGACCCACGAGCGACTCAACGTGGCAGACACCGTCAAGGTCCAGTGGCAGGCTTACCTCGGTTCCGGCCGGCTGCTTCTCAGCGACATGGGTCGGGTGTTGGCGTCGATCGTCGAGGACACCTCCGGCCGCCACGACGCGTTCTGCGGCACGAGCAACCGCCGCACCAACGAGGCGCGCTACGGCGACGGCGCCGCCGACGGCCCGTGCCCCAACGGCCGCGACCACTTCGGCGTCGCCCTCGCCAAGCTCGGGCTCAGCCGCCGGGACATCGCGCCCAACGTGAACCTGTTCAAGGGGGTGCGGGTTGGGTCCGACGGGTCGTTGACCTTCGACGGCGACCCGACCAAGCCCCGAGCCCACGTCGAGCTGCGGGCCGAGCTGCCGCTGGTTGTCTCGATCGTCAACGTCCCCCACCCCGTCGACCCTCGCCCCGACTACACGGTGACCCCGCTGCGGATCACTGCCCGGCCCGGCCGGCCGGGCTCGGGCGACGACGCCACCACCATCGAGGCCGAGCGGGCATACCGCAACACCGAGCAGGCGGCGACGCTCCATGCGTGAGCCCATCGTCGTCCACGACGAGATCGTCCGGGCCCGCGGCCCCTCGTCGCTGGTGGTTCGGCGGGGCCAGACCCTTCGCATCGTCGACCTCGAGGGCAATCAGGCAGTCGACTGCGTCCTGCACGACGCCCACGACCCGACCGAGCGCTACAGCGCCCCCGACACGATCGTCGCCCAGGGCAATGTCTTCCTCAGGGAGGGCACCGTCCTGTACTCCAACGAGGGCAACCCGATGATGACCATCACAGGGTCGCTGGTCGCCTACCACGACACCATCGGCGGTGCCTGCTCCAAGGAGTCCAACACGCTTCGTTACGGCCACCACACCCACGCCCAGCACGCCTGCGTCGAGAACTTCGTTCACGAGCTCGGGCGCTATGGCATGGGCAAGCGAGACCTCCAGTCGAACATCAACTGGTTCATGAACGTGCCCGTCGACCCCGACGGCAGCCTCGGCATCGTCGACGGCATCTCGGCGCCCGGCCTGTGGGTCGACGTCCGGGCCGAGCGCGACGTCCTCGTCGTCGTGTCGAACTGCCCCCAGATCAACAACCCGTGCAACGGCTTCAACCCGACGCCGGTTCGGCTTCTGGTGACGGAGTGACCGTCTGGATCACCCGCGGCGACCCCGAGGGCCGCCTCGCCGTCAAGGACAACATCGACGTCGTCGGCTTCCCCACCACTGCGGGTTGCCCGGCCTACGCCTACGAGCCCGAGCGGACGGCGACGGCCGTGCAGCGGTTGCTCGACGCGGGCTGGGTTGTCGCCGGCAAGACGAACCTCGACCAGTTCGCCACCGGCCTGGTCGGGACCCGCAGCCCCTACGGGGTCGTCGAGAACCCGGTCGAGCCCGGCTATGTGAGCGGTGGGTCCTCGAGCGGCTCGGCCGTCGCCGTCGCCCTGGGGCAGACGGATCTGGCGCTCGGGACCGACACCGCCGGATCGGGTCGGGTGCCCGCCGCGTTCTGCGGGATCGTCGGCCTGAAGCCCACCCCGGGCTGGGTGCCGATGGACGGGATCGTGCCCGCCTGCCGATCCTTCGACTGCGTCACCACCTTCGCCCGCGACGTCGCCACTGCTGCCGCCGGCATCGAGACCATGGCAGGCCCCCGGCCCGACGTCCCGACCCGACCGGTGCGACGGGTCGGCGTGCCGTCCCGGGCGGTGCTGGAGAGGTGGTGCGACCCGATGGTGGTCGAGGCGTTCGACCGCGTGGCCGTCGATGGCGTGGTGATCGACCTGGGACCGTACCTCGACGCCGGTGAGCTGCTCTACGGGGGCGCCTTCGTCGCCGAGCGCTACGCCGCCGTCGGCGCGTTCGTCGACGCCCACCCCGACGACGTCGACCCGAGCGTCGACACCATCATCAGAGCTGCCGGTCGCATCCCTGCCCACGCCCTGGCCGCCGACCAGGAGCGGCTGGCCCTGCTGCGTGTCGCGGCCGAGCGGGTCTGGGACGAGGTCGACGCCATCGTCGTGCCGACCACACCGTTCCACCCCACGATCGAGGAGGTGGCCGCCGATCCCATCGGCGTCAACGCTGCGCTGGGCCGGTTCACCAACGGCTGCAACCTGCTGGGTTGGTGCGCCGCCGCCGTCCCCGCAGGGGTTCGCAGCGACGGGCTGCCCTTCGGCATGCAGGTGCTCGGGCCGGCCTGGTCGGACCGCGCCGTCTGGGCCGCGGCAGCGGCGCTGGCGTGATGCACCTCGCCGTGTGCGGAGCGCGCGACGTCACCGCCTCCGGGGGCCGGCGGACCTGGTCGATCCGATGATCGAGGTCGTGGGCGGTGGGAGCTTCACGACGGTCCAGGACCACCCCGGCCGGCTCGGCTACTGGATGGTCGGCGTGCCGCCCAGCGGCCCCATGGACGACCGCTCCTTTCGCCTGGCCAACCGGGCCGTGGGCAACCGGCCGGCGGCGGCTGGCCTCGAGTGCACCGCGTCGGGCCCCACGCTGCGGTTCACGGCCCCGGCCGTCATCTGTCTCACCGGCGCCGAGATGGTGGCCGAGCTCGACGGCCGGACCGTGCCGTACTGGCAGCCGATCCCCGCCGGCGCCGGCCAGGTCCTCACCCTCGGCCGGCTCCGGGGGGCCGGCCTGCGCACCTACCTCGCCGTGCGGGGCGGTCTGGAGGTCCCCGTCGTGCTGGGCAGCCGGTCGACGTTCACGCTCGGTCGGTTCGGCGGCCACCGGGGTCGGGTGCTGGAGGCCGGCGATGTCCTGGTCGTCGGCCGCTACGCCGACCCGGCCCT
The DNA here is from genome assembly GCA_963703565.1 of uncultured Microthrixaceae bacterium. Lineage (GTDB taxonomy): Bacteria > Actinomycetota > Acidimicrobiia > Acidimicrobiales > VFJN01 > CAVPEW01. Next base: position 5,692 of record CAVPEW010000004.1, on the reverse strand, counting down.
GCAGCCCTCGCCGGTCGTGGCTCGACCCACCATCGAGCGAGGGTGGCGCATCGGGGTCCTGGAGGGGCCGCACGCCGCACCTGAGTTCTTCACGCCGTCAGACGTCGAGGCGTTCTTCGCCGCCGAGTGGCGGGTGCAGGTGCACTGCGCGCGAACCGGCGTGCGCCTCGACGGCCCCAAGCCCGAGTGGGCCAGGCCCGACGGCGGCGAGGCCGGGCTCCACCCCTCGAACATCCACGACACCGGCTACGCCTTCGGCACCGTCGACTTCACCGGCGACACCCCGGTCGTCCTCGGCCCCGACGGGCCGAGCCTCGGCGGTTTCACGTGCCCGGCGACGGTGGTCTCGGCCGAACGCTGGAAGCTGGGTCAGCTGGCCCCGGGCGACGCAGTGCGGTTCGTACCCCTGTCCGAGGCCAGGGCCGACGACCTCGCCGTGAGGGCGGCGACGGTGACCAGGACGTTGCGCGCGCCCGGCGCCGAACCCGGCCTCAGCCCTCGCCGGGACCCCGGCGGCGGCGTGCTGCTGCGCAACGGCGATCTGACCGTGCGGCGCTCCGGCGACGCCTTCGTGCTGGCCGAGTACGGGGCGATGAGCCTCGACCTCGCTCTGCGTGCCCGGGTCCACGCCCTCGAGGGGTGGATGACCGAGCACGGTGACCGCACGGCGATCGTCGACGTCACCCCCGGGGTCCGGTCGCTGCTGATCCAGTTCGACCCGGCCGTCGCCACCGCCCGGGAGATGGCCGAGCTGGCCGCCAAGGGCGACGACGCCCTGTCCGACACCGGCGCGCTCGCCATCGACGCCCGCACCGTGCACCTGCCGCTGTCGTGGGAGGACCCGGCGACTCTCGAGGCGATCCGCCGCTACACCGAGGTCGTGCGCGACGACGCGCCGTGGTGCCCCTCCAACCTCGAGTTCATCCGGCGGATCAACGGGCTCGACGCTATCGACGACGTGCACCGGGTCGTGTTCGACGCGTCCTACCTCGTGCTCGGGCTGGGCGACGTCTACCTGGGCGCGCCCGTCGCGACGCCGCTCGATCCCCGCCACCGGTTGGTGACGACGAAGTACAACCCGGCCCGGACCTGGACGCCGGAGAACGCCGTCGGGATCGGCGGGGCGTACTTGTGCGTATACGGCATGGAGGGCCCGGGCGGCTACCAGTTCGTCGGGCGAACCGTGCCGGTCTGGTACCTCGACCAGGAGGTGCCGTGGCTGCTGCGGTGCTTCGACCAGATCCGCTTCCACGAGGTGGGAGCCGACGAGCTGGTCGACCTGCGGGCACAGGCTGCCGCCGGCGAGCTGGCGATCGAGGTCGAGCCGACGACGTTCCACCTGGCCGAACACGAGGCCTTCCTCGCCGCCGAGGCGAACTCCATCGAGGCGTTCCGCATCGAGCAACGAGCCGCCTTCGCAGCCGAACGAGACCGTTGGCGGGCCGCCGGTGAGCTCTGACCCATCGGCCGACAGCGCGACCGGCGGCTACCAGACGACTGCGGCGACCCCCACGATGGACGGTGATCGACGTGCCGGACCGTTGATGTCAGAAGCGGCTCGCTTCGGCTCCGGCTCGGTCGATCAGCTCCAGCAGGGCTGGTCCAGGGGCACCATCGACGAAGTCGGCGGAGGTCGCGAAGACGACGGTCGGTAGGGCCATGCCGCCGAGGCTGGCCACCAGGGCCCGGGCGCCGGTGTCGAGGGCGAGGAAGTGCTGGGGCGCGGCGGCGCTGGCGGCCAGCACGACGGCGACGCCCCGCAGGCCGTCAGTGGGGAAGCGGTCGAGGAAGCACTTCATCGGGCCGCTGACCGTCGCCCGGTAGATGGGGCTGGCGAGCACCAGGACGTCGGCGCGCGATGCGGCCCGCACGGCGTCGTCCACCGCGGGGTCCCGTACCCGACCGAGCAGGCCCTCGGCGCCGAGCTCGGACAGGTCGATGTGCCGGCGGCCGCCCACGGGGCCGACGCCCGCGTCACCCACGGCGTCGAGGAGGGCTTCGGCCAGCGCCCGGGTCTTCGACGCCGGCGACTCGCCCGCCGACACGGCCACGGCGTTCACGGCGACGGCACCGCAGCATCCGCCCGGGTGGAGCGGTACCGGGGCACGCCCATGGCGTCGGTGAAGGCTGGCCACACCACCGGGTCGTGACCAGGGATCAGGCGAAGGCCCTTGGAGGCAGCCAGCGAGTTCAGCCGTCGGATCGAGTCGAGCGTGTCTGCAGGGTCACCCGACCAGGCGCTGACCGGCTGCTCTTGCTCCAGGTTCTCCAGCAGGTCGGCGGCGTCGGCGGCGAAGATCCACCCACTGCCGTCCGCCTTCTCCACGACGAGGCTCTGGTGTCCCGGCGTGTGGCCCACGGTGCGGATGGCGGTGACACCCGGGCACAGATCGACGTCGCCGTCCGCCAGCCGCCAGTCGATCCGAGGGTCGTCGACGTCGATCTGGTGCATGGCCATCGACTCGGCCCGGACCGGGTCGTGCATCAGGGCGTCGTACTCCGCTCGCTGCACGTGCACCGGCACCTTGCCGGCGAACCACCGGAGGCCGCCGCAGTGGTCGTTGTGGAAGTGGCTGACGACGACGCCGACGACCTCGTCGGGATCCACGTCCACCAGGGCGAACGCCGACAGCAGCGGGTCGGTATCGGGCGGTCCTGCCAGCTCGACCATCGGGGCGAACGGCAACGTGCGGTCGGCCATGCCCCAGAACCGCTCGTAGAGGGCGGTGTCTCTCACCACCGCGGCGTTGAAGCCAGTGTCGAACAGGAGGAGCCCACCGTCGACCTCGACCAGCAGGCCGGGCACCGGCTCGGCCATGTACCGGTCGCCGTCCGGGGCGAGCGGCGTGGAGATGCGCTTCGGGATGTGCTCCCACCCGAAGGTCAGCGGGATGACCCGCTTCACGGCACTGTGGACCATGGTGTGCTCCTCTCGGACGCGTCCGCCCGCCACCGGGCGAGGACGGGGATGGACAGCAGCGTCAGCACAGCGCTGACACTGAACACGGCGGCGTCTCCGAAGCGGTGCGCCACGGCGCCGAGGGCGATCGCGGCGACGACCGAGCAGCCGTCGTAACCGCCGACGATCGTGCCGACGACCTGGCCCCGGCGTTCGGCGCCCGCCCGGTGCACCCCTTCGGCGAGCAGTGCTGGCATGAGCAGGGCGCAGCCGAGGCCGAGGACGCCCGACGCCACCACCAGGCCGACGGCCGACGGAGCCGCCGCCATGCCGGCCAGTCCGAGCGCGGCGACGACGGCCGACGCTGCGATGACGAGCGGGGAGCCATGGCGGTCGGCCCACCCGGAGCCGACCAGGCGCCCGATGGTGAGCCACACGGCGAAGCTCGACAGGACGATCCCGGGAACGCCGACGCCCCGGTGCTCGGCGAGCAGGACCGCCCACCCGGCGAGGGCCACGAACCCCACGTTGCCGAGGCCCATGCCGAGCCCCGCGAGGACCGACGGCCGGTGCAGCAGCCCGTGGTGGAGCCTAGGCACGGGTGCCGGCCTACGAGGGTGCCGGGGCGCGACCAGCAGCGCGGCGACGGCGCATAGCCCGGCGACCGGCCAGACCCAGCCGACGCCGAGGTGGTCGACGATGACCGCCGACAGCAGCGGCCCGATCGTCGTGCCGCCGGTGAGCACGACGGCGAACCGGGTGTAGGCGGCGCCCCGCCCGGTGCGCCCGTCGTCCTGCCCGGAGGCAGCGCCGACGAAGGCCAGGCTGTCGGCGGTCCCCTGGGCGAGGCGCAGCACGAGGAAGGCGGCGAAGGCCGGCGCCCACCCCATCGTCCCGACGGCCACGGCGGTGATCCCGGCCCCGGCGGTGAAGGCGAACGCCGGCCCCCGGCGGTCGGCGACGAGCCCGGCGAACGGCCGCCCGACGATGCCCGGCACGCTCGTCGCCGCCACCGCGAGACCGACGCCGAGGTCGCCGGCGTGGAACCGGTCCAGGACGTGGTCGGGGACGATCGGCGTCACGAGCGAGGGCCCGAGGAAGACGAGGAACGCTGCCGCCAGTCCGCGCCCCAAGTTCACGTCGTCCAAAGCACCGAAGGGGCTAGGGGCCGGTACCGGCGGGGCGAGACGGCGGCGGCGATCGAGGGTCCGGCGGCCCGAGCCGCGGAGTAGAGCGCCGATTCGTCCACGAGCGTCGAGCGGCGGTCCTCGACCACCAGGCGGCCGTCGACCATCACGTGCTGCACGTCGGCCCGGGTCGCGTACCTGACCAGGTCCACGACCGGGTGCTGCACCGGCACCAGATGGGCGGCGTCGCCGTCCAGCACCACGACGTCGGCCGCCTTGCCCACCTCCAGAGACCCGATGTCGTGGGACCACCGCAGCGCCCTGGCCGCTTCGCTGGTGGCCATGGCGAAGATGTCTTCGGCGGGCAGGTGCTCGGGGTCGTAGCCGGGGATCCCGCCCAGCGCCGAGTGCAGCAGCCACGCCGCCCGGAGCACCTCCCAGCCGTCGTTGCAGGCGTTGTCGCACCCCAGGCCGACGGGCACGCCCCGTACCCGAAGCCGCTGCACCCGGGGTACGCCGTTGAGGATGTTCTGGCACTCGATCGGTTGGTGGGCGACGGCCGCACCGCCGGCCGCCAGCAGCTCGATCTCCGGGTCGGTGACCAGGATCCCGTGGATCACCAGGAGCTCCGGGCCGACCGCGCCCAGCGACGCCAGGGCCTCGATCGGTCGTTGCCCCAGCACGGCCAGGCAGAACTCGACCTCCTCCCGGTCTCGGGCGGCGTGGACCTGCAGCGATGCGCCCCGCTCCCGTGCCAGCTCGGCGGCCAGTTGCACGTAACGGGCCGAGAACCCGGTCAGGTGCGATGCCAGCACCGCGCCCTTCACCAGCCCCGACCCGCTCGTGTCGTGGCGGTCCAGGAACGACGCCGTGCGGGCCAGGTCCGCCTCGGCCTCGCCCTCTCGCACCCGGGCCCACGACCGGTCGGTGCTCTGGCTGTAGATCCCGGCGTGATGCGAAGACAGGTCGCCGGAACCCCGCGCCATCGAGCACCGGATGCCGGTGTCGGCAACGCCCTCCAGCACCAGCTCCTCGTGCGCCGGCGTCGCCGTCGTCTCCGCGAAGGTCGTGACGCCGGACTTCAGCAGCTGCAACGTGCACAGCCGCACCGACGTCAGCACCTGATCGGGCGTCATGGCGTCCTCGGCCGGCAGGTACAGCCGCTGGATCATCGGCAGCTCTCCGGCGATCAACGCCCGCACCAGCGCCTGCGACGCGTGGTTGTGGCAGTCGATCATCCCGGGCAGCACGAAGGAATTGGGGCCGCCGAGCCGCCGGCTGGCTGTCCACGCGGCATCGACCGAGGCGCGGGGGCCGACGGCGGCGATCCGGCGGCCGGTGACAACGACCGCACCGTCTTCGATCACGGTCCGGTTGGCGTCACTGGTCACGACGCGCCCGGTCACGATCCAGTCGCAGGGCTCCATCAGCCGGCCGCCACGTGGCAGGCGACGGCCCGGCGGGGCCCGTACTTGCGCAGCAGCGGCTCCGAGCCGCAGGCGTCGACGGCGTCGGGACAGCGCCCCCGGAAGGCGCAGCCGTCCCGCGGCGCCAGCGGCGACGGCGGCTCGCCGGTGAGCGAGGGCGCCAGCCGTCCCGGTTCGGTCGTCGGGCAGGCGGACAGCAGCCCCCTCGAGTACGGGTGCATCGGCCAGGTGAACAGCTC
>CAVPEW010000003.1:0-3587 GCA_963703565.1 uncultured Microthrixaceae bacterium | reverse complement strand
GACTTCGGCTGGTCTCTGGGGGTGCTGCTGCGCTCGTACCACGAGATGGTGACCTCGGTGCTGGGCGATCTGCCGCACGGTCCGCGGGGTTACCAGACGCGTCCGCGCCGAGGTGGTCCGTGGCACCCAGGACAGCCAGGCACGCCCTCGCACGCCCAGCGGCATCGACCGCACGGTGATGAACACCTTGTCGACGACGCTCGAGCGGCGCGCCTGGTCGAGCGCAGCGACCCACCCGCGCCGACCGGCGGTCGGCGGGTGGTCGCGATCCGAGCTCGGCCGCGGGACGCTGGAGTCGCTGTGCCGGCGCGTGGTCGAGGCGGAGAACGTGCTGCTGGCTCGCTGTCGGTCCCCGAGCGCGAGGCGTTCCGCACTCTGCTCGACAAGGCCGCCTGCGGCATCACCGACCTCGCTCGCACCAAAGACCCCTGCGAGGCCGTCGCCCAGGTGCTGGCTAGGTGACCAGACCGCGGACGTAGGCCGCCTGCCCGAAAGGCGCCTGGGTGTTCGTCGTCTACGACGCCGACCAGCCGCACCCCCAGGGTGACGGGCGGATCCCAGCGGGTGTCGACGATGCGGTCGAGGTCGGCGTCGGTGAGGGTGTCGAGGAAGGCCAGCGTCGCGGCATGAGTGGCGGCGTGGTAGTTGGCGAGCAGTTCGGCGCTCACGTCCACCTGGCCGACCTCTGCGGACGTCCGGCCAGAGCCGGTGGTGGTGTCGTCGAACGGCAGCCCGATCTCGCCGCGAAGCCCTGCGAGGTCGACACCTGCTCGGCGCCGGCCACGTCGGCGATGTGGTCGTCCTGCACCCGGGTGAGGTGCCGATCAGCGACGCGATGGTGTTGGCGTCGGCCCGACCCGGTGGGTCAGCTGGTTCTCGTCGAGCCCATCGAGCAGCCGTGGCAACCCCTCGCCGGTGCGGCCGAAGGCATCGATGAGCAGCTCGACAGGTGTCATGCCTTCAACGTACGCCGTTCTGAACGGCGCGGACGCACGACGTCGGGCGCGATGTAGGGCATGACAAAGACGAGCGTCGATCCCGACGAGGCACATCAGACGAGGCACATCGAGGCGCGCCTCGACGAGGCGTCGGCCGTGTCCGGCCGCTCGCAGGCCGATCTCATCAGGGAGGGCATCGACCAGGTCATCCAGGGCCATCGGCGGGTGCGGCCGGGGACGAGGCGCGCGCCGCCGCGCCGGAGCTGGTCGGCGGCACCGAGGGCCTGTCGACCGAGCTCGGCAGCGACCGGGACCGTGAGGGTCGTCGCCGACACCGGCGGACGTGGCCCGCGATGAACGAGGCTGAGCCGGCGCACGTGAGGTTCCGCGACGTCTTGGAGTCGGCTGCCACGGCGTATGTCACCCCGTTCGTGGTCATCGAGGTCCACCACATCCTGACCTCGGCCGGCCTCCAGACTGCGGCCGGCGACTTCCTCGACGATGTCATCGACGGCTTCTATCAGCTGGTCAACCCCACGGTCGCGGACCTCGCTGCGGCGAGCGACCTGGTGCGTCGCTACCGGGGGTCCATGCAGCAAACGACGCAAGCCCGGCTCTGTAGACCTGGCCGAGGCGATGAACGTGGTCGTGGCTGCCGCGCAGGGAACGAACCTGCTGGTGGCAGCCGACCAGGACTACCGCGCCCCGCTTTCGGGGCATCCCGCGTTGGTGCTGCTTCCCTACGACAGCCTGGCCGACTGACCCGGCCATACCGCTGACACGTAGTGTCGAAAATGTGCCCCCGGTAGGGTTCTGCCTCGGCCCGGAAGCGGGCCGTTGCCTCCGTAGCTCAGGGGATAGAGCACCGTCTTCCGGTGGCGGGTGCCGTAGGTTCGAATCCTACCGGGGGCACATTTTCGACACTACGTGTCAGCGGTATGGCCGGGTCAGTCGGCCAGGCTGTCGTAGGGAAGCAGCACCAACGCGGGATGCCCCGAAAGCGGGGCGCGGTAGTCCTGGTCGGCTGCCACCAGCAGGTTCGTTCCCTGCGCGGCAGCCACGACCACGTTCATCGCCTCGGCCAGGTCTACAGAGCCGGGCTTGCGTCGTTTGCGCTGCATGGACCCCCGGTAGCGACGCACCAGGTCGCTCGCCGCAGCGAGGTCCGCGACCGTGGGGTTGACCAGCTGATAGAAGCCGTCGATGACATCGTCGAGGAAGTCGCCGGCCGCAGTCTGGAGGCCGGCCGAGGTCAGGATGTGGTGGACCTCGATGACCACGAACGGGGTGACATACGCCGTGGCAGCCGACTCCAAGACGTCGCGGAACCTCACGTGCGCCGGCTCAGCCTCGTTGATCGCGGCCACGATCCCGCCGGTGTCGGCGACGACCCTCACGGTGCCCGGTCGCTCCCGAGCTCGGTCAACAGGCCCTCGGTGCGCCCGACCAGCTCCGGCGCGGCGGCGCGCGCCTTCATCCCCGGCCGCACCCGCAGATGGACCTGGATGACCTGGTCGATGCCCTCCCTGATGAGATCGGCCTGCGAGCGGCCGGACACGGCCGACGCCTCATCAAGGCGCGCCTTGATGTGCCTCGTCTGATGTGCCTCGTCGAGATAGACGCTCGTCTTTGTCATGCCCTACATCGCACCCAACGTATTGCAGTCACGCGCCGATTCAGAACGGCGTACGTTGAAGGCATGACACCTGTCGAGCTGCTCATGGATGCCTTCGGCCGCACCGGCGAGGGGGTGCCACGGCTGCTCGATGGGCTCGACGAGAGCCAGCTGACCCACCGGGTCGGGCCCGACGCCAACACCATCGCGTGGCTGATCTGGCACCTCACCCGGGTGCAGGACGACCACATCGCCGACGTGGCCGGCGCCGAGCAGGTGTGGACCTCGCAGGGCTTCGCGGCGAGATTCGGGCTGCCGTTCGACAACACCGCCACCGGCTATGGCCAGACGTCCGCAGAGGTCGGCCAGGTGGTTGTGAGCGCCGAACTGCTCGCCGACTACCACGCCGCCACTCATGCCGCGACGCTGGCCTTCCTCGACACCCTCACCGACGCCGACCTCGACCGCATCGTCGACACCCGCTGGGATCCGCCCGTCACCCTGGGGGTGCGGCTGGTCAGCATCGTCAACGACGACACCCAGCACCTCGGGCAGGCGGCCTACGTCCGCGGTCTGGTCACCTAGCCAGCACCTGGGCGACGGCCTCGCAGGGGTCTTTGGTGCGAGCGAGGTCGGTGATGCCGCAGGCGGCCTTGTCGAGCAGAGTGCGGAACGCCTCGCGCTCGGGGACCGACAGCGAGCCGAGCAGCACGTTCTCCGCCTCGACCACGCGCCGGCACAGCGACTCCAGCGTCCCGCGGCCGAGCTCGGTCGCGACCACCCGACGCAGCCGCCGGTCGGCCGGGTTGGGTCGCCGCTCGACCAGGCCCGCCGCTACGAGGTCGTCGACAAGGTAGGTCATCACCGTGCGGTCGATGCCCAGGTGGGCGGCGAGGGCGTGCTGGCTGTGCTGGGTGCCACGGACCACCTCGGCGAGCGTCTGGTAACCCCGCGGACCGTGCGGCAGATCGCCCAGCACCGAGGTCACCATCTCGTGGTACGAGCGCAGCAGCACCCCCAGAGACCAGCCGAAG
>CAVPEW010000002.1:0-14717 GCA_963703565.1 uncultured Microthrixaceae bacterium | reverse complement strand
GATATGGCCGCAGACGACCCCGTCGACGCCGCGCCGGCGCGCCTCCTCGGCGACCGCGCGCTCGAAATCGTCGATATATTTGACCGCGTCCTTGACGCGCTGCTTCAGATAGGCGGAGAGCGACCGGTGGGTAGGCCGATCTTGCGGCACCGCGATGTTCGACCCAGTGATTGGCGTGCAGCATCCAGTTGTAGGCCAGGTCGCCGAGATAGGCCAACCACTTGGCGTATTTCACGATGCCGTCGAAATCGTCGCCATGCACGATCAGCGGCTTCCAGGCCGTCGGCCGTTTCGTCAGTCGTCTCGTTCAGCACGGTGATGCCGCCGAACTGCAGCTCGGAATAGTCGCAAGGGCGGTCCCGTGCGCCGGGCGGGGCACGGGGTTACCGTCGACGCCCGTGACCGACGCCACGATCATGGACGAGTCCGCTGTGTCGCAGCTCTGCGACACGCTCCTCGCCGAGCTCCCTCCTGCAGACACCGACGCCGTCGCCTTCCTCGGCCGCCAGTTCGACCTCGGGCTGGCCTGGGTCCACTTCCCGGTGGGCCACGGGGGCCTGGGGGCGTCCCCCGGTCTGCAGAAGCTGGTCAACGAGCGCCTCGGCGCGGCCGGCGCGCCCAACGCGATGATGCGCAACGTCATCGGCCACGGGATGGGCGCGCCCACCGTCGCCACGCACGGCACCGAGGCGCAGCGCAAGCGCTACCTGCGTCCCTTGTTCACGGGGGAGGAGGTGTGGTGCCAGCTCTTCAGCGAGCCCGGCGCCGGCTCCGACGTGGCGTCGCTGGCCACCCGGGCAGTGCGTGACGGGGACGAGTGGGTCGTCAACGGCCAGAAGGTGTGGACCACGCTGGCCCACCTGGCCCGCTGGGGGATGCTGATCGCGCGTACCGACCCCGAGGCGCCCAAGCACAAGGGCCTCACGTACTTCGTGATCGACATGCACGGCCCCGGCGTCGAGGTCCGTCCCCTCTTCCAGATCACCGGCGAGGCCGAGTTCAACGAGGTCTACCTGACCGACGTGCGCATCCCCGACGCCGAACGCCTCGGTGAGGTGGGCGAAGGTTGGCGGGTGTCGCTGACCACGCTGATGAACGAGCGGGTGGCGATCGGCGGCCAGGTGCCGCCCCGCGGTGGCGGGATGATCGGCGAGGTCGTGCGCCTGGCCTCGCAGCGGGACATCGGCGGCGCCACCCGCGACCGTCTCGTGGATCTGTGGGTGCGTGCCGAGGTGCTGCGCCTCACCAACATCCGGGCCGGTCAGGCACGCGCGGTGGGCAACCCGGGGCCCGAGGGGTCGATCGCCAAGCTGCTCACGGCCGAGCTGAACAAGGAGATCGGCGAGCTGGGCGTAGACCTGCTGGGCGCGGAGGGGATGCTCCAGCCCGACGGCTACCCGATGTCGCGCCCGGCGGGGGCGATGCTGGGGTCGAACCCCCAGAAGGTCTTCCTCCGGGCGCGGGCCAACTCGATCGAGGGCGGCACCTCGGAGATCATGCGCAACATCCTGGGCGAGCGGGTCCTGGGGCTGCCCGGCGACGTGCGCACCGACAAGGCCGTCCCGTGGAACGAGGTGCCCCGCAACTGACGCCCGAGCGGGCCCGGTTCGACCAGCCGACGGCCGGGCCGGTTCAGGGCGCGGGGACGAGGAGGTGACCGGCCTCGTTGAGCGAGCCGATGCCACGGCGACCGTCGCCGGCGGCGAGCACACGCGAGATCGAGGTGTACTCGGGCCAGAAGAAGAGCAGCTCTCGCTGTCCCAGCACCCAGCCGGTGTACGCGTTGATGACCCCGCCGTGACCGACGAGGACCACCCGCTGGCGTGGGTGCGCGGCGACGACAGCCTCGACGGCGGCCACGGCCGAGCGTCTGAACGCCTCGGGGTCGGCCGGGCCCGCCCTCCAGCGGGGATCGCCGGCGGCCTTGAGGTCCTCCAGAGGCACGTAGCTGTCCGCGTGGCGGTCGAACTCGGCGAGGTCGTCGCCTACCTCGACGTCGAGCCCGAGGGCTGCGCCGAGCGGCCCGGCAGTCTCACGGGCTCGCCTCAGCGGGCTCGTCCACACGGCGTCGAGGGGGCGCCCGGCGTCGACCTCGGCCCGCAACCGCGCAGCCAGGGCTTCGGCCTGGCGCCTGCCGGCTTCAGACAGGCCCGGGTCGGCGGCCACCCCCGAACCCGGTCGCTCGATCCGTTCGGGCCGCGCGTGACGCACGAGGAGCATCTCCACGCGCCCGGTCTAGCCGTCGGGGCACCCAGGTAGGGTCGCCCCCGGTGGAGGTACTGTCGAGCCGGGTGCTGTTGCGCACCGCCGATCTAGCGGTGAGCCGGCGCTTCTACGAGGGCCGACTGGGACTGCGCGTCTACCGCGAGTACGGCACCGGCGGCACTGTGAGCGGCGTGGTTCTGTTCCTCGGCGGTGGGTTCCTCGAGCTGACCTCCGGCGGCTCGGGCTCCGCCGCCGGCGAGGGCGGCCCCGGTGCTCGCTCGGGCCCGGTGCTGTGGCTCCAGGTGCCGGACCTCGCCGCCGAGCACGATCGCCTGGTCGCAGGGGGCGTCGAGATCGTCGAGCCACCCCGGCGGATGCCCTGGGGGCTCGACGAGGCCTGGATCGCCGATCCCGACGGTCTGGAGATCGTGTTGGTGGAGGTGCCCCCAGCGCACCCACTGCGGCGGCGTGTCTGACGCGCTGGCCTGGCGGACCACGGCCGGGCTCGCAGTGTCGGAGCGACCGGGTGCGGGTGACGGGCCGTGGTCCGACCTGATCGTGGTGCTGGTGCACGGCGCGCTCGACCGGGGCTCGTCGTTCGGGCGGGTCGCGCGGCACCTGGCCGACCTCCACGTGGTCACCTACGACCGTCGCGGCTACGCGGACTCGCTCGGGACCGGCCCCGCCAGCGACGTCGCTCAGCAGGCCGAAGACCTTGCCGAGGTGGTGCACGGCCGTAGGGGCGTCGTGATCGGCCACAGCCTCGGCGGTGTCGTCGCGCTCGCCTTCGCCGAGCGGGCCACGACCCCACCGGGGGCAGTGGTCGTCTACGAGCCTCCGCTGTCGTGGCTGCCCTGGTGGCCTACCGACACCGCCGGAGCGATGGCAGCGAAGGGGGGCGACGACCCCGCGGGGGCGGCAGAGCGGTTCCTGCGCCGGCTGATCGGCGACGAGCGGTGGGAGCGCCTGCCCGCGGAGAGCCGGCGTCGGCGCCGTGCGGAGGGCCCGGCCCTGCTGGCGGAGCTGGCGTCGCTCCGGTCCGCTCCTGCCTTCGACGCGGCCTGCGTGGGCGTGCCGGTGCTGGTGGGCTGTGGTGGGGCCTCCGCCGACCACCACCGCCGCGCCTGCGCGCACCTGGCGGAATCATTGCCCCAGGCGGTGCTCGTCGAGCTAGCCGGGGCGGGTCACGGCGCGCACCTATCGCATCCGGCGCGCTTTGCCGAGCTGGTTCGCCGGGGCGTTGCCGCCGCGGCGGGCCATAGCGTGGCGTCCATGCCCGATGTGCAGCTCAGCTCATCCGGTCCTCCAGAGACCGTCTTGGACCCCGAGGCCCCGGAGGCCACCGCTGCCCTGGTCGAGGCGCTGGCAGGCCCCGAGGAGCAGCGCCGTGACCGAGTGGCCGCAGTGGTGGCCCGCTGGCCGGCCGACCTCGACGCGTGGGCCCACCTGGGTGACCACGCCCGTGACCTCGTCGAGGCCTACGCCGCATACCGGGTCGGCTACCACCGGGGGCTCGACCGGCTCAGGGCCAGTGGCTGGCGCGGCAGCGGATACGTTCGCTGGGCGCACCCGACCAACCGCGGCTTCCTGCGCTGCCTGGACGGGCTGCGCTCGGTTGCCGCAGCACTTGGCGAGGCCGACGAGGCCCGGCGCTGCGAGACGTTCCTGGCCCAGCTCGATCCCGGCTCCGTCCGCGGCAACTCGTGATCGCGGGCGCGGTGCTGTGCGGCGGACGCAGCTCGCGCATGGGCGTCGACAAGGCGACCCTGCAGGTGGGGGGCGCGCCGCTGGCGGCGCGCGCGGTGGCTGCCCTGCGGGGCGCCGGAGCCGACCCCGTCGTCACCGTCGGCGGTGATCCGGCCCTGGCCGGCCAGTTGGGCACCGGCCACGTGGCGGACCGGGGGCGGGGGGCAGGACCGGTGGTGGCGACGGGAACCGCACTCGCGGCCCTGCACTGGAGTCCGCTGGTGGTCGTGGCGGCGTGCGACCTCGTGGGCCCCCGTCCGGACGCGGTGCGACGCCTGGTCGAGGCCCTGCAGGGCGACAGCCGCGCAGCCGCCGCGGTCGCCCTCGACGCCGGTCGGGCGCAGTGGCAGCTGGTGGCGTGGCGGCCGGCCGCCGCTGGAGCCGTCGCCGGGATCCGGGCGACGGAGCGTGGCCCCGGACCTTCGTTCGCGTCCGCCACCGCGGAGCTGGAGGTGGTCCGGGTCGAGGGCCTAGACCCGGACGCCCTGCGCGACGCCGACCGCCCCGAGGAGCTGCGCGACGTCGGTAGGGTGCCCTTCATGGTGCCCGAGATCGACGTGCTCACCCTGCAGGAACGCCTGTCCGAGGGTGCCCCGCTGGTTGACGTGCGCGAGCCCGACGAGTACCTCGAGGCGAGGGTGGCCGGGGGCTCGCTGATCCCCCTGGGCGAGATCGTCGAGCGCGCGGAGGAGATCCCCGCCGAGGGCACCGTCTACGTGATCTGCGCCCGCGGCGGGCGATCCGCCAAGGCGGTCGAGCACCTTCGCCGGGTCGGGATCGACGCCGTGAACGTCGCTGGGGGCACTCTCGGCTGGATCGAGGCCGGTCTGCCGACCGAGTCCGGATCGGCGTGACCGCAGCGCGCGCCGCGCCCGGCCCGGCACGGGCCTGGGTCGGCGACCAGGCGGCTCTGGGTGCCTTGGTCGAGACCCTCTCGGGCGAACCCCGGTACGGGCTCGACACCGAGTTCCACCGCGAGCGGTCCTATCACGCGCACCTCGCCCTGTTGCAGTTGTCCTGGGCCGGGGGCATCGCTCTGGTCGACCCCCTGGCGGTCGATCTGGTGCCGTTCAGGGTGGTCCTCGAAGGGCCCGGCACCTGCGTCATGCACGCTGCGGTCCAGGACCTCGAGATCCTGCGCCAGGTCTGCGGCGCGGTGCCGCGCCGGCTCTTCGACACCCAGGTGGCCGCCGGGTTCCTGGGCTATCACGGGGTCGGGCTCGCGTCCCTGGTGCGCGGTGAGCTCGGGATCGACCTGCCCAAGGCCGACCGGCTGGCCGACTGGATGGCCCGGCCCCTGCCCCCGGGTGCCGACGAGTACGCCGCGGCCGACGTCGCCCACCTCCTGGAGCTGCACGACCGCCTCACCGCGGCGCTCACCGATCGGGGCCGGTCGGATTGGGCCGACGACGAGTGCGAGATAGTGCGCCGCCGGGGAGCCGAGGAGCCCGACCCCCGCCGGGCCTGGTGGCGCCTCAAGGAGGCCCGGAACCTTCGCGGGCGCGCCGCGGCGGTTATCCAGGAGCTCGCCGCGTGGCGGGAGGGCCGTGGTGCCGAGCTCGATCGGCCCGTGCGCTTCGTGGTCAGTGATCTCGCCCTGGTCTCGATGGCCCAGCGTCCACCCACCGACGAGGCGTCGCTGGCCGGCGTGCGAGGCCTCGACGAGCGGTGGCGACGGGGTCGGGGAGCGGCCGAACTGCTCGAAGCGGTGCGCGCCGGGCGCGAGCTGCCCCTCGAGGAGGTGCAGCCGCCTCCCGGGGATGCCCGCCTCGACAAGGCGCAGCGGGCGACCGCATCGCTGGTGGCCGCATGGGCGGCCCAGCGTGCCGCGGAGCTCGACCTCGACCCGGCGGTCCTGGCCACGCGCGCTGACGTCGAGGCTCTGTTGGCGGGCCGGCCCGGACGCCTCGACCGCGGTTGGAGGGCCGAGGCGGTCGGAGGCCCTGTCGCTGCCCTGGTGGCCGGCGAGGCAGCCCTGGCAGTCGACCCCGAGGGCCACCTCTCGCTCGAGCGGCGGTCGCGACAGCCGTGGCCTGCGAGCGCACCATGAGTGGCACCCCGCGCTATGGTGACGGCCCACACCAGACCCCTGCGAGCGTTCGGGAGCCTTCGTGAAGAAGGGACGACATCGCCGCTTCGAAGAAGCGCGCAAGCTCAAGCAGTCCGGTCCGGGCTTCCTCTTCGAAGATCCGGGCCCTCGCGACGACGTGAGTGCCGACGACGATGTCGCCGACGACGACGACTACGCAGCGCTAGCGCGCAAGTACGGCGCCCTAGACGACGAAGAAGACGAGGGCTGAGGCGCCGCGGGCATCGCGTCCCGCGGGCATCGCGTAGCTCTCCGGGAGACGTCGCTGCTACCCAGAGTCGCCGCCCTCGGATCAGGTGCTCTCGTCGGCGAGCGCTCGAGCAAGGGCGCCGGGATCGCCGACCACCTCGCCGGCCACGAGCACGCTGACGGTGGCGTCCCGCCCGGGCTGCATCTCCATAGGACCGGCACGCAGTCGGCCCCCGCCGGCGCGGACCGGGACCGCGGGCAGCCGGGCGAGACCTTGGGCGAACAGGATCACCTGCTCGCTGGCGAGGTCGGCCCGGGTGGCGACGGTCGCCGCGTCGAGGGGGTTGGCGGCCTGGACCAGCATGGCCGTGGCGGGGGCGTAGGTCGCCCGGCGGTGGCCGGCGCTCGTACGCCGAAGGGCGCGCCCGCTCGGGCGACGGCGCGGCAGGTCGACCAGGCTGCGGTGCTCCAGGTAGCGCAATGCTCGGCCGGCGTTGTGGCGGGCCCGGCGCACCAGATCGGGGGGCGGCCCGGCGACGACCCCGCCCGCAGCCCCAGCCGACTCGGCGCCGGCTCGAACCACATCCAGGGCCGCCACCAGGGTCCGGTTCTCATCGGTGTCGAAGGCCCGGGCCGGCGAGGCGCACACGAACAGGCCGGTGTCGCCCGCGGAGGCCGATCGCGAGGCGACGGTCTCGGCCCAGAGCACGGGGCCACGTAGCTCGCCGTAGCAGCGGCGCGGCGTGTCGGTGGTGGCGATGGCCAGCGAGCGGATGGTGTGGGCCATCGAGTCCAGCAAGGTCTCGGCTGCGGCGCTCGTGGCGAGCTCGGCTCCCAGCACCGCCGCCGCGGCGCGGGGTCTCAGCCCCGTCATGGCCGCCAGGGCGCTGGGAGCGTCGTACGGGCGGGCGAGCCGGGACACGATGCCGGCCACGGCCGCGGCTGCGGCGTCGGGAGGCCCGCTCACCACGCAAGCCGCGTGCCGAGGACCTCCCCGATGGTACGGCGGACCTCGGCCTGTTCGGGCGGTTCGAGCAGGGTGATGACCTCGTCGTGGAGTGCGACGGCCTGGTCGTCGTCGATCCCTTCGAACTGGGGCAGGAAGTAACCGTAGAAGGTCTCGTAGAGCAGCCTGGAGCGGCCCGGGTGGTCCTTGGCCCTGCGGGCGGCGAACTTGGCCGCGTCGAGGTACACCGCTGGGCCCAGGTCACGGAAGCGTCGCAGGCTGAGCAGCTCCTTGACGATGTCGCCTGGTCCCTCGAGCAGGGCCTCGTAGGCGTCGTCGTCGGGACAGGTCACCTCGACGAACGCGAAGCGGCGCATGAGGGCGTACGACATCTCGAACAGCAGGTTCTTGTCGAACACGTTCATCGTGGCCAGGATCCGCCACGAGGCCGGCAGCCGAACCGGATCTGTGTCGTCCGGGGGGTCGACCCCGGGCGGGACCAGCGAGATCGGCGCCACCCGCCCGCCGCGCTTGAACGGCAGCACCACCGCCTGGCCCGACAGCACGGTGAAGAGCTGGCCGAAGGCACGATCGAAGTTCGACCGGTTGAGCTCGTCGATCACCAGCCAACGCCCGGACTCGATGGCCTCGACGAACATGCCGGGCCGGAAGATCAGTCCCTCCGCGGTGGGTTGGAAGCCGCCGATGGTCTCGAAGGTGGTCCACTCCGTGGTAGCGGTCGTGGGCAGGTAGCCGGTGCAGAGCATGGCCCGCTGGGCGACCTCGGCAGTCAGGTACGCCAGCGTGGTCTTGCCGGTGCCCGGGGGGCCGGTGAGGATCACGTGCTTTCCGGCGTCGATCGCGGCCACGAGCTGGTCGAGCACGTGGGGGGGGAAGAACAGCCCGGCTCGTCGGGACGCCTCGGCCAGTTCGTCGGAGGTGAAGATCAACGCGGTGCCCCTTGGTCGGTCGTGGCTGCCCGCACCGCTGGGTGCGGGAGCAAGGTGGTGGTCGTGGCTGGTGAGGCGCCACCCTGGTCCAGGTGGTCGAGGAGCAGCTGGTACGGCCCTTCGCCCACCAGCGCCACGATCTCGTCGCGCATGGTGTCCACCACCCGGCGTCGGTCGGTGAACGCGTCGGGGGCGTCGGTGCACCACCATGCGAACTCGTCGCCCCCAGGCCCCCAGTCACGCCGTTTCCACTCGCGCAACGTCGAGGTCACGTGCCCGTGGTCGTCGGTGTGCTCCTCCAGGCGCAGGGGCAGCTGCCAGCACACGTCGGGCTTCCAGTCCAGTGGGCGTTCCCCGGCCGCCAGAGCGCCCTGGTGCAGGGCGCAGCCGGCTCCGGCGGGGAACCCGGGGCGGTTCAAGAAGATGCAGGCGCCGTCGTGCAGCCGGGTCATGGCGGTGGGGGCCGATGGCTGGCTCCCTCGGGGGCCCCGGCGACCGGAGCGCTTGGTCGGTCCGCCCTTGCGTGCGGCCACGGCGGCGTGCTGCCACTGGCTCTCGTCCAGGCGGGCGGCAGCGGCCAGCGTGTCGGCTTCGTCGTCCTCGTCGACGAAGTGGGCGCCATAGCTGCAGCAACCCTGTTCGAGCTCGGCGCTGGGTTCGGTCAGAACGCCGGGGCAGCCCCGCCCGTACAGGCAGGTCCAGGTGCTGGCCAGGAACGTCAGATCGAAGACCCAGGTGCGAGCCTCGTCGGGGTCGTCGAACGACACATGCTGGTGGAGATCCTCGTGGGCCACGACCGCCCTCACTGGGAACGAGCCACCGGAATCTACTGCCGACGGGGGTTGTGCTTGCATGGGCCGCATGACCCAGCCGGACCGTCCCGAGGCGTCCGGTGACGACGCCCTCCTCGCCGAGCTCGTAGCGGGCCTCGACCCCGACCGGGTACGCAGCGCCCCGCTCGAGCTGGAGGTGTTCGGCCGGGATGCCTCCTTGATGCGCGGGCGGCCGGCGGCGGTGTGCTTCCCGGTCGAGGTCGCCGAGGTGCAGCACTGCGTGCGGGTGGCGCGCGCCCACGGTCGGCCCCTGGTCGCGCGGGGTTCGGGGACCGGCCTGGCCGGCGGCGCGGTGCCCGAGTCGGGGGCGGTGGTCGTTGTGACGACACGCATGAACCGCATCCTCGAGGTCGACCCCCTGCGCCGGGTCGCCTGGGTGGAGCCGGGAGTGGTGAACCTGGACCTGAGCGTGGCCGTGGCGCCCGCCGGCCTGCGCTTCGCACCCGACCCGTCCAGCCAGCAGGCCTGCTCGATCGGAGGCAACGTGGCGAACAACTCCGGTGGGCCCCACTGCCTCGCCGACGGTGTGACCACGGCCCACGTGCTGGCCGTGGAGGTGGTCCTGCCCGACGGCGAGATCGTGGTGCTGGGCGGACTCGATCCCGAGCCGGCGGGGCTCGACCTGCGCGGCGTCTTCATCGGCAGCGAGGGCACCTTCGGCATCGCCACTCGCGTCGCCGTGCGGCTCAGCCCGCTCCCCCCGGCGGTGTCCACCCTGCTCGCCGGCTTCGACCGGGTCGACGCCGCCGCCGACGTGGTCAGCGCGATCATCGCGGCCGGGATCGTCCCCGCCGCGCTGGAGATGATGGACCGACGCTGCGTGGAGGCCGTCGAGGCCTATGTCGGAGCCGGCTACCCGACCGAGGCTGCCGCCGTGCTGCTGGTCGAGCTCGAGGGCCTGCCCGGGGGCGTCGCCGCGGACAGCGGGCGCATCGTGGGGTTGTGCCGGGACCACCGGGCCTCGTCGGTGCGCGTCGCGGCCGACGACGCGGAGCGCGACCTGCTGTGGAAGGGACGCAAGACAGCCTTCGGGGCCGTGGCCCGCATAGCCCCCGACTACTACCTGCACGACACGGTGGTGCCCCGCACCCGCCTCACCGAGATGCTCCGATCCGTCTACGACATCGCCGCCCGGCACGGGTTGGAGGTCCTCAACGTGTTCCACGCGGGAGACGGCAACCTGCACCCGCTGCTTGCCTTCGACAGCCGCGAGCCTGGCGCACTCGACCGGGTGCACGCCGCCGGTGAGGACATCGTGAGGGCCTCGCTGGCGGTGGGAGGCGTGCTGACCGGCGAGCACGGGATCGGGCTCGAGAAGCGGGACCTGATGGGGCTGCAGTTCTCCGCCGTCGACCTCGACGTGCAGGCCCGGGTCCGCTCGGCGTTCGATCCCGGCGGCGTGGCGAACCCCTCCAAGGTCCTTCCCTCGGGCAGCCGTTGCGTTGACCTCGACCGGGCCCTAGCCGAGGGGCTGTGGGTGTGAGCGACGCCCCGCCGAGTCTCGCCACGCCGCGCGAGGGCTTCGCCGCGCCGCTGGCGAGCTTCGCCCGCGAGGTCGGCCCGCCGGGGGCGGGGCCGGTGGTGGCCGTCGGCGGGGGAACCCGGGGCGCGCTCGGCGGTCCGGTCGATCCCGGCACACGGGCGGTCCACGCTCCGGCCGGCGTCGTGACCCACGAACCGGCCGAGATGATCGTGCGCGTCCGTGCCGGCACCCCCGTGGCCGACCTGGCGGCCGCGCTGGCGCCGGCCCTGCAGTTCGTCGCGGTGCCCGACCGGCCCGGCTCCACCGTGGGCGGCGCCCTGGCGGTCGGTGCGAGCGGCGTGGAGGCGTTGGGCTGGGGGCCGCTGCGAGACTCGGTCCTGGAGGTCACCTTCGTCACGGCCGAGGGCGCCCTCGCTCGCGCCGGTGGTGCCACGGTGAAGAACGTCGCGGGGTACGACCTGTGCAGGCTCCTGGTGGGTTCGCTGGGCACCCTGGGCCTGCTCGCCGAGGTCGTGCTGCGCACGAGGCCGGTGCCGCCGGTGCGGCGCTGGCACCGGGTCGAAGGCGTGGACCCCGAGGTGCTGCGGTCGCGGCTGCACCGGCCGTGGTCGATCCTGTGGGACGGCACTACCACCTGGGTGCTGCTGGCGGGACACGAGGCCGACGTCGACGCGGAGGCCTCGGCCCACGGCCTGGTCCCCACCGACGGGCCTCCGCCGTTGCCGCCGCAGCGGTGGTCGTGCCCTCCCAGCGAGGTCTGTGCGCCGGGGTCGGCACCCGCGGGGCGCTTCGTCGCCGAGATCGGGGTGGGCATCGTGCACTGCGAGCAGCCGCAGCCCCCGCGTGCGCTGGATCCCGGGGTGGCCGCACTGGGGGTCCGGCTGAAGGCGGCTCTGGACCCGACCGGTCGACTGGCACCGGGCCGCTCGGTGGGGCGTCGATGAGCGGGGGAGCCCGCGGGCCGGGTGGCTTCTCGCCGGGCAGCCCGCTGGGTCTCGACGCCGAAGCGCTCAACACCTGCGTGAGCTGTGGCCTGTGCCTGCCCCACTGCCCGACCTGGCGCGCCACCGGCGACGAGGTGCTCTCGCCCCGGGGGCGGATCGCCGCGATGCGACAGGTCGAGTCGGGCGTCGTGTCCGCGGCCGACGACGCGTTCGCCCGGTCCGTGCAGACCTGCGTGATGTGCCGTGGTTGCGAGCCGGCCTGCCCGAGCGCGGTGCCCTTCGGGGAGTTGATGGGCGCCACCCGCAGTGCCCTTGCCCGAGGCGCCCGGCGCGTGCCGTGGTGGCAGCGCCTCGGCTACCGCGTGCTCGGCCATCACCGGATCGTGCTCGCCGGATCGAGCGCGCTCGGCGTCGCACAGCGTGCCCGGCTTGTTCCCGCGGGGTTGAGCCGGCGCTTGGGGCTGCCGGCGCGGATCCCGGTACGGCGCCCCCGGCTCGCGCCGACCGGCAACGACGTGTGGCTCTTCACCGGTTGCGTCATGGACGCCTGGCAACGTGACGTCCATGCCGACGCAGCCGCTGTCCTGGCAGCCATGGGCGTGGGGGTCGCCCTGCCCGCGAGCGGCGCCTCGTGCTGCGGGGCCCTGCACGAGCACGCCGGCCTCACCGACGCAGCCACCGAGCTGGCCCGGCGAACCATGGAGGCCATGCCCGGCGACGCCCCGATACTGGTCGACTCGGCCGGCTGCGGCGCCGCTCTGTTGGCCTACGGCGACCTGGTGGGTTCGCCCGAGGCGGCGCGGTTCTCGGCCCGGGTCCGCGACATCAGCGCCTGGATCGCCGAGCGCTCCGACCGGTTGCCGCCACGGCGGCACCTCGGGGCGAGGATCGCGGTGCAGGATCCCTGCCACCTGCGTCACGTACAACGCGACCACCTCGGGGTACGCAGGATCCTGGCTGGGGTCGGGGAGCTGGTCGAGCTCGACGACGACGGCCTGTGCTGCGGGGCCGGAGGCGCCTACTCGGCGTTGCAGCCCGCGCTCGCCGGCACGATCCGCGACCGCAAGCTGGCCGTGCTGGGCCGGGCTCGCCCCGACGTGGTCGCGTCGGCCAACCCGGGCTGCTCGCTGCACCTCGCTGCAGCGGGCGTGCGCGTCGCGCACCCGGTGAGCCTGCTGGCCCGGTCCGTGGCGTTGGGGGAGCCCACGCAGGGCCCGGTACCTTGAACCGGTGGCCGGCGAGTTCGACGACATCCGCAGTCGCCTCGAGGCGATCGCCGAGGAGCTGGCTGACCTGGCGCTGGAGCGACTGCGGTCCTCGGTCGACGCCGGCGGGACAGAGCTCCCGGTCGACGAGCGCCGCCTCACTCGGGCTCGGCGGGCCGTGGAGAAGGCCGTGGCCGTGCTGCGAGAACCCGACGACGCAACCTGAGCGTTCTGCCCGCCCGGTCGGGTGATCGCTCAGTCGGGCGGGCGCGCAGCGCTGGGCGGCGTGGCGCTGGTCTCGGCGACGGGCCAGGCGTTGACGGCGTCGATCAGAGCCCGGAGCCGACCGGCCCGGCGCGGGTCGAACTGCATGATCAGCCGCGGCAGCGCGAGCTTGTCCTTCGAGGAGCGCTCGGGGCCGAGCGGTTCGCTCCGGCGGATGCTCCCGCTCGTGAGCAGGTCGGAGAAGCGGGTGTTGAGCTCGTCGAGCTGGCTGTCGGTGGGAGGGTGACGCAGTCGCACCACGAGGCGATCGCCGACCCAGCGGATCGAGTCGTAGTTCCGCCAGAAGCTGATTATCTCCGAGCAGGCCGTCTCGGCCGAGTCGGTCACCACGAACAGCTCGTGGTCGTCGGGGCTGATCAGTCCGGCTTCGGCCAGCTCTTGGTCGACGAAGGCCGCCCAGCGTCGCCAGTAGGTGCCGCCGGGCACGTCGAGCAGCACGACAGGCGCCGGCACGGACTTGCCGGTCTGCAGCAGCGTGCACAGCTCGAAGGTCTCGTCCTGGGTCCCGAAGCCCCCCGGCAGGCAGACGAAGCCGGCCGACTCCTTGATGAGCATGAGCTTGCGGGTGAAGAAGTACTTCATCGCCACCAGGCGGCCCTCGCCGAACACGTCGCTGGGAGCCTCCTCGAAGGGAAGGCGGATGCTCACGCCCAGGGCCCTCCCGGAGCCGGCGCCCTCGGTCCCGGCGGCCATGATCCCGGGCCCGGCGCCGGTCACGACCATCCAGCCCTGGCCGGCGAGGTCCGAAGCCACGCGGCGCGCCTGCGCGTAGAGCGGATCTTCGCGCCCGGTGCGGGCCGAGCCGAACATCGTGACCTTCGGGATGGACGCGAATGGGGCGAAGACCTTGAACGCCGCTCGCATCTCGGCCAGCGCTTCGCCGGCGACGATGACGCACAATCTGCTCATCACCAAAGCCGGGGGCGCGACCGTGCAGGAAGCGATTGCGGGAAAAATTCCGCTTATTATTAATCAAGTCGTTCCCGGCCAGGAAGAGGGTAATTACGAACTCATCCGCCGCGCCAACGCCGGCGCGCTCGCGGAAAAGCCGAGGGAGATCGTCACCTGGGCCGAGCGCGCCCTCGAAAACAGCGGCCAGCTTTGCCAACTCTGGCGGAAGAATATCACCGCCATCAGCCAGCCCGACAGCGCGCTCCAGATCGCGCGTTTCCTGCTCGATCTCGCCGTGCCGACGAACGTGCCCACCACGCCCGGCGCGCTTTTTCATCACTCGCCCCTTCACGCGCCGCTCCATCCACATAGCGAACCGGCCCGGAACGAAAAACGGCTTCTCCTCTGCGACCTGCACACGCACACCACTTTTTCCGACGGCAAACTGACCATCAGCGAGATGGTCGATTTCTATGGCCAGCGCGGATTCGACACCCTCTGCATCACCGATCACCTGTGCGATCCGAAGCGGCTCCTCGGTAAACTCGTGAATCTCACCGGCCTCGTCATTCCTCCCGGCGAGTTGAAGGATTACTTCGCCGCCATCGAGAAGGAAAAAAACCGCGCGTGGAAAAAATACGAACTCATCCTCATGACCGGCATCGAGTTCAACAAGGACGGTTACACCCCGAAGACGTCCACCCACCTGCTCGGGATTGACTTGAAGGAACCAATCAATCCCTCGCTCGATCTCAAGGAAACCATTGGCGAAATCCACGCCCAAGGCGGACTCGCCGTCGCTTCGCACCCGCACAAAATGCGCAGCGTCTGGGGCAAGGACACACTCTATCTCTGGGAAAATCAGGACGAATTCGCCCCGCTGCTCGACGCGTGGGAAATCGCCAACCGCGACGACATCTTCAATCCGGTCGGCCTCAAGCGGCTGCCCTT
>CAVPEW010000001.1:0-35911 GCA_963703565.1 uncultured Microthrixaceae bacterium | reverse complement strand
CTCACCCAGCAGCGACGCGGCTTGCGGCATCGAGAGCGGGTCGCCCCCGGAGAAGTCGTACCCGGTCCCCCACCCCATCTGGGGGAACAACGAGCGCAGGTTCTCGCCCAGCTGGTCCATCTGCCACCGCAGGTCCATGTCCTCCAGGAGCTGCTCCGACAGCGCCTGGAGCTGGGCGCGCTGGTCCGGGCTCATCGAGTTCAGCATCGACTGCATCGCCGCCATGCGCCGCGCCATCACCTCGAGCAGCTCGTCGAGGCTCGACGGGTCCTCCGGGAACATGTCGCCGTAGCTCTGCATGAAGGCCTCGAAGCCGGGCTGGGTGTCCTCGCCCCGCGCACGTTGGGCCAGCAGCTCGTTGAGGTCGGCGAGCATGTCCTTGGTGCGAGCCATCGACTCCGGCGACACGCCCGACATCGCCCCCGACATCTGCCGGAAGTACGACTCGGCGAGCTCGGATCGCAGCTCGTCGAGCAGGTCCTCGAAGCGCTGCCGGGCCTCGGCCGAGGTGAAGTCGTACTCCTGCAGGTCGCGGACCATGCCCGCCAGGTCGGGTGAGAGCATGTCGAGGGCCAGGTTGCGCTGGGCCACCGACTCCTCGGTCACCTCCCGCCGCCGCTGGTCGCCCGACTCGGCGGCCTGGCGGGCCAGGTCGTCGAGGGCCGCCCGCTCCATGTCGAGGACTTCGCGCAGCGACTCGGCCACTCCGTCGTAGACGCCGCCCAGGTCGAAGCGCTCCAGCTGCTCGCGCCGCTGACGGCGGAGACGGTCCAGCAGATCGCGCAGCCCGTCCACGTGTCGGCCGTCGGGAGCGTCGAAGCCCTGCTGGAGCATGCGCCGCAACGCCGCGTTGACGTCGCCGTGGTAGAGCAGGTCGTCGTTGACCTCGGCAAGGATCGCGTCCGCGTCGAGCTCGAAGCCGACCTGGGTGCCGTCCCAACGCGAGTAGCGAAAGCGCGGCCCGCTCACGCGTAAGCCGCCAGGTCGTCGAACAGCTCGCGCTCGGCGGCGGCCGGGTCGTGGTGCAGGCCCGGGTCTCG
This sequence comes from uncultured Microthrixaceae bacterium, assembly GCA_963703565.1. Lineage (GTDB taxonomy): Bacteria > Actinomycetota > Acidimicrobiia > Acidimicrobiales > VFJN01 > CAVPEW01. Next base: position 34,871 of record CAVPEW010000001.1, on the reverse strand, counting down.
GCCCAGCTCCATGACCGCTCGGGTGTCGGGCCCGTAGGGATCCCAGGGGCCCAGCTCCGGACGGGACGGATCGCCCTCCCGGGCGAAGCCGGCCCAGGCCGCGGAGGTCGCCGCTGCGAGGGCCCGGACCGGCTCCGTGAGCGGGCCGACGAGGGTCTCGACCCCGCCCCGGTCGAGGTTGTCGAACACGAAGGGGATCTCGATCGCGTGGCAGGAACCGAGCACACCTCCGAACTGCGGCGAGGCGTGGGTGAACCAGTACATCCAGGTGCGGGCATATTCGCCCGCCGCCTCGGCCATGCGCACCGCCGGGATCCGGAACACCACGTCGGTCCCGATGGCCACCCAGAGCTGGTCGGGCGAGGCTCCCGGCCGCGACGAGCGGTACACCTCCACCGCGTCGAAGGCACGGTCGCCGAAGACCCGCTCGGCCCGCCGGAGCAGGGCCTCCTCGTCGAGGGGTCCCCGGGTCAGGCTCTGGAGGTGGAACAGCGCCCACTCGTCAGCAGTCGTGCCGGTCAGCAGGTCCACTCCGGCAGCGGCGCCCGAGCGGACGGCTTCGAGCGGCGGCCTGGGCAACACGGCGCCGTCGACCCAGGGCTGGAAGGGCAGTCGCAGACCGGTGGGAGACGCCCGGAGGATCTCCGGAGCTGCGGCCTCCTGGGCGGCGACGATCACCTCAGTCGACGCCGTCAGCAGCGCCTCGGCACCGCCGTCGAGGTGGCTCAGCACGGCCTCGGCCGCCTCGGCCGCCTCGTCGGGCGACGACACGTGGTGGCAGGCCCCGCTCTGGGCGATCGCCCGCCCGAACAGGCCCGACGCCGAGGGGGTGCCGAGCAGGGTGCCAACGCTCATCGCTCCGGCCGATTCGCCGAACACCGTGACCCGGTCGGGGTCGCCGCCGAAGAACGCGACGTTGTCCCGGACCCATTCGAGGGCGGCGACCTGGTCGACCAGGCCCAGGTTTCCCGAACCGGCGAACTCGTCGCCGAGCAGGTGCTCGAGGCGCAGGTAGCCCAGCACTCCCAGGCGGTAGCCGACGGCCACGACGACCACGTCACCGCGTGCGGCAAGGCGCCGGCCGTCGTACCAGGGGACTCCCGGGCTGCCCGTCTGATAGGCGCCCCCGTGGATCCACACCATCACCGGTCGGGCCCCGTCGAGGCCGGGCGTGGTGATCGTCACGTGCAGGCATTCCTCGCCCTGGGTCCGCGACGGTGCCCCGAGCATGGACTCGAGGGCCGACGAAGCCTGAGGTGCGATGGCTCCGTGCTCGGTGGCCGGCCGAGGCGTCGTCCACGGCTCGGGCGGGATCGGCGGCCGGAAGCGGTTGGCCCCGCCCGTGGAGGCCGCGTAGGGCACGCCGCGGAACTGGAGCAGACCGTCGTGCTCGAGGCCCTCGACCGGGCCCGAGGTCGTCTCGGCGCGCATGGGTCGACGCTACCGGCCGGGCAGCGGTCGCACTCGGGCACCGAGAGCCCGAAGCACCGGCTCAGACGCGCGAGCGGTAGGTGGCTCGGCCGACCGCTGCGTCCTTGTTCAGGCGCTTCGACAGGTGGAGGCCCTCGAGCAGCAGCTCGACGGCGGCTGCGATCGACCCGGCCCGCTCGTCGCCACCGCTGAGCTCGAGCACCGGTTCGCGCAGAGCCGGGACGCTCTCGAGCAGAGCGACCAGGTCGGTGGGGCCCACGTCGTCGCCCACGTCCACGGTGACGCCCTCTTCGAACGCGGCCAGGATCGGTCGGAAGCGCTCGGGGGTGAGGCGCTCCTTGAACACGCTGAGCACCGCCGCCTTGACCAGGTTCTGCGCGATCTGCTCGTCGCGACCCTCCTCGAGGGTCTCGATCTCGATCTTGCCGAGCATCGACGCCGGCAGGGCCTCGAGGTCGCTGATGCGCGGCACGACCTCCTGCTCGCCGTGCCTCAGAGCGCGGCGAGCCGCGTTGGCCACCATGACCTCGTGGTTGGTGATGCTGAACCGCACCGACACCCCCGAGCGCTGGTTGAGGTGGGGGCTCGATCGGGCCAGGTGCGAGAGCACCGCGACGATCTCGGTCATGTAGGCCGGGACCGTGACCGAGAGTCCCTCGGCCTGCAGCGCCCGAGCCTCGGCGAGCACGACGCCGACCTCGGTGGAGACCTCGAGCGGGTAGTGGGTTCGGATCTGGGAACCGAAGCGGTCCTTCAACGGCGTGATGATGCGGCCCCGGTTCGTGTAGTCCTCCGGGTTGGCCGAGGCCACCAGCACCACGTCGATGGGCAGGCGCAGCTTGTAGCCGCGGACCTGTACGTCGCGCTCCTCGAGGATGGTCAGCAGACCGACCTGGATGCGCTCGGCGAGATCGGGCAGCTCGTTGATGGCGAAGATCCCGCGATTGGTGCGCGGCACCAGCCCGTAGTGCAAGGTGCAGCTCGTCGGCCAGGTAGCGGCCCTCGGCCACCTTGATGGGGTCGACCTCCCCGATGAGGTCGGCGATGGAGGTGTCCGGCGTGGCGAGCTTCTCGCCGTATCGCCGGCTGCGGTGGAGCCAGTCGATCGCGGTGTCCTCGCCGTGCTGGGCCACCAGGTCTCGGGCGTAGCGCGACACGGGCGCGTACGGGTCGTCGTTGATCTCCGACCCGGCCACGACCGGTATCCACTCGTCGAGCAGGTCGACGAGCGAGCGGAGCATCCGGGTCTTGGCCTGGCCACGCTCGCCGAGGAAGACCAGGTCGTGACCGGCCAGCAGGGCGTTCTCCAGCTGGGGCAGAACCGTGTCCTCGTAGCCGAGCACGCCGGGGAACAGTGGCTCGCCGGCACGGATGCGAGCCACGGCGTTGCGCCGCAGCTCCTCCTTGACCGGGACCGAGACCCATCCCGATTCGCGCAGCTGGCCGATCGTGGCCGCGCCCGGGCGGGTGGCGGTGGACTCGACGGTCATGACGGGCAACCTACCGGCGCCGCTAGCCTGCCCGCGCCGTGGAGCTGAGCGGCACCTGGCGGGCCATGGCCGCCGACGACACCCTCCGGCGTCACTGGCTCGAGGACGGCTTCGATGACGGCGCCTGGGCAGAGGTCACCGTGCCGGGACACTGGCGGAGCCATCCCGCCCTGGCCGGGTGCGACGGGCCGGTCCTGCACCGGCGCCGCTTCGAGTCTCCTTCCGAGGACCTCGAGGGCCGTCGCTGGTGGCTCGTGTTCGACGGGGTCTTCGACCAGGGCGACATCTGGCTCGACGGCACCTACCTGGGCGACACGGAGAGCTACTTCGCTCGCCACGACTTCGAGGTCACCCCGGCGCTGGCCGCTCGGGGTGAGCACACCCTGGCCGTCGAGGTGGCCTGTGCCACCCAGCACGACCTCTCGGCCAAGACGGACGTGACCGGCCTGTTCGGCCACCCCGAGGCCTGGGGTGACTGGAACCCCGGGGGGCTCTGGGCCCCGGTGCGCCTCGAGCACAGCGGCCCGGTGCGCATCGCCGCGCTGGGACTGCGGTGCCGTGAGGCCACCGAGCTGCGGGCCGTGTTGGAGCTGCGCGCCACCCTCGACGCAGACACGGCACGCACCGTGGAGCTGGTGACCGAGGTCGGCTCGCTCGAGAGCCGCGCCGAACGCCCCCTGGCCGCCGGAGCCAACGAGCTGGCCTGGACGGTGGTGGTCGACCGGCCGCGACTCTGGTGGCCACGGGCGCTGGGCGAACCCGTCCTGCACCCGGTGCGGGTCGCCGTGCATCTCGATGACGTGGCGGCGGGGGGCACGGGGCCCAGGACGTGCTCGCACGAGAGGGTCCTGCGCACCGGCCTGCGCCAAGTCGCCCTGTCGAAGTGGATCACCACCGTGAACGGTGAGCGCCTCTTCACCAAGGGCACGTGCCAGGGCCCGAACCGCCGTGCGCTGGGTGAGGCCACCTCCGAGGAGCTGCGCGCCGACATCGCGGCGGTGGCCGAGACCGGCCTGGACCTGCTGCGCCTGCGCGGGCACGTGAGCCGACCGGAGGTGTACGACGCGGCAGACGAGGTCGGGCTGCTCGTCTGGCAGGACCTCCCACTTCGCGGGCGCTACGCCCGCTCGGTCCGCCCACGCGCCGCCGCTGCCGCGAAGGCCATGGTGGCGACCCTCGGCCACCACCCGTGCATCGCGATCTGGTGCGGCCACGACGAGCCGGCGGCACCAGGTGCCCGGGGGTTCCTTCGGTCTCTGCCGGCCCGCCAGCTCCCGGACCCGAGCGGCGCGCGCCTGGATCGCCGTGTTGCCAGGACCCTGGGCCGCGCAGACCCGAGCCGGCCCGTCGTGGCCCATGCGGGGGCTTGGCCCCGCCTCGGCGAGCTGACCGGCAGCGCCCCGACACCGGGGTTGGGCTGGGAGTGGGGCGAGGTCGACGACCTGGCGACGTGGTTGCGCCGCCTGCCCAGGCTCGGCGCGTTCGCCTCGGGCTTCGGTGCCGCCTCGGTACCCGACAGCGACGAGTTCTGCGAGCCGTGGCGTTGGCCGGATCTGGACTGGCAGAGCCTGGCGGGCGAGCACGGGATGCCTGCGGACCTGCTCGGGCATCGAGTGCCACCGGAGGCCCACGCCGACTTCGAAGGCTGGAAGCGGGCCACCCAGCGCTACCAGGCCGAGCTGGTGCGGCACTACGTCGAGCACCTCCGGCGGCTCAAGTACCGCCCGGCGGGGGGGTTCACCCACGGCGAGTTCGCCGACGGCCACCCCTCGATCTCACCCTCGCTGGTCGACCACCGGCGTCGCCCCAAGGAGGCTCTGGCCGCGTTCGCGGCCGCCTGCCGGCCGGTGATCGTGGTGGCCGAGGTTCCGCCCCGCCTCCTCTCGCCGGGTCAGCACCTAGGCCTCGACGTGCACGTGGTGTCGGACCGGCGCGAGCCGATCGAGCTCGCCCGGGTCGAGGCGACGCTGCACTGGCGCGGAGGGCGCCGCCTGTGGCGATGGGAAGGTGCGGTGCCCGTAGACGCCTGCGTGCGCGTCGGTCGGGTGGACGCGGTCGTTCCCGACGCACCGGGGCCCGCCCGGCTGGACCTGGTTCTCGAGCATGGCGACGAGCGCGTCGAGAACGGATACCGCAGCGAGATCGCATCGGGGGTCTGAGCCGGGGCGGGTTGCGGGTCGCCGAGGACCTGGCGCTAGCGTCCGAAACCGATCCCAATCACATGCTCGTGGAGGCTGATCGAGCGATGGCGACCACGATGGACCGGGGCGGTGCCCCCACTGCTGCCGGGCGAGGGACACCGCCGATCAACCCCGGTCCCAACCGCCGGGCCCCCTGGCCCGTGCAGTTCTACGCCAGCGCGGTGGGCAAGAAGTGGGTCATGGGCCTCACCGGCCTGGCACTGATGGGCTTCGTGCTGGCCCACGCCATCGGAAACCTCAAGGTCTACCTGGGTCCCGAGGAGTTCAACCACTACGGCGAGTTCCTTCGCGACCTGCTGGTACCGATCCTGCCCCGCACGGTGACGCTGTGGCTGATGCGGACTGGGCTGATCGTCGCCGCGGTGGCCCACATCCACTCGGCGTACTCGCTGACCAGGATGAACCACCGGGCGAACGGGTCGGGCTACGTATCGAGCCGGGACTGGCAGGCGGCCACGGCGGCGAGCCGCTCGATGCGCTGGACCGGGATCATCATCGGCCTGTTCCTGCTGTTCCACCTCGCCGACCTGACGTGGGGCACGGTCAATCCCGACTTCGTTCGCGGCGACGTGTACCGCAACTTCTTCGCCACCTTCGACCGGCCGGTCGTCTCGGTGATCTACATCGTGGCCAACGTCGCCCTCGCCCTTCACCTGTTCCACGGGGCGTGGTCGATGTTCCAGTCGATGGGCCTCAACAACCCTCGCTGGAACAGTTGGCGCCGCGGCTTCTCGGCCGGGTTCGCCGGCGTCGTGCTGGCCATCAACGTGAGCTTCCCGGTGGCGGTCATGACCGGCCTAGTCGACGCGCACGAGCGCGACGAGTGCACCGTGCGCGGCGACACCGTGGTGTCCTGCGAGGGCTACGAAGCCGAGGAGAGCCAATCGTGATCGGCGAGCTGGACGCCAGGGTCCCCGATCTGCCCATCGAGCAGATGTGGACCCAGCACAAGTTCGACATGCGCCTGGTGGCACCGAACAACCGCCGCAAGTTCGACGTCATCATCGTCGGCAGCGGCCTGGCCGGCGCGTCGGCCGCTGCCACGCTGGGCGAGCAGGGCTACAACGTCAAGGTCTTCACGTACCACGACACGCCTCGCCGGGCCCACAGCATCGCCGCCCAGGGCGGCATCAACGCCGCCAAGAACTACAAGTCCGACGGCGACTCGGTCTTCCGCCTCTTCTACGACACGGTCAAGGGCGGCGACTTCCGAAGCCGCGAGGCCAACGTGCACCGCCTGGCCGAGGTGAGCGTGGACATCATCGACCAGATGGTGGCCCAGGGAGTGCCCTTCGCCCGCGAGTACGGCGGCCTGCTCGACAACCGCTCCTTCGGCGGCGCCCAGGTGTCGCGCACGTTCTACGCCCGCGGCCAGACAGGTCAGCAGCTGCTCCTGGGCGCCTACCAGCAGATGATGCAGCAGGTGGGGTTGGGCACGGTCACGCTGCACACCCGCACCGAGATGGTCGACCTGGTGGTGCGCGACGGGGTGGCGTGCGGCATCGTGGCCCGTGACCTGGTGACGGGCGAGCTCACCCGCCACAGCGCCCACGCCGTGCTGCTCTGCACCGGTGGCTACGGCAACGTCTTCTTCCTGTCCACCAACGCCAAGTTCTCCAACGCCAGCGCCACCTGGCGTGCCCACCGTCGGGGCGCGCTGTTCGCCAACCCCTGCTACACCCAGATCCACCCCACCTGCATCCCGGCCAGCGACGACTTCCAGTCGAAGTTGACCCTGATGTCGGAGTCGCTGCGCAACGACGGGCGCATCTGGGTCCCCAAGGACCCCGACGAGACGCGCAGCCCGGACCTGATCCCCGAAGAGGACCGCGACTACTACCTCGAGCGCCGCTACCCGAGCTACGGGAACCTGGTGCCCCGCGATGTCGCCTCGCGCAACGCCAAGACCATGGTCGACACGGGCCGCGGCGTCGGCCCGCTCAAGAACGGGGTCTACCTCGACTTCTCCGAGGCGATCGGCCGAGTGGGAGAGGCCACGATCCGCGAGCGCTACGGGAACCTGTTCGAGATGTACGAGCGGATCACCGACGAGGACCCCTACCGGGTGCCGATGCGGATCTACCCTGCCGTTCACTACACCATGGGCGGCCTGTGGGTCGACTACCACCTCATGTCCAACGTGCCAGGGCTCTTCGTGCTCGGCGAGGCCAACTTCTCCGACCACGGCGCCAACCGGCTCGGGGCGTCAGCGCTCATGCAGGGCCTCGCGGACGGCTACTTCGTGATCAGCTACACCCTGGCCGACTACCTCTCCGGCATGTTGGGCCAGCCTGCCGTCGCAACCGACGACCCCGCCTTCGCCGAAGCGGAGACCTTCGCGGCCGAACGGCTCGAACGCCTCCTCACCGTCGGGGGCACCCGCTCGGTCGACCACTTCCACCGTCAGCTCGGCAAGATCATGTGGGACCACTGCGGAATGGGCCGGAGCCGCACCGGGCTCGAGAAGGCGCTGGCCGAGATCCCCGCGTTGCGTGAGGAGTACTGGAGCGACGTCCGCGTCCTGGGCGGCGAGGGGCTCAACCAGTCGCTCGAGAAGGCCAACAGGGTCGCCGACTTCTTCGAGCTGGCCGAGCTCATGGTGCGCGACGCGCTCATGCGCGAGGAGTCCTGCGGCGGCCACTTCCGCGAGGAGTCCCAGACCCCCGACGGTGAGGCGCTGCGCGACGACGACAACTTCGCCTTCGTAGGTGCATGGGAGTGGACCGCGGAGGGTGCCGAGCCCATCCTGCATCGCGAGCCGCTCAGCTTCGACAACGTCCCCCTCGTCCAACGGTCCTACAAGTGACCGCGCCCGCCCTGCGCCACGGAGGCGTCGAGAACACATGAACGTCAAGCTGCACGTCTGGCGCCAGGACGGTCCGGGAGCCGAGGGTGCCATGGTCACCTACGAGGCGAACGACATCAGCGAGGAGATGAGCTTCCTCGAGATGCTCGACGTGGTGAACGAGCACCTCATCGAGCGCGGCGAGGAGCCCATCGCCTTCGAGCACGACTGCCGAGAGGGGATCTGCGGCTCGTGCGGGATGATGATCAACGGCCAGGCACACGGCCCCCAGCGCGGCACCGCCACCTGCCAGCTCCACATGCGCAAGTTCAGCGACGGCGACGAGATCCACATCGAGCCGTGGCGCGCCGCTGCGTTCCCGGTTCTGCGAGACCTGATCGTGGACCGCTCGGCGCTGGACCGCGTCGTGGCCGCCGGAGGTTACGTGACCGCACCGACGGGCTCCGCGCCCGACGCCAACCTGATCCCGATCGCCAAGGAGGCGGCGGACGCGGCGATGGACGCCGCGGCATGCATCGGCTGCGGGGCCTGCGTCGCTGCCTGCCCCAACAGCGCCGGCCAGCTCTTCACGGCCGCCAAGGTCGAGCACCTCAACCTGTTGCCCCAGGGCCAGCCCGAGCGCTACCGCCGGGTGCTGGACATGGTCGACACGATGGAGCGCTTCTTCGGCTCGTGCACCAACCACGGCGAGTGCGAGGCGGCCTGCCCCAAGAGCATCCCCATCGACTTCATCGCCTACATGAACCGCGACTACCTCAAGGCCCAGCTCAAGAACCGCCGACTGGCCGCGCAGTAGCGACCGGTCGCCCGATGTTGGGCCAGAGCCGCCTCGCCGGTGCTCCCGAGGCTCGGCCGGCGGGCCAGCGGTGACCTCGGCGCCGGTCGGTCGACGCACCCGCCGCCGGCGGGGCGGGACCGGGTGGGCTCGACGCGCGATGGCCCTCGCCGCGATGGCGGTCGCGCTGGCCGGTGTCGCCACCATCGACGGCGGCCCGACCACCTCCGGGCCGCGCCAGATCGGCGGCCTGCCCGAGGGACTCGGCATGTGGACATGGATGCCGGAACGGACCGAGGGAGGCGATGTCGAGCGGATCGTGGCGCGGGCTGCCTCGAGCGGTCTCACCCACCTGTTCGTGCGAACGGGTGACTCCACCCGAGGCCTGACCAACCTGGGCTTCCTCGACGTGCTGCTGCCCGCCGCCCACCGGCTCGGCCTGAAGGTCTACGGGTGGGACTTCCCCCACCTCGCCGACGTCGCCAGCGACGTCGCCCGCGCCAGCGCGGCGCTCGGGCACCGCACTCCCGGCGGGCACCGCCTGGACGGCTTCTCGGCCGACATCGAGACACCTGCCGAGGGCACCCGGCTCAGCGTGGCGGCCGTGCGTGCCTACGGCTCCTCGCTGCGCGCCGCGCTGGGCGACGACGCCACCCTGATCGCCACCGTGCCCAACCCGACGCCGCACTTCCAGGCGGTGTTCCCCTACGCCGACCTGGTCGGTCCCTTCGACGCCGTCGCGCCCATGGTCTACTGGCACGACCGCGACCCGGCAGCCGACATGGCACGTGCCGCGGCCCTGCTCGCTCCGCTCGGCAAGCCGCTGCTGCCGGTCGGCCAGGCCTTCGACGGCCGGCCCGAGGGCGGTCCGCCGGGGCCGCCGCCGCCCTCCCAGATCGTTGCCTTCCTCGACGCGGCCCGGGCAGCCGGGGCGCCGGCGGCGAGCTTTTGGTCCTGGCAGCACGCCAGCGCAGAGATATGGGCCACGCTGGCCAGCCATCCCAGCAGGTAGCGTCGCCCGCCGTGCTGCTCGCGACCGAGGACGACCTGGGCGGGTTCGCGGGCTGGGTCGTCGACGTCGTCGACCGCCTCGGGCCCGCCGGCGTCGGGGCGTTGATCGCCCTCGAGAACCTGTTCCCGCCCATCCCCTCCGAGGTCATCCTGCCCTTCGCCGGGTTCTCGGCCTCCCAGGGCGACCTCAACCTCGCTGTGGCCTGGGTGGCAGCGACGCTCGGCTCGCTGGTCGGCGCATGGATCCTCTACGGCGTGGGCCGAGCGATCGGCTACGAGCGGATCCACCAGCTCGCCGGCCAGCGTTGGTTCGTGCTGTTCGGCCAGAGCGACCTCGAGCGAGGGGAGCGCTTCTTCGACCGCCACGGCTACAAGGTCGTGCTGCTGTGCCGCTTCATCCCGCTGGTGCGCTCAATAGTGTCGGTCCCCGCCGGCATGGACGAGATGCCCCTGGCCCGCTTCACTCTGCTCACCGCGGTCGGCAGCGCCATCTGGAACCTGGCCTTCCTGCTGGTCGGCAACGCCCTCGGAGACCGCTGGGACAGCGTGGAGGGCTGGATGGCCCCCATCGGCTACGCGGTGCTCGCCGCTCTGGTCGCCGCGGCGGCCTGGCTGATCGCCCGGCGGTTGCGAACGATGCGGGCTGCCAGCGCACGCTGAACGACCCGGCGAGGGCCGGGTCAGGCCCGGCCCGGCTCGAACCGGGCCCGCCAACTGGCGCGACCTTCGGCGTGGTGGACCAGCATCGCCTCGAGCAATCCGGGCGGCCGGGCGGGCACGACCAGGTGCACGCCCGCCCCGGCCGGCGCGCCGGGTCCGGGTACGGGGAGAGTCCCGAGTTGCCACGGCGACGACCACGGCTCGGGGCCCCAGCGGTGCGCTCTGGCGCCGGGGGCGTCGACGGGCAGCGCCTCGTCGCCCACCAAGACCTCGCCGTGCACGCTGCAGACCAGTTCGTAGCAGCCCTCGGCGGCGCCGGGCTCGGGTACGGGGCCGACGTCGCCGACGGTCTCCCAGCCCAGGTCGAGGCCGAACGGGACCACTGCGCCCCGGGTCGAGTCGTCGACGGCGACGCTGTGGTCGTCGAGCTCCAACGCGAACGCCTCGCAGGCCACGCTGACGTGGTCGAAGGAGGTCTCCACGAAGTGGTCGGCCCAGAGCCCCTCGGCGCGCACCTCCAGACCCCGCCGGGGCAGCGCGACGTCCGCTGCAGCGACCACGACCGGGTGCCGGCCGGCGGCGACCAGGGCGGCCCAGTACCAGGCCCGATCCTCAGCCGGTCGAAAGGCGAGGCGCACGAACCCCGAGGCCACCCCCGCCGGGGCTGCCCAGTGGAAGCTCCAGGACTCCTCCCACCGCCCCGGCCCCCACGGGTGGGCGTGCTCGTGGTCGATCGAGCCCGGCGGGATCAGGGCACCGCCAGCACTTCACGCCACCAGGAGTCGGGGTCGACCAGGGCATCAGGGTCCACCTCCGCGAGCACCGCACGAACGCCGGCAGGGTCCCGCTGGTCCAGCGCTTCGAGCCCGGCCACGAAGCGCGCAAGGGTTGTCCCGGCGAACAACGGAGCCAGAACGCCCTGCTCGTCGATGGCTACGACCTCACCACCAGGACTGGCCACGCACAGGCTGCGCCCGGACGGGTCGAGGCCGACCCTGAACAGCCGCTCGTCGAAGACCGCCATGCGCCGATCCACCCTGAACGCGCCGGGCACATCGACCGGGAGGCCGACCTCCACGAGCGTGGTGACCGTCGCCTCGTCGAGGGGCAGCGGCGCCATGGCCGCTGCGGGGAAGCGCAGACGACCGTCGCGCCGGGGTCGGGGCCCCACGCCCGTACCGGCGACAGGCGAGGCGGCGTCGACCACGATCGTCGCCGCGAGGCGGTCGTGAGGTCCCCGCCCACCCGCGGACACCGCAGTGACGGCCAGCGCGGCCACCGGAAGGATCCAGCCCACCGACGGGACCACGAAGGGGCCGAGCAGCGCCAGCGAACGAGCTGTCGCCGCCGGCCATCCGATGCCGAGCCGGGTCGGATCTGCGACGGGCACCACCCGCAGCCCGAGCAGAGCCTTGCCCAGGGTCCTGCCCCGCCATGCCGTGGGCGCCACCTCCAGGGCCAGCAGCGCCCCCAGGCCCGCCACCACCAGCTCGGTGCGGGTGACCTGCACGGCCGGCGAGGAGGCGAACAGATCGCCCCGAAGCAGGCGCCCCTGCACCTCGACCACGATCAGCCCCAGCACCCAACCCCACACCACCAGGTCCACTGCGCGGGCACCGATGCGTCGGGGCAGGGGAGCTGGAGCCACCGCCGCACCGTAGCCACCGACCACCGCCTGTGAGCACCGGCACCGGCCGCCGCGGCGCCGCGGGCCTGCGCCCCGGCCCGAGCAGGGGCACATGCCGGCGGGCGGTAGAAACTAGGGGATGTCCTCGGATCCCGACTGGGTCGAGCGAGCGGCGCGCGCCGCGACCGACCTGGCCCCCTCCGGCGCCGCCGACCTGGTGGTCCAGCAGGTCATCACCGTCTCCGCGTCCCCCGGCGACGACGTCGCGACTACCCCCGGCGGCACGGTTCGGGCGGTGGCCGCCTACCACCTGTGCTTGGGGCCCGACGGCGTGCGGGTCGAGCCCGGCTACGCGAGCGGACCCCATGTCACCATCTCCGAGGACCTAGAGACGGCGCTGGCGATCCGCCGCGGCGAGATCTCGGCCCAGGCCGCGTTCATGCACGGCAGCCTGCGCGTCGAGGGCGACCTGCAGCGGCTCGCAGCCCACGGCCGCGCCTTGGCCGACCGGCCCCGCTCGGGTGCCGACCCGGGCGGGCCGACCGACCCGGACGGAGGGTCTCGCTAGGGGTGCCCGAGCTTCCCGAGATCCAGGCCCATGCCGAGCGCCTCGACGCCGGGGTCGCCGGCGCCACCCTGTCGCGCTTCTCCGCGCTGAGCTTCACCGCCCTCAAGACGGCGTCGCCCCCGCCCGACGCAGCCGACGGCCATCAGGTGGTCTTCGTGGGGCGGCGAGGCAAGTACCTGCTGATCGACCTCGGAGTCGTCACCTTCGTGGTCCACCTCATGCAGGGTGGTCGCCTGCGGTTCGAGACCCGCGCCAGTCCCCGACCCCGCAACGGCCTGGCGCGCTGGACCTTCGCCGACGGACGCTCCCTGCTGCTCAGCGAAGCGGGCTCGGAGCGGCGCGCCGGCGTCTGGGTGGTGGCCGGCGACCCCGAGTCCCAGGTGCCCCTGGCCGGGCTCGGCCCCGATGCCGACCAGCTCAGCCGGTCCGCCCTGGCCCTCCGACTCTCGCAGAGGCTCGGTTCGCCTGCACGGCTTCCTGCGCGACCAGCGTGCCGTCGCCGGGCTCGGACGGCGCCTGGCCAACGAGATCTGCTTCCGTGCCGAGCTGTCGCCGTTCGCCAACACCGCCCGGCTCGACGCCACCCAGGTCGATCGCCTGGCCGAGGCGATCGCCGCCACGATCGCCGAGAGCCTCGCGTTCGAGCGGGGGCGATCCGACATGAGCTCGTCGGCCGAGCGGCCAGGCGCCGTGCACGGCCGCGACGGGGAGCCCTGCGTTCGCTGCGGCGACCGCATCGCCACGGTCGAGTACCGGAACTACACGGTCTCGTACTGCCCCCGGTGCCAGACGGGGGGTAAGGTCCTGGCCGACAACACCACGTCGCGCTTCTTGAAGTGAGTGCGCGGAGTCCTCAGATCAAGCCGAGCTGCGCAACCGCATCGCGCTCGGCCGCCAGCTCGGCTGCGCTGGCATCGATCCGGGCCCGGCTGAGCTCGTCGATGTCGAGACCCTCGACCACGTCCACCCGACCACTTGCGCAAGTCACCGGGAACGAGGCGAACACTCCCTCGGGCACGCCGTAGCTGCCGTCGCTCACCACCGCCATCGAGGTCCAGTCGCCCTCGGGCGTGCCCTGCACCCAACTGCGTACGTGGTCGACCGCAGCGTTGGCTGCCGAAGCCGCAGAGGAGAGGCCCCGGGCCTTGATGACCGCCGCGCCGCGCTGTTGCACCGTGGGGATGAACGTCTCGGTCAGCCAGGACTCGTCGCGCCCGACGGCGTCGAAGGCGGGCCGCTCGCCGACGCGGGCGTGGAATACGTCGGGGTACTGCGTCGCGGAGTGGTTGCCCCAGATCGTCATCCGCGAGACCTCGGTGGTGTGCACGCCGGCCCGCTGGGCGAGCTGCGCGACGGCGCGGTTGTGATCGAGGCGGGTCATCGCCGTGAAGCACGAAGGGTCGAGCGATGCCGCGTTGCTCTGCGCGATCAAGGCATTGGTGTTGGCCGGGTTGCCCACGACCAGAACCTTCACGTCTCGCCTCGCGCTGCGGGCCAGGGCCTGGCCCTGGGGTCGGAAGATGCCGCCATTGGCGCTGAGCAGATCCGAGCGCTCCATGCCATCCTTGCGGGGCATGGCGCCCACCAGCAAGGCGACGTCGGCGTCGCCGAAAGCGACGTCGGGGTCGTCGGTGCCGACCCGCCCCGCCAGGAGTGGAAAGGCGCAGTCGTCGAGCTCCATCGCCACGCCGTCGAGCGCGCCCAGCGCCGGTGTCACCTCGAGCATCTGAAGGATGACCGGCTGGTCGGGTCCGAGCATCGATCCGCTGGCGATGCGGAACAGCAGCGAGTAGCCGATCTGACCGGCGGCGCCAGTCACCGCGACGCGAACGGGATCCTTGCGAGGGGCCATCGTCCGAACCTAGCCCCGGCCCTACGCCTCACCGGAAATCGGCTCCGGGCGCGCCGATGGGGCCCTTCAGGGGGCCCCATCGGCTCAGCTCGGAGCGCTCCGCGGCGCTAGAGCTGCATCGACTTGACCTGGAGGAACTCCTCGAAGCCGTGCACGCCGTACTCGCGCCCGTAGCCGGACCGCTTGTATCCCCCGAAGGGGGCAGACGGGTTGAACGCTCCGTTGTTGACCTCGATCTGGCCGGTGCGGATCCGTCGAGCGAACGCCGTCGCCCGCTCCTTGCTGCCAGCGGACACGCCACCGGAGAGCCCGTAGGGCGTGTCGTTGGCCATCTCCACGGCCTCCTCCTCGGTGTCGTAGGGCAGGATGGACAGGACCGGGCCGAAGATCTCCTCCCTCGCGATGGTCATGTCGTTGCTGACCTCGGAGAACACGGTGGGCCGCACGTAGTAACCGCCTTCGAGGCCATCGCCCTCGGGGGCGTCGGGCCCGCCGGTGACGAGCTTGGCCCCCTCCTCGATGCCCTTGCGGATGTAGGAGGTGACCCGGTCGACCTGGGCCTGGCTGGCCAGGGGTCCGAGGGCGGCGAAGTCGGCGAAGGGATCCTGCGGCTGGTACTTCGTCTCGACCTCGTCCTTCGCGAATCGCTCGGCGTCGGCCAGCCGGTCGCGGGGCACGAGCATGCGGGTCAGGGCGATGCACGTCTGGCCCGAGTTGATGTAGCACTTCTGGATCCCGTTCCGGACGGCCTGCTCGAACTCCTCGTCGGAGAGGTCGTCGAGCAGCACGTTGGCCGACTTGCCTCCCAACTCGAGCGCCACGCGCTTGATCGTGGCGGCCGCGGCGGCGGCGACCTGAGCGCCGGCGCGCGTCGAGCCGGTGAACGACACCATGTCGATCAGCGGGTGGGCGGAGATCGCTTCACCGACCTCGGTGCCGGTACCTGCGACCAGGTTGAACACGCCCGGCGGGAGCCCGGCATCGTGGACGACCTCGGCCAGCACGTAGGCGTCGAGCGGAGCCACCTCGCTGGGCTTGAGCACCACGGTGCACCCGGCTGCCATCGCGTAGGCCACCTTGGCCGCGATCTGGTGCAGCGGGTAGTTCCACGGAGTGATGCAACCCACTACACCGATGGGCTCCTTGACCAGCAGGCTGTTGCCCAGCTCGGACTCGTACTGGTAGCTCTCGGCGATCTGGGCGGCGGTGTTGAACGAGTTGATCGGCAGCCCGGCCTGCACCATGGTGCTGAGCCACTTGGGCATGCCCGCCTCGCGCGTGACGATCGTGGCGATCTCGTCCATACGGGCGGCGAGGCCCTCGCCGATGCGGGTGCAGAACTTGGCGCGCTCCTCGGGCGTCTTGCGCGACCACGTCTCGAACGCGGCAGCCGCCGCGGTGGCGGCGGCATCGACGTCTGCCGCCGTCCCGGCCGGGATGGACCCCATGACCTCGCCGTTGGTGGAGTCGTAGACGTCGATGCGCCCGCTCCCCGACGAAGGCACCCAGGCGCCGTCGATGTAGATCTTGTCGTGGTGCGACATGGAAGTTCCCCCTGGCAGCAGCGTTCCTCGGTTGGCACGACCCTACCGGCGGCGCCGCAGGCGCGCACGGGGCCCTGGCCGTTCGGGCACCCGCGGGCCAGTGTCGACGGCGCCGCTAGGGTGCCGATCCATGGCGAAGATCAAGGTGGCGAACCCGGTCGTCGAGCTGGACGGCGACGAGATGACCCGGATCATCTGGCGGCTCATCAAGGACAAGCTGATCCTGCCCTACCTCGACGTCGACCTGCGCTACTACGACCTGGGCATCGAGGAGCGGGACCGCACCGGCGACCAGGTCACCGTCGACGCCGCCGAAGCGATCGCCGAGCACGGGGTGGGGGTCAAGTGCGCCACCATCACCCCCGACGAGGCCCGGGTCGCCGAGTTCGGGCTGCAGCGGATGTGGCGCTCCCCCAACGGGACCATCCGCAACATCCTCGGCGGGGTGGTGTTCCGCGAGCCGATCATCTGCTCCAACATCCCGCGGCTGGTGCCGGGCTGGACCAAGCCGATCGTGATCGGGCGTCACGCCCACGGCGACCAGTACAAGGCGACCGACTTCGTCGTGCCGGGGCCGGGGCGCCTCACGCTCACCTTCACTCCCACCGACGGCGGTGAGCCCATCGAGCACGTCGTGGCCGACTACCCCGGCGGAGGGGTCGCCATGGGGATGTACAACTACGACGACTCGATCCGAGACTTCGCCCGCGCCTCGTTCCGCTACGGCCTGGACCGCGGCTACCCGGTGTACCTGTCGACCAAGAACACGATCCTGAAGGCCTACGACGGGCGCTTCAAGGACCTGTTCGCCGAGGTGTTCGAGGCCGAGTTCGCCGAGGCCTTCGACGCCGCCGGGCTGACCTACGAGCACCGCCTGATCGACGACATGGTCGCCGCGGCGATGAAGTGGGAGGGCGGCTACCTGTGGGCCTGCAAGAACTACGACGGCGACGTGCAGTCCGACACCGTCGCCCAGGGCTTCGGTTCGCTCGGCCTGATGACCTCGGTGCTGCTCACCCCAGACGGGCGCACCTGCGAGGCCGAAGCCGCCCACGGCACCGTCACCCGCCACTTCCGCGAGCACCAGAAGGGCAACAAGACCTCCACCAACCCGATCGCCTCGATCTTCGCCTGGACGCGCGGGCTCGCCTTCCGGGCCAAGCTCGACGGCACTCCCGAGGTGGGCCGCTTCGCCGAGACCCTCGAGCGCGTCTGCGTGTCGACGGTGGAGTCGGGTCAGATGACCAAGGACCTCGCCCTGCTGGTGCCCGGCGGAGCCGAGTGGCTGACCACCGAAGGGTTCCTCGACGCCCTGGACGAGAACCTGGCCGCGGCCATGGCCTGAGCGCCCTCAGCGCAGACCGAGCCGCTCCACGATCGCGGCCACCGAGTCGGCGCGGTTGAGCGAGTACAGGTGCAGCCCGGGGGCGCCGGCATCGAGCAGGGCGCGACCCAAGCCCACGGCCACCTCGACCCCCAGGGCGCGCACGGCGGCGGGGTCGCCGTCGACGTGGTCGAGGGCCCGGTCGAGCTCGGCAGAGATCTTCGAGCCGTTCATGGCAGCCATCCGCCGCAGCCCTGCCACCGAGGCGATGGGCATGACGCCGGGCAGGATCGGCCGGTCGACGCCCAACGCGCGGATCTCGTCCACCAGGCGCAGGTACTCGCCGGAGTCGAAGAAGAAGTTCGTGATGGCGAAGTCCGCCCTGGCCAGCTTGGCGGCCAGGTGCACCCGGTCGCTGCGACGGTCCGGCGAGCGAGGGTGCAGCTCGGGATGGGCGGCCACGCCCAGATCGAAGCCTCCCCGGGCACGCACCAGCTCGACGAGCTCGTCGGCGTGGGCGAAGTCGCCCTCCGGCTCGGCGCCGTCGGCGGGCGGGTCGCCGCCCAGCGCCAGGACGTTGTCGACGCCGTGGGCGGCGTAGTCGTCGAGCAGGGACTCCACCTCGGCGCGCCGGTGCGCCACACAGGTCAGGTGCGGCATGGCCGGAAACGACTGGGTTGCGCACAGCTCCACGACGATGTCGCGCGTGCGGTCGCGCGTGGAGCCGCCGGCGCCATAGGTGACCGACACGAAGTCCGGGGCCAGCTCGGCCAACCGGGGCAGCGCCTCGCGCGAGAGCCCTCTCGGCGTCGGGGGTGCGCGGCGGGAACAGCTCGAACGACACGGTGGGGCGCGTCGCGGCGGCCAGCAGCGCTGAGATGCGGCTCACCGCGGCCCGGTCCCGGCGGCGATGCCGGCACGGCGCTCGGCAGCCTCCACGCAGTTCCTGAACAGCATGGCGATCGTGGTCGGACCCACGCCCCCGAGGCGGGGGGTGATGGCGCCCGCCACCTCGGCGCAGCGCTCGTCGACGTCGGGCAGCAGGCGGCGACCCTCGTAGCGCACGCCGCCACCGACCACCACGCAACCGGGCGACAGGTGCTCGGGCTGGAGGATGCCGGGGACGCCGGCGGCGGCGACGACGATGTCGGCCCGGCGCGTGTAGCGGGACCAGTCGGCAACCCCGGTGTGCACCACGGTCACCGCGGCGTTGGCGGTGGGGCGCTTCTGGGACAGCAGCAGCGCCAGCGGCCGGCCCAACGTGGTACCCCGCCCCAGGATGCACACCTCGCGGCCGGCCACGGCGATGCCGTGGTGGGCCAGCAGGGCTTCGATGCCCGCCGGGGTGCACGGGACCGGACCGGGGATGTCGAGCGCCAGGCGGCCCATGTTGGTGGGGTGCAGTCCGTCGACGTCCTTGTCGGGGTCGATCGCGCCCAGCGCAGCGTCGAAGTCGATCTGGGGCGGGGTGGGGTGCTGCACCAGCAGGGCGCTCACCGCTTCGTCGTCGTTCATCGCCGCGATGGCCTCGAGCACCTGGTCCTGGGTGGCGTCGTCGCCCAGGTGAACGTGGGGCGAGGCCATGTCGAGCTCGGCGGCCTTGGCCTGCTTCATGCGGATGTAGCCGGCCGAGGCCGAGTCGTTGCCGACCAGGATGGTGCCCAAACCCGGACGGTGGCCTGCAGCGCGCAACGCGGCGAGACGCGGAACCAGCTCGGCGAAGACGGCCTCGGCGACGGGCGCGCCGGGCAGCAGCTTGGCAGCCATCGCGGGCAGGTTAGGAGGTGGCGGCAGGTCCGCCCTCCGCCGCAGCCCCGAGCCGACGGCACGGTCTGCGGCGCGGGCTCAATGCAGGAAGTGGCGCTCGCCGGTGAGCACCATGGCCAGGCCCAGCTCGTCGGCCCGTGCGATGCAGGCGTCGTCGCGCACCGAGCCCCCGGGCTGCACGACCACCGCCGCGCCAGCCTGGGCGGCAGCCTCGACCCCGTCCGGGAAGGGGTAGAACGCGTCACTGGCACACGCCCCTCCAGCAGCCCTACCGGCGGCCTTGGCGGCGGCGATCTGTCCGGCCTCGACGCGGTTCTGCTGACCCGCGCCAATGCCCCAGGCGGTGCCGTCGCGCACCAGCACGATCGAGTTCGACTTGACCCAACCGACCAGCCGCCACGCCAGCTCCGCGTCCCTCCACTCCGCTTCGGTGGGTCGGCGGCGGGTGACGACGTTCCAGTCGGCCCGCTGGGCGGCGAAGTGATGAGCCGTCTGGATCAGCCAGGCGCCGGTGAGCTGGCGCAACGCGAGCCGCTCCGGGCTCGGCGCCTGTGCGCTCAGCAGGCGGGTGTTCTTGCGCTTCGCGACCAGCGCATCGAGCGTGCCGTCCTCGTAGGCGGGAGCGATCACCACGTCGGCCTGCGCGGCGGCGACCATGGCCGCGGCCGTCGCTTCGTCGACGGGTTCGGACAGGGCGACGATGCCCCCGAACGCCGAGCGCTCGTCGCACTCGTAGGCCCGCTGATAGGCCTCGGCGAGCGTGTCGGCCACTGCCGCCCCGCAAGGGTTGGCGTGCTTGACGATCGCCACCGCTGCTCGTCCGGTGGTCGCCGCCAGGTCGTTAGCCAGCCCCCACGCGGCGTCGGCGTCGAAGAGGTTGAGGTAGCTGAGCGCCAGGCCGGCGTGCTGGGTGACGCCGTCCCACCACGAGGTCGTGCCGACGGCGCGGTAGCGGGCTCCGACCTGGTGGGGGTTCTCCCCGTAGCGCAGGTCCTGCACCCGTTCCAGGGCCAGGTGAACGCTCGGTGGCAGCGGGTCGTCGTCGGCCTCGTCGAGCCAGGTGACGATGGCCGCGTCGTAGGCCGCGGAATGGGCGAAAGCAGCACGGGCCAGGGCGCGCCGTGTGGCGCCCGACAGCACGCCGTCGCGGCGCAACTCGTCGAGCACGGTGCCGTAGTCGGCCGGGTCGACGATCACCCCGACGTCGCGGAAGTTCTTCGCGGCGGCCCGCAGCATTGCCGGGCCACCGATGTCGATCAGCTCGATGCCCGGGTCGGAGCGGAACGGGTAGAGGTTGACCACCACCAAGTCGATGGGCTCGATGCCGTACTCGGCCAGATCCCGCTGGTGGTCGGGGTCACGCCGGTCGGCGAGGATCCCGCCGTGCACCTTGGGGTGCAGGGTCACGACCCGGTGGCCCAGGATGGCGGGAAACCCGGTCAGCTCGGCGGTGTCGGTCACGGCGAGTCCGGCCTCGCGCAGCGTCGAGGCCGTGCCCCCCGACGACACCAGGTTCCAGCCCAACCCGCGCAGGCCTCGGGCCAGCTCGACGACGCCGGACTTGTCGTACACGGACAGCAGTGCTCTCACGGGCGGCCTCTCACGTGGTGGTCGGGAGCAGGGAAGGGTCGGCCAGCACGGCACGGATCGTGGACGGGTACAGGCGGCGCTCGACCACCTTGATCCGCTCGTGGAGGGTGGCCTCGTCGTCGCCGGGCAGCACCGGCACCGTCTCCTGGGCCAGGATCGGCCCGCTGTCCACCTCCGCGGTGGCGAGATGGACGGTGCAACCCGTGACGGGCACGCCCGCGGCGAGCGCGTCACGCACCGCGTGCCAGCCCTTGAACTGGGGAAGCAGCGCCGGGTGGGTGTTGAGGACGCGCCCGGCGAAGGCCTCGAAGGCCTCGGATCCCAGCACCGTGCCGTAGCCGGCCATCACGACCAGCTCCGTGCCCGCCTCGCGGAGCACCTCCACGACACGTCCGGTGTAGGCGTCGCGGTCGAAGTCCGACCCGAAGGAATCCCTGGCCACCACCTCGACGGGCACCCGCCGGCTCGCCGCCACCTCGGTCGCCGCGCAGACCCGGTCGACCACGACGAGGGAGACGGTGATCCCGTCGGCCAGGATCGCCTCGAGCAGCGTGCCGGTGCCCGAGGCGAGGACGACCGTGCGCACGACCAGCGAACCTAGCCGCGGCCCGGAGGCCAGGATCCCGGCTCCGGGGCGGTCGGGTTGCTACGGTGCGGCGCCGTGAGGACCGACGACAGGCGGGAGGCCCGCACGTGGATCTGAGCAAGCTCTCCACCGGCGACAAGGTGATCGGCGTGGCGGCGATCGTGCTGTTCATCTCGTCGTTCATGGACTGGTTCAACATCGAGGCGCGCGGCATCGACGTGGGCGGGGGCAACGGCTGGGACGTCGGCTTCTTCTGGGCCGGCATCCCGGTGCTGCTCGGCCTGGCGATGCTGGCGGTGGTGGCGATCAAGGCCTTCGCCCCCGAGACCCAGCTGCCCGACCCGCCGATCGGCTGGCCCCGCACGCTGTTCGTCGCCGGTGTGGTGGCGGCGGCGATCGTGGTCCTCAAGCTCATCGTCGGCGAGGACGGCAACGACTTCCTCGGCATCGAGGTCAACCGCGCCTTCGGTCTGTTCCTCGCCACGCTCGCCTCGTTGGGCCTCGCCGTCGGCGGCTACCTCAAGTGGCGCCAGGAGGACGAGGCGGGCCGTTCCAAGGGTTCGGTCCCACCCACGCCGTTCTGAGCGGTCGGGTCGAGGTGGCCGCCATCACAGCGAGGCGACCACCTCGACCATCAGCTCGACCGGCCTCGGTGGGGTTCTGCCCGACCCTGACCCCGGCCGCCTCGAGCGCCTCGATCTTGCCCGGCGGCGGTGCCCTTGCCGCCCGACACGATGGCGCCGGCGTGGCCCATCTTCTTGCCGGCTGGCGCGGTGACGCCGGCGATGTAGGCGCTCATCGGCTTGGTAACTTGGCGGGATGAACTCCGCCGCCTCCTCCTCGGCCGACCCGCCGATCTCGCCGATCATCATGATCGCGTGCGTCTCGGGGTCGGCCTCGAACGCGGCCGAGGCAGTCGATGAAGCTCGTGCCCGGCACGGGGTCGCCGCCGATGCCGACGCAGGTCGTCACCCCGATGTCGTTGCTGCTTGAGCTCGTAGAGCGCCTGGTAGGTCAGCGTGCCCGACCGGCTGACGATGCCGACCGCCGCTCGGCCGGGCTCGGGGGCCTGGGCGATCTCGCCGGCGGTGATGCCGATGTTGCGCTTGCCCGGGGCTGATGATCCCCGGGCAGTTGGGGCCGAGCAGGCGCACCGAGGGGTGCTCGGCGCGCAGCTCGTTGTAGAACCTTGCCTCGTCGTGGGCGGGAACGCCCTCGGTGATGGAGACGACGAAGTCGATACCGGCCTCTGCGGCCTCGATGATCGCGTCGCGCACGCCAGGCGCGGGGATGAAGATGCACGAAGCCGTGGCGCCGGTCGCAGCGACGGCTTCGGCGACCGTGTCGTAGACGGGGATGCCGTCGACGTCCTGCCAGCCTTGCCGCGGCTTGGTGCCCGCCACGATCTGGGTGCCGTAGTCACGGTTGAGCAGGCCGTGGTAGCTGGCCCTGGCGACCGGTGAGTCCCTGGTACGATGACCTTGGTGGTCTCGTCGACGAAGATGGCCATGGGATCCTCCTACGCCCGTGCCAGGGCGACGGCGGTCTCGGCCGCTTCGACCATGGTCGGAGCCAACCGGAGCTTGTCTGACAGGTGCGGCTCGAGGATCGGGCGGCCCTCCTCGGCGTTGGTGCCGTCGAGGCGGATGACGATCGGCGCACGTCAGATCGACACGACCCATGGCGTCGACGATGCCCGTTGGCGACCTCCTCGCCCTTGGTGATGCCGCCGAAGATGTTGATGAAGATCGAGCGAACGTCGGGTCGTTGTTGATGACCTCCAGCGCCCCAGCCATCACGTCGGCGTTGGCGCCGCCGCCGATGTCGAGGAAGTTCGCCGGACTGCCGCCCACCTGGTTGACGATGTCGACGCGTGGACATGGCCAGCCCGGCGCCGTTGGCGATCACGCCGACCGAGCCGTCGAGGCCGACGTACTGCAGGCCCTTGTCGTGTGCGGCCTGCTCGCGCTCGTCGCGCACCTGGTGACGCCTCGTACTCCTCGTACTCCGGGTGGCGGAACATCGACGTTGCCGTCGAGGGTGACCTTGGCGTCGAGGGCGTGGACCTCGCCGGTCGGCTTGAGGATCAGGGATTGATCTCGACCAGGTCGGCATCACCGTCGACGTAAGCCCGGTAGAGCTTGGCCAGGATGTCGACGGCGCCCTCGGTGGCGGCGGGGTCGAGGCCGGCGGCAGCGACCCAGGCACGGGTCGCCTCGGGGGTCAGGCCCTCGACGGGATCGATCCAGATCTTGGCGATGGCGTCGGGGTCCGTTTCGGCGACGGCCTCGATCTCGACGCCGCCCTGGGCGGAGAGCATGCCGAGGTGCTTCTTGGCCGAGCGATCGAGGGTGAAGCTGGCGTAGTACTCGGCGGAGATGTCCGAGGCGAGCTCGATCCAGAGCACCTCCACGACATGGCCCTTGATGTCCATGCCGAGGATGTTGCCCGCGTGGCTGCGAACCTCGGCGGTGTCGGCGGCGAGCTTGATCCCCCCGGCCTTGCCCCGGCCGCCGACCTGCACCTGTGCCTTGACCACCACGGGGTAGCCGATGCGCTCGGCGGCGGCGACCGCGGCGTCGACGGTGGTGACCGCCTCCCCCGGGCTCACCGGGATCCCGTAGCGGGCGAAGAACTGCTTGCCTTGGTACTCGAACAGGTCCATCGACGGAGCTGGCCTCCTGGGGCGAGAGCGGGGGGTGGCGCCGCCGACTTCCGGCCGGGCCAGCGCTCGACGGATACTAGGTGGACCCCATCGAGGGACCGCCAGTCCGCCGGGAGGGCGCCGACGATGCCGCCGCCGAGGTCTCCGAACACCGCCGCGCGCTGCGCCGTGGCGCCTCTGCCCCGCCCAGCCGCGATCGTCGTGTCGTGCCCGTAGCGCGCAGCCAGGGCCACGCGGGCAAGGCGCTCGTGGTGGCCGGGGTCGGCGTGCTGCTGGCGGTCGCGATCGCGTTCGTGGTGGCGAACCTGGCCTCCAACGGCGACGTCGAGGTGAACCTGGGCGACGACGAGTACAACGCCGGGCAGGTGGAGAACCTGGCGCCGCGCCTCGAGCGCGACGGGGGCCTGCCGTTCCTGTACCAGGACCTCGTCGGGGGCGACCGCAACCTGTTCGTGCAGCACCGCGGCGACGACCCGACGCGAGGCTGGACGGCGTTCGGGGCCTTCGACCCCCGGGACCCGTCTTGCCTGGTGTCCATCGACAGGGAGCGGGCGGTCCTGGTCAACGACTGCGACGAGACGGTGACCTACCCGCTCGACGGGACGGGCCTGCGCTTCTTCGACACCTACGTCGAGGATGGCCGGCTCTACGTGCGCCTCAACGAAGCGGACGGCTGAGCGGCGCCCACGACAGCAACAGGCGCTTCTCGCCCACGTCGCGGAATCGCACCACTACCTCGGCCTTGTCGCCCTGGCCCTCCAGGTGCAGCACGACACCCTCGCCGAAGGTGGGGTGGGTCACGTCGTCGCCCAGGCGCAGGCCGAGCGCCTCTGCGCCACTGCGCGCCGGCACGCGCGGGGCGAGAGCGGCGTCGACCATGCGCTCGCGCACCTCGGCGCGCCGTGCGCCGCGTTCGTCGAGACGTTGATCCGAGCCCCACCGCCGCCGCTGACGCGAGGACCCGTCCGCGGCGCCCGAGCCCGCCGCGCCGGCCCCGTAGCTGCGCCCGGACTGCCCGGACCGGCTGGGCCTGCGGTGCTCGATGGCTCGCACCAGCTCAGCGGGGATCTCGTCGAGGAAGCGGCTGGGCGGGTTGTACTGGGTGCCGCCGAAGAGGTTCCTGGCCCAGGCGTGGGTCAGGTAGAGGCGCTCGCGCGCCCGGGTGATGCCCACGTACGCGAGCCGCCGCTCCTCCTCCAGCTCGTCGGGCTCACCCAGGCTGCGCAGGTGGGGGAACACGCCGTCCTCGAGCCCGATGAGGAACACCACCGGGAACTCCAGACCCTTGGCCGAGTGCAACGTCATGAGCACCACCTGGCCTGTGCCGTCGGCGAGGGCGTCGACGTCGGCCACGAGGCTCACGTGCTCGAGGAGCTCGGCGATGCTCGTCGCCTCGTGCGCGGAGCCGACCAGCTCGGCGAGGTTCTCCAGGCGCCCCTCCGCCTCGAGGCTGCGCTCTGCCTCGAGCTCGCCCAGGTAGCCCGAGCGACGCAGCAACGCCTCGAGCAGCGGGCCGGGGGCGTCGTCGGCGACCAGGTCCTGCACCGACTCGAGCAGCTCCAAGAAGGCGGCGATCCCGCGAAGTGCCCTGCCGGACACCCCGGCGTCGTCGGCGCGGCGCGCGGCGTCGACGAAGCTCACGCCGGCGGCGGCGGCATAGGCGTCCAGGCGGGCCACCGACGAGTCGCCCACCCCCCGCTTGGGCTCGTTGAGCACCCGCTTGATCGACACCTCGTCGATCGGGTTCACCGCTGCCCGCAGGTAGGCGAGGGCATCTCTCACCTCGCGCCGGTCGTAGAAGCGGGTGCCCCCCACCACCTGGTACGGGATCCGGGTCCGGGCCAGGTGCTCCTCGAGCACGCGGCTCTGGGCGTTGGTGCGGTAGAAGACAGCCACGTCGGAGAACGCCAGGTCGCCCTCGTCGCGCAGCCGGGTCACCTCGCGTGCCACGAAGGCGGCCTCGTCGACCTCGTCGTCGGCGTGGTAGCGCACGATGGGATGGCCGTCGCCGCGATCGCTCCACAGCTCCTTGGGAGTGCGGCCCGCGTTGTTGGCGATGACCGCGTTGGCCGCGTCGAGGATGGTCTGGCTGGAGCGGTAGTTCTGCTCGAGCACGATGACCGTGGCGTCGGGGAAGGTGGTCTCGAACTCCATGATGTTGCGGACGTCGGCACCGCGGAACCGGTAGATCGACTGGTCGGAGTCGCCGACGACGCACACGTTGCGGTGCTCGCCGGCGAGCAGGCGCACGAATTGGTTCTGCACCCGGTTGGTGTCCTGGTACTCGTCGACGAGCACGTGACGGAAGCGGTTCCGGTAGCGGTCGAGGACGTCGGGCTGGGTCTCGAGGAGGGTGACGGTGACCCCGAGGAGGTCGTCGAAGTCCATCGCGCCCGCCCGCACGAGGCGGGCCTGGTACTCGCGGTACACGTCGGCCACCTTTCGCTCGAAGCCGATCCGGGCGCGATCGGCATATGCCTGCGCTCCGACGTGCTCGTTCTTGGCGGCCGACACCATGGCGTGCACCTGGCGCGGCGGGAAGCGCTTGGCGTCGAGGCCGAGGTCGCGCACGACGTAGCCGGTGAGGCGAACGGCGTCGGCCTGGTCGTAGATGGTGAAGGCGCGTGGGTAGCCGAGGCGGTCGACGTCACGACGCAGGATCCGCACGCAGGCGGCGTGGAAGGTCGACACCCACATCTTGTCGGCGACGGGACCGACCAGCGCCCCGACCCGGGACCTCATCTCGTCGGCTGCCTTGTTGGTGAAGGTGATCGCGAGGATCTCGAACGGGCTGACGCCGTGCTCGTGGATGAGATGGGCGATGCGATGCGTGAGCACCCGGGTCTTGCCCGAGCCGGCCCCGGCCACGATGAGCAGCGGCCCCTCGTGGTGGGTCACCGCCTCGAACTGCATCGGGTTCAACCCGGCCGTGAGCCTCGGCGGATGGGACGGCCTCGGCGGCGGGCATGGCGAACCCACGGTACCGCCCGAGGTGGGACAGGCCCCGGCGCTGGGCTAGACCGGCGCCGTGGCTCTGCACCGGCTCACCTCGACCGACGGCTTCGTGGTGTTCGACCTCGACGGGCCAGACGCGACCGGACCCGACGGATCGCCACTGCGGGCGGTCGGGCTGGTGCGCGCAGCCCCCAAGGTCCTGCGCGACGGCGCCGAGCTGCTGGCCCGATCGGTGACCTACGCCGCGGCCGCGTTCGGGCTCACTGCTCGGGGCGCCTCGGCGGGGCTGAACGCCGCTCCCGAGGACCGGGGGGCGGCTCTGGAGGCCTTCGTGGCCGAGGTGGCGCCGATGGTCGAGGACGGTCGCTGGCTTCCAGGAGCGGGCACCGGGGTCGAGATCGGCGCGCTGGACGCCCTGGGCCGCGCCGATGAGCGAACCCGGGCGTTCGACGCCCAGCGCAGCGCGGCGGGGGCCCTGGCGGCGGCCGCCGCGCTCGCTCCGGGAGAGGCGGTGGCCGTGCACGGGACCGGGCCGGTGGCTGACGCCGCCCGGCTCGCGTCCGGGGCCGAGGCATCCGTGCCGATCGACGCAGACGTCGCGGTGCTGGCAGTGGCAGGCCGGGCGGGCCTCATCGACCACGAGGCGGCGGCGGGAGTGCGGGCCCGGGTCGTGGTGCCGCTGACACCGGTCCCGGTCACCGCGCGGGCGCTGGCGGTGCTGGCGCGGGCTGGCACCGTGGTCGTGCCCGACTTCGTGTCGACGGCTGCGCCGCTGGTCGACGTGCTCGACCCCACCGCAGGGGACGGAGTGGAGCGGGTCCGTGCGCTGGCAGCCGACCTGGCCGGAGCCGGAACCGGCGCGTGGATGGTGGCAGTGGAGCGCGCGGAGGCCCACCTGGGCACCTGGCGGTCCGAGCTGCCCTTCGGTCGTCCCCTGGCCTGAGCGACCCGGATGGGCCGCAGGCTGCACACGAGCCGCAGGCCGCACGCTGGCAGACGGGCGGGTGCGCGGGCTCAGGCGGCTGGTTCCACCAGGCGGGTGCGGAACAGGTCCAGCACCTGGTCCAGCGCTTCACGGGTCGGATGGCCGGGCTCGTCGACGAGGTGCTCGGTGAGCACCGAGTGGGCCGAGCGCGGGTTGCCGTGCGGGTTGCCGGGCGACGAGTCGATCTCGACCGCCACGAAGCGGTCTCCCAGCTCGCGCCGGAGCGTCTCGAAGCGGTCGGCGGGGCTCAACTTGTCGTTGGTGAAGCGCAGCCCGAGCACGCACAGGCCCGGATCGTCGGCGAGCCGCCGCTTCACCGCAGCGAGGTCGTCGGGACTCACACCGGGGTCGCGGCGGTGCTTGGCGTTGACGCCGAACGGGAGCGAGGGCTGCGACAGCACAGGGGCGGTCACAGCGGGCTCGGTGAGCATGCCCAGGGCGAAGCCGCCCGTGAAGCACATGCCGACCGCACCCACGCCGGGCCCGCCACAGCGCTGGTGCTCGGCGGCGGCCAGGGCCCGCAGCCAGGACACGACCGGGGTGGTGACCCCCGTCGCCCAGGCGCTGAACTCCCGCGACACGCAGGCGGGGACCATCGCCCGGGCCGCGACGGTGGCCGACATCGCAGCGCCGGGCTGGCCGAACAGGTGCGGCAGCACGGCGGTGCAGCCCAAAGCGGCGACACGGTCGGCGAAGTCCAGCACCTTCGGGGTGATGCCGGGCATCTCGGCGATCACGATGACGGCCGGGCCCTCGCCGCGGCGGTAGACGGTGCGCGTCTTGCCGTCGTGGGTGAACGATTCAGCCGTGTAGTCGTCGAGGGTCCCCATGTACCAGCACCGTACCGGTGTCGCCGGTAGCCTCGCTCGGCCATGGTCGAGCCCCCGGGGCCGCACCCCTTCCGCTTCGGGTTGCAGGTGAAGCTGCCGACGGATCCGGCCGCGTTGGTCGCCCTGGCGCGGCGTGCCGAGGACCTGGGCTGGTCGACGCTGACCGTGGCCGACCACCTCGACGACTCGCTGGCTCCGCTGCCGGCGCTGGCAGCCGTCGCCTCGGCCACCTCCGAGTTGCAGGTCGGGACGATGGTGCTCGCCAACGACTTCCGCCGTCCGGCGGTGGTGGCGCGCGAGGCGGCCACGCTCGACGTGCTCAGCGGCGGGCGCTTCGCGTTGGGCATGGGGGCGGGATGGAAGGCCACCGACTACGCCCGTGCCGGCATAGCGCTCGACCTCGCCGCCGGGGGCCGCTCGGTCCGGTTGGTGATCGGCGGTGGTGGCGAGCGGGTGTTGCGCCTGGCGGCCCGGCACGCCGACGTGGTCGCGTTGAACGTGAACCTGTCCGCTGGGGTAATCGACGAACGTGCGTTCCCCGACGGCACGGCCGAGTCGACCGAGCGCAAGCTGGCCTGGGTGCGCGACGAGGCCCGCGGGCGCGGCGGCGAGATCGAGCTGCAGGCGCGGATCCACATGGCCGCGGTGACCGACGACCGCGACGGGCTGGTCGAGGCCTTCGCGCCGGCCTTCGGGCTGACACCCGCTCAGGCTCTGTCCACGCCCCACGCGCTTATCGGCACCGTCGAGCAGTTGTGCGACCAGCTCGTGGAGCGCCGCGAGCGTTGGGGGTTCAGCTACGTGGGGTTGAGCCTGGACCAGCTCGATGCATTCGCGCCCGTGATCGCCCGGCTGCGCTGGGTGGGCACGGCGCGCCTCAGCGAAGGACGGTGCCGGGACGCCGGGCGAGGCCGTCGACGTCGCAGGCCTCGTCGACACGGATGGGCACGCCGTTGACCAGCGTGTGGACCATGCCGGTCGGGGCGTCGGCGGTGAGGCGTTCCCCGTCGGCGGGGAAGTCCTGGACGCGCCGCAGGGGCCCGGGGCCCACGGTGGCCGGGTCGAACGCGACCAGGTCAGCGGCACGGCCGACCTCGACGACGCCACGATCAGACAGGCCGTAGACACCGGCCGGTTCGCCGGTGAGCTTGTGGATGGCCCGCTCCAGGGGCATGACCTGCTTGTCACGGACCCAGTTGCCGAGCAGGTCGGTGGCGAAGCAGGCGTCGCAGAGCTGGCTGACGTGAGCGCCCGAGTCGGCCAGGCCGAGCAGCACGTTGTCGCGCGGCAGCAGCCACGCGATCCCGTCGGGGTCGTTGTTGGCCAGCACCGACCAGAAGCGGGTCGACAGGTCGTCGTCGAGGGACACGTCGAGCATCACGTCGAGGGGGGTGACGCCGCGCTCGGCAGCGAGATCCTCCACGCTGCGCCCGACCAGGTCGGGGCGCTTCGTGGACTCGGCGATCGACAGCGAGGACCAGTTCATGGGCAGCAGGGAGCCCGCGGCGAGCTCCTCCCAGGTCTGGGCGCGCCAGGCCGGGTCGCGGTAGGCGGCCAGTCGCTCGGAGCGCGGGCGGCCCATGAGCGCCGCGAAGCTGGGGCGCATGTTGAGGGTGAAGGGCTCGGCCAGGTTCATCTGGAACACCAGGGGCCGACACGACACCTGGGGCCAGACCTCGACGCCCTCGGCGCGCGCTGCGTCGTGCTCGGCGACGACGCCCTCGTGGTAGGGGAAGCCCTTGATGGTGAGCAGGGCGGTCCAGGTGAAGGGGCGCCGGATCTCGCGCTGGAGGGCGAAGACCTCCTCGTTGGAGAACACGCCCCCCGGCAGCAGGGCGACCACGCCGCGCCCGGCGTCCTTGACGGGTTGGAGCAGCGCCCGGACCTCCGCCAGATCCGCCTGGCGGGATGGCACCGGCCTACCGTGGTCGCCGGTGTGGGTGGGTGACGCGCTGGTGGCGAACCCGATGGCGCCGGCCGCCATCGAGTCGGCCACCACGGCCTGCATGGCCTCGATCTCCGCGGGAGTTGCCGCGCGCTCGTAGGCCTGCTCCCCCATCACGTAGAGCCGCACGGCGGTGTGGCCGACGTAGCAGCCGAAGTTGAGCGCCGCCCCGTGGCCCTCGACGGCGTCGAGGTACTGGGGGAAGGTCTCGAACTCGCTCCAGGGCACCCCGACCTCGAGCGTGTCGAAGCTCATGTCCTCGACGTGCTGGAGGGTGCGGGCGAGTATCTCGACGCCGTCCGGGTGGACCGGGGCGATGGAGAACCCGCAGTTCCCGGCGATCACGGTGGTCACGCCGTGGATCGAAGACGGCGTCAGCGAGGGATCCCAGAACACCTGTGCGTCGTAGTGGGTGTGGATGTCGACGAAGCCGGGGGCGACGACAAGGCCCTCGGCATCGAGCTCGCGCTTCCCCCGGAGACCTTCGCCCACCGCCGAGATGACGCCGTCTCGCACGGCGACGTCCGCGAGCCGGCCCGGAGATCCGGTGCCGTCGACGAGCGTTCCCCCCCGAAGGACGATGTCTGCGTCCATGGAGGCGACACTACGGGATCCGGAGCCCGGATGGGTCCTGGAACCATCGTGGCTTCCCCCGTCGCCCGAATGGCGGCGCGACCTGCGTGGCGCGAGGCGGTGGAACACGGGCTGGGGCGTGGCACACGATCCAACGCCGGTCCGCGGTCGAGGCCGAGCGCACCCGCCCGGCCCTCGTCCGGGACACACCCGCGATGCACCACTCGGGCTGCACGCTGCTAGGTTCGGCGCAGAGCACGGGAGTCCGCAGCAGCGGGCTGAGAGGAGGGCTGGCGCTGCCCTCGACCGGATGAACCTGATTCGGATCATGCCGACGCAGGGAGGCCGAGGTGCACTGCACGATCCCGAGGTTGCACGTCGTCACCCCAGCGGGCGTCGACGGACGGAGTCTCGCCACGACGCAGGCGCTGCTGCAGGCCGGTGCGCCGTTGGTACAGGTTCGCACCAAGGCGGTCGCTGTCCGGGCGCGGCTGGAGGCCGCGAGCGTGGTCCTCGCCGCGGCTCGCGCCGCAGGCGCCACCTGCCTGGTGAACGACCGGGTCGACATCGCGCTGGCCGCCGGCGCCGACGGCGCCCACGTGGGCGCCGACGACCTGCCCGCCGCCGTCGCCCGGCGCCTGCTCGGCCCCGGCGCCATCGTCGGCGCCACCTGCCGCAACGCGCAGGACGCTCGACGGGCCGAGGCCGACGGCGCCAGCTACCTCGGCGTCGGACCGGTCTTTGCCACGTCGACCAAGACAGGGCTGCCCGAGCCGATGGGCCCGCGGGGCGTGGAGGTGGTCGCCGCCGCGGTAGACCTCCCGGTCATCGCCATCTCCGGCATCACGGCTGACAACGCAGCTGCGGTGCTCGACGCCGGAGCGTGGGGGGTCGCCGCGCTGGGCGCGATCTACGGGTCCGACGACCCGGTGACCAAGCTGCACCAGCTCATGGAGCTGCACAGGATGCGGGTGATCGTCGTGGGCGCCGGCATCATCGGTCGGTCGGTCGCGTGGCGCCTGGCGCAGCGGGACGCATCCGTCACCGTGGTCGATCCCGACCTGTCGCGGTCCGCTGCGAGCGTCGCTGCGGGCATGCTGGCACCGGTCACCGAGGCGCACTTCGGCGAGGACGACCTGCTGGGGCTCAACCTCGAATCGGCCAGCCGATGGCCCCGGTTCGCCGCGGAGCTGGGCTGCGACGCCGGCGCCGACGCCGGCTACGTGGAGTCGGGCACCCTGCTCGTGGCCCGTGATCTCGACGACCGCCGCGAGCTCGACCGGTTGGCGGCGTACCTGGAGTCGAGTGGTCGTGCCGTCGAGGCGCTCGACGCCCGTTCGCTGCGACAGCGCGAGCCCGCCCTCGGGGTCAGCACGTGCGGCGGGCTGTGGGTGGCCGGCGACCACCAGGTGAACCCCCGCGCAACCCTCGAGGCGCTCGCCTCGGCTGGCCGGCACCGGGGCGTCGCCGAGGTCAGGGCAGCGGCGGTGGCCGTCGAGCCCCAGCGGGTCGAGCTCGACGACGGGCGAGTGCTCGATGCCGACGCCGTGGTGACCTGCGCCGGCTGGAACACCCGCGACCTCCTCGACGTGCCCCTCCGCCCCGTCAAGGGGCAGATCCTCCGCTTGGCCGCCACCAGCCGCGCCGTGCTGCCCACCCACGTCGTGCGCGGGCTCGACGTCTACGTGGTGACGCGGCCCGACGGTGAGATCGTGGTGGGCGCCACCAGCGAGGAGGCCGGTCCGAACCGCACGGTCACCGCCGGTGGCGTGCGCACCCTCCTCGAGGAGGCATGGCGGCTGCTGCCCGGCCTGGACGAGGCGCCGCTCGTCGAGTGTGCCGCCGGGCTGCGTCCCACCACACCCGACGGGGCTCCGCTGCTCGACACCGTCGCCGGCATCCACGTGGCCACCGGCCACCACCGCAACGGCGTGCTGTTGGCCCCGGCCACCGCCGACGCCGTGGCCGACGCCGTCTGCGACGGCGCCTGGCCCGAGCTCACCGCACCGTTCCGCATCGACCGCTTCAGGGAAGTCCCATGATCGACGCAACGATCAACGGCGAGCCCGCCCGGCTCGCGGAGGGCACCGGCCTGCGGGCCCTCGTGGCCGAGCGCGTCGAGCGCGTCGAGGGAGTGGCCGTGGCGCGCAACGACGCCGTCGTCCCCCGCTCGAAATGGGCCGAGACCTCCGTGCGCGACGGCGACCGCATCGAGATCCTCGTCGCCGCCCAGGGAGGATGAGCGTGACCGATCCGCTGACCATCGCGGGCCGGCGCCTAGGTTCACGGCTGATCACGGGCACGGGCGGCGCGCCCAGCCTCGAGGTGCTGGAGCGGGCGCTTCGGGCCTCGGGCACCGAGCTCACCACGGTGGCGCTGCGGCGGCTCGATCCCGCCGGCAGCGGATCGGTGCTCGACGTGCTCGAACGGCTCGGCATCACGCCGCTGCCCAACACCGCGGGGTGCCACACCGCCGCCGAGGCGGTGCTCACAGCACGACTCGCCCGTGATGCCTTCGCCACCGACTGGATCAAGCTGGAGGTCATCGGCGACGAGCGCACGCTGCTGCCCGACGTCTCCGAGCTGCTCGACGCCGCCATGCGCCTGGTCGACGACGGCTTCGTGGTCCTGCCCTACACCAGCGACGACCCGGTAGTGGCCCGGCGCCTCGCCGAGGTGGGATGCGCGGCGGTCATGCCGCTGGGCTCGCCGATCGGTTCCGGCGGCGGGATCCGCAACCGCCACAACATCCGTCTCATCCGCGAGGCCGTCGACGTGCCGGTGATCCTCGACGCGGGGATCGGCACGGCCTCCGACGCGGCCCTGGCAATGGAGCTGGGGTGCGACGCTGCGCTCCTGGCGTCCGCGGTGACGCGGGCGCAGGACCCGGTGCTCATGGCGACCGCCATGCGCCTGGCGGTGGAAGCCGGGTGGGCGGCGCGCCACGCCGGCCGGATCCCCGAGCGGCTCCACGCCGAGGCGTCCACGCCGATGCAGGGACGGGTGCAGCTGGCGTGACGGGTGCAGCTGGGGTGCACCGCTTCGGACACCCGGCTCCGGCCCGGCGAGACCGACCGGCTCACCTGCCGCGGCTGTTGATCCTCACCGACCGTCGTCAGTCCGCCGTCCCCTTGGTCGACGTCGTGGCGGCCGTCGTCGACGCCGGCGCCCGCGCCCTGGTGATGCGCGAGAAGGACCTGCCCGACGACGAGCGGCGTGCGCTGGCGGCGCAGCTGGCACCGGTCGTGCACGCGGCCGGCGGCCTGCTGCTCAGCGCGGGCAGCCAGATCCCCGGCGCCGACGGCGTCCACCAGCCCCCGACCGGCGGCCCCCCGCCGGCCGGAGCGGGCGTCACAGGGCGGTCGTGCCACGACGCCGCTGAGGTGTGCGCCGCCGAGACCGACGGAGTCGACTACGTGACTCTGTCACCGGTCCACGCCTCCGCATCCAAGCCCGGGTACGGCCCGACGCTGGGGGTCGAGGGGTTGGCCGCGATGACCGCGTCCACGACACTGCCGGTCTACGCCCTCGGCGGCATCGACGGGCCCGCTGCGGTCAGCGCGTGCCGGGCGGCCGGGGCCCACGGCGTCGCGGTCATGGGAGCGATCATGCGGGCCGACCGGCCGGGCCCGCTCGTGGCCGAGCCGATGGCCACGGCCGAGGTCGACGGGCCGTGACCACCCCCC